>NZ_MSKL01000006.1 GCF_001937665.1 Actinomyces oris | reverse complement strand
GGGGCCGGCCGGCCCCGAGCCGCGGGTGGAGGACTTCTTGGAGGAGGGCTTGCGGGTGGAGATCATGGCTCCTGGGCTCCTACGTGTCGTGAGGTCGAACTGATGAGGCTGTACGGGGCCGGTCGGCGTTGACCGGGGTGCCGGACCGGGTGCAGGCCGAGTCCCGACTTCCGGTGCCGGGGCCCGCTGCGTTCCGTCGCGCTCGCACGGCCCTACTGTGGTGGCGGACACCACTGTCCGTCGTGGGTGGGAGAATGCGCAAGGTGCGTGCACCAATGTGCAGATGGCTTTCGAGGTATCCACAAGAATGTCCGCTTATCCGTGCGGACAGTCCTCCTCGCCAGGACATCCGATGTCGCACGCGGGAGGATCGTGCCCCCGCTGTGTGGAACAGCCCCGTCGTCGACGGGAGGAGAAGGAGGATGACGTGACTGGCAGAACCGCTTCTGACGCGGCCGGGAGCGCGGCGAGCGCCGCCGCCCCCGGCGGCCTCCTGCGTGCCTATGAGGCGGCCTCCATGTACTACGTCCAGGGCGAGACGATGGAGGTGATCGCCCACCACCTGGGGGTGTCGCGCTCGACCGTCTCCCGGCTCCTGGCACGTGCCCGCCAGGAGGGCGTCGTGCGGGTCAGTCTCGTCCAGCCCGGTGGCGCCGGCTCCCTGGAGGGGCGGATGGCGCAGGTCTTCGGGGTTCGCACGCATATCGTCCCGGTGCGTGAGGGCACCACGGAGATCCACCGTCTCCAGCAGGTCGCCTCCGTCGCCGCCGCGCACATGGTCGACCTCATCGAGACCCTGGCCGAGCAGAGCGGGTCCGCTGCGGCCGATGCGGCCGGCCAGGACGTTGGTGCCGGGGGAGTCGTCGTCGGTGTCGCCTGGGGCACCACCATGTCGGAGGTCAGTGCCGCCCTGCCCTCGCGCTCGGTCCCGGGACTGACCGTCGTCCAGCTCAACGGCGCCTCGGATCCCGTGCGTGAGGGGCCCAGCGCCGGTGAGGTGCTCTCCCGGATGCGCCTGTCGCTGGGGGCGCGCACGATCTCCTTCCCGGTGCCGGCCTTCTTCGACCATGTGGCCACCCGTGAGGCCATGTGGTCGGAGCGCTCGGTCAAGCGGGTCCTGTCGGTGGCGCGGCGCGCGAGCCTGGCCGTCTTCGGCGTCGGCGCCCTCGATGCCCTCAATGGGGCACTGCCCTCCCAGGTCTACGAGGGCGGCCACCTCACCTCCCGGGACCAGACCGTCCTGCGCCGCCAGAACGTGGTGGGGGACGTGTGCACCGTCCTGCTGCGCTCCGACGGCTCCTGGCGCGACATCACTCTCAACGCCCGGGCCACCGGACCGACTCCCGCCCAGCTCGCCCGGATACCACGACGCCTGTGCGTGGCCGCAGGGACCGGGAAGGCCCGCGCCCTGCTGGCCGCGCTGCGCGCCCGGACCGCCACCGATCTCATCGTCGACGACGCCACCGCCCGCGCCGTCCTGGAGCTCGCCGAGGCCCGCGGCCAGACCGGGGGCGGTTCTCGATGAGCCGCGAACGTGGCAGGATGTGGGCCCGGATCGCGCTGCGGTCTGCTCACGGCTCCGACGTCGCCGGTGGTGCACCGGCTCGTGGGGCGTAAGACCAGAACTGAGCCCTACTGAATGCGGACGACGATGAACAGCACTGCTGTCATGACAAATGAACACCTGCCCGCCGGCCGGGCGACACACCGGGCCGAGGTCTACGGGGTTGACGGCTCGCACCGCATTCTGCGGCCGGCGCGCCCGGCGGACGTGCGCGCCATCGCCGAGCTGGTGCGCCCCTATGCCGAACGCCGCGTCCTGGTCTCCAAGGACCTCATCTCCTACTTCGAGGACATTCAGGAGTTCATCGTCGCCGAGGAGATCCCCGGCGTCGTCGGGCATGGTGGAGGAGATGACGGAGAGGCCTCGGCCACACCCAGGATCGTGGGCTGTGGGGCGCTGCACGTCATGTGGGACGACCTCGCCGAGGTGCGCACCCTGGCCGTCCACCCCGACGCCGTGGGGACCGGTCTCGGCTCGGCCATTCTGCGCGAGCTCATTGCGCAGGCCCGGGAGATGGGACTCAAGCGGGTGTTCTGCCTGACCTTCGAGGAGCCCTTCTTCGGATCCCACGGTTTCGAGCCGATCGAGGGCACCCCGGTGGGCGCGGACGTCTTCTCCGAGATGCTGTGCTCTCACGACGACGGCCTGGCCGCGTTCCTCGACCTGGCCCGGGTCAAGCCCAACACCCTGGGCAACGCCCGCATGCTCCTGCACCTGTGAGCAGATCAGGCTGAGTGGCCGGGCCGAGCGGGCCGGTTGCGTTGCGACTGGGTGCGCAACGGGCGCGATCCTTCGGACGAGCAACCGACAATCGTGTGACAGCCATGCGACAACCGTGGAGGAGCACCCATGATCCGCAACGTTCACGAACGCGTCATCAACGCCCCACTCGAGCCCCTGGGCGTCCTGCTCGACGGGCTCGGGCAGAAGGATGATCGCCTCTGGCCCTCTCGGTACTGGCCACCGATGGTCCTGGACCGGCCTCTGGCGCTGGGAGCTGATGGAGGGCATGACGACATCTACTACTACGTCAGCGAGTACGAGCCCGGCCGGCGAGTGCGGTTCACCTTCCGTCCCCGCACGGGGATCATCGGTGCCCACGAGCTGAGTCTCGACGCCCTGGACGAAAGGCGCACGCGTATCCGCCACGTCCTCATCGGCCGTACCCGCGGAGCCATGCGTCTCCTGTTCCCGGCCGTGGTCGAGCCTCTGCATGACGCCGTCGTCGAGGACCTCTTCGACAACGCCGAACGTGAGACCACCGGCACGGTCATCCGTCCTGCGACGTGGTCCCCGAGGGTGCGCGTGCTGCGCCGCCTCGCCCGTGGCAGGTAGCCATCACGGACTGTTCAGGGTGATGGGGAGTTCTGCCTGGGGCTGCCGCGGGGTCGAGTCGGTAGCCTGACGAGGCCTTGTCGCGTTCCCGCGCATCCGAAGCCCCCTTGAGGACAGTGCTCATGAGTCAGCCATCGGTCAACGGTCCCTACGGCCGGCCGTTCCAGCCCGACCAACCCGGCCGGTACGGCGTCACCTCCCGACAGAGCCAGTATGGCCGACCCGGTCCTCAGGTCCAGTACGGCCAGGTCGGCGCCGACCAGCCGGCCTATGGCGCTGCGGGCGGTCAGCAGCCGACGGCATCGACCCCGCAGCCCGAGTACCGGCCCTCTCAGCTCGGTCCGATCCCAGTCGAGCAGGACAAGGTCGTGCTCAAACCCACGGCGACGCTCGCCAGCCGCATTCAGCTCCTCGTCGGTGGCGGTTTCGGGCTGGTATGCCTGGCCGGAGCGGTATGGAACCTCATCTACCTCGGTGATGAGGGAACGATCACTGCATTCGTCATCCTGCTGCTGCTCGGGGTGTTCCTGGTACTCGGCGTCCTGCTTCTCATGTCGGTGCACACGGTGCTCGACGCCACTGGCATTCACGTGGGGGCTGGCGGCAGGGGCCGCGACATCCCCTGGCCCCGGTCGCGCACGGGCCTGTTCGTCAAGGTCTCCGGTGCGCCTGCGGCCCTGAGTGCCACCGCCGGCAGACCCCAGATCCGCCATGCCGAGGCCTATGTCGTCGACAATGACGGCAAGGCCATCGCCCTGACCGGCCTGAGCTGGTCCGGGTTCAGCGGCGAGGCGCTGGAGCGCAAGGGGGCCGCCGAGCTGGACCGCATCTGGTCCTGGGCTCTTGCCCGTGGATACGCCCAGGAGACGGGGGAGTACGTCGAGCTGAGCGGCGTCCTCGGCATCCAGCAGGGACTCCGGGCGAGGCAGGAGCGCCGTCAGGGCCTGGGGCGTCCCTGAAGAAGGAGGTTGTCACAATGCCCGAGAGCTCCGGGCGTCGTGGCACCTGACGACACCGGTACGGTGCTGATGTCCGCTGGGCGGACGCCTGCGACCTGCCGTCCGCCCTCATCGGAGCCTCCAAGCCGTTGCCGCTACGGTGTCCCCCGTGCCCGACCGCCCCTCCTCTGATGACACGATTACTGCCGCGTTGTCGGCATCGCCCTTGCCACCCGCTGATCCGGCTGAGCCCTCGGCGCAGGACGTCATGGCCTGGTATGACGCCCACGCCCGCGATCTGCCGTGGCGCCGGCCCGGTACGACGCCGTGGGAGGTCCTGGTCTCGGAGGTCATGAGCCAGCAGACCCCGGTGGCCCGCGTCATCCCCGCCTGGCAGGAGTGGATGACGCGCTGGCCCGGCCCCACCGAGCTCGCCCAGGCCCCCACCGCCGAGGTGCTGCGGGTCTGGGGACGCCTGGGCTACCCACGCCGGGCCCTGCGGCTCATCGAGTGCGCCCGCAGCGTCGTCGAGCAGCACGGCGGCGTCCTGCCCGACGATCTCGACGCCCTCCTGGCCCTGCCCGGGGTGGGGGAGTACACGGCCGGCGCTGTCATGGCCTTCGCCCACGGTCGCCGCGCCCTCGTGCTGGACACGAATGTCAGGCGGGTCCTGGCCCGCGCCGTCGGAGGCCAGGCCCTTCCCGCCCCCAGCCTCAACCGGGCCGAGCGCGAGCGGGCACTGAACCTGCTGCCCGACGACGACCCCACCGCCGCTCACTGGTCGGTGGCCGTCATGGAGCTCGGCGCCCTGGTGTGCACCGCCCGCGAACCGGACTGCGGCGCCTGCCCGTGGCAGGCGGGCTGCGCCTGGCTGGCTGCCGGCCGCCCCGCGGACATCCACGCGGGCCGACGTCGCACCCAGGCCTGGCACGGCACCGACCGCCAGGCCCGGGGGCTGGTCATGGCCCGCCTGCGGGAGGCCGCCGACGGGCGGCCCGTCGACGCCGGTGAGCTCATGGCCTGCGCCGCCAGGGCGGGTGTGCGAGCCTCCGGCGGCGCTCCCGACCCCGATCAGCCCACACGCGCCCTGGCCACGCTCCTGACCGACGGGCTCATCGCCACCGACGACGACGGCGCCAGCTACCGGCTTCCCTAGCCGCCTGCCCAGTCCGCGTATCGATCCGCGCACCGCCGGGGCGGGGCGCTCACGGTCCTGAGGCCGTCACGCCGGTAGAGTCGTGACCATGGCCAAAGGACGCGGACGCAACCATGGGGAAAGCGCAGGACGACGAGGCTCGGCCCGTCGCGGCGCGGGCTCCTCATCAGGGCGCTCGTCCTCGGGCTCCCAGTCCCGGCCCCTCCGGCAGGGCGGATCGGGTGGGCCGCGGTCGGGCGGACAGTCCTCCTCCTCCCGCTCCGGCGGGGCGGCCAGGTCCTCCCAGGCCAAGGGGCGCGGGGGCCGTGCTTCGGGAGTCAAGTCGACCGGACATCCCCTGCACTCGGGTCAGACGGGCAGGCCCGCCGGCGGGCACTCGGGCAAGTCCTCCCAGGCCGGCAAGAACCGCCGCCCCTCCCAGGGCGCCCAGGGATCCTCGACGGCTCGCTCACGGCAGGCCGCTCCGGGAACCGCTCGCTCCGCCCGGACGAGCTCGACTCAGGCCGCTCGCTCCGATCGTCGTCGAAACAGCTGGGGCAAGGGCATTCAGTGGGCCCACATCGGCGGCGGGCGGCTCACCGGCTCCCCCGACTCGGTCCCACAAGGCCCGGACCAGCCCCGCAGCGGACGCCTGCGCAAGCCGATCCCGCCCCAGCCCCGCTACGGTCTGCGCCGTGCCCTGGTGCTGGGCGGAGTCCTGCTGATCCTCCTGATCCTCGTCGTGACCATCGTCGTCGGCTACCTCTGGGTTCGTCACACCATCCGCAGCCAGGATGAGGAGCGGGCCGCCGCTCAGGTGCACACCGTCTACCCCACGCCGGGAACCTGCGACCCCTCGACCCTGTCGAACACGGTGCAGGGGCCCGAGACCGTCGGTGTGGGCGCCGGGGCGACCTTCTCCATCTCCCTGGTCAACAACGGCTCGGTGCCCTGCCTGCTCGACGTCGGAAGCCAGGCGCTGGGGGTACGGGTCTCCTCGGGCTCTCAGCAGGTGTGGGACTCCGTCACATGCCCCGTGGGCCAGACTGAGAAGGCCCTTCTGCTGCCTGCCGGGAAGGCCGCGGAGGTCAGCGTGACCTGGAACGGAAATGCGGCCACCTCCGACTGCGCTGTCGCCAACGCCGCACCGGCCTCCCCGGCCAGCGCGTCGGCCTCCTCCACCCCGAGTGCCACCGGCGGCTCCTCTGCGAGCCCCTCGGCGGACCAGGCGCAGACCGCCCCCGGCAGCACCGCGGGCGCGGGGACCTACCGTTTCCACTTCGTCATGGGGGGCAAGGACCTGACGGAGGACCGGGTCTTCGTCGTCGGCTGACGGCCATCTGCGGCCGGGACGCTCTCCCCGGGGCGGCCGGCGAGCCTCGCAGCGGTGCAGAGGAGCTCAGGAGTAGCGCTCGACGACGGAGATCTCCGCCAGTCGTGACAGCCCGTCGCGCAGGGTCCGGGCCCGCTGTGCGCCAACCCCCTCGACGGCCTCGAGCTCCTCAATGGTGGCGCCGAGGACCCCCTGCAGGGACCCCCACTGCTCGACGACGGCGCGCGCCGTCACCACGGGCAGGCGCGGGATCTTGGACAGGATCCGCAGGCCGCGCGGGGAGACCTGAGCGTCCAGGTCCTGGCCGTCGATGCCGCCCAGGCCCATGGAGCGCGCCACCATCGCCAGGTCCAGGAGGGCGGGGGAGCCCACCCACTTCAGGCGCGCATCCACGGTGGCCGTGTCCAGCCCCTCGGGCAGGTAGTCCTCCAGGAGGAAGCCGTGCTCGGCGAGCAGGCCCCGGGTGAGTTCCTCGACCTGAAGGGCCAGGAGACGCCCGTCGGTGCCGAGCTCCAGGACGTAGGAGTCGATGTCGGCGGAGATGCGGCGAACCATCTCCATGAGCTGGAGTACTGAGGTGACGTCACGGACGGTGACGAGGTCCTCGATCTCCAGGGAGTCCAGGCCGGCGGAGGTCTGGTCGAGGCGGGCCTTGTAGCGCTCGAGGGCCGACAGGGCCTGGTTGGCGCTGGCCAGGATCGACTCGCTGGGCTCCAGGACGTGGCGCTTGCCGTCGACGTACAGGGAGATGATCCGCATCGACTGGCTCACGGAGATGACCGGGTACCCGGTCTGGCGGGCCACGCGCTCAGCGGTGCGGTGACGCATGCCCGTCTCCGAGGTCTGGATCGAGGCGTTGGGCAGCAGCTGGACGTTGGCGCGCCGGATCCGGGCGGTGTCCATGTCGACGACGACGCCGCCGTCCATCTTGGCCAGCTCACGCAGGCGGGCGGCGGAGAGCTCGACGTCCAGGTGGAAGCCGCCTGAGGAGATGGCCTCCACGACCGGGTCGAAGCCCAGCACGATGATCGCTCCGGTACGTCCGCGCAGGATCCGCTCCAGGCCGTCACGAAGGACGGTGCCGGGAGCGACGAGCGCAAGCGTCTCGCGCAGCTGGCCAGCGGCCTCGATCATCATCTCTCCTGATCTCGCGGTGTCCTGGGGAAGGGATCGCACAGTGTGCTTGCCGGGGTGTGGACGGTGCTCCGACCCTTCGGGTTTCACGGCATCTGGTTGAGCCCGCACACCCCGGTGCTCACGGCCCCATGGTATCGGCAGGCGGGCCGACCTTCGGAGAGGGCCTTCCCACACTGGACCACTCGGTCTGTTGGCGGCGCAAGGCGGATCCATGGCGGAAACGTTGCCTGCTCGGCTTCGGCATCCGTCCCTCACCTCTGTGCTGCTGTGCCGTCCTGTCAGCCGCGCGGGAGTGCCGCCCCCATGGCCTCACCCACGTGCGCGACCGGCAGGACCTGCATCCCGGCGACCTCGCGCAGCTCGGCTGAGCCCGCCAGCGGCACGATTGCCCGGTCGAAGCCGAGACGGGAGGCCTCCGCCAGGCGCCGCTGAATACCGACGGTGGCGCGCACCTCACCGGTGAGCCCCACCTCGCCGAAGGCCACGAGGCCTGCGGGCGTGGGCAGGTTGCGCGCGGCCGAGACCACGGAGACGGCCACCGCCAGGTCCGTGGCCGGCTCGACGGCGCGAGCCCCACCCACGGTGGAGACGTAGACGTCCGCGCTGGAGGTGTCCACCCGCAGTCGGGCGCTGAGAACCGCCAGCGCCATAGCCGTGCGCGAATGGTCCACACCGGAGGTGGTGCGCCGTGGGGAGCCGGCGTTCGTGGGGGCCACGAGCGCCTGGATCTCCACCGGCATGGGACGGCGCCCCTCCAGGGTCACGGTGGCGCATGTGCCCGGCACCTCAGAGCGGGCGGAGGACAGGAACAGGCCCGAGGGGTCCGCCAGTCCTACGATGCCCCGCTCGCCCAGGTCGAAGCAGCCGACCTCATCGGTGGGGCCGTAGCGGTTCTTGACGGCCCGCAGCAGCCGCAGGCGCGCGTGGCGGTCTCCCTCGAACTGGGTGACGACGTCGACCAGGTGCTCCAGGACCCGGGGGCCGGCGATCCCGCCGTCCTTGGTCACGTGCCCCACGAGCAGCACCGGGATATTGCGCTCCTTGGCCACCGCGATGAGTGCGCCGGCCACGGCCCGGACCTGGGTGACGCCCCCGGCACTGCCCTCGACCTGAGCCGAGGCGATGGTCTGGACCGAGTCCACCACCAGCAGGGAGGGGCCGGCCGCCTCCACGTGCCCCAGCAGGGCCCCCAGCTCGGTCTCCGCGGCCAGGAGCAGCCCGGGATCCAGGGCGTCGATGCGCTCGGCCCGCAGCCTCACCTGCGAGGCCGACTCCTCCCCGGTGACATAGAGGACCGGCCCGTCCCCGCGCTCGCGAGCCACGGCGGCGGCCTTCGCGGCGACGTCGAGCAGCAGCGTGGACTTGCCGACACCGGGCTCGCCGGCCAGCAGCACGACGGCGCCCGGCACGATCCCGCCACCCAGGACCCGGTCCAGCTCGCCCACCCCGGTGGGGCGGGCCCTGGCCTCCGTGGCGCTGACCTCCCCGATGGGGCGGGCGGCCACCGTCGGCCGCACGGCGCCGGCGGTCAGGGAGCCACCAGCACCCCCACCCGAGGCGCCGAGGGCCTGAGTCTCCTCCAGGGTTCCCCACTCACGGCACTCCCGGCACTGGCCCATCCACTTGGGACTGGACCAACCGCACTCGGTGCAGCAGTAGGAGACCTTGGGGGCCTTGGGACTCTTCGATGCGGGCATGACGGGAGAGTATCGGGCCCCACCGACATCTATTCAGGCATCTGCTGGGCGCCTTCCGGGCCTCAGTATCCGACCGAACCGGTCTGACCCGGCTGCCCGCCGTGACCGTGGGGACGCTGAATCCGGGGATCCTGGTCGGTGGGCGGCACCTGGCCCGGCTGCTGTGGCTGACCGTGCGGGGCCTGCTGCGGAGCGCCCTGAGTCGCCTGCTGACCGGGCACCTGGCCGTAGCCGGTGCTCTGCGGCGCCATCGGCTGGGCGGTCGGCTGCCGGTACTGGGGCTGACCGTCGCTCTGCTGCACAGGGGCCGTACCCGGGTAGGGCTGGTACTGCGGGGCAGCCTGCGCCTGCACCGGGTTCCCGGGCATCTGGGGGTATCCCTGCTGCTGGGATGCCCCAGCGGCCTTCGCCGCCTCGGCGGCCGCCAGCTGTCGGCGCAGTTCCTCGGGAACCAGATTGGGGAAGCGCTTGGCCAGGACATCGTCGACGAAGGAGACGAGGAATACGAGGATCGCGATGGGGATGATGAAGATCCAGAAGGGAGTCCTCGCTCTGCCCGGCACGTAGGTGTTGAGGAGGATGAGGATGAAGACGTCCAGAATGACGCCGATGATCACCGCTATCCCGAACAGCGGGTAGAACAGGCGGGTACGGATCGTGATCTCATCCTCGGCGGACTCGTTGTCGCCGGTGCCTCCGGCGTTCTGGGGGACGTGAGCTGTGCTCATGAGGTAAGTCCTCTCTGAGGTGCTGGAAGGATGTTCCAACGTGAAGTCGGGTGTGTGGGACTGACTGTCGAAGGTCAGCTCGTGTATCCGTTCTGACCGTAGGGCTGCTGGTTCCGGGGATCCTGGTCGGTGGGGGCCTGTCCGTACTGCGGCTGCTGCGGTGCGCTCTGAGTCGCCTGCTGACCGGGCACCTGGCCGTAGCCGGAGTTCTGCGGCGCCATCGGCTGGGCGGCCGGCTGGCCGTACTGCGCCTGGC
Source organism: Actinomyces oris (assembly GCF_001937665.1). Classification (GTDB taxonomy): domain Bacteria; phylum Actinomycetota; class Actinomycetes; order Actinomycetales; family Actinomycetaceae; genus Actinomyces; species Actinomyces stomatis. Next base: position 216,687 of record NZ_MSKL01000006.1, on the reverse strand, counting down.
CGTACTGGCCTTGTTGAGGGGCGTGCCCGCCCTGGAAGTGCGGAGCCACGTAGCCGGGTACCAGGTGGGGAGACTTCCTGGCCAGGGCGGCGTCGGCGAATCGTCCGATTCCCAGGGCCACGACGACTGGGAGAATGAAGACCAGGTAGGGGATGCGTACTGTGCCCTCGGCATTCGTGATGATTCCGATGAAGATCGCGATATCGATAACGATGCCGATCACGACCATGGCGGTCATGATGAGCAGGTAGTAGCGCGTGCGCAGGGGCTGCTCCTCGCCGGAGTCATTGGTGCCGGGGGTCTGGGGAGTGTTCTGGGCGGGTGGCTGTGCGCTCATGAGAGAGGCCTCTTCTGTGTCTGGGATCGTTGTGGCGGGATGCGCCAGGTGGCGCGGCCGGTTCCCAGCGTGCCCAAAATCGGCCGGTAGGTCACTCTCTCGTGATGGGGAGGGGTACCCCCGTGACATTTGTTGCTCTCATGTCGAGCCGGGCATCCCTCGCGTAGCCCTACAGAAAAGTAGGACGACGCGAGAGATGCCCGGCTCGGTGGTGGTGAGTGGGGTGGGCGTCAGCCGCGGGTGCGGGCCAGGGCCTGACGTGCCCGCTCAGCGACGTTCTGCCCGGTGAAGCCGTACTCCTCGAACAGGGTGGTGCCGGCGGCGGAGGTGCCGTAGTGGTCCAGGGAGATGATCTCGCCGGCGTCGCCGACGATCTCTCGCCAGCCCAGGGCGATGCCCGCCTCGACGGCGACCTTGGCGGTGCCGGCCGGCAGCACCTGGTCCCGGTAGGCGGCGTCCTGCTGGGCGAACCACTCCAGGCAGGGGGCGGAGACCACCCGGGTGGGGGTGCCCTGCTCCTGGAGGATGTCTCGGGCGGCCACGGCCACCCCGACCTCGGAGCCGGTGGCGACCAGGACGACCTCTGGGGCCGTGTGCCGGCCATCGGCGTCGGTGGCCTCGGCCAGGATGTAGGCGCCGCGGCGCACGCCCTCGGCGGCGGCGGTGGCTGAGGCGCTCACGGTGAGGTTCTGACGCGACAGGGCGATGCCGGCCGGCTCGTCGTGACGGCGCAGGATCTCGGCCCAGGCCGCGGCGGTCTCGTTGGCGTCCCCGGGGCGCACCACGGCCAGACCCGGGATCGCGCGCAGCGCCGCCAGGTGCTCGACGGGCTGATGGGTGGGACCGTCCTCGCCGACCCCGATGGAGTCGTGGGACCACACGAAGACCGGCCCGATCCCCATGAGCGCCGCCAGGCGCACGGCCGGACGCATGTAGTCGGAGAACACCATGAAGGTGCCCCCGTAGGGCCGGGTGAGCCCGTCCAGGGCGATCCCGTTGAGGATCGAGCCCATGGCGTGCTCGCGCACACCGAAGTGGAGGGTGCGCCCGAAGGGCCCATCGCCCTCGGACTGCGCCAGGGCACTGGGAAGGAAGGAGGGCTCGCCGGCCATGGTCGTGTTGTTCGAGCCGGCCAGGTCCGCCGACCCGCCCCACAGCTCGGGCACCACACCGGCCAAGGCGGAGAGCACCTTGCCCGACGCCGCACGGGTGGCCAGCGACTCACCCACCTCCCAGGTCGGCAGGGCCGCCTCCAGGCCCTCGGGCAGGCGGTGGGCCTCAAGGCGCTCCAGCAGTGCGGCGCCGGCGGGGTTGGCCCGCTGCCAGGCCGAGAAGCGCTCGTCCCAGCCCGCTCGTGCGGCCCGGGCGTTCTCGGCGGCCCGATTGCGGGCGTGGGAGACGACGTCGTCGGGCAGGATGAAGCTCTGCTCGGGGTCCAGGCCCAGGGCCCGCTTGAGCCCGGCGATCTCCTCGGCCCCGAGCTTGGCGCCGTGGGAGGATGCCTGACCCTGCTTGGTCGGGGAAGGCCAGGCGATGATCGTGTGCAGACGGATCAGCGACGGACGCGTGCTCTCGGCGCGGGCCGCCACGATGGCCTCGTGCAGTGCCTCAAGGTCCTCCGCGTAACCGTCGGGACCGGTGCGCCAGTCGACGTCGAGCACCTGCCAGCCGTAGGCCTCGAATCGGGCCGAGACGTCCTCGGTGAAGGCGATGTCCGTGTCGCCCTCGATGGAGATGTCGTTGTCGTCGTAGACGGCGATGAGGTTGCCCAGCTGCTGGGAGCCGGCCAGGGAGGCGGCCTCCGAGGTCACGCCCTCCTGCATGCAGCCGTCGCCGAGGATCGTGTAGACGAAGTGGTCGAAGACCGACTCGCCCAGCGGGGTGGCGGCATCGAGCAGCCCGTGCTCGCGGCGCGCCGCCATCGCCAGGCCCACCGCGTTGGCGAAGCCCGCCCCCAGCGGACCGGTGGTGGTCTCCACCCCGGCGACCTCGCCGAACTCGGGGTGGCCCGGCAGTCCTGCCGGGGAGCGGAAGGCCGTGAAGCCCTCCGGGGCGATGTCGTAGCCGGCCAGGAACAGCTGGATGTACTGCACCAGTGAGGCGTGCCCGATGGACAGGACGAACCGGTCCCGTCCCAGCCAGCCCGGATCCGCCGGGTCGTGGACCATCTCACGCTGGTAGAGCAGCCACGCCACCCCCGCCAGCGAGATCGGCGTACCGGGGTGCCCCGACCCCGCCTTCTCCACGGCGTCGGCGGCCAGGGCCTTGGACACCGCGATGGTCTGACGGTCGAGGTCGGTGAGCAGCGGCTCAGCGCTCATAACTGAGGACTCCTTGTGCATGAGGGTGCATATTGCTCGCGGCCACGGGCGCCGTGACGCTGTGCATCGCGGTGCATCCGTGGGCGGGCATCAGGGATGATCCTTCCCGCTTCCGTGGGGGCGGGCAAGTACACGGATGGACGCGTGTGTCTTTCACCCCGGTGGTTGTTCCCGGGTGCAGCCGCCCTTCACCGTAGATTGGGCCGCATATGGGTACAGCAACGAGACACGCGGCACCGGCAGCGGCTTGCGGGAGCGCTTTGGAGCAGATCGACTCCCGGCCCCTGACGGGTCACCAGCGAAGCGTCATCGCTCTGGCGATCGTCGCCAACGTCTCTGAGTTCTTCGACATGTTCCTCATCGGCTTCGCCGTCGTCCAGCTCCAGAAGGAGTGGAGCCTGGGCGGTTTCGAGACCGGTGTCATCCTGGCCTGCTCCGGGCTCGGGACGGTGCTCGGCTCGGTCCTGTGGGGCCGGGCCGCCGACCGGATGGGCCGACGACGCACCTTCTTCTGGTGCGTCCTGCTCTTCACCGTCTTCACCCTGGCCTCGGTGTTCACCCCCACCGGCTGGTGGATGATGCTGGCCCTCCTGCGGGTGCTGGTCGGTGTGGGCGTCGGGGGCCTCAACATCGTCTCCATTCCTTACGTCCAGGAGTTCGTGCCCACCAGGCAGCGCGGTCTGCTGGCCGGACTGGGATCGGCGTTCATCCCGCTGGGGCTCTTCCTGGGCTCCCTGGCGCAGCGGATCCTGCATGACAACTGGCGCGGTCTCATCGCGCTGGGGGTCCTTCCGATCATCCTGCTGGCCTGGATCCGAGTCGTCCCGGAGTCTCCCCGCTTCCTGCTGTCCCAGGGCCGCGAGCGCGAGGCCCGCGAGTCCATCGCCTGGGCCCTGGAGCTGAGCCCCGACGCCGTCGGTGCCCTGCCGCCTGTGGAGGCCGGGCCGCGTATCGCCTACCTCGAGCTGCTGCGCAAGCACCTCAGGCCCCTGCTCATCGTCTCGGTCGGCTCCTTCTGCTTCATCCTGGGCTCATTCACCGTGCAGTCCTGGGGGCAGACGCTTCTGGAGGTCGGCTTCACCGACATCGGCTCCGACGCCGTGGGGACGCTCTTCATGGGGGTCTCCCTGGTGGATCTGCTCGGGCGCCTGGCCTCGGCCTGGCTCGCCGACCGGATCGGGCGGCGCTGGACGATGTTCTCCTTCGGGATCATCGGTGCGCTGGGTGCGGTCATCGTGGCCATCTCCGCCCACTGGGAGACCTCGTGGATCGTCTTCTTCACCGGTATCTGCATCACGATGGGCTTCGGTGACGGGGCCTTCGGGATCCTCAACGCCTTCGGCGGGGAGCAGTTCCCCAACGATGCCCGGGGGACGGGGCTGGGTCTGGGCTACGGGATCGGCGCGACCGCCAAAATCATCGGCCCCCTGCTCATGGGGGCGATGATCGGTTCCGGCAGCCTTCAGGAGCTGGCGCACCCGCTGGCGGCCGTCTTCCCGGCCTTCCTCTTCTTCGCGGCCATGCTGGCCCTGGGCGGCTGCATCTACCTGCTGGCCCGTGAGACCAAGGGTGAGATTCTCGAGGACATCTGAGTGCCCGAGCGGCCCGAGGGCATGATCGGCCGCGGGCTCAGGACTTCCAGGCGGTGGCCGGGTAGAAGCCGGCCACGTTGCAGAATCCGTAGGGCGTCACCGTCACCATCTCGTGCTGGCCTCCGGTCGGGGACTCCAGGATCACCTTGCCGGTGTCCAGGTTGATGAGGCGCAGACGGCCGCCATTGAGAGCGAGATAGAGGATGGAGCCGTAGATCGCCGCACTCTTGTAGGACTCCTGCTCCGTGGACTTCCGGGTGAGCAGCGCGGTCGCGGAGCCGTTCTTGCGGACCTGGATGTAGTTGGTCATCCTGATGACGTACCCGTTGCTCGCGGTGAGGGTCGCGTGCTTGTCCTCCCCTTCTGCCGGCAGGTCCGTCAGATCGGTGCGTTCACCGGTGGCGAGATTGATGCTGAACTCGGGGTAGGGCGGCTCATGCGTGTGGCTGTCGACGGCGTAGAGGTAGCCCTGGTGCACGAGCCGGGCACTGACGTTCTCGATGGGGTGGGTGACACCGTCGGTGAGGGTGACGATGGCCGTCTGTACCTTCTCGTCGTCACTGAGCAGGGCCACCGCCTCGCCGCCCTCCAGCGCACAAAAGTTCTGGGACGTGGTCGAGGCCAGGTCAAACTGCACGGACAGGTCCTTCGCCGACAGTCGAAGCGCTCGGTGCGGGATGCTGCTGGTGACCAGGAGACCGGTGCCGTCGGAGGTCATCTTGATCGAGGATCCGGCGCGATACGTCGACTCCCGCGTCTTGAGGGCAAGATTCTCCCCGAGCACCGTGCTGGCGACGATGCGGCGGTCGGCCAGACGGATCTTGAGCAGACTGACTCGTCCCCGGTTCTCGGGGCGCTGGTCGGCGACGTCCTCGCGGCCGGTGATGAGGTAGGCGAACTCGTCGTCGCACGTAGCGGCGCTGGTGAACTGCTCGGTGATGAGCGTGCCACGGCTGGGGTCGACGCGGTTTGCTGTGGGCATGCCGCCGACCTGGGGAACGGTCATCGGCTCGATGCGATACCCGTGCTCGGAGTCGTCCGGCACGAGGGTGTAGGTCTTCGGGCCCTTCAGGTCCACGATGATGGGGCGGTCGCCGGACAGGGCAGCGGTGTCGTCGTCGCTGTTCACGTCATAGGCGATGAGGAAGGAGCCGTGGGTGGTCTCGATCATCGCGTTGGTCGGCCACGGATGATTCTGGTTCTCCTTGATGCGCAGGGGCCACACCGCCTCACTGCCGAAGTTGGTCGGGACGGCGGTCGCTTTCGGGGGTGTGGACAGTGACGCGTGAAGGACAGTGGGGGGCTGGGGGATCAACGTGCGTGCGATGCGTTGCCTGATGGTCGCGCAGCCGCTCAAGGACAGGGCACTGGCGCTCATGGTGGCGCCGAGTGCGGCGGTGAGGAAGATGCGACGACGCATGGTGACCTGCCCGGTACTGACTCTGCTGGGTATGACGGGGGACATGCTACGTGACCGGGTGCGGTCGAGTGGAGAAATTCCGCACCCGGCCACGTCGGGGATCCCGATTTGTTGCGGACCGGCCGGATGTCAGTCCGCCGGGTGCTCGACGACGTCGGCCCTGGTCCTGCCGTCGCTGTCATTGTGGTCGACGGAGGCGCCGGAGTCCGGCAGGTGGCCGCCCACCATGTCGGTCAGGCCGGTGCCCACGAGGCTGCGCAGGATGACATCGAGCTGCTCGACGTTGCTGGCCACGGCCTTGGGCAGGGCGGAGGCGCCCTCGGTGGAGATGATCGACAGGTCGCGCACGCTGGCCAGCGGCTCGCTCAGGGCCCGGGCGATCTCGGGGGCCTTGTCCAGCAGCATCTGGCGGGTGGCGGCCTCACCGTACTTGGCCAGGGCATCGGCCTTGTCGCTCATGGCCTTGGCCTCGGCCTCACCGGCGGCGCGGATCGTGTCGGCCTCGGCCTGACCGCGGGCCGCGATGGCCTCGGCCTCGGCGCGGGCCCGGGCTGCGGTGGCCTTGGCCTCGGCCTCGGCGCGGGCCACGGTGGCCTGAGCCTGGGCCTCGGCATCCAGGCGGGTGCGCTCGGCCTCGGCCTGGGCGCGCAGCAGCGCCTCGGTCTTGGATGCCTGAGCCTCCTGCTCACGCTGGTAGCGGGCGGCGTCGGCGGGTTTGCGTACCGTGGAGTCCAGCTCGCGCTCGGTCAGGGCGGCCTTGGCCTCGGCTGCCTCCTGCCCGATGATGGCGATCTCCCGCTCCTTGGCGGCGCGGGCGATCGGGCCGGCGGAGTCGGCGTCGGCCTGGGCCTTGTCCGTCTCGGCCTTGAGCTGGGCCTGACGCAGGGACAGGTCGCGCTCGCGCTCGGCGATCTGCTGACGGGAGGTGACCTCGGCGTCGCGGGCCTCGCGCTCGGCGTTGGCCCGCGCGATGCGGGCGTCCTTCTCGACGCGCTGCTGCTCGGGCACGCCCAGGGACTCGATGTAACCGCCGGCGTCGGTGATCTCGGAGACCTGGAGCATGTCGATCTCCAGGCCCATGTTGGCCATGATGCTCTTGGCGTCGTCGAAGACGTTGCGCTGAAGGGCATCGCGGTCGGAGATGAGGTCGGTGACCGTCATGTGGCCGATGATCGAGCGCAGGGAGCCGATGAGCGCCTCCCGTGCGGAGTCGGCGATGGCCTGGTCCGTGTTGGGCTTGCCCAGGAAGCGCTTGGCGGCTGCACGCACCTGCTCGTCGGAGTCACCCACCTTGACGGCGGCCACGGCGGCGACGTTGACATGGATCTTGTTCTCGTCCTCGGCGGTGACCTTGAAACCGATTGTGGTCTGGGTGAAGGGCAGGTACTGGATGGACTGGATGACCGGCAGGACGAAGTCGCGCCCACCGGGGTGGATGATCTTGACCGTGCCCCGGTTCGACCCGGAGATCAGGCCGGTGAGGTTGGAGGGGACGACGACGATTCGGCTGAACAGGTAGGCGACTGCCGACAGCACGATGATGGCGACGACGGCGATAACGCCGATGACTGGTATACCCATGCGATGTTCCTTTTCTATGTGGGGAGATGGGATGAGGGAGGATGAGGGAAGGAAGCGACGCGAGCAACGGGTGTGAGCCTGGGGTCCGTCATCGGCCCCCAGTGGGCTCAGCCGCCGATCTGCTCCCAGGGGGCGATGGCGAGGGTGGAGTCGACGGCGTCGAGCACCCAGGCGCTCTGGCCCGAGCGCAGCGGTTCCTCGGAGCGCGCCGGCAAGGTGAGCTGATGACCTCGCGTGATGGCGCGGACCTCGCCGCCGCCGTCCTTCCACCACAGGACGGTGACCTTCTCGCCGACCAGCTCCGCGGCGGTGGGCGGAGCCGTGTTCAACGGCATGGAGCGCCTGAGACGGTTCCACAACCAGCGCATGGCCGCGCCGGATGCGAGAGCCGCTGCTGCGGGAACGCCCCACAGCACGGCCGCCGGCACCTGTGCGGCCGCCGATCCCGTCACCGTCACCCCCATGCCGATGGCGCCGAACACGGCCACCGGCAGAGCGAGGATCGGCACGAGCCCATCGGGGAGGAAGGCGTCCAGCAGCCCGTCGAACAGGATGCCGATCACCAGGGTGGTGCAGCCGATGATCGCGCACCAGGCGAAGATGCCCACACCAGTCCCTTTCCGTGGAGGCCCCTTGGTCTCCAACACCTGGATTCTGCCACGCAGGTCGGGGCGTCAAGCCGTGACGGGATGGGGAGAAGTACCCGAGGCCGGGCTCAGGCGCCGCGTGCTCGAGGGATTCGACCGGAGTCCTGCAGGGACGGCGGAGCCGAGGACCAGGACGCCGTCGTCGGGATGGCCGTCGCAGCAGAGGGGGTGGTAGGAACCGTGATGGTCTCCTGCGCATCCGAATCGACCACTTGTGCCGGGCCGGTTGGGGAGGCCGCGCGGGCTGTCGTGGCCATGACTGCTGCCGCCCGGTGGGCTCCGACGGCGTCGGCGGGGACGGCGCCGGCAGCGGCCACAGCGGAGGACTGCTCAGCCTGTTGGGATGTGGAGGGGACGGGTACGGGATGGCTGATGCCCCCCGGCACCTGGGCGGGCGCCTGGGATGCGCCCTGAGGTGGGAGGAAACCGTAGCCGGTCGTCCCCGTCGGACCGGCGGCCGTGATCGGGGAGGGCTGAGGGCCTGTGGGCACGGTGACGGTCTGCGCGGATACTGCCGCAGCCCTCGTGGGTGACACGTCCTGGCGCGTGGACGGTGGGGTCGCGTGGGTGCCGGTGTGCTCGGAGCCCGGCTGCGCCGGCTGGAGCCCCGCCTGCGCAGCGGTGGCGGACGCAGCCGGGGCGGCCAGTGACGCGGGCGCCTCGGGGGCGCCTGGTGCGGCCGAGAAGCGCGAATCGGTGACGTGGCGCCCGGTCGTCGGCGTCCCGGGGAGAGTCGGGGCCAGGACGGGTTCGGTCTCCTCGGTGTTGGCCGACGCCGTCGACGCCCCCGAGGACTGAGTCGCTGAGGATGCCGGGGGCGATGCCGGCGCCGTCCCCGAGACCGTGACCGCATCCGGAACAGCGGCCGCCTGCATGGATGCACCGGTCAGGGCGGCCTGAGTGCGTCGACGGCGGGAGATGCGACTGGGGGTCGGGTCCTCGAAGACGGGCCTGTGAGTCTCGGGCGCCCGGTGACTCGTCGGGCCCGCGGGGGGCTGCTGGGAGTAACCGCTACTCGGTGTGGGCTGCGCGGGCGGTGCCTGCTGGGCCCCGACTGCCTGCGACTCGATGTCGGCCAGTGGGGCGGTGAGCGGTCCGGAGGGCGCGTCGGACGGCAGCGCCTCGGGGGGCACGGCCGCCGCCGTGGGTGACGGCTCCACGCCGCTGGGCCGGTCGCCCAGGGCAGGGGTCGAAGGGGGCGGTCCGGCCGCAGGCTCATGCGAGAGGGGGGCGGCCATCGTTGTCGCAGGCTCCGGCCCCGGTACCGCCGGTCGAGTCGGCTCAGGAACAGTCGTGGAGCCCGCCTGGGGCGTTGCGCGCCCGCCTCGACGTCCGGGGGTGAGTGGAGGCCACACGACATCGGAGTCGGGCAGCGCGGTGGTGGCCGGCCCGGACGTCGCCGCCGAGGCCTCCCGTGCCACTCGGCTCTGCGCCCGCCGCGAGCGCCGTCGGGAGCCGGAGGCGCCGGCGCCTCCCGCAGCGGGTACGGCTCTCGTGGACCCGGCGGTGCCGGTGGAGGCGACGGGACTCGGGTAGTCGGCGAACTTGACGATGTGGTCGAGGTCGTAGTGGGTCGGATCCTGCCCGGCGTTGCGCAGCACGTCCTCCAGGGGACTGAGCAGGGCCAGCCGGAAGGCGGGGTCGACACAGCGGGCGTTGACGGCGCCCCAGATCTGGTCGGCGGTCAAGGACTCCTCGGAGGAGCCCAGGTCGTTGCGGATCGCGGTGACCAGGTCCGACTCCAGGCGCGCGTAGGCCATGGCGTAGGCGCTGGGCCACGGGGCCTCGGGGCGCTGGGAGCGCAGGAGGGCGAAGTTCCGCATGGCGCGCAGCACCTCGTCCGAGCCGCCCACGAGCGCCCCCACCCGCAGGCGGTCCAGCGCCTCGTTCTTCATCGTCCCGGTGCCCTCAGGGCCCAGCAGGTGCTTGGAGTCCTCGACGACCTCACGCAGGAAGACCCGGTAGGCGGCGACGCTGTCCGGTGTCGTGCGCTCCTTGGTCATCGAGCGCAGCCGCTCGGCGGCGTGACGTGCCGCCAGGCGGGCCGAGCTGGCCTCGGACTGGACCTCGTTGATCCGCGAGATGCTCGCCCGGGAGATCCGTGAGGCCTCCTTGAGGGCCAGGTCCGCATGCGCCGTCGAGCGCCGTGCGGCGAAGACGGCGGCAACGGCGACCAGGACGGAGACACCGGCTGCGATAGTGGCCACGACGGCGACAACGGACAGATCCATACCCCTATCCTGCCCGTAATCGACCCGGTGGTGCCGCGAAAAAAGGACCTCCCCAGATAGTCCCCAGAATCTCTGCGGGTGACGCTCAGGCGAGGTGGTGGCTGCGCTCACGTTAAGGGGTGAGGGGTGCGGTGCGTCGGGGCCGCCCCTGGCCGCCCGGGCGCGTACCCGTTCCTGCATGGACACGGTGACCTGCACCGATGTGCACGGGGTGACATCCTCGGAGCCCGAGGCGCCACATGCGGGCTCGTGGCGCGGTAGCGTCAGCGCCATGAAGAAACTCATCAACACCGTTGACAACGTGGTCACGGACGCCCTGCGGGGCATGGCCGCGGCCCACCCCCACGAGCTCGACGTCGACCTCGACCAGCACATCGTCTACCGCCGTCAGCCCAAGGAGAAGGGCAAGGTCGCCATCATCTCCGGGGGAGGCAGCGGGCACGAGCCCCTCCACGGCGGCTTCGTGGGCACCGGCATGCTCGACGCCGCCTGCGCCGGCCAGATCTTCACCTCCCCGGTCCCCGATCAGATGGTGGCCGCCACCAGCACCGTCGACCGCGGTGCCGGCGTGCTGCACATCGTCAAGAACTACACCGGCGACGTCATGAACTTCGAGATGGCAGCCGAGATCGTCGACGCCGAGTCCGGCATCCAGGTCGCCAGCGTCGTCACCAACGACGACGTCGCCGTCGAGGACTCCCTCTACACCGCCGGACGCCGCGGTGTGGGCGTGACCGTCATCGTGGAGAAGATCGCCGGCGCCGCCGCCGAGCAGGGGCGCCCGCTGGATGAGGTCGCCGGCATCGCCGCACGCGTCAACGCTGCCGGGCGCTCCATGGGTATGGCCCTGACCTCCTGCACCGTCCCGGCCAACGGCAAGCCCTCTTTCGACCTGCCCGACGACGAGATGGAGATCGGCATCGGCATCCACGGCGAGCCCGGACGCCACCGCGAGAAGGTCGCCCCCGCCGCCGAGATCGCCGAGCGCCTCGTCAGCCCGCTCCTGGCTGAGCTGCCCGACGCGGCCGGCCCCGACGAGGGCGTCATCGCCATGGTCAACGGCATGGGCGCCACCCCGCTGCTCGAGCTCTACCTCATGTACGGCGAGATCGCCCGTCTCCTCCAAGGATCCGGGATCACCGTGGCCCGCAACCTCGTGGGCAACTACATCACCAGCCTCGACATGGCCGGCTGCTCCCTGACCCTGGTGCGCGCCGACACCGAGCTGCTGAGCCTGTGGGACGCCCCGGTCAACACGCCCGGCCTGCGCTGGGGCGTGTGAGGACCTGACACAATCGGGGTGCCCGGATCACGTGCGGGCACCCTAAGGAGACTGAAGGAGAAGCGACATGACCGCAGACGCGGGAGCCCTGAGCCACTCGCTGAGCGTGACGGATCTGGCGACCTGGGTGCGCCGCAGCGCAGCACTCATCGCCGAGCACGCCGAGGAGCTCACCGACCTGGACGCCGCCATCGGCGACGCCGACCACGGCACCAACATGAAGCGCGGCCTGGCCGCCGCCGCCGAGACGGTGCAGACCGGCAGCTTCGCCAGTGCCGACGCCCTCCTCAAGAAGGTCGGCACGACCCTGGTCTCCACCATCGGGGGCGCCTCCGGGCCCCTGTACGGCACCTTCTTCCTGCGCGCCGGGGGAGCCGTGGTCGGCCTGGAGGCGCTCGACGCCCAGGCGCTCGCGGGCGCCCTGGAGGCGGGGGTCGGTGGTATCGCCGCGCGGGGGCGGGCCACCACGGGGGAGAAGACCATGCTCGACGCCTGGAGCCCGGCCCTGGAGGCCCTGCGCGCCCATCCCGGCGACCTCGCCGCCGGCGTCGCGGCCGCCGTACGGGCCGCCACCGAGGGGCGCGAGGCCACCAAGCCCATGGTGGCCACCAAGGGGCGGGCCTCCTACCTGGGGGAGCGCTCGGTGGGGCACATCGACCCCGGCGCCGCCTCCACCGTCCTGCTGCTGACGGCCCTCGACGACGTCGTGGCCGGAAGGGTGTCGTGAGTCCTGTGAGTCCCGCAAACCCCTCCGAGCCCGCATCGGTCCCTGAGCCGACGCGGTCGAACGGTGCCGCAGTGCGTGTCGGCATCGTCCTGGTCTCCCACTCCCGCGCCCTGGCCGAGGCCGCCCTGGACCTGGCGCGTCGGCTCATCGTGTCCGTCGACGTCCCCGTCGAGCCGGCTGCGGGCCTTGCTGACGGCGGGCTGGGCACCGACCCCGGTGCCGTCGTCGACGCCGTCGAGCGTCTCGCCGACCGCTGCGACGGCGTCCTGGTCCTGGCCGACCTGGGCAGCGGGATCATGAGCGCCGAGATGGCCCTGGAGATGCTCGAGCCGGCCCTCGCCGAGCGGGCGCGCCTGTCGGCGGCGCCCTTCGTCGAAGGTCTGCTCGGTGCCTACGGCGCCGCCGGGATCGGTAAGGATCTTGAGGCCGTGGCCGCTGAGGCCAACGGTGCCGCCGAGGCCAAGCGCTCCCAGGTGGCCGCCTTCTGACGCACTGAGAGGCGCGCGTGAGGGTCGCCTGGCCGGCTCACGCGCGGTTGGCGAAGCGCTCCAGGAGGGCGGCATCCCCGCCGACGACGAGCACGTCCTCGGCTGAGACCAGGGTGTCCGGGGTGGCGTACTCGAAGGGCTCACCCGGGCTCATGAGGCCGAAGACGGTGATCCCGTAGCGGGAGCGCACCTTGGACTGGCCGATGGTGAAGCCGTGCAGCTCCGTGGGTGGGCGCATCTTGACGATGGTGAAGCCGCCCTTCTCCATCTCAATGTAGTCGAGCATGCGGCCCGAGACGAGGTGTGCGGCGCGCTGGCCGGCGTCGAACTCGGGGTAGACGACGTGCTGGGCGCCGATGCGGCGCAGGATGCGGCCGTGGGCGCGTGAGATGGCCTTGGCCCAGATCTGGGGGGTCTCCAGGTCCACGAGGTTACCGGTGATGAGGACGGAGGCCTCCAGGGAGGTCGCCACCCCCACGACCGCGGTACCGAACTCGGTGGCGCCCAACTGCTCCAGGGCCTCCACGTCCGTGGCATCGGCCTCCACCAGGGGGATCCGGCCGGTCCACTGGCGCACGGTCGCGGGATTGGCCTCCACTGCCAGCACCTCGCGCCCCAACCGGTCCAGGGTGGCGGCCACGGCCGAGCCGAAGCGTCCCAGCCCGATGACGAGCGTGGAGTCGGTGCGTGAGAGCGGGGCAGGCATGAGGTCTCCTGAGGTCGGCCGTGAGGCAGTGGCCCCTACGCTACCGCCTGCGACGTCGGCGGAGGCTCAGGCCGATCCCGCAGACCACCAGGATGACAACGGCGCCGGCCAGGAGCCAGGCCATCATCGTGAAGCCACCGGCGTAGGCCTCGATCTGCGCCCGGTCGACGAGCTGGGCCTTGAGGGTCTCGATGATCTGCTTGCCCGCGGGCGACTGCGGCAGGGTCTGAGCCCGCATCATCGCCTCCATGGCGGCCGCCTTGACCTCCTCGGTGTGGTCAGTCACGTAGTCCTCGGCGTGCTGGGTGGCGTAGGAGGTCATGAGCGCCACCCCGAAGGAGCCGCCGATCTGCTGGGCGGCGCTCAGGATCGCTGAGGCCAGCCCGGTCCGCTTCGCGTCCACCCCGCGCGTGCCGGAGTTGAAGGTCACCGGCATCGTCAGCCCCAGACCGATCCCGAAGACGATGAGGCCGGGCAGTGCCACCTGGGAGTAGGTCGAATCCGTCGTCATGCGCGAGAGAATGAGGAAGGAACCGGCCAGTACCGCCACCCCCAGTGGCAGGGTGCCGCGCGCTCCGAGCCTGGGCACGATGATGCGTCCGGCCGGGATCGCGGTCGCGATCAGGGCGAAGACCATCGGGAGGAAGACGACTCCGCTCTTGAAGGGCGAGTAGCCGAGGTGGTTCTGCATGTAGTAGGTCAGGTAGATGATCGCCCCCATCTGGGCGGCGCCGGCGATGAACTGGGTGGCGTAGGAGGCCGCCCGCACGGGCAGTGCCATCATCGACAGGGGCAGCACCGGGCGGCTTGCGAAGTGCTCGCGGACCACGAACAGTATTGCGGCGATACCGCCGAGGGCCAGCCAGCTGACGGTCGACGTCGAGGTCCAGGAGGTCTGCTGGGCCCGGTCGAGCCCGTAGACGGCGCTGAAGCAGGCTCCACAGCCCAGGACCAGGCCGCTCAGGTCATCAGTGATGCGCGAGTCGCGGTCGCGCTGATCGGCCGGCGGAAGGCTGCGCTGCCCGATGAGCAGAGCGGCAGCGGCGATGAGGATGTTGATGTAGAGGGCCCAGCGCCAGCTGAACCAGTCGGTCAGGGCTCCGCCGACGAGTAGTCCGATGGCCGCGCCCAGTCCGGCAGTGGCACCGAAGATGGCGAAGACCCGCTCGCGCTCGGTGCGCTCGGTGAAGGTGACGTTCAGCAGCGCCTGCGAGGTGGGGGCCAGCAGGGCGCCGAAGCAGCCCTGGGCCACGCGGGCCGCCAGCAGGACGGGGAAAGAGGTCGCCATCCCGGCTGCGAGGCTGGCGATCCCGAAGCCGATCAGTCCCACCTGGTAGGAGCGGCGGATGCCCGCCACGGCGCAGAGCCTTCCCCCGAAGAGCACCAGGCCACCGAAGGCCAGGCTGTAGCCGGTGACCGTCCACGGGCTCTGGGATACGGTCATTCCCAGGTCGTCCTGCATCCGAGGCAGGGCGATGGCGATGATCGTCAGGTCCAGGACGATCATCAGCTGGGTGAGGACGGCGCTGACCATGACCGCGCGGCGATTGGGCTGCCGCGTTGTCATGGTGGTCGTCTCCTCCTGTGCCGACTCGGTCCGCTCCTTGAGAGCGGATGTCACTGAGGATGTCATGGCGAACCTCCATATCAAAATAGTCGTTTTCGTTTGTGCTCGAGAGTTTAGAGAGTGTGTTGCAGTCAGTCAACAACGATCGTTTTGATTTGGAGTGTGCTCTGAGTCGCTTATCCTGAACTCATGCCACGAGTGACTGCCGCCTACCGGGAGCGTCAGACCGACCGGATCCTGCGGGCCGCCGAGGAGTGCTTCGCGCGCAGCGGCTTCCAGGCCACCTCCATGGATGAGGTCATCGCAGCGGCCGGGATGTCGTCGTCGACCGTCTACCGCTACTTCCCTGAGGGCAAGGGCTCCCTCATCCGGACGGTCCTGACCAGGCGCATGGGGCCGCTCGTCGAGCGGATCAAGCGGATCGCCGAGTCCGAGGAGCCTCTCGACTTCGAGCGGGACTTCATTGAGGCTCTCACCCTGCTCAACTACCGGCGGCGCGGTGCGGCAACCGGCTCAGGGGCAGGCCGGCAGGATGACTCTTTCGAGGATCCTGACGACGTCGGGCTGAGCTCCTGGGCACCTCTGGCCTACCATGCCTGGGGGGAGCTGACCCGTGATCCCGAGATGAGCGTCCTGGTCCAGGAGAGCTACCGTGATATCCACGGAGGCCTTACCCGCCTGTGTCGCAACGGGCAGAGGGCAGGGACGATCTCTGACCGTCTGAGTCCCGAGCAGCTGGCGTCCCTCATCCAGAGCGTCTCCTTCGGTCTCATCGTCGAGCAGCTCATCACCGATCAGGCCGATGTGGAGGGAGCGGCCAGCACTCTGAGACAGCTGCTAGCCCCGGAAGGGGCTCGGTCCTGACTGCTTCCGAGAGCCTCCGCCGGTTCCCGGGAATCGGGGTTCCGGCACGTGGGTGGGACTGCTGCCCTGGTCAGCCGATCATCGGGCTGGCCTCGGGCATCCGGATGACGCGGCGCCGCTCGCGCAGAGCCAGGGCGCTGGCCGCCGTCATCGTGCCCACACGGCCGATGAACATGAGTGCCACGACGACGTACTTGGCCCCGTCCGGCAGGGAGGGGGTGATGCCCGTGGACAGGCCCACGGTCGCGAAGGCGCTGATAACCTCGAAGAGAATCCGGTCCAGGGGCAGGTTGGTCATCTGCAGGAGCAGAAGCGTGGCCAGTCCGATGACGCTGGAGCCGATGAAGGCCACTGCCACGCTCAGGCGCACCGTCGAGGGGGTGATGCGGCGTCCGAAGGCCTCGATGTCCTGGTCGCCGCGGGCCTCGGCGAGGATTGCCAGCAGCAGGACCGCGAAGGTCGTCACCTTGATGCCGCCGGCCGTCGAGGCCGAGCCGCCTCCGACGAACATGAGGGCGTCCTGGAGGAACCAGGTCGCCTCGTGCATGTGCTCGGGCGGGATCGTGGACAGCCCTGAGGAGCGGGCGTTGACGCCGTTGACGAGCGCGGTCATGATCTTCCCGCTCGTGGGCAGGGAGCCGTAGGTGAGCGGGTTGCTCCACTCGAAGGTGGCGATGGCGAGGGTCGAGGCGGCCGTGAGGGCCAGGTAGGTCGTCAGGGTCAGCTTGGTGTGCAGGCTCCACGTTCGGGGGCGGCGTCGTCGGCCCATGATGTCCAGGATGACGGGGAAGCCGACGGCGCCCATGAAGGTCCCCAGGATGATCGGCAGGCCGATCCACCAGTCGGTGGAGTAGGCCTCCAGGCCCTCGGGCATGATGACGAAGCCGGCGTTGTTGAAGATCGACAGCGCCATGAAGGCCGCGTACCACAGGGCGTGGCCCACATCGAGGCCGTGGCTGAGGAAGGGCGGAAGCAGCATGAGCGTCAGGAGGAGCTCGCAGCCGGTGGCCGTGTAGATGACGGCGCGCAGCAGCCGGCCCACCTCGCCCAGGCGCGACTGGTTCTCCGAGGCCGCCAGCATCCGCTGAGTCAGACCCACGTGCCGGGACACCGCCAGGGACAGCAGTGAGGCCAGGGTCATGACGCCCAGGCCGCCCACGGCCGCGGCCAGAATGATGACGACGTGCCCGAAGGTGGACCAGTAGGTCGCCGTGTCCACCGTGCTCAGACCGGTGACGCACACGGCCGAGGTGGCGGTGAACAGGGCGTCGAGAAAGTTGGCGCGCTCCCCGCTGGTCGTGGCGACGGGAAGACTGAGGAGGGCGGTCACCGCCACGATGATGGCGGCGAAGACGATGACGGCCAGCCGGGCCGGGTAGAAGCGGGCCGCTCGCGCGATCTGGCCGAGTGGCTCGATGTGCCTGAGCAGGCGGCGCACCCCGGTGGGCTCCGTGCCCGGCAGAGGGGGGCGGGCCGGCGGCCCCTCGAGGGTGTCGGCTCCGATGCCGGCGGCCGGGTGCTTCTTGCGCCGCTTCCATGGGTGGCCGACGACGCCCACGAGCGGGGCGTGCCAGTGGGCCTGGCGGCGCCCGCCGGCCTGCGGGGCGCCGCGCCTCCCGGCCGGCGCCTCGCCTCGGGAGCCGCGGTCGGGCTCCGGCTCCTGTGCGGTGTCTGTCTGGGGCACGGTCGCCATTGTGGTCCTGCTGGCATGACTTCGTCACGTTTCCCGGCGTCATGGGCCGGGTGTGTTCGGTGGAGTCGGCGCCCGCGGCTCGATGCGGGCAGCGGTGGGGACCGAGGACGTCGGGCGGATCGCAGAGGATGCGGCAGCGACAGTTGGTGCCCGAGTGTGAGATGCGACGCCTGTGGCGAATGGTGCCCGAGAAATCCTGTGCGAAGGCTGGTGCGGAGATATATTGGCGTTGTTCCTGCCCCGATGGGGCCACCCGCGACGAACGGACCTCAAGCTCATGGCACCGGGCCTTCCCACATCCCCCAGCGCCGCCGGCGCCCCCTCGTTCCTCACCGTGGCTGAGGTGGCGGCAATGCTGCGCGTGTCCAAGATGACCGTCTACCGGATGGTGCACTCCGGCGACCTGCCCGCGATGCAGGTCGGGCGCTCCTTCCGCGTACCCGAGCGCGCCGTTCACGACTACCTGTCCGCGGGGCTGGGTGACTGGGGCCACGACGCGTCAGAGGCATCAGGGTCCTAGGAGCCGCTACACTCAGGCGGTCACCTGCGTGGTCGGCCGCTGAGCCTCACGCGCCGACCAACCGCCCCATGGCATAACCCTCGCCGGCCTGCCTCGGCCCGCAGGGAGGGTCTGCGGGCACTACGAAGCGAACTGCGAGGAGATCTCATGGGATCCGTCATCAAGAAGCGCCGCAAGCGCATGGCCAAGAAGAAGCACCGCAAGCTGCTTCGCAAGACGCGTCACCAGCGTCGCAACAAGAAGTGAGACGAGCGGCCCGTCCGCGTCTCGGGGCTCCGTGCACACTACTGGTGTGAGCGGGGCCCTGCTTGTCTCACGAGGAACCGACCAGGAAGAGCGGAGACCTTCGTTGACCACCACCCCAGATGACCGCGCCCCCGCTGACCCGTCGACCGAGCCGCAGCTGGTGGAAGGCGACTGCACCGTCCCGTTGAGCGTCGACGTCGACTCATCCGCCTGGCCCGCACCCGTCCAGGCCCTGGCGCACACGCCCGGCTCCGGCGTCCGGCCGACCAGCCTGGCCGAGCTGACCACGCTTCGCGTGGGCGGGCCGGTGGGCACCTACGTCGAGGCCACCACTCAGAGCGAGCTGACCGAGGCGATCCGCGAGGCCGACGCCGCAGGGACGCCCGTCCTCGTCATCGGCGGCGGCTCCAACATCATGGCCTCCGATGCCGGCTTCGACGGGCTCGTCATCCGTGATGCCCGCGCTGAGGTCTCACTCGTCTCGGACTCGGTGTGCGGCGGCGTCGAGGTCACCGCCACTGCCGGCACCACCTGGGACGACCTGGTGCGCGAGGCCATCGCCAGCCAGTGGGCCGGGTTCGCGCCCCTGTCCGGGATCCCCGGCACGGTGGGCGCCGCCCCCGTGCAGAACATCGGGGCCTACGGCGCCGAGGTCGCCGAGCTCATCGCCAGCGTGCGCGCCTGGGACCGCCTGCGCAACCGGGTTGTCTGGCTGGCCCTGGGTGAGCTGGGACTGGGCTACCGGGACTCGCGTCTCAAGCAGTCCCTCACCGACACCGAGGCGGGCGGCGGGCGCCTGTGGGGGCCGACCGGACGCTGGGTGGTTCTCGACGCCACCTTCGCCGTGCGGCAGGGGTCCCTGTCCTCCCGGATCGCCTACTCCCAGCTGGCCGGGACGCTCGGCGTCGAACTGGGCGACCGAGTGCCCGAGCGCGAGCTGCGCGAGGCGGTTCTCGAGCTGCGCCGCTCCAAGGGGATGGTGCTGGACGGCGCCGACCACGACACCTGGTCGGCCGGCTCCTTCTTCACCAACCCGATCCTGACCACGGCCGAGGCCGAGCACCTGCCCGAGGACGCGCCCCGCTTCCCAGTCACCGACCACTCGCAGGTGGTGCTCGGTACCAAGGAGGCCCCCGTCATCGAGGGCCTGGTCAAGACCAGCGCCGCCTGGCTCATCGACCACGCGGGCTTCACCAAGGGATTCGCCGTGGAGGCCGGAGCACCGGCCGGGCTGTCCACCAAGCACGTTCTGGCACTGACCAACCGTGGCGGCGCGACCGGGACCGACCTGGCTCGCCTGCGTGACGCGGTCGTGGCCGGGGTGCGCGAGCGCTACGGGGTCACCCTCGTGCCTGAGCCCGTTCAGGTCGGCTTCTAGAGCTTTCCGTTTCCGGCCCCCTGACCGGGTGATGCCAGCCAGGCGTCCACCTCGGCCAGCCATGCCCGCTTAGCCGTTGGTGAGGCCAGGCAGGCGCGGATCGACCCGCGGGCCAGCTCAGCCAGCTCGGCGTCGTCGCAGCCCAGGGCCCGGGCGATCTCGTACTGGTCGACGAGCCGGGACTGGAAGAGCAGAGGGTCATCGGCGCTCAGGGCGATCTGCGCCCCATGACTCATGAGCGTGCGCAGGGGGACGTCGTCCGGGCTGTGATAGACGCCCAGGCTCACGTTGGAGGCGGGGCAGACCTCGAGGCTGATACCGGAGGCGACGATCGCGTCCAACAGTGCCGGATCCTCGCCGGCGCGTACCCCGTGGCCCAGGCGTGTGGGGCCGAGTGCGGAGACGACCTCGCGCAGGTGATCGGGCCCTAAGAGCTCCCCTCCGTGCGGCATGGAGGCCAGGCCGCCCCGGCGGGCGATGGCGAAGGCCCGCTCCCAGGAGGAGGTCTGCCCGGCGCGCTCATCGTTGGACAGGCCGAAGCCGATCACCTCGCCCGGCTGGTCCCCGGCGTAGCGCACCGCCAGGCGCGCGAGCGTGCGGGCGTCCAACGGGTGACGCATCCGGGAGGCCGCAACGATGACCGCCACCTCCACTCCACTCAGGGTCGTGGCCTGCTTGGCGGCGTCGAGGATGATCTCCAGGGCGGGGGTGATCCCACCGACGAAGGGGGCGTAGCTGGTCGGGTCGACCTGGATCTCCAGGCGGCGTGAGCCCTCGGCGGCGTCGTCCAGAGCGGCCTCCAGGACGATGCGGCGCATGACCTCCTCAGTGCGAACCAGGGCCCGGGCCGTGTCGTAGGCGCGTTGGAAGCGGAACCATCCGCGTCGGTCGGCGGGTACGCGCAGAGGGTCGCCGTCCAGGAAGTTCGACGGCAGGCGCGTGCGCGCGGAGGAGGCCAGCTCGATGAGGGTCTCCAGGCGCATCGACCCCGTGAAGTGCAGGTGCAGGTGCGCCTTGGGAAGGGTGGCGAGGTCTCGCATGGGTGGATTCTTCCACGCGTTCGCATCCCACCGGCAGCCCTCCTGCGCGAGGCGGGGAGGCGCCAAGGTGTCACGATTGGCGACTTCTCCAAGTGGCGTCGACAGTCTGTGGCGTGAGGGAAAGGCGCGGACCTGCGCAGACAGGGGACAGGAGTCCGGTGAGCCCTCTCGACTCGATCTAAAAGCCGACCGGAGTGACAGATCGGTGCTCGTGTGCGGAACCCGCCTTCGGCGCCCCTGTCGTTCGTCTCCTGGCGCGGGAGGTGACCGCCGCTTCCGCTGTTGCCGAACACCAGGGGCCGTTTTAGAGGCGAACCACCAGGTGGGTGGGGCACACTAACTGCCATGAACCACTCGTCGGCGTCCCAGGAGCCCGAGGAGGTGGCCCTGCTGACGGGGCCGCGCGCCGCGTCCGTGCTCTCCGCCGCCCTCGCCCCGGCCGGCCAGCGTCTGGCCAGCTGGGAGGTCCACTCAGTCCACCACCGGCCCGGAGCGGGTGTGTCCGTGGGGTACACGGCTGTTGTCGTCGCGCCCAACGGGCGTTCCACCACCGAGTACCTGTGCGCAACGACGGCTCGCCTGTCCAACCCGCATGCGCCGGGACTGACCCGGGTGGCCCCCACCGGTGGGGACGGTCCCGCGGTCCACGTGTGGCGCCACCCGGCCGATCCCGAGCTGCCCGGTCTGGTAGTGGCCTGCACGCCCTCGCTGCTCTCAGCCCGAATCGGCACGCAGGTCAAGGCCACGATGGTGGCCTACCGGCCCACGCGTCGAGCGGTCGTGCGCGCCACCTTCCCGGATGAGACCACCGCCTACGCCAAGGTCCTGCGCCCGAGCCAGGCTCCGTCCTTCGCTCAGCGGCACCGCCTGCTGACCGCCTCAGGCGTGCCCGCGCCCGAGGTTCTGCGAGAGGACCCCGATGGGCTCGTCCTGCTGTCCACCGGTCGAGGGGTGGCCCTGTCCGGTCTGCTGTCCCAGGGCATGAGCGTCTCGCGCAGCGAACGTGTCTTCAACGGTCTCATCTCATTGCTGGACGCCCTGCCGGCCAGTGCCATGCAGCTGCCGGCACACGCCGCATGGTCGGAGCGGGCCCGACACTACGCGCATGCAGCCGCCACGGTCCTGCCCGAGCACGCCGCCCGCGCCCGGGCCGTGGCCGAGGGTGTCGAGCAGCTCATGGCCGCCTCCGACGCAGGCCGGCCGGTCCCGGTCCACGGCGACTTCTATGAGGCCAATGTCCTCATGGAGGGCGAGGCCGTCACCAGCCTGCTCGACGTGGACTCCCTGGGGCCCGGTTACCGGGTTGATGACCTGGCCTGTCTGTTAGGGCACGTCAGCGTGCTGGACCATCTGGCACCCGCCTCCTACCCGAAGCTGCGCCCCATCCTGGAGACCTGGACCCGTATGGCCGAGCGGCAGGTGGACCCGGTCTCCCTGCGTGCTCGCTGCGCCGGCGTGGTCCTGTCCCTAGTGGCCGGTGCTCGCCGCGAGGACGGCGGTCCGTGGCGCCCCGACGCCGAGGGGCGCCTGGCCCGGGCCGAGACCTGGTTGGCTCAAGGCCGTGAGATCCAGGCCCGCCGCGGGGCCCACTGACAGCCCCGCCGGGTGCCCGGCTCGAGGCCGTCAGAAGCGGATGAGTGACTTCCTGGAGATGGTGAATCCTCGTCCGGTGGTCGTGTTCCAGCAGGTCATCCCCCTGGTCTGCGAGGTGCACGCGTAGTCGGAGAAGGTCGTGGTCTGCTCGTACTGGAGTGTGTGGAAGGTGTCCCCCGGCTTTCCCAGGTACTCCTCTCCGCAGCGGACCTCGGTTCGGTTGGCGAGCACCACGATGGAGAACTCTCGGTCGGAGCAGTCCTGCATCCCGGAGGAGGCGTAGTCCCGCTCCAGGATCGAGCAACCGACTCCCTCGTTGGAGAGGACGCAGGAGATGTTCTTCGAAGGGGCTTCCACGTACTGGTAGGAGTACGTCGTTGTGGACGTGGGAAGGGCGGGGTCGCTGGGGAGTACCGGTCCGGCGGTGGGAGGTACGGCCTGCTCTGCCGCAGTACCCGCGCTTGAGGAGGGGGCCGCAGTGGCGGACGAGGCGGATGTCGTATCGGACTGTCGTCCACGGTTCGCCAGCAGCATGCCGCCGAGGACTCCGGCCGCAGCGACCACCAGGATCAGAGCGACAACCAGTGCGGTCATCAGCCTGACAGGAGAGCCGGAACGAGGCGCAGGACGGTCGAGGGACGGTGCCGGTGCCGCCGAGGCTGCTGGGGCAGTGCCGGATGCGGGCGGCGCCGCGGGCAGTGCCATGGTCGCTGGAGCCGGTGCGGTCCCCGGGGCTGAGGCCGTCGCTGGTGCCGCTGACGCGGCTCCCAGCATCATCGCCTGAGGAGCTGTCTCCACGGGGATCGCGGCGTACGTCGAGATGCTGCTGTAGTCCGCGGTCGATGCCGTGGGCAGGCACGCGGTTTCCGCGGTCCTCAGACGGTTCGTGTCCGATGCGGCCGCAGCACTGGTGGGGGACGCGGGTGACACGTGGGGGAGATCGTCCGCGCCCATCTGGAGAACCTGCTCGCGCAGCACCGCGGGGATGGCGGGATTGGCGGCGACAACCGGCCGTAGGTCGGGAAAAGCCCTGGCGAGGTACTCCAGCACCTCAGGCTCGGTACTGGGATCGGCGGCGCGACGTTCATCGTCGGGAGTGTGGGCGGGCACGAATCGCATGATAGGTCCCGCGAGGACGAGGAGGCCCCGCCTGAAACCACATTGGTACGAAGCCTCGAGCCGGGCACCGCGAGGAGTGCCCGGCTCGAGGGGAGTGGCGACCGCGTCTAGTCGACCTCGGCCAGCAGCTTCTGGACCCGGCCCACGCCCTCGACCAGGTCGTCGTCGCCCAGTGCGTAGGACAGCCGCACGAAGCCCGAGGGGCCGAAGGCCTCGCCGGGGACAATGGCGACCTCGGCGTGCTCAAGGACGAGCGCGGCCAGCGTGGCCGAGCTGTCGATCGTGGTGCCGCGCAGCGTGCGCCCGACGAGCCCCTCGATGCTGGGGTAGGCGTAGAAGGCGCCGCGGGGCACGGGCACGGTCAGTCCCTCGATCTGCGAGAGCATCTCCACCATGGTGCGCCGGCGCCGGTCGAAGGCGGTGCGCATCTGCTCGACGGCGGCCAGGTCGCCGCTGACGGCCGCCAGGGCCGCGCGCTGCGAGACGTTGGCGACGTTGGAGGTCAGGTGGGACTGGAAGTTCGTGGCCGCCTTGATGACATCGCTGGGGGCGATCATCCAGCCCACACGCCATCCGGTCATGGCGTAGGTCTTGGCCACCCCGTTGAGGACGATCGTCTGCTCGGCGAGCTCGGGAACCAGCTTGACGACGTGCGCGGTCTGGGCGCCGTCGTAGAGGAGGTGCTCGTAGATCTCGTCGGTGATGACCCAGACCCCGTGCTCCAGGGCCCACTGGCCGATGGCGGTCAGTTCCTCGGGCGTGTAGACCGAGCCGGTCGGGTTCGACGGCGAGCACAGCAGCAGCACCTTGGTGCGCTCGGTGCGGGCGGCCTCGAGCTGGTCGACGCTGACCTTGTAGTCCTGGTCGGCCCCGGCGAAGACCTCGACCGTGGTGCCCCCGGCCAGGGCGATGGCCTCGGGGTAGGTGGTCCAGTACGGCGCGGGCAGCAGGACCTCGTCACCGGGGTCGACGATCGCGGCGAAGGCCTGGAAGACGGCCTGCTTGCCGCCGTTGGTGACCAGGATGTCGTCGGGGGAGACCTCGTAGCCGGAGTCGCGCAGCGTTTTGGCGGCGATGGCCTCGCGCAGGACCGGCAGGCCCTTGGCGGGCGAGTACTTGTGGTTGGCCGGGTCCTTCGCGGCGGCGACGGCGGCCTCAACGATGTAGTCGGGGGTCGGGAAGTCGGGCTCTCCGGCGCCGAAGCCGATGACGGGGCGGCCGGCGGCCTTGAGGGCCTTGGCCTTGGCATCGACGGCCAGGGTGGCGGAGGGGGCGATGGCGGACAGTCGGGCGGAAACGCGGTGCGTGGGTGCAGGTGTCACCCGACTATGGTCCCACGACCTGCGAGGCCCGCACGTCTAAAACACGTCCGATCTGCCGGTGATGACACAGCGACGGCACCTGGGGCGCCTCCTGGGCCGCGGCGAGGCGGATTCTCCTCCGGTCAGCCTCGGCGTGGCGCACCCCACGGCCAGCGGTTACCGCAAAGGCCTGCTCGTATGGCAAACTAGAGCACCGCTGAAGGGCAGTGGCGCAATTGGTAGCGCACCGGTCTCCAAAACCGGCGGTTGTGGGTTCGAGTCCCGCCTGCCCTGCTGAGAACGGCGGATCTGTCGGGAGATCCCGTCGGTTTCGTCTTCTCCCCGCTGTGCGGGAACTGACCTGACCGTCGACCCTGAGGACCCAGATTCATGAGCGAGAGCGCACGCGCCGCGGCAGGCAAGTCGGGCAGGAAGCGCGGCTTCTTCGGGCGCATCGCCCTGTTCATCCGCCAGGTCATTGACGAGCTGCGCAAGGTTGTCTGGCCCACCATGAACGAGCTGTGGACCTACTTCACCGTGGTGGTCGTCTTCATCATCGCCATCATGGCCTTCACCGGGGTGCTGGACTTCGCCTTCAACCGGGCCGTCATGTGGCTCTTCGCCTGACGTCCCGGTTTCTGCGGTCGCGCCCTCATCGGGGGTGCTCGGTTCCGCTCCCGACCATGTCTACTCCCGACGGCGCCGCTGCTCGCGCAGCCCGTCGCATCCGCTCGTCTCACGCCACTGGAAAGCAGGTACACCATGTCTGAGGATGTCTCCTCGCAGACCGCCGCCGACGACCTCGAGGTCCTCGCCTCGCTCGCGGCCGACGACGCCGGTGACGCCGTCGAATCGGTTGAGGTCGCCGAGACCGATGAGACCGCCGAGGTGGCCGAGGCGCAGCCCGACGCCGCCGCTGAGCCGGTTGAGCCGGCTGAGGAGGCGCCCGTCGTCGACCCGCTGGCCGAGTTCCGCCGCCAGATGTCGGCCCTGCCGGGGCAGTGGTACGTGCTGCACACCTACTCCGGCTACGAGCGCCGCGTGGCCGCCGACATCATGGCCCGCGCCGAGAACTTCGAGGTCGAGGACTACATCTTCGACGCCACCGTCCCCATGGAGACGGTCATCGAGATCAAGAACGGCAACAAGAAGAAGGAAGTCTCCCGGGTACGCATCCCCGGCTACGTGTTCGTGCGCATGGACCTCGATGACCCGGAGACCTCGGACAAGGTGTGGCGCACCATCAAGGACACCCCGGCCGTCACCGGCTTCGTGGGGGACCGCTACAACCCGGTGCCGCTGACCTTCGAGGAGGCCGTCGCCCAGCTCGGCCCCACGCCCGAGGAGATCGCCGCCAAGGAGGCCGCCGCGGCGGAGGCCACTGCCCCCGAGTCCGGCTCCGGCACCCAGATCGCCACTGGTGGTCAGGTCTTCGAGGTCGCCTTCGAGGTCGGCGAGTCCGTCATCGTCACCGACGGCCCCTTCGAGTCCCTCCCGGCCACGATCTCCGAGATCCACCCCGACACTCAGAAGCTCCAGGTGCTCATCTCCCTGTTCGGCCGTGACACCCCGGCCGAGCTCTCCTTCACCCAGGTCGCCAAGATCTAAGGCGGACCTGAAGAAAGGCCCCGACATCGGCTGTGGCCCGACGACGCAGAACAGGCGTTGTCGGGCCACAGCCGCCCGGGCCGCGCGAGCGGCCACGGCACGGGAGCCATGAATCACAGGCAGATGTCCTGTGATACCGCGCACCGGGCGCCCTGCTCGGCCCGGCGGCGGGCTACGATGAGCGCTTGTGTGTGCGCATGCACCCACGGCTGCACGGCAGGCGTGCAGCACATCCGGACAAGTAAGAAGGACCCATTCCTATGGCCCCCAAGAAGAAGGTCGCCGGGCTGATCAAGCTCCAGATCCAGGCCGGCCAGGCCAACCCCGCTCCGCCGATCGGCCCCGCCCTGGGTGCCCACGGCGTCAACATCATGGAGTTCTGCAAGGCGTACAACGCGGCGACCGAGTCGCAGCGCGGCAACGTCATCCCCGTGGAGATCACCGTCTACGAGGATCGCTCCTTCACCTTCATCACCAAGACCCCTCCGGCCGCCGAGCTCATCAAGAAGGCCGCGGGCGTCCCCAAGGGATCCGCCACCCCCCACACCGTGAAGGTGGCCTCCCTGACCCAGGCCCAGGTGCGTGAGATCGCCGAGTCCAAGATGCCCGACCTCAACGCCAACGACGTCGAGGCCGCCGCCAAGATCATCGCCGGCACCGCCCGCTCCATGGGCATCACCGTCGAGGCCTGAGGCACTCGCCGGTCCGCCGGTTCTCTCAACTCAACCCCCATACGAAACCGTGGAAGGGCCTCGCGCGGCCCGAACACCACGACTGCAAGGAGAAGCAGATGACCAAGCGCTCCAAGGCCTACCGCGCCGCGGCTGAGAAGATCCAGTCCGGAGTCCTCTACACCCCGGCCGAGGCCGTCCACCTGGCCAAGTCCACCTCCATCACCAAGTTCGACGCCACCGTGGATGTCGTCTTCCGCCTGGGAGTCGACCCCCGTAAGGCGGACCAGATGGTCCGCGGCACCGTGTCCCTGCCGCACGGTACCGGTAAGACCGCCCGCGTCGTCGTCTTCGCCCAGGGTGAGCGTGCCGAGCAGGCCCTCGCCGCCGGCGCGGACGAGGTCGGTGGCGACGAGCTCATCGAGAAGGTCGCCAAGGGCTACACGGACTTCGACGCCGCTGTGGCCACCCCGGACCTCATGGGCAAGGTCGGCCGCCTGGGCCGCGTCCTGGGTCCCCGTGGCCTCATGCCCAACCCCCGCACCGGTACCGTGACGATGGACGTGGCCAAGGCCGTCTCCGACATCAAGGGCGGCCGTATCGAGTTCCGCGTGGACCGCGCCTCCAACCTCCACTTCATCATCGGCAAGGCATCCTTCTCCGAGGAGCAGCTGACGGAGAACTTCCAGGCCGCCCTGGAGGAGGTCCTGCGCCTCAAGCCCTCGACCTCGAAGGGCCGCTACATCCTCAAGGCCACCATGACCACCACCATGGGCCCCGGCATCCCGATGGATGTCACCAAGGCCTGAGGCCCTTTCTCTTCACGACGGCGTCGGCCGCCTCCTCATCCGGGAGGCGGCCGACGCCGTTCTTCGCCTTCCGGGTTGTCCGGGCGGTCCCCGGGTCCTGCCCGGGGACCGCCCGAGTCCTCCACGGGGGCATCTGCCCATGGTCCGAGGGGTGCCGGGCTGGCTACGGTGAAGCCGTCGGTGGAGCACCGGGTGGGGGAGGGGAGTGGAGAAACCGGTTGTCCCCGTCCTTGTCTCTCCCTCTCGCAAGGACGGGGACAACCTCTCCGCCTTGAGGTAGGTCCCGATACGCCTCAGCTGTTCTTGACGGGGATGTCAGTGAGGCGGAAGGCAGTGGTCGAGTAGCTGTCCTCAGATTGGGGATGGTCGAGCGTGACTGTGTCGCCGCCGGGGTCGGGCCAGACAACGCCAACGGTGGTGACAGTTCCACCTTGGAGCTCATCACCGACATACAGCTCGGTCAGCGGGATATGAGCTTTGATGTCGGCCTGCTCGTAGTCGGCGGGGAAGACTCGTTCGGTGCCTGAGATGAGAGTCAGCCCGTCGGTGGCCATGAAGGTTGCGGTACTTCCAGTGTCCTCATCTCGCTGGTTTCCGGATCTGCTCTCCAGGTCGGTGAGTAGCACGGTGAGATTTGCGCTGTGAGAACTGGGCTTGACGGTGCAGGTCAAGGTACCCAGAAGGTAGCCGCCTTGGCGAGTGACATGGTCGAGGACAATGGTGACCTCACCGTTGCTGTTAGCACTCTTAGCCGTCACAGTGACGCCGTCGGAGCCCTTGGCGCTGGGGCCTTCCGAGGCCGGCAGGGTGCCGGGATTGCTTCTGTTGGGGGTGGGGGATGAGCCCTTCTTGGTAGTACCGCTGGTGGGGGTGAGGGTGATCTCGACGCGTCGGTTAGCGGCGCGGGCCTCGTCGGTGGTGTCCTTGATACGGGGTTCGGACTTGCCCTTGCCGGAGACGGATGTCTGCCACTTGTCCAGGCTGGTGATCTGCTCAAGCCTGGTTTTGACGGCGTTGGCGCGCTTCTCGGACAGGGTCTGGTTGTAGGCGTCGTCCTGGACGTCGTCGGTGTGGCCCACGATGGTGAGTGTCCCGCCGTCGGGGTACTGCCCCAGCTGGCCGGCTACGCTCTGGAGCTGCGCCTCGGCACCCGACGCCAAATCAGCTGAGTCGGAGGCGAAGGTGACATCGCTGGCCAGGGTGACGGTGACGTCCTTGCCGCCCGTGTGGGTGCTGGTGGAGTCGTCCAGAGAGCGCGTGTATCGCTCAATGGGTGCCGGGGTGGCGAGCGTAGTATTAGGGTGCGTATCCAGTTCGGTTTGAGCTGCAGATAGGTCGATGTTTGCCTGTTGGGCGGATCCTGCCCCGAGGACCGAGACAGTCACGAACCCGGCCATAGGAACGAAGACAGTCACTTGCTCGGAGTCGACCTTGCCGAAGGCAACGTAGTAGGTGGCCTTTTCTCCCGGTGCGATCCCGGGGTCGGCATTACTTCCATCGATGGAGTTCCATACGCGTCCGGTCTGCAAGTCCATGATTCTGACAGCCGAGGCGACGTTCCCTGGTTGAAGGTTTGCTCGGCTTCTCCAGTAGTCAACAATGGTGAACTTGTTTTCCGGCGTAGAAGACGTTGGCTTGTTTTCTGTGCGGTTTTTGTCATCGGATGCTCGAACTAGCTCCAAGGCCAGAATCGAGGTGGTTTCATCCTTGCGAATAATTGGGGAGACGTTCACGATGATGTGGTGACCGGCGATGTGGCCGTCGAGCTGCTGCCATCCCTGCGGCGCTGCAGGCGCCCTGCCTGCCGAGGTCGAACCGGTCTGATGCTTCGACTGCCAGGGGAGCTTGCAGCCGGCCAGCAGCGGCAAGCCCGCACCGGTCAGGATCGATCCAAAAAGAAATACACGGCGACGCATTTGGGTAGGTCCTTTCAGCTGTTCTTGACGGAGATGTCGGTGAGGCGGAAGGCGAAGTCGGTGATCTGTTTGGTGGGTGCTGCGTGGTCGAGGGTGACGGCGTCGGGCCAGATGACGCAGACGGTGGTGGTGCCGGCCTTGATAGGGGGAGTGAGTTCGAGCTCGGTGAGGGGGACGTGGGTCTTCAAGCCGGTGTCGAGGTAGTCGGCGGGGTAGATGCGCTCGCCTCCCGCCAGGAGGGTCAACCCGTTGGAGGAGTATGCTACGGCGTCGCGGCTGCGGTCCTCGCCTCGGTAGTTGGTGAAGAAGGTTTCTTCGTCATCAAACCAGGCTTCGAAAGTGGGGTTGGTGCTGTTCGTGGTGCTGAGGGTGGTGTGGAGCTGCCCGAGGAGGCATCCGCTGGTGCGGGTGACGTGGTCCAGGGGGATGGTGAGCTGAGCGCCACTGTCATGCTTGCCGGTGACGCCTTCAGAGCCCTTGGCGACGCGGCCCTTCGGGTTGAGCGGCTTGCCACCACTGCTGCTGAGGGTGGGGGTGGTGTTGTTCTTGGGGGCGGTGCCGTTGGTGGGGGTCAGGGTGATCTCGACGCGTCGGTTGACGGCGCGGGCCTCGTCGGTGGTGTCCTTGATACGGGGCTCGGACTCGCCTTTTCTGGAGACGGATATCTGCCACATGTCGAGCTTGGTGAGCTGCTCGAGGCGGGTTTTGACGGCGTTGGCGCGTTTCTCGGACAGGGTCTGGTTGTAGGCGTCGTCCTGGATGTCGTCGATGTGGCCCACGATGGTGAGTGTTCCGCCGTCGGGATACTGGGCCAGCTGGCCGGCGACGGTCCTGAGTTGGGCCTCGGCTCCGGGTGCCAGGTCGGCTGAGTCGGAGGCGAAGGTGACGTCGCTGGCGAGGGTGACGGTGATGTCCTTGCCGCCGGCGTGGGTGCTGGTGGAGTCGTCCAGGCCCCGGGCGTAGCGCTCGATGTCGACGGGGTCGGCGAGGTCCGGGGCGGCGTGGGAGGACTGCTTGAGCGCGGCCTGGGCGATGGACAGGTCGATCTTGGCCTTCTTAGTGGCGTTGGCGTCCAGGACGGAGACGGTGGTGAAGCCAGCCATGGGGACCATGACGGTGACAGTGTCGGTGTCGACCTTGCCGAAGGGCAGGTAGGAGGTCATGTCCTCGCCAGGGGCGAGCTCGAGGAGCAAACCGCTGCCGTCGATGGCGTTCCACGCGCGCCCCGAGGCGGTGCCGAACAGCTCGACCAGGGAGGCTCCGGTACTAGGACGGTAGATTGATGGCACGTCCAGGTAGTTGGAGACGCTGAGCTTGTCGCCCCTGGAGGTGGAGGCATGGGCGTTGACGGCGTCGATGCAGGCGTCGTCGGATGCGCGGGTTAGCTTCAGAGCGATGTACGAGATCTTGTTGTCCTGGCGGACGATGGGGAAGACCTCCACGCTCACCTTGTGGCCTATGACGTGACCGTCGAGCTTCTGCCAGTCGGTGCTACCGGTCTTAGCCGGGCTGGCCGAGGCTGTGGCTGACCCACCGGCCGAGGCAGACCCGCTGGCCATGGAACCCGACGGCGATGCCGCCCCTCCCTTGTCCTTGGAGACTCCCGGCAGGTCACAGCCTGCCAGCACCAGCGACCCCTGCCCCACCAGGGCGGAGAGAGCCACAAAAGATCGACGAGACGTCCCTCGAGCAGAGGCACAGAGTGAACGGGAGGATGCAGAGGACACAACAACTCCTTCATGGGCCCGCCGGAATTTCTCAAAGACAGAGCGTAATCGTAACGTAATCTCCCTAGCAAGCAGGGCTCCCCAGGTACTCCCCATCACTCCCCAGGTACTCCCCATCACTGCACGGAGAGCCCGCGGGTACCCTGGAGTATCCGCGGGCATCATGGGTAATTCACAGTATTTTCCCGTGAGAGTCTCCCCATTTCTCGAATGATGGGTGCTGCATAGAGTCTCGGTATTCCTCAGGTCGATGTGGCCCGATCGAGAGCAATGGAGGTTCCATCATGATGACTGCTTCGAAGCGAATCCTGGCTGCTATGAGCGCCATTGGCATGGTGGCAACCCTGGCGTCCTGCCAACTGCCGGGAGGTTCGGGGGCGAATGGGGAGAGGGCGTCGGCGTCCGCATCGAAATCGGCGCAGGCCGAGGGGGGGGGGAGGTCAGGGTGCGTCCATGTGAGTCACATCCCGCGACCATTGACAGTAAACCCGGGACCGTTTCCCTGAACTCCGTGTCCGGTGCGGGAACCGCGGTCATCGTCATGTTCTTCGTGACGAATAATGACAAAAAGAATGACATGTGGATCTCCAACTTATTCTCCGACGGGGACGACTCGGTGCCTCAGTCCGGTGGAAAGGCGAGCCCGGGAGGGAATATGAACAACGCAGACGGGCTGACGCTCATTGAGCCGTCGTCCTCAAGCATCTACCACGTCTCCTACGACTCCCAGGGCGGCTGCCTGTGCTCCAGTGAGCTCACGGAGTTCGTCTAACCCGGTCTGACGATCGCGCTCCAGACGAACTTCACCGGTGTACCGGCTGAGGTGAAGGACGTCACTATCAGCATCCCGAACGGAGGCACCTTTAGCAACGTGGTGGTGGCCCGATGAGACGGCAGATGAATGGAGGAGGGGCAAGAGGCGCCAAGCCTCGGCCTCGGTCTGGGGTGCTTGCCGCCGCGGCCGTCGTCATGTGGACAACATCGTGGTCAGTGTCCGCCTCGGCTGCCGCCTTACCCGCGGCACCGCAAGCGGGCCATCCGTTGGCAGCTACGAGCAACAACGCCTCAGCCGATCCGACGACGATCACCAAGCAACCTGAGAGCGCAGGGCCGGGCAACCCTCGGGTGGCTCAGACCGTGGACCGCGTCGTCACGCCTGTGTCGCGTTCGAGCAGTTCGGACAGCGCGGTCTCCTACTCCTAGGACGGCCAGGCCACGGTGGCCTCACTGTCCGGAAGTGTCACCTTCGACGTCGACTCCGCGACCCTGACCGACCGGGCTAAACAGGTGCTCGACGAGATCGTCAAGCGCTGGAACGGCAAGCCACCGGCCACGGTCACCGTGGTGGGGCACACGGACTCCGTAGCCGATGACGCTCACAACCAGACGCTCTCCGAGCAGCGGGCGAAGGCGGTCGCGGACTACCTGACCTCCAAGGTCCCATCTCTGAACGTCCAGTCCTCCGGCAAGGGGGAGAGCGAACCTGTGGCCTCCGAGACCAATGCGGACGGCAGTGTCAATGCGGCCGGCAAGGCCGCCAACCGTCACGTCGACGTGCGCTGGGGGTAGGCGAAGGGATGGTGCGTTGTCCCCATATGACCACCACAAAGATTGTGGCATTTTACGAAGGGTCAGTTGAAATCGTGGTCGCTCCGAGGGTGTCCCACGGAGCCCTTCAAAGGGGCGCACGTGGGGCGCTGGCCCCTGGGGCCTTGCCTCGGTTGTCCGTAACCTCCACCGAAGGCGGTGTGCTCATGGAGAGTGTCTCCCAAGGGAATGCCTTGGTACTCCCACGGTCTGGCCGCTGGGAGTGGAAGGTGTGGAAGCAGATGGCTGACGGCTTGCCCCTACGTGTTGGGAACCTTGTCATTATCACGGTAGTTGGGGCGGCCGGCGTCATCGCGGTGCCTCGGTGGCATCCACTGATTGACCGTTCGATCCACCTGGTGTCATCAGTGGACCTCCCCCTGGTCTACGTAGCCGATCTGGTGTGCGGACTCGTGGTCAGCTGTGTAGGCGTCCTGCTGCTTGGACGACTGCACCGAGTGGCCGACCGCGAACTCAAGGCGGCTCACGTCGTGGCCTACGCCGCCCTGATCCCCGCCGGGGCTGCCGGCACCTGCGTCTTCGCAGGTCTTGATGTCGATACCACCCTCCTTCAGAACATGACAGTTGTGAGTCTCGGTGTACTGCTATCCGTGCCCCTGCTTCGACGTCCTGCTACTGCTCGTGGAGGGCGCGCATGGCTGGATCGTGGAGGGCGCCTCGACGACGGTGCTGGATACTGACCGGTAAGCAAGTGTGAGAACCCTCTCGACATCCCAGTCGGCACTCAGATAACGGTTCAGTTACGCTGAGTTCGTTGTCTAGGCAACAAGTAGGCCTTGCGACCTACGCCGTTGGTTCCTCTTCAAACGCACCCTGCAAGGAGAGATCAGATGATTCTAGTCTCGGGCATGGAAGTGGGCGATCCTGCACCGCAGGGCTGCTGGACGGTGTCCTCGCTTGATGAAGCCGTTGAACTGGTGTCCTCTATTAGAGGCGACTCGCTCCTTGTCTGCACAAAAGACGACGCCGCACGCCCCTCAATCATGACCCGGGAAGTGATTGCCCGTGGTGATTTGGCATTGATTGTGAGTCAAGGACCGCGTACAAGACAAGCGCTCGTTCTGAGAGCGTTGAGCATGCTTCCTCCGACGTCATACGGACTAGCTCAACATGTCGCGGAAATAGTTGGTAATCGATGCTGGACACGGGTTGCCTTGTCGTCGGTTTCAAAACTATCACAGGCAAGTCCAGGGCTTGGCCAGCACTTAAGAAGTTTCTTCCCGGGGGCATCGTTTGATGTTGATCTCAACTCGGGTAAAGTCCGGTCGTCGTCATCTATCGTATGGGGCACCAATGGAGCAAGAGCGATCTGTTGGGCATCTGGCACTGAAAAATCGGCAATGAAGGTGACGATAAATGGAGGGCAACCGCATATAATTTTGCCGCCGTCTGAAGCATATCCCTACGGTGCACGTCGATGGGCTGAAATGTCAGTAGTCGAAGATCTTCGTGCATCTGTAGGTTTCGCTTTGAGCTCAGTGCAAGTAGTGACTTGCCGGAGTTGCGGGAGGCTAATTCCTCCAATTGGATGCCCTTTCTGTGGAACGCGTAGTTCGAGCGCATCTACCTCCCATCCGTATTCTATTACTGAAAGGCACGTTTCATGAATCCGAGACAGCGACGCGGCGTTCTCCTGCTTCTAGTCACGATTCTCGGGGCAGCACTAACGTTCGTCGGTGTTGTAACCTATGTGAATTCGGTTTCCTCCCAGGTTGGGCCGATGGTGAAGGTACTGCAGTTGACGGCGAACATCGAGCCAATGCACAAAATCGACGAAAAGGATGTTGAAGTAGTCGAACTTCCCAAACGATGGGCTCCATCCAATGCGGTGTCATCATTCGGACAAATTGAAGGACTTGTCAGTGTCGGATCTTATGGCGCCGGATCTGTTATACAAAAAGGAATGCTTACGAATCCTCCGGGTCTAGCTGAAGGAAATCGAGAAGTGGCAATTATGGTCGATGCAGAAACGGGAGTTGCTGGTCGAGTGTCGGCAGGCGACTACGTAGATATCGTCGCCACAGTAGAAGATGAAAACACCAAAGAAAGAAAGGCGAAGGTCATAGTGCAGAACGCCTTGATTATTAATGTAGGTGTTGAGAAAACAATTGAACAAGAGAACTCTTCTGGTTCATTTTCGGAGGATAAAGCAGTTCCTGTCACCTTCTCGCTTTCAACCGCCGATACCTTGAAGGTTGCATATGCGGAAAGTTTTGCTGTCAAACTTCGTCTCGCACTGAGAGGTACGGGAGACTCACAACCTCTCACTGATGATCAGTCTAACTACAGTGACTCTTCTACAACTGGCTCCTCCGGCCAATCTGATCCGAGTGGCAGCGATCCTAATAATAACAATGGCAACCAGCCCGGCGTTGCACCGAACGACAAGAATGGAGTGCAGCGATGACCAAAGTTCTCCTGTTAACTTCGAACAGAGAGACGTTAAGCTCTGTTTCCGCAGTCCTTTCCGAGTTGAATGGTTTTAATACGCCGCTCGTGCTCACCTCCGCGTCACAGGCACGTGTAGAACTTCAACGTCAAGATATTGATATTATTCTAGTGGATGAAGGCGTGGAAGGCGAACAGGGTCTTACGGTCCTGCGAGAAATTTCTGTACTCGCACCGCTTACCCCAGCATGCCTTTTGTCAGTACGAACCGACAGTGAACTCATGATTCGGGCCATCGATGCTGGAGCTCGTGCGATCCTGCCTCTTCCTCCGTCTGTCGAAAGGTATGCCGAACGCTTACGTTCCCTTACCGCATGGGCGCAGGCTGCAGGAGGGCAAATCGAAAGCGAACGGCAGTCTCTGAATCGACAAGCCGTCGGTCGTACGGTGGCCGTATTTGGTGCAAAAGGTGGCGTAGGCACTTCGATGATTGCACTTGCTGCAGCAAGAAGTGTTTCGCTTAAAAGTGCTACTGCCGTATTGGATTTCGATCTACGTAAAGGTGATTTAGCTTCATACTGTGGTGTTCGTGCACGTCATTCGTTAGTTGATCTAGTTTCGGTTGCTTCGGAACTAGGTAGCCGAGAACTCGCCGAAGTTGCATATCCTGTGCGTTCCGGCATGGATCTGTTCCCTGCTCCTGAGCACACGGAGAACGGTGAAGAAATGACCGAGGCAGAGTCTAATCAGATTCTTCAAGCAATGCGATACAACTACAACCACATCATCGTAGACTGCGGTTCGCGTATCGATGGAGCAACAGCGGCAGTTCTAGATCTTGCTGATGTAATAGTTGTTGTTTCAACACCCGAAGTGCCATCTTTGCGAGCAGTACGCAGATTCAAGGAAACCTTAGTTCGTCTCGAACTAGCGCGTAACACGCCAGTGTACGTGGTCCTTAACCGTATATCTCGCTACAACGAAATTCAGCCGTCTAGCGCATCCAAACTAATAGACAGCGCTTTAATTTCAACAATGCCGGATAGTTCTTCTCGCATAGAGTCGGCCATAAACTCTGGTGATCTCCTTAATCTCGACTTCGCTCCAATGATGAATGTTGGGCGAGATATTGCGGGTCTTCTGGGTTCCGAAGCTGATTTATCGCATCAAGCAGACGATGGATACGCAGAAAAGGATAAACACTCTTCGGAAAACGTACCTGGTCGTCGATGGTTTAGAAGGAAAAGAAAAAAAAGTAAGCGGCCTTCCGAAAGTTTCCCTCCGGCAAGGATGCAAGCGCATCAAACGCAAGCCAAGATGGTAGGGCACCTAGCCGGAAAGTCAATCGATTCGAACTTTGAAACAAACTTTGAAGGGCGTCAATCCGAGCTACAGCAAGGCAAACGTGTCATATTAACTGAAGCAACCAGCCGTTCATCTGGGCCTTCTCTACCGCCCCGTGTACCTCCTTCTTCTCGTCCGCAAGCTCATGACGTGAGAAGCGTCCGCAACGAAGAGTGGCTGCGGGACGGACGCAGCCTTGCTTCGTCGAATGAAGCCCGAAGCGAGCAACGGCGCTCTAAACGACGAGAAGAAGGCGCTACGGCAGTAGAGTTCGCCGGAACCTTTATCATCGCAACTGGACTATTCGTTTTGTTTGTTGAACTTCTCTTGTTTGCCGGTGCCTCATTGATAGCACATAACACGGCGCAAGAAGCCGCACGGGACTATTCCATTGGAATGTCCGATAGGCAAGTAATGAAGTCGGTCTCAAGGAACGTTCCACAATCTCTGGTTTCAGGATTGAAAGTAACTCCGATTAGCGGCGATAAAGTAAAGGTCACCATAGATGCGCCGGCTTTACCTCCCGGAATGAGAACGGCGGAGTCAACTGCTCAAATCCAATGGGAAAGGTAAAATGGCGTGCTGCGCGTAAACCAGGCTCAAGTGAAAAATTTAATAAATAAACACAAAGGCCAGGCGGCGGTGGAGTTGGCTGCGTTAGTTCCTGTAATTATCGCGATAGTTCTGGTGATGCTGCAAGGGATTAGTATCATGTTCGCAGCATCACATGTGCGTGACGCAGCTCGGGATGGAGCGCGTGCCCTAGAAAGGGGAGACTCAGTAGCAAGAGCGGTTAGCACATCATTGCCGGAATCGGTTACGTTGCGTGAAATTGACAGGTGCGGAAAGGAATGCGTTGAAGTGACGGCTCAAGTTCCTATTGGTGTACCTGGTTTCTTCGAATTTGGTCGGTTTACGCTCAAAGATAAAGCAACCTTTCGGCTGAGGAGAGATGCCTGATGTCGTTGAAGGATAGAAAAGCGCAAACTAAAACAACAGATGAAGCGACTGCCCTCATTAAACGTTTTCGCAGTCGACTTCTCGAGGAAATCAATATTGAGGAAGTATCCGATTTAGCGCCGGCTCAAAAACGAGCTCGTCTCGAAAGAGTTCTCGCTCGTATCCTCTCTTTTGAGGGCCCTGTGATGTCAAGCCGAAGCCGTGCACTTCTGATTCAACGAATAGTCGATGACACGGTTGGACTGGGTGTACTTGAGCCGTTAATTGCGGATCAAAGCATTACGGAGATAATGGTAAACGGAGTTAATGACCTATTCGTCGAACGTAAAGGCCGTATTGAAAAAATTCCTTCCGCATTTACTTCTGAGGATGAACTATATCAAACTATTGATCGTATCGTATCGACAGTCAATCGTAGGGTTGATGAGTCGAGTCCCATGGTCGACGCAAGACTTGTGGGTGGAGAACGTGTTAACGTCATCATTCCACCGTTGGCGCTCGATGGTCCAACAATGACCATCCGACGGTTTCCTCAACCCTATCGAATGCATGATCTTGTTGCCAAAGCATCGCTACCGAGTGAAGTTGCAGAATTGCTGGCTGCTATGGTCCAATCGAAGTTCAGTATGCTGGTATCCGGCGGTACTGGTACAGGAAAGACCACTTTTTTGAACGCACTTTCCGGACTGATTCCAGACCACGAACGCATCATCACTATTGAAGATTCTGCCGAACTATCACTACAACAATCGCATGTTGTCCGGTTGGAGTCTCGTCCCGCTAACTCTGAA
This sequence comes from Actinomyces oris, assembly GCF_001937665.1. Classification (GTDB taxonomy): domain Bacteria; phylum Actinomycetota; class Actinomycetes; order Actinomycetales; family Actinomycetaceae; genus Actinomyces; species Actinomyces stomatis. The sequence continues at coordinate 178,212 of NZ_MSKL01000006.1, read as the reverse complement.
GGAAAAGGCGAAGTGACCATTCGTGATCTAGTCCGAAATTCTCTGAGAATGAGACCGGATCGCATTGTGGTAGGCGAGGTAAGAGGGGGAGAAACTATGGATATGCTACAAGCGATGAATACAGGGCACGAAGGTTCTCTAACGACAGTGCACGCTAATTCGGCACAAGCCGCATTAGGGCGGCTCGAGACGCTTGCTAGTATGTCAGATCTGGAATTGCCAGTTGATACTATTCGCGATCAAATAAATAGCGCGATCGACGTCGTCATTCAGCTAGAAAGAGATTCCTCTGGTATCCGGCGCGTTAAACAAATTGAAGCCGTAGTTTCAGAGCGGCGGGAGGGATACGTGACTGCGCCAATAATGAGATACGAAAAGGCAACAAAGGGGGATGGAAATTTTCGTCTGTTCGAGCTTCCCCAGGCGGTTTCATCCAAACTTAACTGATTCTGTTAATGTTGTTTGAATAACCTGAACAGATAGGCACACAAAGCATGAATCCTTTTATACGGGTAGTACTTGGAATACTCTTAGTGACGCTAGTATTTGGTGTATGGGCGACGTCGGTGCTTGTCGACGAAGCATCCCGAAGGCGTGCTTTAAAGTCCGAGGCTTTTGGAGGACAACAAACAAACCGTGAATACTTCAGAATGGTTGAATCTCGAATGACATCGCGTGGGCCTCTTGCTAAGCTGAAACGAATGATGAGAGCTGCGGATGTGAACTGGTCTCCGTTAATTACCGTTGCGTCTCTTTCGTGTCTGATGGTGTTTCTCGCGTTTACTACGAGCGCCTTCTTCGGTAAAATCGGTAGTTCTGTGCTCGCATTGTCTCTCCCCTTGGTATTTGGACAGTGGCTTAAGCGAAAAAGCATCAAAAGGACGGAGTACTTTGTTGCACAACTACCTGAACTAGCGCGCGTTGTAGCTAACGGCAACTCAGCCGGCCTATCAATAGCTCGCTGTATAGCCATGGCGGGGCGTGAAATGCCAGATCCGGCAGGTCAGGAAATGCGCCATATGTCTCGACAGCTAAACTTGGGATGGTCGTTAGACAACGTTCTGAATGAACTTACCGACCGAATGCCGTCTAGGGAAATTAATGTTCTTATGCGGACTATAATTATCCAGTCTAAGACTGGAGGAGCATTGAGCGCAGCGCTTAGTGAAATGTCACAGACATTAGAAGATCGGAAAGAACTTCGTCGAGAAGTAAGCACTGTAATTCTTGGTGCAGCAGTGGCAGGGTACGCTGTAATCGGAATAGGCGTAGGTGCGGTAATTCTACTAAATCTATTCAAACCGGGCTTGCTTGATCAGATGGCAACGAGTCTACTTGGCAGAGTGACAATGGGCGCTTCTGCTGTACTGTTCATAGGTGGAACTTTGCTGATGCGGCTTGTTTCTCGAGTGGAGGTATAGCGTTTTATGGTATCCCTCGGTTTTGGTGGGTTAGCGGCGCTGATCGTGCTAGTAGCTGCTCGAGGCGTTCAGTTACTTCGTTCTTCTTCTTTTGAAGATGTTATAGATACGGATTTGATTGACTCGTCGGACCAGACTAAAGTTGGTCCCGTCACACGGATTATTGACTCATTAGGTCGTGCCACTCAACGAATAATAAGTGGTATGTACTCCAAAAACTACCTAAGCCTGCTTTCCAAACAGTTAAGAGCCGCAGGGCAGTCCTCGAACCTGACTACACAAATGTTCATTCAGCGTCAGTCAGGTTTTGTGTGTGTTGGGCTATTGCTTCTAGTCCTTTTTTCAGCAAGTAATCAAATACTTGCTGGAATAGTCGCGTTCGTGTTGATGAGTTCATGGATGCACGCTTGGCTCATGCTTTCGATTAGAACGAGGCAAGAAAGTATCGAAAAAGACCTTCCCGATTTTCTTGATGTACTGGCGGTCACTGTAGCTGCAGGACTCCCATTCAGAACGGCGTTGGATCGTGTATCGGATCAGCATTCTGGTCCACTCGCTGAAGAAATGCGGCTGATGCGCCGCGAAATGCAACTGGGCGTCCCAAGGCGCACGGCTATGGAGGGACTGCGGGAACGTAATGGTTCAGAAAGTGTTGCGACATTTGTTACCGCTATTTTACAGTCTGAAGAACTAGGCACGCCGCTAGAAGATGCCCTTAGACAAATTGCTCAGGAGGTCAGACGACAGCACGGTCAGCAAGTTAGAAGGAACGCTGCAAAGGCACAGCCGAAAGTGTCGCTTGTCGTCACAATGATGATTGTTCCAGGTGCTCTAATTCTTTTGATCGGGGGAATGCTTGTGAGTAACTGGGAGTCTATTATGGGGCTTTTCGATGTTTAGCAGAAGTTTCGCGGAGGCGACCATCACGCCAATGATTAAAATGCTGCGCAATCTTAGGCTGTGCTTCGTTCTCATGCTTACCGTCGAGGGCCTAAACGGCTCGGATGTTTCGAAATTTTTACCAGCTGTGATACTGGGCGTCGTCAGCAACTCTTTGCTGTTCTCTCGTAGGTTCTATCAGAAAATGCCACTTTATGACACGAGTCTTTTGGTATCCATGACCGCCTTTGACGCTATGGCCATTCTTGCGACAGCCAGCCTTGGTATCACGCGAAATCTGTCGTTGCTAGTATTCTGCACGGGATACTTACTGATTTCTGCGTTGCTAATGGGAATACTTCTTAGTATTCGAACTTCGCTAGTCTGGGGAGTGTTCACGGGAACGGGATTCGCGATCTATGTCAGTATGAAATATTATCTCTCCCTTGATCTAGCTACCCTAATTGCAGTCGGCTCGTTTGTCATGATTATATTGGGGCAAAGGCTGAGTGCACAGATGCTTAACATAGAGAAACTAGCATCTGAACTAGTACAAGCGAATTCATTTAAAGCAGCCGCTGAAGAAAGATTGGTGCTCGCTAGAGACATCCACGATACTGTAGCAAAGTCGGCGGCTGGCGCTCGGATGCTTGCTGAGGTGCTCCATGATGGACTCGCAGGTACGCACTACGCTGACGACGCACTTACGCTGTTTCAGGCATTAGATGAGTTGAGCAAAGAGTCACGTGATGTTCTTCATAGTCTGCGTTCTGTACCGAGCCACGATTTAAAAGAACGTTTGTCTAGTGATGTTAAGGAATGGGGCCATAGAACCGGTATTGAAGTACGTGTAGTATGTTCTGGTACTCAAGTTTCGGTCGACGGAAATTGTGCATGGCAAGCTCAGAGGGTGGTCGGTGAAATATTGTCTAACGTTGAAAAGCATGCTAATGCCGACCGCGTTTGTGCGACCTTTTTAGGAACACAGGAATGCCTGTACGTACGTATTGAGGACGACGGCACTGGTATCGACGAAAAATCGTTGGAATTAATGTCACAGTCTAATCTTTCCGGTCACTACGGAATCCAAGGGATGAAGGAGCGTATGCTTTCGATGGGGGGAATCATACGCATTTCGAGCAGTCCGAACGGTGGAACAATCGCACGACTCTCTATTCCGACTTCGACTAGCATTACACTCCCGTCGATTCCGAAAACGAAGAGTCTTTTGAGAAGTAGTTAAGGAGCACTATTGTGATTGTACTAGTTGCTGACGATAACGCAGTGGTAAGGATAGGTCTGGGACGTATACTCAGTCGGATGAATGATGTCGAGCACGTACTCGAGGCCTCTAATGGGAAAGAAGCGATAGCAACTGCACGTGAAACGCAACCTGATGTCGTGCTTTTGGATGTCCGCATGCCGGTAATGGGTGGACTGGAAGCGCTACCGATACTTGCGGAGACTGCTAAGGTCATTATGCTTACGTCGGACGATGACACCGAAACAATCACGTCAGCTATTGGTAACGGCGCGTCGGGTTATTTGGTTCATGGTAGCCTTGACGCTGAGCAGATAACAGGAGCTATCACGACATGTATTCAAGGCGGCTTGGTTCTAGGACCTGAAGCGGCAGGTCAATTGGCATTACAACCGCTAACTACATGCACAACCTCCACAAATCCCCTATTGGAAGTTCTGACTGCGAGGGAAGCCGATGTGTTGGAGGCTGCATCACGCGGACAAAGTAATGCGCAAATAGCCAAAGAACAGTTTCTTTCTCCTCGTACTGTTAAGAACTACTTGAACTCGGCGTACGTTAAGTTAGGTGTTCATAATCGTGCCGAAGCCATTGTTAGGTGGCGGGAGGCGATCGGCCCACAACAACGATGACATCGAGGGCACTTCTAGGGGCGATCGCCCCTAGAGGCAACTAAACCAACTGGCCTAATCTTATTGGTGTCAGCGGAACTGATCCCTGATAACGACACTAGCTGTCTTAACTCTGACAGCACATACAGGAGGATATGTCATGTCGAACAGCATTCTTTCAGCCCAGGTCCGTGCTATCACCTGGACCAGGAGTCTGGTTGAGCGGGTCCGTTCTTCAGAGAAGGGACAGGGCGCTACAGAGTATGCAGGTGTCGTCATTGTCTCGATCATTATCGTTTTCGCGATTATTACCGCCGTGAGGGGGCTCAATATCGGAACAAGCCTGACTGACAAGATTAAGGAGCTTCTGAACGAGAAGACAAAGTAGTTCACCGGACTCGGCATTGAAATGAATTGAGTTGGGGCGCAGAGAATGCTTTCTCTCGCCCCTAACTCAGTTTTATCAATGCGTATAAGAGCGCCGAATGGAATGCGACTTACATTGGCGGCAAAAATGGCTACATTCGCTCATTGAGCGTTGAAGTTAGCGGGCGGCATCCGAATTATTCGGGTTCTCGCTCATTTATAATCAGCATGACAAAAATTAAAAAAGGAGTGACATCAATACGCTATAAGAAATCTCGTAGGCGTACTGACACAGTCGAAATAGTTGCAACGTCGCGAGTGCCTTAGTTGCAGCGATAGTGATTCACTCTCTGGCATGCGATGAGTTATTATTCTCTTCTATTCTATCGTTAACGTGCGGGGATCATGTGCAGCGTTAAACGGGTGCCAACTATATTCTTGTTTGTCGTCCTATCGTGTTGCTATCTTACTATTCTGCCGCTGAATCTAGTTTCACGCAAAAATTTGATTGATAGAAGATTGGCTTTCTTTTGATTCGTGGTGATTACGGTGACTTCTAGTAGTAGTTTTTCCCTTGCTCTGTCTCGACTTCGAATTATTAGAAGGAATGAGCGCGGCTCCATCGCTGTATATTCTGTAGGTATCATAATATTCATCGTCGTCCTGTCGCTTGTTCTGATGTTCCCTTTGGGAGACGCCATCGCGGATCGACGTAACGCGAATACAGCAGCAGATTCGGCTGCTTTGGCGGGGGCAGGTGCTTGTGCTGATCGAATTGAGTCGGTATATAGAAAGGCTCGTTCCCTTCCAGACATGAAAAGCTTCTGGGCGCAGTTTGGTAAGCCCGTGTCGAGTTACTGCCAGGGCGTGTCTCGAGAAGCGTATGAGTATGCTAAAAACAACAATGCTACTTTAGTATCGTTCAAGACTACTGGAAGCCTCCGGTATCGTGCTGCGGTTAGGCTTGATACCTACATAGCTGGTACAGACCAACGCTCGTCATCAGTTGCTACCGCTCAACTCACGTTGTCAAAAGGAGTGTGCGTAAAGAATGGTAGTCTAGGTGTAAAGGTGAGCGGACACTGCATGCTGTCGTCAGATGATTTTCATACTCAGCAAACCGACGGGCATAACGACAAGCCGAATCCAAAGAGCGAAGTCAAGCCAAAGGACCTTGAGGCAGAGGCCATGGTTGAGGTAAGATTAGTCGCATGAACATACTTCGGTCGCACGTTTTAAAACGTGGTAGGCGGCGCGCGGAAGGTGGTCTATATGGGTATCGTTCGATTATAACAGTTATCGTTCTTATCGGGCTTGTCGGAGTTCTTGCATTTACTGGGGTGGTTCGAAAAGGTCTATGTTTTATCGATGCAGCGGCTTGTAGTGACGCTAGTAGAATCAGGTCATCGACGAGTGGTCTCGAACCTGTATCGCTACCTGCGCCCAGTGAAGAACGTATTGTCCGTACAGTCGCAGGAAACAATGTTGTTCCGCCGGGGCGCCCGTCTTTAGTGTACGGAAAAAAGTCTGCAATCTCTCCGGGTGCGCCACCTCAGCTTCAGCGACTTTGGGATGGAAATGAGATTGATTCTAATGACGCTGCGAGTGTTCCAAGTACTACGTGGAAGTCATCTATGTTTTTGCCATTAAGCAGTCTGCCTTGCGGTGTTGAAATTTCTTGCGACGACGCTAGCTTAGCCGGAAAAGTTTCTTCGGATTCAAAGGCAAATCAAACCAAAGGAATATCTAAGTTTTCTTTATTAGGACTTGATCCGCTTGTCGGTAAAGAAGGAATTTCAACTGTCGTAGATCTTAATCTTCCGTTAGAGGGAAAAAGTGGGCAGCCGCACGAACTGCATGACTGGAACGAAAGGTCAGGCCTTCTTTACCGAAATACTCGATATCTTCGAGATGAGACTAGCACGGAAACTTGGACATGGCAGGGTAGGAACGATCACGATGGTGGTCAACAGGTCGTTGTTGTACGCGGACGGGGAGGACAACTTGTTTCGGTAGCTTTTTACAAAATTCACTCGGAATCGAGCGGAGAGTTTAAAAGAAGTTCGGTTCGTTTATCGGTATCGGATAACAACAGAGATGCGGTTGAAGTTTGGCTCGATAAGTTTGGCATCGATGGTCCTGATCTGCCCCAACAAGTTTTTGAGCCACTTAGTCCGATTTCGGCAGATGGCAATATGCTTGTTCGTATTATTCACGAATCCGGAGAGGTTGCTCGCGAAACGGTTAAGTCTGTCAGTGATATGAAGGCGATTACACCAGAAATGATGAGAGACGACCCTGGACTAATGAGGGCAGGTGTGTCTGTCACTAAGGAAACTTTAGGAAGAAGTGACAGCACGGGAGAACGAACTTTCTCCTCGTCTGACAGTTCCTAAGCAAGGCGACCATAGCTACATGGTATCTGGAGGATTCATTGTCAGTTGCGAATCGTGGGATACTTTCAAAGAAGCGGATCCTGCTACTCTCTGTGAGTACAGTAGTCGTGGTGATTGCTACCGTTCTCACTTATATTGTAGTAACGCGTGATTTCGGTCGTGACGTATCAATTACGGCCACGTCTTCGCCACTTGCACTTCGGAGTTATAAACTGAATGGAATCACGCTTAGTATTCCTGCTACTTGGAAGAATAGTGGTGATGCTAGCGAACCCTACACCAACGGATCGCAAAGTTCTGAAAATCAGACCCCAGAATCCAAAAACGGTAATGCAACTTGGCAGTTAGCTATGACTGATTCTAGCGGAGATGGCACCGCTGTTCTGCTTGTTAGCGTTCCGTTATCGGCGGGATCTCCTGATCAAGCTTCAGAAGCGGCTTCAGCTCTTTTGAAATCGTCGTTCTCAGAATATGAAGCTATTGGTGCGTTTTCGTTTCCATCTGCGTCTAGTAACTCAGCCGTGAATCCTAATGCTACAGCTACAGATAGCGAAAATGCAGAAGATGCGCGTAGTTATGTTCTTAGAACAACATTTAACTTCAAGTCAGATGCAGTTATCGAACAGGGAATGTGCTGGATTGTTCCGACTGCTGAAGGCTATGTTCTAGTTGTATTATTGAAGAATGATGATTTTGTGGTACAACAATTGGAGACGTCAATTTTGGAAAGTTCACAATGACTGGCATTAATTGGTCTAGGCGCATGTTTTTTACCGTAGCGACTAGTTCACTTTGTACATATGTGATGTCTGGTTGTGCTGCTGCACGTCCCACTCTGCCAAAAGGGTGGAGTACTGTTCTGGTTTCAGACGCATACGTTCCTGTTCGAGAAGAGTGGAAACACTTCCCTGCACCAAAGGAAATGCCGCTATTTTCAGATATGTGGGTCACTCCGTCAGGCAATTCACATCATCTCGTTATAGGTGTACCTCAAAAGAAATCTGACTTGGCGGCAGCGCTATTGGAAACGGAGACGAGTTTGCGTTCAGTTTTGCCGGGATATCGATCACTGGGCAGTGATATCAAAGAGGAACGGAACGGACTGACGCTGAATTTTAAAGACTTTGAGTCGCATGCCGAATTCGCAAAGTCCGGTCGATTCTGGATATTTCGTAACGATGGTACCACTGTAGTTGGGGCACTTATGGCTGGTAGCCTTAACGAGGAATATCAAAATACAGTGCAAACGGGGATGAGACTGACGTCGTCAAACGGAGTAGATGTTCCCGAGGGATGGGGTAAAGTGGGACGAGACGGAGTGAGTTTTGCGATCCCGAGAAGTTGGGCAATAACAGGCACGCCCGTGGGATCGAAACGGTGGCGGGAGAGCTGGGCTGATTGCGACCCAGATGGTACTGCCCGTATTAGAGTTTTGCTATGTCCGGCTACCGGACATAACTCTACAGATGACGCCCTTGCTCAAATCGAATCTGATTCGATAGCAGGCTCGGTTAATGGATACAAAAGACGGAAAGCACCAATGTCGTTGAAGTACGGAAGTGAGGACACATCTGGCGTTCGTGTTGACTATTCATACGATAAAGGCTCATCACAGGGCGTGTTATGGATAGTTCAGAAAAAGGAGAGTGTCGCCGCAATTCAGATGTCGTTTTCCGGAATCGTAGATGACAACGTAGTAGGCGTCACACAGAGTAGCATACGGATGGAAAAATGATGTAGTACTTTTCGGAGCGTCCGTAATTCCGAAACTGATATGCTGGCTTTCAGAATAGGTACGGTGTATTTACGATAGGAGGGCACTGTCATCTTTTGTCTAGCGCTCGCCAGGCTTTTTGCTTGAGTGCCACGCATTTCGAATGGATAAAATGCATCATGCGTTGCGGAGAAGATTTTGTCATGAACAGTTGCCGAGTTCTGCAGAGACGTCAGATATCACGTCGCGTTTCGTTGACGTTTTCGGCTATGTTGATTTCCTCAATACTGACGTCGTGCTCCAACTACGATGTCCAGACAGGTGGAACAGCTAGCGACGTTCCTTCCACTGCTAGCAGTGTAAGCCCCGATAGGGCTCCTAAAGTTAAAGCAGTGCAACTTAAGGTCTCAGGTGATACTGTTAAACCCATCTCGGGAATTACAGTTTCTCTAGCAGAAGGAACTGTTGGCCTTTCTCCTGAACGTCTGTCTGAAAATCACGTTGCAGTAACGTACGTTTGGCCTAACGAGAAAAACTGGGGATATCTCGCCGTTGAGGGCCCAATGGCGTTCGATTCTTCTCCGGACGAAGCAGTTAAAGCGGCGATAGCTGCTGATCGAGACCTGCTCGCGAAGCAAGGTGTTGCGACAAACGTCGAAGACAGCATTCCATGGAAGGGCTTCTCTCATTGCGGTCAGTTGACTTGGAGGCAACTATCTATTCCTCCCGGCTGGAATGAAAGAACTTTGGTAGATGCGCTTTCTTTGTATGTTATTGACGGACAGAACAGAACGAATATTTTGACTGCGTACGTCCCGCAAAACGGCTTCACTGAAGGCAATCCTGCATTTACGACGCTGTGCTCACTTGCCGCAAGCTAATGTTCTGCGTATAGACAGTATCAAGTACATCATTAATTGGTTTTATAATCCAGTTTTACTACGGAGGATTTTTTGGTAATGAATGGCACTTCAAGACGAGTATTCATTTATGGCGTTTCGTCGGCTCTTGCACTTGGAGGAATCACTTCTTGTAGCCGAAGCAAAGGGAGTTCGATAGAATGGAGTAAATCAACAATGGAGCCACTTAGTATGCCAGTTCCTTCTGGTGGCGCCGTTACAGTTCAAGACTCTGGACAGAATATTCTTTACTGGGATCGCATTTGGTCGACAGTGCCCAATGAACCAGCTAAGTCGACTATTGTAGCGGCTCGTCTTTGGGGAGAAGGCGCGACTAATAGTATTGAGGTGTCGCAATGCATTTCCAGTATCCAGCAAATGACCGGAGTTCATTTCAAATTAGGGGAAGTAAAGAACATTGGCAACGGGTCTTGGCAGCAAATTCTATCTAGTGACTCTATTCAAGGGGCGCTGTGGAGTATTACAAACGGCGTATCGAAGGCGGTGCTGATTCTGACTGGACCAGGTATCGATTCTAGCGCTGTTGCCTCGGCACAGAAGATGATTTCGATTGCTAAGGAAGATCCAAGTGAATCGCTTTTGACCGGTTGGCAGCGACGGCAGGCTAACGGCGTGTATGTTCATGTAGGCGCGACTTGGAACGACGTTGGCGCTCCAGAACAGAATGATGGTAGTAACAAACTTGGATGGGAACGTGCATGGGTGTCGCGAGGAACCGAAGAACCGCCAGCTTCTATCATGGTAGGGGATGATCTATCAGGAAAGTCTCTTGAAGAGGCGTCGCTGTTGTTACAAGATAGTTCTGGGATAACGGAGGTTCGAGAAGAAACTGTCAGCGCGTTTTCAAATCAGCATGTTTCTGGTCATCGTATTGACTTTAAGTGGGGACTTGATGTTGCTAATATTGGTGCCGCATGGTTGTTTCGCAGCAACGACGTAGTTAAGACGATCGCCTATCTCAATTGGTCGCAGGAGTCTTCCATCAGTCAAGAGTCTCGGTCGATCGTAGAGAAGTCCGTTAGACCCGTTAGTGTAAGTTAGGTGCTCATGAAAGCATTTTTTTGGTAACCAGACTTTGAGATTCTATGTTCTGCTGCGTTATGCACGTCCACGTGACATGTCTAATTGCAAAGCAGAATTCTTATTGCAGTTCACCACCTCGTTCGCGACATAAATAGAGATCAACATCAGGCGCTTCGGAACTATCCACCAGAGATTTGTTGGTGACCGGCGGTTATTTGTTGATCTAGTATGTTGGCAATTAAAAGTCGTAGCGCAATAACAAGTGTACTGCCTGCGGTTGTTTAAGTAGCATATGAGTTGAGTCACTACATTCCCGTCTCACCGAAGTGTGAACAACCAATGTGTCGTACTCACGTTTTGTTTTGTAGAAGGTAAAACGCTCCTCATAACTTGACTAGGTTCACAGCAGCGGGAGCGACTGAGCGTTGTTCTACCAGACTCATTTAAGCGCTCTAGATGCAAATCAAGATTGGGGCGTTTGGCCCTACCGTTCTGTCTTGGAAGTCGGATAAGGTTCGTTGCAAGTTCCATACAAGGAGACTCTGTTCGGAGGAGATAATGTCGAATATTGTTTGCAGGCGTGAATCTGAGAAAGGTGCCGGCAGTACGGAGTACGCGGGAGTGGTGCTCGTTAGCATCATTCTTGTATTAGCTATCATAATTTCAGTGTACGCTTTAGGTATCGGTACAAAGCTAACATGTCAAATTAGCAAAATTTTTGGCGGCACCTGCTCAACGGATACATCTAAAGAAAAATCTTGGAAACCTGATGCTAAAGAGAACGTAGTGTCTAATAGGGAAGAAAAGTACTCTGCCAAAGGCGCGGCCCACATTCCAGCACCCGTTAAAGGTGTTGAAGCAAAAGTGAATGTCGGACTAGAAGACGGAGCTGGTGTCACGACTGAAAAGTATCAGGATGGTTCAGGATCCATCAAATTGTCCGACTCTAAAGAGCTGACGGTCGGAGCTAGCGTCGAGGCGGAGGCCGGAAAGGGTGCGGCTGAGGCATCAGCTGAGTTGAACCTTGCTGGCGGCGCCAACTATACGCGTTCAGAAAATCGTAAATGCGACACTAAATCAGGAGAGGGATCGTCGAGGTCATGTTCCGGGTTCAAGGAGAAGTATCAGAAACAACTTGAGAATAGAAAGAAACAAGGAGTTAGTCAGGCATTTGCTGGAGATACTAACATCGATGATCGTCCAGATGAGATTGAGGAAAGCGTAGCTGGTAAAATTGAACTTAAGGGCTCTGCGAAAGGGAAAGCTTCAAAAGGTGATGCAGAGATTAGTTTAGCAGCTGAAGGCAACTTGAGCGGAACTGCCAATAGAACATGGACGCATAATACTAACGACAAAGGAGAGAAGAAGGATCTACAGAAGACAACCACGTCCTTTAAGTACGCCGGCGAAGCATCTGGTAGTGTTGTCGTAGATCTTAGCGAACAGGAGCTGAAAGAGACTGGCTTCAGCCCAAAGCTAGGCGCGTCTGGCGCTCTCGGCTGGGGGCTTGAAATGTCATATGAGGAAGATGCTAAAGGTAACGTCACTAAGATGACTTTTAAAACGAATACATACGAAGAGGGAGGCGGTAAAGCTAAGGCCGGGAATGATAGAGCTAACGGCGATGCAACGTCGAGGGCTGGCCATGAGTACGAGACTACCGTGTCAATTGATCTAAATAGTTTGAGTCCGGCTGATAGAAAGGTCATGGAAGACTACGCCCATTCTGCGAACTCAGCGTCACCTGTGTTTCCAAGTTCGGTTTGGAATCCGTCTAAACCGGTTGATTCCAAGGACCGACTTAATTCAGTCATCCATGATAATGCTCAGGTAACAACTACGTCTTATTCGACGCAACGAACGAGTGCTGAGGGGACACTCGATCTCTGGGTTGCTTCATATACTCAGAGTGCAAGTACTGCCGAACGTAAGATGGAACATCAGTCGTATCTGGGTGCACCTGGGGCTGATGGGACTCGAAAGTACTCCAGGAACGACACATCTAAGTGAACAATCATCTTGCCGGCTTGAGTTCGCTGATTATTCTTAGCAGTTTATGTGTCTCATCAATTGTAGTCATGTAGTGCTCTATATAAGTTTGCGACATTTTGTATGACGGCTCGGGATATTGCTTGTTTCCTGATTGCGGGATGCCTATCGTAAAGATCTAATTCAACGGCTTTGCGGTATGTGGCGTGGCGCTCTTGACTAGCTGGGCCGGGAAGTTATAATCTGCGATGAGAGGTGTTGGCGAACTGAAAGTGAAGGAGCGTGTGAGCAGAATTTGTCGAATTGCGAGGTGTGGCGTTTTGTGTGAACGTTGGCGTCACATGGTGATTGGTGATTTTTTTAAAAGTGGCATCGGTGATGGAGTTAGGTGATATTGTTGGCTGGCTTTGTTGATTTTACGTCCCGGAGGCTTGCGGTGAAGTGTCTCACTGTCGCAGGTGCTGCAGTGGCACTGCAGGCGTGTTCGTCTAGTGAAAAACGTACCTCTTCGTCATCGAAAGGTAGTTTAGCGGCTTCGCATCCACATTCTGAGGCATCTGATTCGGGCAAGTTTCCAGGTCATGCGTTGAAGGTGACACCTAAACCCAAAGAGGCTCAAGGAGCTTCGAGACAGTTAACTGACGGGGTTACAATTACGCTTCCTGGGGAACTGTCAATTGTCAAGACTTACGGCCCTAAGCGACTAAAAGCGTACTATTTTCATTCCCAAGATGATGTTGGGTTGTTGGATGTTAATTGGGCAGATTTCGCGCACGGAGATACTGGAGTAGAAGCCTCGTCTCAGTGGCAAGCATACCGTGACGATACGAACACTACTTCTACGCTGGTTCAGGTCGATTGGCCTAACGCAGAAGAGGCCTGGGCGTGGACGTGGGATCAGGTGGCGGATTTTTCTGAATTGGATTCCAGTCTTGGTAAGGGTGCTTCGAATCTTTCGGCAGTTTCTATGGTTTTGAGGACTGCGCGAGAGCAAGACATCTACATTGCCGCATACTCTCCTGAAGGTTCGTTGGCTGACTCGCCCGCTTTTATGGCTTTGAACTCATTGTCGTTTTCTTAACTTGGCAGGAGTTCGCTTTTCTATGATTGCGCACGCTCATTTTATGAGTTGGTTGCGCAGTGGGTGAGGTTTGCCTCTAAGAGCGGCTGCAAAGTTTGCGTAGCGGTCTGGTTAGATCAGCGGGCTGATGGCTTCTATGCGGTGAGGGCGTGGGATTGTCTTAGATATCGTAGATCTGTCGGATGAGTTTAATAGTTCGGTGATGTAAACTGGCTATGATTCGGGGTCGTTAGCGGTATACGGCTAGCGGTAATCCTTTTGATGAGTATGTCTTGGACGCCGCGGAACTGGTTGTTGGCTCTCTAACCTTATTTATGACGTTTAGTGTGCTGGGGTCGGGTGCTCAGGGCGGTGAGAATTTGTTCGGCCTTGGGGGTTAGTCGTAGGGCGGCGTTGATGTTGATGACGACCTCCTGCAGGCCGTGCAGCTCACGTACGATCCTGGCGATGCTTATCCCGGTGGTGTCGTAGAGGTATTGGGCTACCGTTAGGGCGGCCATCACCATCGTCAGGTGGGCCTCGATGGCATCGCGGGTGTGGTGGAAGACGGTGCGGGCTGGCAGGTCGTGCTTGCTCATCGGCGAATGACTGCTTGACGTGCCATAGTTCGTGTTGGCAGGAGACGACCTCGGCGGCGGCCATCAGGCGGTTAGGCATGTTGATGACGTAGTCCTTGAGCCCAGCCAGGCGCCGGGCCCTGGCCCTCTTCTCCTGGGCGTCCAGTGTGTGGTTGTCCAGGGTCAAGCGCTTGGATGAGTAGACCAAGATGGCCCTCCACGAGCCGGGATGGGTGCCCAGATTCCACACCGGCTTATGACGCTTGCTGACGTCGCGCTCGGTGTTCGAGCCTCTTTTGGGGGTGATGGTGTCGATGACCTGGCCGTCGGTGAAGGCGTCCCCGTGCCAGTGGAAGTGCGTCTCCAGGTGGGTGGTGCGTGAACCGACGATGAAGCCGACTCCGGCCTCATCCAGGGCGTTCAGGTTGGCGGCCAAGAGCATGCCTGCGTCAGTGACTACGACCAGGGGCTCGACTTTGGCGGCCTGGTGGAGATGTTCAACGACACCGACAATCGTGGTGGTCTCAGTCCAGTTGCTCTCCCAGCAACCAATTCTCAGGGGGGACGCCGGCCCGGTCGACCAGCAGCCCGACGATGATCTGGGGGTGGACCCTTCTCTCCTTGGAATAGCCGACCTTGCGCAGCTCGTCCTCCTTCTCGGTCTCGAAGTAGAGCGTGGTGACGCCCGTAGACACAGTGACACGTCGCCGGCGGCTATGGCGTGCTTTAGAGGCTTAGCCACTGATGGCCTAGCGGTAGCCGCGCTCGATGCAGCGGCCCAGGGATCGGGAACAAAGGCCTGTCCAGTTCTCTGTGTAAGCGTTTTACAGGTAGGGGTTGATTCGGTCGGGGTGGGCGGTGGTGAGCTGGGCCAGGGCCCTGTATCTGGTCGGTGGTGATCTGTCCTTCGACGAGTCTGCCCTTGGCCTTGCGCTTGGATGGTGGCAGTCCTTTCTCCTTGTCGCGTTCTCGGGCTCGTTTGTCCACGGGTGTCGCAGATCGCCAGCTTTCGGCAGCTTGATCACCGCCTCATCGAAAGGGGAAATGGCCGCGGTTCATCGGTGATCCTTGCGCAGCTGGTAGTTCAGCGACTCGATACTGTTGGTGGAGGGGGTACCTCCCACAAAGTGGGGGAGAGATGACACGCCTGAGCATCGGAGGCCTGTCCAGGAAGGGAGTGAACCGCTCCCAGGCCCGCTCCCAGGTCGCCACCGTCTCGGGGTGCTTGACCCCCGTGTCGGACTCGGAGAAGTCGGTCAGGGCCTGCCAGGCGGCCTCCTGGTTCGGGGCGGTGCAGATCGGCCTTGAGAGCGGCCGCGACCTTCCGGCGGTCCCCGTAGGAGACGAACCGCATCCAGGGGCGCGGAACCGGGTGGACCACACAGGTGGGGACCGTGGCCTGGGGCCAGGACTGCCTGTGTTCGCCTCGGAAAGGCCGGTGAGCCCGTCACATTCCCCCACGCGCTTCGCTCCCGTGCGGGAGGTGCCCCCTCTACGATCAGCACGTCCTTGACGCCCCTGTTGGCCAGCTCAGCGCACACGAGCCACCCTTCAAGGAGGCTCCCTCCCCGGGTCCGGGGCCCAGATACTTAAGCCACGTGCTTGATACCGTCCATGCCCCGCCCCGACCGCGATGTGGGCCGAGCGGGAGGCGACCCGATGATCAACGCGGACCTTGACCCGAATCGCGTCGAGGTAGACCACCGGGTAGAACTCCTCCAGCGGGCGGCGCTGCTACTCCAGGACAGCATCGGCTACCGCGTCGGTGATCCTCGAAATGGTCCCCGTGCTGAGCGCCCGCGCTGAGCGTGGAGGCCAGGTGGTGCTGGATGCCCCTGACGTCTCAATTCCACCGGCGCATCAGGCCTGGTGATTCACACGCATCGGGGCCGTCCAGACGGCGCTGACCTTTGGCGCTACCCGGGCGCGGGGTGAAGGTTCCGACCCGGTCCCGGGGCACCACAGGTCTCAAAAGGGCCCCACCTCAGAGTCCACCGTCTTGGACGTGGTCCCGTTCCTGGCGTTACCACGCGCCTGGGAGGTCGGCTCGCCCCTGTCGTAACCCAGGTGCTCGCTCAAGCCAAGCGGCCAGGCCCCTCTTCAGGGCCTCCTTGACCAGTGCCGGCAGCAGACCATCAACCCCAGTCATGTTCACCCGCCCGGCACCAGCTCTGCTCAAACAAGCCATCCAGAGCCCCAGCCGAGCGCAACTGGTCGACCACATCCCGACCACCAGCAGGCGCCCTGTTGTCATCATCAGTAGCAGTCATCAGTATCAGTCCTTCCACAAAAGCTTACACAAACCATTGAACAGGCTCCGGAACAAGGCCCGTACGCTGACCGACTCCAGGCCCAGAACTGTCAGGACGCGGGGCACCTGGGCCTTGCAGGTGGTCGGCTCGATCAAGCGTGCCAGAACTATCTGCTCAAAGGCCCGATCATCCCCGCCGCTTCACCCAGTCCCAGGCGGGTATACGCCCCGTGCAGAACGTCCCACAACAGGGCCGAGCGCTTGGAGGCCACCACCGCGCCGACGTTGGCTGGCCCTGAGGAGGCTGGCTGTGCCGTTGGTGACAAAGGGGGACGGGTTCAGGGCCAGCTGGTCCAGAGCATGCGGCACCGGCCGATCTCCATCACGGCCGCCAGCTCTGCCTGGGTGTGGGCTGAGCCTAGGTGCTCGATGATCTTGTCCCGGCGCCCTTCCTTGACCGCGATCTGCTCCGCCATCGCTCCTGAAGCAGTCTTGACCCTACGCAGAAACGGGCTCACCACCCCCCATCTTACCGGCCGCGTTAGTGTGCCAGCGCACCCCCAACATGACGGAATGCCAACGAAAAATCAGCCCCAAACTCCCAAACCCACCAAACTGCCATGAATCAGGTTCAACTCCCCAGTGACGTGAGTTCGGGGCTATGTCGCAGAGAACTAATCGTGTTTTGTTGCTCTGCAGGTGCTTCCCTCACGTATACCGGCCAGTGCTGCGTGACCAGCCTCCATCTCGATCACTGAGTGTGCGCTGAAGCGTGGTGCCCCAAGGCGTCTCCGGGCAGCGGTGGTCACAGCTACTACGAGCCCGCGACGATTGATGTAGACGACGTCAATGTCGTACCGCATGCCGAAGGTGTGGATCCAGTTGCAGCTCTCGATCCACAGGGCGCCATGCAGACCGTCGGTGCCCAGGAGCCCGGTGTTGCGCTCTTTGCGTTTCCGGGCTCGCCACAACGGAACGTCCGTTACCCGACCATCGACAACCAGAACTTCAGGCGGTGCGCCGGTCGGTGCCCAGGTCGGAGTCTTGACCGATGGCGAGCCGCCGTTGCCGGCGCCGTCCTTCTGTGCACTCATGCCACCGCGAGCATCCATGACAGCCAACCCCCCATCGCTAGATAGGGACCGAAGGCGATGAGCGTCTTGCGGCCAGCAAGCCGACTGATCATCAGCACGATCGCGATGACACCGCCGATAAAGAACCCCAGAATGATGCCCATCGCGGCCTCGCCCGCCCCGAAGTAGCCGAGCCACAACCCGAGGACCGCGCAGAGCTTCGCATCCCCCAGCCCCATCCCGGATCCGGGAATCAGAACCATTGCTCCCACAATGACGCCTGCGCACACCGCACACAGAGCGGCCCGGAGGGCAATCCACGCCGCATCGGCCAGTAGCAACCCCGTTGCGACGTTGAGAGCGAGAAGCGCCAATGTCGCCGTGCCGGCCCACAGTGCCGCAGGGCCGAGAATGCGATTGGGGAGCCGGTGGCACACGGCGTCAACGCTGCACGCGGCGCCCAGCAGCGCCACGATCGGAAGCGCCACGATCACCTCGGCCCATGCAGCGCTGCGTGCCCCCCATGCGAGCGTCAGTCCGCACAGGACCACTGCGAGGACGGCCTGTGAGGCGGGTGTCAGCAACCACCGCGCGCGGAAGGTGGTCGGCTCGAAGGCGGTGCCACTGCTGGGGGAGAGCTTCGCGTCTGCTGAAGTCGCTTCGTTCGTGGGCCCCGCTCCCAGCGTGGGCGTGGTAGCTGCCGCGTTATCAGATGAAGTCGCCGCCTCTGCCTCGTCCTGCTCAAGATCGGACACGTACTGTCGCGCGAAGGCGGAGACTCGGCGGGCTACGACCGTGACGGTCGCGCCACCAACGGCAATGGTGGCCAGTAATGCAGGGACGTTCACCGCCACACTCTCGCACGCTTGCCGCATTCTCGGCATGGGGCGAGCGCCCCAATCTGCGGCCCCGACACCCTTATCCCGCAGAGTGCTCACCATCCTTACGTGTCCAGCACCACGCCTCCTCCGTCGGTCCTACCCTGGCGCCCTGATGTGACAGGCGGGTAGCCTGGCCGGCGGTGCCCGCAGACGGGTCACCGCATCTCCATTCCGTTCCCAGCGACGTCGGCTCCGGCTCGGGCCCTCACGGCCTGCCGGCTCCGCTCGACATCGTGACGCGGGTCTGCCGCGGCGGGAACCGACGGGCCCCATACTGCGGGGCTCCGGACGTCGTCATCGGGTCATCCCGATCCCGGCGGGCCGGCCCTCTCCGCGGTGGCGTGCGCCGTCGAGCCACCGATGGGGGAGCGGCCCGGCACGCAGGCAGCAGCCAGATACAGACTCACGTCCCAATGGAGAATCAGTAGTGCCTACCATTCAGCAGCTGGTCCGCAAGGGCCGCTCGACGAAGCGCTCTGCGTCCAAGACGCCGGCGCTCAAGGCCAGTCCGCAGCGCCGTGGCGTGTGCACCCGCGTGTACACCACGACCCCCAAGAAGCCGAACTCCGCCCTCCGTAAGGTCGCCCGTGTGCGCCTGTCCACCGGTATCGAGGTCACGGCCTACATCCCCGGTGAGGGCCACAACCTCCAGGAGCACTCCATCGTGCTCGTGCGCGGTGGTCGTGTGAAGGACCTTCCCGGTGTCCGCTACCACATCGTGCGCGGCGCCCTCGACACCCAGGGTGTCAAGGGCCGCCAGCAGGCACGTTCCAAGTACGGCGCCAAGAAGGAGAAGAAGTAATGCCTCGTAAGGGTCCCGCACCCAAGCGCCCGCTCGTCGTCGACCCCGTCTACGGCTCGCCGGTCGTCACCCAGCTCGTCAACCGTGTCCTGCTGGACGGCAAGAAGTCCACCGCTGAGCGGATCGTCTACGGCGCCCTCGAGGGCGTGCGCTCCAAGACGGACCAGGACCCGGTCTCGGTCCTCAAGCGTGCTCTGGACAACATCCGCCCCGCCCTGGAGGTCCGCTCCCGTCGCGTCGGTGGCGCCACCTACCAGGTGCCCGTCGAGGTCCGCCCGGGCCGCGCCACTACCCTGGCTCTGCGCTGGCTCGTGGACTTCTCCCGCCAGCGCCGCGAGAACACCATGACCGAGCGTCTCATGAACGAGATTCTCGACGCCTCCAACGGCCTGGGCGCCGCGGTCAAGCGCCGCGAGGACATGCACCGCATGGCCGAGTCCAACAAGGCCTTCGCCCACTACCGCTGGTAGTGCCGGTAGCAGCTCCGTACCCCACTCGAACGAAGGACACCACCAGTGGCACTTGACGTGCTGACAGACCTCACCAAGGTCCGCAACATCGGCATCATGGCCCACATCGATGCCGGTAAGACCACCGTGACAGAGCGCATCCTGTTCTACACGGGCATCAACTACAAGATCGGCGAGACGCACGACGGCGCCTCGACGATGGACTGGATGGAGCAGGAGCAGGAGCGCGGTATCACCATCACCTCCGCGGCCACCACCTGCTTCTGGAAGAACAACCAGATCAACATCATCGACACCCCCGGCCACGTGGACTTCACGGTCGAGGTCGAGCGCTCCCTGCGCGTGCTCGACGGCGCCGTCGCGGTCTTCGACGGCAAGGAGGGCGTCGAGCCGCAGTCCGAGACGGTGTGGCGCCAGGCGGACAAGTACAACGTCCCGCGCATCTGCTACATCAACAAGATGGACAAGCTGGGCGCCGACTTCGACTTCTCCGTCCAGACCATCCGTGACCGCCTCCACGCCACCCCGATCGTCCTCAACTTCCCGATCGGCGCCGAGAACGAGTTCTCCGGCCTCGTCGACGTCCTGGAGATGCGGGCCATCCGCTTCCCCGAGAAGGACGCCGACGGCAAGGACACCCGCGGCTCCGTCGTCGAGTACGAGGAGATCCCCTCCGAGCTGGTCGCCAAGGCCGAGGAGCTGCGCGGTCAGCTGGTCGAGACGGTCGCCGAGGCCGACGACACCCTCATGGAGAAGTACCTGGAGGGCGAGGAGCTCAGCGTCGCCGAGCTCAAGGCCGGTATCCGCAAGCTCACCGTGGCCGGTGAGGCCTTCCCGGTCCTGGCCGGGTCCGCCTTCAAGAACAAGGGCATCCAGCCCGTGCTCGACGCCGTCCTCGACTACCTGCCCTCCCCGCTCGATGTCCCCGACGTCGAGGGCCACGCCGTCGGTAACGAGGAGGAGGTGCTCACCCGTCCGGCCGATGAGAAGGCCCCCTTCGCCGCCCTGGCCTCCAAGGTGGCCACCCACCCCTTCTACGGCAAGCTCGTCTACGTGCGCGTCTACTCCGGCAAGGTCTCCCAGGGCGACATGGTCCTCAACGCCACCAAGGGCAAGAAGGAGCGCATCGGGAAGCTCTTCCAGATGCACTCCAACAAGGAGAACCCGGTGGAGGAGGCCCACGCCGGCCACATCTACGCCCTCATCGGCCTCAAGGACGTCACCACCGGCGACACCCTGTGCGCCCAGGACTCCCCGATCATCCTGGAGTCCATGACATTCCCGGACCCGGTCATCCACGTGGCCATCGAGCCCAAGACCAAGGGTGACCAGGAGAAGCTGAGCGTCGCCATCCAGAAGCTCTCCGAGGAGGACCCCACCTTCACCGTCTCCCTCGACGAGGAGACCGGCCAGACCGTCATCGGCGGTATGGGCGAGCTCCACCTGGACGTGTTCGTGGACCGCATGCGCCGCGAGTTCAAGGTCGAGGCCAACGTGGGCGCCCCGCAGGTCGCCTACCGCGAGACCATCCGCAAGAAGGTGGACAAGGTCGAGTACACCCACAAGAAGCAGACGGGTGGTTCCGGCCAGTTCGCCAAGGTGCAGATGAGCTTCGAGCCCCTCGTGGTCGACGAGGCAGCCGAGGCCGCCGACGGCGAGAAGGCGCACTACGAGTTCGCCAACGCCGTCACCGGTGGTCGCGTGCCCCGTGAGTACATCCCCAGCGTGGACGCCGGGGTCCAGGACGCCATGCTCACCGGTGTCCTGGCCGGCTACCCGATGGTGGACATCAAGGCCACCCTCATCGACGGCGCCTACCACGAGGTCGACTCCTCCGAGATGGCCTTCAAGATCGCCGGCTCCATGGCGTTCAAGGAGGGTGCCAAGAAGGCCTCGCCGGTCCTCCTCGAGCCCGTCATGGCCGTCGAGGTCCGTACTCCCGAGGAGTACATGGGCGACGTCATCGGTGACCTCAACTCCCGTCGCGGCATGATCGCCTCGATGGAGGACGCCGTCGGCGTCAAGGTCATCCGCGCCAACGTGCCCCTGTCGGAGATGTTCGGCTACGTCGGTGACCTGCGTTCCAAGACGCAGGGACGTGCCGTGTACTCCATGACCTTCGACTCGTACGCCGAGGTTCCCAAGAACGTCGCCGACGAGATCATCGCCAAGGTCAAGGGCGCCTGACGCCCTCGCACCGGGGTCCGCGGCGGCTGCACGCAACCGTGGCGGGCCCCGGCCCGGCGGTGCCCCTCGGGCGCCGACCGGGACCCAGTTCAGTAAGATTTCCAACATCCACCAGTAGAGACTCTCGACGCCCGGGCGGCTAGCATGTGTGCTAGTCGAATCCCGACGAAGAGAACTACCCGAGTCCCAGGAGGACACCAGTGGCCAAGGCCAAGTTCGAGCGGACCAAGCCGCACGTCAACATCGGAACGATCGGTCACGTCGACCACGGTAAGACGACGCTGACCGCTGCGATCTCCAAGGTTCTGCACGACGAGTACCCCGAGCTGAACCCCTTCACCCCCTTCGACGAGATCGACAAGGCTCCTGAGGAGCGTCAGCGCGGTATCACCATCAACATCGCGCACGTCGAGTACGAGACCGACAAGCGCCACTATGCGCACGTCGACGCCCCCGGGCACGCCGACTACATCAAGAACATGATCACCGGTGCCGCCCAGATGGATGGCGCGATCCTCGTGGTCGCCGCCACCGACGGCCCGATGGCCCAGACCCGCGAGCACGTCCTGCTCGCCCGCCAGGTGGGCGTCCCCGCCCTCCTCGTGGCCCTCAACAAGTCCGACATGGTGGACGACGAGGAGCTCCTCGACCTGGTTGAGATGGAGGTGCGCGAGCTCCTGTCCTCCCAGGACTACGACGGCGACGAGGCTCCCGTCATCCGTGTCTCCGCTCTCAAGGCCCTCGAGGGCGACGCCGAGTGGGCCGCCAAGATCAAGGAGCTCATGGACGCGGTGGATGACTTCATCCCCACCCCCGAGCGTGACATGGACAAGCCCTTCCTCATGCCCATCGAGGACGTCTTCACCATCACCGGTCGCGGCACCGTCGTCACCGGTCGTGTGGAGCGCGGCAAGCTCCCGATCAACTCCGAGGTCGAGATCCTCGGTATCCGCGAGGCCCAGAAGACCACGGTCACCGGTATCGAGATGTTCCACAAGCAGATGGACGAGGCCTGGGCCGGCGAGAACTGCGGTCTGCTCCTGCGCGGCACCCGCCGCGAGGACGTCGAGCGCGGTCAGGTCATCTGCAAGCCCGGCTCCATCACCCCGCACACCGAGTTCGAGGGCCACGTCTACATCCTCACCAAGGACGAGGGCGGCCGCCACAACCCCTTCTACTCGAACTACCGTCCGCAGTTCTACTTCCGGACCACGGACGTCACCGGTGTCATCACCCTGCCCGAGGGCACCGAGATGGTCATGCCCGGTGACACCACCGAGATGAGCGTCCAGCTCATCCAGCCCATCGCCATGGAGGAGGGCCTCGGCTTCGCCATCCGTGAGGGTGGCCGCACCGTCGGCTCCGGCCGCGTCACCAAGGTCATCAAGTGACCCACTGACGCTCCGCGCCTCCGCGTAGCACCAGACCTCCCCGGTCAGAGCAGTTGCTCTGACCGGGGAGGTCTTTTGTGTCCTTGAACCGAGGGGTGACGCCCTACCGACGGCACGAATAGTAGTAATAGTGACATCAATAATGCGTGGGTGTGATGCCGCCGTAATAAAAGGCATCGCAATGCAGTAACGGACGATTTCAGATCTATTACCGGCACGGTTTCTCTCGGTTTCTTGGGCTAGTTTATCGACGGTGCCCAGGTGTGGGTGTCAACGCTTGTGAACAGGCGGTTGCAACGTTGTTCCGTTGGTGCCGTCGGACGAGACGGACGTGTTTGCTGGAGAACACGCTCCCGATTTAACCCTGTCATGCGCAGCCTTCCCCGGCGGCGCACAGTGAAAGGAAATCCCAACCCATGAAGTACAACGCCAGCAAGCTGGGGCGTCGGGCTGCAGCCACAGCCGGTGTCCTCACCCTGGCCGTGCTTGGTCTGGCCCCCATGGCTCAGGCCGAGAACGCCAACCACGGAGACATCAACACCGAGGCGTTAGGCTCCCTCACCATCCACAAGCACCTCACCGGAGACGGCAACCCCATCGGTGCTCCTGACGGCACTGCTTCCAACGACGATGGCAAAGGTGCACCGGTCTCCGGAGTGCAGTTCACGGCCTACGAGATCAATGGGATCGACCTGAAGACCTCAGAGGGATGGACCAAGGTCAACGCCCTGACCAACACCGGAGCGATCCCTGACAACGCCTGCGCCACCCCTGGGCAGCCGACGCTCCCCAACTACACCTTCGGCCCGAGCAGGGTCTCGGGCGACACTGATCGCGACGGACAGGCCAAGATCGAGAGCCTGCCGGTCAAGGCCTATCTCGTGTGCGAGACCAAGACTCCTGGCAACATCGTCCAGAAGGCCAAGCCCTTCGTGGTGACGATTCCTCACCCGAACACTGCCGCGAAGGCGGATGGAACGTGGCTCTACGACGTCCACGTCTACCCCAAGAACGAGAAGATCGAGGTCGCCAAGACCATCGAGAACCAGAGGAACAACGGCTACGTCGTCGGGTCCAAGGTCCGCTTCCCGGTCTCCTCGACGCTGCCGAAGCTGGGTAACAATTCCTACTACAAGTACTACCAGTTCAAGGACACCCTGGACAATCGTCTGAAGCAGGTAACGGCGACAGACGTCACCCTCGGCGAGACGCGGCTGAATGAGGGCACCGACTACGGCCTGGGCACCGCCGGGCAGACCGTGACCGTGACCTTCACCCAGAATGGTCTGAACAAGCTCAAGGGCAATCCGGGTCAGAAGCTTCAGGCGGTCTTTGAGGGAGTCGTCTCCGAAATCGGCGACGGCAGCATCAACAACACGGCCCAGCTCATCTCCGACACGACCTACGACGAGCAGCCCCCGACACCTGAGACGCCTCCCGCCGACCCCGACAACCCTCCGACGACCGAACAGGTGACCTCGAAGTGGGGCGACCTGACGATCAAGAAGGTTGACGGCAACGACCGGTCGGGCGACAAGGAAGGCCTCAAGGGCGCTGAGTTCCAGATCTACAAGGCCAAGGAGGCCTACGCGGACACATGCTCCCCGGAGGCCGATGGGCAGCCCCTCACCATTAACGGTGAGAACACCTTCACGACTGGTGAGGGCGGCACTATCAACTTCAAGGCCCTGTTCGTCTCCGACTCCGTCCAGGATGCCGGTCGTGACAACCAGGTGGATGCGGCCCACCGTTGCTACGTTCTGGTGGAGACCAAGGCTCCTGCCGGCTACGTGCTTCCCGCAAACGCCAGTCGGGCCATCACCGTGGAGCCTGGAGCTGGTGTGACGCAGCAGGTCGTGATCGACAACGTCAAGCAGACGGTTCCGGGTCTGCCCCTGACCGGTGCCAACGGCATGCTCATCCTGACCGCCTCCGGCGCGGCCCTGCTGATGATCGCCGTCGGCTCCGTCCTCGTGGCCCGCTACCGCGAGCGCAAGCGGAACGCGGAGCTCTCCGCCTGATGACAATCGCTGCCTGCTGAGGCTCACGGGCCTCAGCAGGCAGCTGCGACCGCGCAGGCCTCACTTCGACCGCGTCATGACCGTGTTCTGAACATGTCTCGATCGTCAGGTCTCGGCCTGAGCGGAAACGGTGCAGGCACTCGGCGATCCTCGATCCGTCGAGCGCCTGCACCGTCATGTGCAACCCCGCACCATCTCCACCCCGGATACCCGACCCTGGAAGCGCACGAGGCCCCATGATCTCCCGCAACCCACGCAAACCCCGCACCGCCCGGACTCCGCGCACCCGCGCTTCGATCACCCAGAAGCACCGCCGTCCCCGTGCCTGGCGCCTGTCGATCTCAGCCCTGGTCACCTCCATCATGGCGGTCGTGGGCATGGGTCTGCTGACCTATCCGACGGCGGCCTCCTGGGTGGCTCAGTACAACCAGTCGAAGGTGACCGCCGACTACTCGGCTCAGGTCGACGGCGCCCGGCCGGACGCCAAGACCCAGATCGCCCAGGCCCACGCGTACAACGAGGCGCTCTCCGCCGGCGCGGTCCTGGAGGCCAACAACCACGTACCCACCGGTGCCGGCTCCAGCAAGGACAGCTCCCTGAAGTACGCCAATATCCTCAAGGCCAATAACGAGGGCCTCATGGCCCGTCTCAAGATCCCCTCCATCTCCCTGGACCTGCCCGTCTACCACGGCACGGCCGAGGACACTCTGCTCAAGGGCCTGGGGCACCTGGAGGGCACTTCCCTGCCGGTCGGGGGAGAGGGGACCCGGTCGGTCATCACCGGGCACCGCGGCCTGGCTGAGGCCACCATGTTCACCCACCTGGACAAGGTGAAGAGCGGTGACAGTCTCATCGTCGAGGTCTTCGGGGAGGTCCTCACCTATCGGGTCACCAGCACCAAGGTCGTGGAGCCAGAGGAGACCGAGGCCCTGCGCGTTGAGGAGGGTAAGGACCTTCTCACCCTGGTGACCTGCACGCCCCTGGGCATCAACACCCACCGCATCCTGCTGACCGGCGAGCGCGTCTACCCGACCCCATCCAAGGACGTCGCGGCGGCGGGCAAGCGCCCTGACATCCCGCACTTCCCCTGGTGGGCCGTCGCGCTGGTGGCGGGGCTCATCATCGTCGGGCTGTACCTGTGGCGCTCGGGCTACGTGGCGGCGCGGGCCACGGAGCGCGCCCTGGCCAGGACGCGCGACAAGGAGCAGGAGCCGCGTCCGCAGACCTGGGCCGAGCAGATGCAGATCTGGATGGACGAGGATGCCGGTGTCGAGCCTCGGAGGTGGTTCACCGACCTGCCGGTCCCACAGGAGCCCTCCGAGGCGGAGAACCAGGCGCTTCTGGAGGAGATCGCGTCACTGTCGGCGTCCTCTGGCCGATGGGATGATCAGGAGCTCATCGACACCGCGGAAATCCCGGCGCTGGACGCGACACGCCCGAGCGCGGGGGCCAGTGGGCGGACTCACAGCCTCTAGGCCCCATCCTGGGTTCCGCTGCCCGTGCGAGCCCTGATAACGTAATCCGGCCGGCCAAGGGCATGCACGTGCGTGCCCCTGGTTGTGCCGACCCGGGTCTCCCCGGGATTCATTCTGACGGACCCGTTCCTCCTGAACGGGTTTCCGTGTGTCCAGACCGGTTCACCACCTCCCATCACGGGAGTGGCGTGCGTCCCGAAGCGACACGCCCGAGCGCGTGGACCGGCCAGAAGCAAGTACAAGAGAGGTTAGGCGCCATGGCGGGACAGAAGATCCGCATCCGGCTCAAGTCCTACGACCACGAGGTCATCGATTCCTCGGCGCGCAAGATCGTCGACGTCGTGACCCGCGCTGGCGCGACGGTCGTGGGCCCGGTGCCGCTGCCGACCGAGAAGAACGTGTTCTGCGTGATCCGGTCGCCGCACAAGTACAAGGACAGCCGCGAGCACTTCGAGATGCGCACGCACAAGCGGCTGATCGACATCGTCGACCCGACGCCCAAGGCCGTCGACTCGCTCATGCGTCTCGACCTGCCCGCTGACGTCAACATCGAGATCAAGCTCTGAGGACTGCCATGACAACGCTTAACACGCCGGCTGCCGCCGCGCCTGCCAAGGCGCTGCTCGGCACCAAGCTCGGCATGACGCAGATCTGGGACGAGAACGGGGTTCTGCGCCCCGTGACCGTCGTCCGGGTCGACACCAACGTCGTGACCCAGGTCCGCACCATCGAGACCGATGGCTACGAGGCCGTTCAGCTCGCCTTCGGCGACATCGACGCCCGCAAGGTCACCAAGCCGCTCGCCGGCCACTTCGCCAAGGCCGGGGTCGAGCCCCGCCGCCACGTGGCGGAGATCCGCACCTCCCTGGCGCCGGAGTTCACCCCCGGCCAGGAGCTGGCCGCCGACACCTTCGAGGTCGGTCAGCTGGTCGACGTCACCGGGACCTCCAAGGGTAAGGGTTTCGCCGGTGTCATGAAGCGCCACGGCTTCGCCGGTGTGGGCGCCTCCCACGGTGCTCACCGCAACCACCGCAAGCCCGGCTCCATCGGTGCCTGCGCCACCCCCGGACGCATCTTCAAGGGCCTGCGCATGGCCGGCCGTATGGGCCACGCGCGCCGCACCGTCCAGAACCTCAAGATCCGCGGCGTCGACGTTGACAAGGGCGTTCTGCTCGTCAACGGCGCGATCCCCGGCCCCAAGGGCTCGGTCGTCGTCGTCCGCACCGCCGTGAAGGGAGCCTGAGACCATGACTGAGGCACTCACCGTCGACGTCGTCGACTCCGCGGGCAAGAAGACCGGCAGCGTCGAGCTGCCCGCCGAGGTCTTCGACGCCCCCCTCAACATTCCGCTCATGCACCAGGTGGTCGTCGGCCAGCTGGCCGCGGCCCGCCAGGGCACCCACGCCACCAAGACCCGCGGCGACGTCCGCGGTGGTGGCCGCAAGCCCTACCGCCAGAAGGGCACCGGCCGCGCCCGCCAGGGCTCGACCCGCGCCCCGCAGTTCGTCGGCGGTGGCACCGTCCACGGTCCCCAGCCGCGCGACTACACCCAGCGGACCCCCAAGAAGATGAAGGCCGCCGCCCTGCGCAGCGCCCTGTCCGACCGCGCCCGCAACGGCCGCGTCCACGTCATCACCGAGTTCGTCACCACCACGGTGCCCTCCACCAAGAACGCCCTGGTCGCGCTGCGCAACCTCACCGACCGCAAGGCCCTGGTGATCGTGGACCGTCAGGACGACCTGTCCAGGCTCAGCCTGCGCAACGCCCCCGAGGCGCACGTCCTGTGGGCAGACCAGCTCAACACCTACGACGTCCTCAAGTCCGACGACGTCGTCTTCACGGCCTCTGGCCTGGACGCGTTCCTGGGCAAGGGTGAGGAGGAGTCCAAGTGAGCCTCGAGAAGTCCAAGAACCCCCGCGACGTCATCATCGCGCCGGTGGTCTCCGAGAAGTCCTACGCCTGCATGGACCGTGGCCAGTACACGTTCATCGTGGCTCCGGGATCCAACAAGACCGAGATCAAGCAGGCCGTCGAGGCCATCTTCGATGTCAAGGTCTCCTCGGTGAACACCATCAACCGCAAGGGCAAGACGCACCGCACCCGCACCGGGATCGGCAAGTCCAAGGACACCCGCCGTGCGATCGTCACCCTGCGCGAGGGGACCATCGACATCTTCGGTGATGTGGCCTAGTGCGCCACGGAAGGTAAAGGATCGATATGGGAATCCGTAAGTACAAGCCCACGACCCCGGGTCGTCGCGGCTCCTCCGTGGCCGACTTCGTGGAGATCACGCGCAGCACGCCCGAGAAGTCGTTGGTGCGCCCGCTGAGCAAGTCCGGTGGACGTAACTCCTCCGGCCGTATCACCACCCGCCACAAGGGTGGCGGTCACAAGCGCGCCTACCGTCTCATCGACTTCCGTCGTCACGACAAGGACGGCGTGCCCGCCAAGGTCGCTCACATCGAGTACGACCCCAACCGCACCGCGCGCATCGCCCTGCTGCACTACGTGGACGGCGAGAAGCGCTACATCATCGCCCCGAACAAGCTCCGTCAGGGCGACGTCGTCGAGGCCGGCCCCAGCGCCGACATCAAGCCCGGCAACAACCTGCAGCTGCGTCACATCCCCACCGGTACGGTCGTCCACGCGGTCGAGCTGCGTCCCGGTGGCGGGGCCAAGATCGCTCGCAGCGCCGGCACCTCCGTCCAGCTGGTCGCCAAGGAGGGCAAGTACGCGCAGCTGCGCATGCCCTCGGGGGAGATCCGCAACGTGGAGGCCGCCTGCCGCGCCACCATCGGCGAGGTCGGCAACGCCGAGCAGTCCAACATCAACTGGGGCAAGGCCGGCCGTATGCGCTGGAAGGGCGTGCGCCCGACCGTCCGCGGTGTTGTCATGAACCCGGTGGACCACCCGCACGGTGGTGGTGAGGGCAAGACCTCCGGTGGTCGTCACCCCGTCTCGCCGTGGGGCAAGCCCGAGGGCCGCACCCGCCGTCCCAACAAGTCCAGCGACCGCCTCATCGTGCGTCGTCGTCGGACCGGCAAGAAGCGCTGATAGGAGCCTGAATCATGCCGCGTAGTCTGAAGAAGGGTCCCTTCGTCGACGACCACCTCCTCAAGAAGGTGGACGCTCAGAACGAGAAGGGCACTAAGAACGTCATTAAGACCTGGTCCCGCCGTTCGGTCATCACTCCGGACTTCCTGGGGCACACCTTCGCCGTCCACGACGGTCGCAAGCACGTGCCGGTCTTCGTTACCGAGTCCATGGTGGGCCACAAGCTCGGTGAGTTCGCTCCGACCCGCACCTTCCGCGGGCACGTCAAGGACGACCGCAAGTCGCGTCGCTGACGGACGTCGGAAAGTTTGAGAGGCAGAGAACATGGAAGCCAAGGCGCAGGCCAAGTACGTGCGCTGCACGCCGATGAAGGCGCGCCGGGTCGTGGACGTCGTCCGCGGCAAGCGCGCCGTCGAGGCCGTCAACGTGCTCCGATTCGCCCCGCAGGCCGCTGCGGTGCCGGTGCGCAAGGTCCTCGAGTCCGCAATCGCCAACGCCCGGTTCAAGGCTGAGCGTGACGGTGAGCGTTTCGACGAGAACGACCTGTTCATCATCGAGGCGTTCGCCGACGAGGGTCCCACCCTGAAGCGGTTCCGTCCCCGTGCGCAGGGCCGGGCCAGCAGGATCCTCAAGCGGACCAGCCACATCACCGTCATCGTCGGGGACAAGTCCGACGCCGCAACGAAGGAAGGAGCCCGGTAATGGGGCAGAAGGTCAACCCGACCGGGTTCCGCCTGGGCATCACCACGGACCACCGCTCGCGCTGGTTCGCCGACTCCACCAAGCCCGGTCAGCGTTACCGCGACTTCGTGGAGGAGGATGTCAAGATCCGCCGTCTCATGGAGGACGGCATGGAGCGGGCAGGTATCTCCAAGGTCGACATCGAGCGCACCCGTGACCGCGTGCGTGTCGACCTGCACACCGCCCGTCCCGGCATTGTCATCGGTCGCCGCGGAGCCGAGGCCGAGCGCCTGCGCGGTCAGCTCGAGAAGCTGACCGGCAAGCAGGTCCAGCTCAACATCCTCGAGGTCAAGAGCCCCGACCTGGACGCCCAGCTGGTCGCCCAGGGCATCGCCGAGCAGCTCGCCTCCCGCGTGTCCTTCCGTCGCGCCATGCGCAAGGGCATGCAGTCCGCGATGCGAGCCGGCGCCAAGGGCATCCGGGTGCAGTGCTCCGGCCGCCTGGGCGGCGCCGAGATGAGCCGCAGCGAGTTCTACCGCGAGGGGCGCGTGCCGCTGCACACCCTGCGCGCGAACATCGACTACGGCTTCTACGAGGCCAAGACCACCTTCGGCCGCCTCGGCGTCAAGGTGTGGATCTACAAGGGCGACATCACCGAGCGTGAGTTCGCCCGTCAGCAGGCCGAGTCCGGCTCCCGTGGCCGGGGCCGGGGCGAGCGTCGCGGCGGCCGTCGTGGCGACCGCGGTGAGCGCGGTTCGCGTCAGAACACCGAGCAGCAGCAGGCCGCCGAGCAGACGCCGGCCGCCGAGACCGCTGCCGCAGACCAGGGAACGGAGGCCTGAGCCGTGCTCATCCCCCGCCGGACCAAGTTCCGCAAGCAGCACCGCCCGCACCGCACGGGCCTTTCCAAGGGCGGCAACCAGATCGCCTTCGGTGAGTACGGCATTCAGGCCCTCGAGCCCGCCTACATCACCAACCGCCAGATCGAGGCGGCCCGTATCGCCATGACCCGTCACATCAAGCGTGGCGGCAAGGTGTGGATCAACATCTTCCCGGACCGCCCCCTGACCAAGAAGCCCGCCGAGACCCGTATGGGTTCCGGTAAGGGTGCACCCGAGTGGTGGATCGCCAACGTCAAGCCCGGACGCATCCTGTTCGAGCTCGGCGGTGTCGACGAGGCCCTCGCCCGCGAGGCCATGCGCCGCGCACAGCACAAGCTTCCGATGAAGACCCGTTTCGTGACTCGTGAGGGTGGTGACGTCTGATGGCAATCGGTTCCAAGGGCCTGACCCCCGCCGACCTCGACGGCATGGACAACGAGCGCCTCTCCGAGGAGCTCTCCAAGGCCAAGGCCGAGCTGTTCAACCTCCGGTTCGCCTCGGCGACCGGCCAGCTCGAGGACCACGGACGTCTCAAGGCTGTGCGTCGCGACATCGCCCGTATCTACACGATCGTGCGCGAGCGTGAGCTCGGTATTCGCACCGCCCCGAGCACGGAGGAGTCCAAGTGAGCGAGCAGACCAGCACCGAGAACGTCGAGCAGTCCACCGAGCGCCCTCAGCGCAAGGTGCGTCGTGGCTACGTCGTCTCCGACAAGATGGACAAGACGGTTGTCGTCCTCGTCGAGGAGCGCTACAAGCACTCCCTGTACGGCAAGGTCCTCCGTCGCTCCAAGAAGGTCAAGGTCCACGACGAGAACAACGAGGCCGGTGTCGGCGATCTCGTCTCCATCATGGAGACCCGCCCGCTGAGCGCCACCAAGCACTTCCGCCTCCTGGAGATCCTCGAGCGCGCCAAGTGACCCTCGGCTGATCGCCGCCCTCGACGACGTCGAGACGGCCCCCGACGCCGCAGCATCCCACCCGGGAGGCTGCGGCGTCGGCGTCGTTGGACCACGGCTCTTCGCGTGACTGCGAAGACTGCTCACAGAAGACCTTGTGTCAAACCTACGGCTGCGGCCCACAGTGCGTTGCCGGCTGCGCCTCCGAGAGCATTCACGAGGGTGTCTTGCCCGAGTTCCCGTATGCCTCTGGCAGCGCCATGCTTGTCCTTCTGGTCAACAGCTGTACGGATCTGTTCGACGATTGCACGGTCCGCCAACTGACTGACCTTTTCCTCAAGTTGATCAATGAGAACGGCAAGCTGTTCGTTCTGTCCGTCGTTTTGCAGCATAAGATCGCCGTTGACTACTACGATGACTGAAGCGGTTTGAGTGAGAGCGTCCTGTTGCGATTCGGTGTGCTCAGCTCTGACCGCATTGGCGTATGATCTTGCCGCTTTGGACCATCTTTCGCCCGCTCGTAGAGGCTTCTTCTCGACAAGGCCGAGTCGCCGTGCTACTCGCTGTTCGTCATCTGTAGCGATATGAAACCAGCTGTCGTCCAACTGTGCGGCAGCTGCAAGCACCTGGTTGACCAGTCCGGCCTCTTCTGAGGAGTATGAGCGTAACTTGAGACCGATAGGCTGAATCGTGTCCACTTTTCCTTCGCAACTGTAGATCAGTGGGTGGCTACGTCCTGCTAGGACTACTTCTACCTGAGGGGAAGCGTCAAGGATGGTGTTCCTGCTGAGAACTGGGGTGGCTGATGTGAGAAACCCTCCCTCGTTTGGAGGGACCACAAGATCGTTGGGTAAGAGATCCACAACCCGTCTGCGTTCAACCTCAGCCGGTGCGAGCCAGACCTTGATCGCCAGCGCAGCTAGCGGTACGGAGACTGCTGTGACAAGCCATGACAGCCAAGGGGAGGCAGAGCTAGTCCAGTACCGTGCAGTGACGGCCACCAGAAACGGTGCAGTAGCTATTGTGATCCTGAAGAATGTTAGTGGGGTGAACAGTCTGTGTGTTGGTGATGCGAGAGCGATGTCATTGAATGTTGGATGATATTTTTGCATCGGTTACCCCTTTGATGGTGGTCGATCTGATTGTGACCACGGTATGATGCGGCTCTGACATCTATTTGAGGGCCTTAATGAGGTGGTTGTTCCTGTACCGCGGAGTTCCAGGTCTATAACTGCGCCTTGTGAACGTTAGTCATGCAGAGAGGTCCCCCAGGCAGTGGCGCGTCCAAGTGTGTTTGGTGAGTCGGCTGTCAATGCCGTCCTCGCGTATGTCGATTAATGCAGTGGATGTTGGAACCTAGTGGTTTGGGGGTGATCTTCCTTGCCGCGTGCCGTCGATGTCGGACCAGGTGGTACTGCGCGAGGCATGGGCGCTATCGCTACTGGGAGAGGGGCGGGTGTACTCCGGGTGGGTGGGGACTTCGTGCAGTAGGCACAACCCCTGGGCAGTAGATCCCGATCTTCGTGGAATAGCGGACCGGGCTCAGAGCGGGCGGCCCGTCAGGCTAGGAGGCTGCCCGATCGGGCGTCCCAGGTGGCGGTGTCGTCGTGCGCTTACCGCGGGAACCGAGTCTGGTGCAGGTCGCTCCTGGCCAGCGCCGGCTGCGGACCACGGATGACAGTCAGGCGGATCGGGGACTGCGCTTTCCGACGGGGACGTCCTTGACCTCTAAAGGACGACGGTCGCGCCCCCAGTCGTCTGGAGGACAACGCAGTCCTCGGCCGGCAGGTACGTCGTCGAACAGGGGCCGGCGGCGTGCCTCGGGACGTCGGAGCAGGAAGTCCGGGAAAAGCCGGTGAGCAAAGGCACAGGCCCTGGTGGTCATCTCAGGTTCCGCGTGATACGGCGGCTGGACTAGGCTAATGGAGTTGCGCGCGCCCTCGGTGCGCCCGGCAGAGACCTCGTGCAGTCTGCGCCTGTGTCTGTCGGGAGAGCGTATCGCGGGCATCCCCTATCCCTGGGTCGGCCTCGTGCGGCCTGCGGCCGGGGGAGACGTGTGCAAGACCAGAAGAACGTTCGGCCAGGCTCAGGAGCTTCCTGAGAACCGGCTCGACGACAGGAGAACACTCAATGATCCAGCAGGAGTCGCGACTGAAGGTCGCCGACAACACCGGTGCCAAGGAGATCCTTTGCATCCGTGTTCTCGGTGGATCGGGTCGGCGCTATGCGGGTATCGGCGACACGATCGTCGCCACCGTCAAGGACGCCATTCCCGGCGGCAACGTGAAGAAGGGCGAGGTCGTCAAGGCCGTCGTCGTGCGTGCCCGCAAGGAGCGTCGTCGTCCCGACGGCTCATACATCCGCTTCGACGAGAACGCCGCCGTCATCCTCAAGAACGATGGGGAGCCGCGCGGTACGCGCATCTTCGGCCCCGTCGGCCGTGAGCTTCGCGAGAAGAAGTTCATGCGCATCGTCTCGCTCGCCCCGGAGGTGATCTGAACATGGCACGCATTAAGAAGGGCGACCAGGTCATCGTCATCGCCGGTAAGGACAAGGGCAAGACCGGTCGCGTTCTGGAGGTCCTCAAGGGCACTGACCGTGTCATCGTCGAGGGCGTCCAGCGCGTAACCAAGCACACCAAGGTGGGGCAGTCCCAGCAGGGCGCCCGCACCGGCGGCATCGAGACCGTTGAGGCACCCATCCACGCCTCCAACGTCATGCTCGTCGACCCCAAGACCAAGAAGCGCACCCGCGTGGGCTTCCGTGTCGAGGAGGGCGTGCGTCCCGATGGCCGCAAGCGCACCGTTCGCGTGCGTTACGCCAAGAAGAGCGGGGAGGACCTGTGACCATGGCTGAGAAGACCACCCCCCGTCTCAAGACGAAGTACACCGAGGAGGTGCGCCCCGCCCTGCTCAAGGAGTTCCAGCACGGCAACGTGATGGAGGTCGGGCGCGTCGTCAAGGTCGTCGTCAACATGGGTGTGGGCGAGGCCGCCCACGACTCCAAGATGATCGAGGGCGCCGTGCGCGACCTCGCTGCCATCACCGGCCAGAAGCCTCAGGTCACCCGGGCCCGCAAGTCCATCGCGCAGTTCAAGCTGCGCGAGGGCATGCCGATCGGCGCGCACTCCACGCTGCGCGGCGACCGCATGTGGGAGTTCCTGGACCGTCTGGTCTCGATCTCCCTGCCCCGTATCCGCGACTTCCGCGGTCTGAGCCCCAAGCAGTTCGACGGGAACGGCAACTACACCTTCGGTCTGACCGAGCAGGCTGTCTTCCACGAGATCGACCAGGACCAGATCGACCGCGTCCGCGGCATGGACATCACCGTGGTGACCACGGCCAAGACCGACGAGGAGGCCCGTTCGCTGCTCAAGCAGCTCGGCTTCCCCTTCAAGGAGAAGTGAGATGGCGAAGACCGCACTGATTGAGAAGGCGAACCGCAAGCCCAAGTTCGGTGTCCGTGCCTACACGCGCTGCCAGCGCTGCGGCCGCCCGCACTCGGTCTACCGCAAGTTCGGCCTGTGCCGTATCTGCCTGCGTGAGATGGCCCTTCGCGGCGAGCTCCCGGGCGTGAGCAAGTCCAGCTGGTAAGAACTTACGTCGCAGGTCCGCTGAGGAAACCACGACGAGGAAGGGCCAAGGCCCACTCATGACAATGACAGACCCCATCGCAGACATGCTGACCCGTCTGCGCAACGCAAACAGCGCCTACCACGACACCGTGTCGATGCCGTCGAGCAAGCTCAAGGTGAACATCGCTGAGATGCTCAAGTCCGAGGGCTACATCGCCGGCTACGAGGTCACGGACGCCGAGGTCGGCAAGACGCTCACGCTGAGCCTCAAGTACGGAGCCAACCGTCAGCGGGCCATCCAGGGCCTGCGCCGGATCTCCAAGCCCGGCCTGCGCGTCTACGCCAAGTCCACCAACCTGCCCAAGGTCCTCGGCGGCCTGGGAGTGGCGATCCTGTCCACCTCCTCCGGCCTCCTGACCGACAAGCAGGCCGAGTCGCGTGGCGTGGGCGGCGAAGTCCTCGCCTACGTCTGGTAAGAGAAGGAACGGAGGAAAACCATGTCTCGTATTGGACGGCTCCCCGTTCCGGTCCCTGCCGGAGTGGACGTCACTATCGACGGCCAGGACGTGACGGTCAAGGGCCCCAAGGGCACCCTGTCCCGCACGATCAGCGAGCCCCTGAGCGTCACCCGCCAGGAGGACGGCTCCATCCTGGTCACGCGCCCCGACGACGAGCGCCGCTCGCGCTCGCTGCACGGACTGTCGCGCACCCTCATCAACAACATGGTGATCGGCGTCACCGAGGGCTACAGTAAGCAGCTCGAGATCGTCGGCACCGGTTACCGCGTCGCCGCCAAGGGTCAGGGCATCGAGCTCTCCCTCGGCTTCTCCCACACCGTGACCGTCGAGCCCCCCGAGGGCATCACCTTCACGGTCGACGGCAACCTGAAGATCACCGTCTCCGGTATCTCCAAGGAGCAGGTCGGCGAGGTCGCGGCGAACATCCGCAAGATCCGTCCGCCGGAGCCCTACAAGGGCAAGGGCGTGCGCTACGCCGGCGAGAACGTGCGCCGCAAGGTCGGAAAGGCTGGTAAGTGACCATGGCTTACTCGATCAAGAGGGGCAAGGGCAACCCCCGCGCCATCGCCCGCAAGATCCGTCACCAGCGCGTGCGCAAGCACATTTCCGGCACGCCCGAGCGTCCCCGCCTGGTGGTCACCCGCTCCAACCGCCACATGGTGGCTCAGGTCGTGGACGACACCATCGGTCACACCCTGTGCGCCGCCTCCACCCTGGAGGAGGCCGCCAAGGGCGTCGAGGGCCACAAGGTGGGCGCCGCCCACAAGGTCGGCGAGCTCATCGCCGAGCGTGCCAAGGCGCTGGGCATCGAGGCAGTCGTGTTCGACCGCGGCGGCAACAAGTACCACGGCCGTGTCGCGGCCGTCGCCGAGGGCGCCCGCGAGGGCGGCCTGAAGCTGTGAGCACTAAGACGACGAGAAAGCAGAGGAACATCTGATGGCTGCACCGCAGCGAGACAGGTCCGCGTCGTCCGACGGCTCGGCCCAGCGCGAGAACGACGAGCGCCGGGGCGAGGGCCGCGGCCGCCGCGACCGCAACAACGACCGCCGCGACCGTGGTCGCGGCAACGACGACAAGTACATCGAGCGCGTCGTCACCATCAACCGCGTGTCCAAGGTCGTCAAGGGCGGCCGCCGCTTCACCTTCACGGCTCTCGTGGTCGTCGGTGACGGCGAGGGCACCGTCGGCGTGGGCTACGGCAAGGCGAAGGAAGTTCCCGCCGCCATCGCCAAGGCCGTCGAGATCGCGAAGAAGAACTTCTTCCACGTCCCGATGATCCGCCGCACCATCCCGCACCTGGTCCAGGGTGAGGACTCCGCCGGAGTCGTTCTCCTGCGCCCGGCGTCCCCCGGTACCGGTGTTATCGCCGGTGGCCCGGTGCGCGCCGTGCTGGACTGCGCCGGCGTCCACGACATCCTGTCCAAGTCGCTGGGCTCCTCCAACGCGATCAACATCGTGCACGCCACGGTGGACGCCCTCAAGCAGCTTGAGCAGCCCGAGGCCGTCGCGGCCCGCCGTGGCCTGCCCCTGGAGGACGTCGCCCCGCAGTCCATGCTGCGGGCCCGCGCCGAGGGTGAGGCCGACAAGCGCGCTCAGGCCGAGAAGCAGGAGGCCGAGAAGGCCGCTGAAGGAGTGGGTGCGTGATGGCTGAGTCCGCATCGAAGCAGATGACCAAGCAGCTCAAGGTCACTCAGGTCCGCTCTGGCATCGGGGGTACCCACCGCCAGCGCGAGTCCCTCAAGACCCTGGGTCTGCGCAAGATCCGCCAGTCCGTCGTGCGTGAGGACAGCCCCAGCGTGCGCGGCCTGATTGCCACGGTGCACCACCTGGTCACCGTTGAGGAGGTCTGAGATGGCTGACACCGAGAACACGCAGGAGGAGAAGGTGCGCGTCGTCAAGCTGCACCACCTGCGTCCCGCCCCCGGCGCCAAGAAGGCCAAGACCCGCGTGGGTCGTGGTGAGGCGTCCAAGGGTAAGACCGCCGGTCGCGGTACCAAGGGCACCAAGGCTCGTTACCAGGTCCGTCCTGGTTTCGAGGGTGGCCAGATGCCGCTGCACATGCGTCTGCCCAAGCTGCGCGGCTTCCGCAACCCCAACCGGGTCGAGTTCCAGCCCGTGAACGTCGGCCGCATCGCCGAGCTGTTCCCCGAGGGCGGCACGGTGACCGTGGAGGACCTCGTCGCCAAGGGTGCGGTTCGCAAGAACCAGCTCGTCAAGGTTCTCGGCGGCGGCGACGTCACCGTGGCCCTGACGCTCACGGTCGACGCCTGGTCCGGCTCCGCCAAGGAGAAGATCGAGGCCGCCGGCGGCACCATCGCCACGCGCTGAACGCCGGTCAGGCCGTGTCCGGCAGGGGAGTGACTCCCTGACGGGGCGGCCCTGACGAATCGCGAGAACACAGACCCCGGCGGTCCAGGGAAACCTGGGCCGCCGGGGTCTGTCGTGCCCCGACGTCGAACACCGAAACGACCACTGCGCACCGACGGTGAGGTGCCTTGGATCACCCCGCACTACCTCACCGGGACGAGACGTGAGAAAACCCGCACCTCATCGACGTTGCAACCCCGTCTCGGCGCCCAGGTGGCGAGCTGGGCGGGGTAGTCTGGGCCGGGCGCAGTTCCCCTGCGCTCCGCCTTGCTGCCCGCAAGGCCGAACCCACCCCCGAGTCCACAGGAGTTCGAGTGCTCAGCGCGTTCACCCAGGCGTTCAGAACGCCAGACCTCAGGGCGAAGCTGCTCTTCACCCTCGGCATCATGGCCCTGTTCCGGCTCGGGTCGATCCTGCCGGCCCCAGGCGTCAACCTGGCCAACGCCAAGCAATGCATCGCTGCTGCTGAGGATCAGAATCTTCTCAGCCTTGTCAACGTCTTCTCCGGTGGTGCGCTGCTTCAGCTGAGCGTCTTCGCGCTGGGCATCATGCCCTACATCACCGCCTCCATCATCATCCAGCTCCTGAAGGTCGTCATCCCCCGCTTCGAGGAGCTCCACAAGGAGGGGCAGGCGGGCACTGCCAAGCTCACCGAGTACACCCGCTACCTCACCATCGGCCTGGGCCTGCTCCAGTCCAGCACCATCGTGGCCACCGCCAGGAGCGGCGCGCTCTTCCCGACCTGCAACAAGCCGGTCCTGCCCGACGGCTCAGTCATCAACCTGCTGCTCATCATCATCACCATGACCGCCGGCACCGGCCTCATCATGTGGCTGGGCGAGCTCATCACCGAGCGCGGCATCGGCAACGGCATGTCGCTGCTCATCTTCACCTCCATCGTGGCCCAGTTCCCCTCCAACATGTTCT
Source organism: Actinomyces oris (assembly GCF_001937665.1). Classification (GTDB taxonomy): domain Bacteria; phylum Actinomycetota; class Actinomycetes; order Actinomycetales; family Actinomycetaceae; genus Actinomyces; species Actinomyces stomatis. The sequence goes on along the minus strand of NZ_MSKL01000006.1, from coordinate 138,543 downwards.
CCATCGCCGGAGGCAACAACGGGGCGGCCAACTTCGCCATCATCGTGGCCGTCGTCCTCCTGGCCACCCTGGCGGTCGTCTACATCGAGCAGGCCCAGCGGCGCATCCCCGTGCAGTACGCCAAGCGGATGATCGGGCGCCGCCAGTACGGCGGATCCACCACCTACATCCCGGTCAAGATCAACACCGCCGGCGTCATCCCGGTCATCTTCGCCTCATCGATCCTGGCCATGCCCCAGCTCGTCGCCGGCTTCGGCAATCAAACGAGCAAGTGGGTGCAGTGGATCATGACGCACCTGCACCAGACGCACCCGATCTACCTGACCGCCTACGGCGTCCTCATCCTGTTCTTCGCCTTCTTCTACACGGCCATCACCTTCGACGCCGAGGAGATCGCGGACAACATGAAGCGCTACGGCGGCTTCATCCCCGGCATCCGCGCCGGCGAGCCCACCGTGCGCTACCTGTCCTACGTCATCAACCGCATCACGACGGCGGGCTCCATCTACCTGGTGGTCCTCGCCCTCATCCCGACGCTCGCGGTCATCTGGCTGGACCTGGCTCAGCACCTGCCCTTCGGTGGAACCACTATCCTCATCATGGTGGGCGTGGGCCTCCAGACCGTCAAGGAAGTCAACTCCCAGCTGCAGCAGCGTCACTACGAAGGGTTCTTGTCATGAGCGCACGCATGGTTCTTCTCGGTCCCCCTGGAGCGGGCAAGGGCACCCAGGCCGCCCGGATCGCCGAGCGCCTGGGCATCCCGGCCATCTCCACCGGAGACATCTTCCGAGCCAACGTCGCCGGCGCCACCGAGCTCGGCACCCAGGCCAAGGCCTACATGGACAAGGGCGAGTACGTGCCCGACTCCATCACCAACGCCATGGTCGCCGACCGCATCGCCCAGGCCGACTGCGAGGCCGGATTCCTCCTGGACGGCTACCCGCGCACCACCGCGCAGGTCGGCGAGCTCGACTCCATGCTGAAGGACTCGGGCCTGGCACTCGACGTCGTTGTCGAGATCACCGCCGACGCCGAGGCCGTCATCGCCCGCCTGCTCAAGCGGGCCGGCGAGCAGGGGCGCGCTGACGACACCGAGCCCGTCATCCGCCGCCGCCTCGAGGTCTACGCCGAGTCCACGGCCCCGCTGGCCGACCTCTACGCCGAGCGCGACCTGCTCGTCCAGGTCGACGGCATGGGCGAGATCGACGTCGTCACCGGCCGCATCATGGAAGCCCTCGCCTCCCGCGGCATCACAGGCTCCTGAAGCCCAACCACACCGGCGGGTCGTCTGCTCACGCGGACGACCCGCCTGCGCATGCTCCGGCCCGTCCCCGTACCTGACGGGGCGCTCGTCGGAACGCCCAGGCCCACCCCGCTCCACACGACCACAGGAGGCACCCGTGCTCTCACGCGAACAGATCCAGATCAAGACGCCTGAGCAGGTCCGTCTCATGCGCCGGGCCGGGCTCGTCGTCGCCGACATCCACGCGGCCCTGCGCAAGGCGGTGCGCGCTGGGATCACCACCGCCGAGCTCGACGCCGTCTCGGCCGGCGTCATCGAGGCCGCCGGTGCCCGCTCGAACTTCCTGGGCTACTACGACTACCCGGCCACCGTGTGCATCTCGGTCAACGATGAGGTCGTCCACGGCATCCCCGGCGAGCGGGTCCTGAAGGACGGGGACCTGGTCACCTTCGACTGCGGCGCCTACATCATCGACGACAACGGCACCCAGTGGCACGGCGACGCCGCCTTCACCGCCGTCGTCGGCGGGACGTACCTGAGTGAGACCGACCGGCTCGTGGACACCACCACCCGGCGGGCCCTGTGGGAGGCCATCGCCGCCGTCGCCCGCGCCGCAGCGGGGGAGGGGAGCGGACGCGAGCTGCGCCTCAACGCGATCGGCGACGCCGTCGAGGCCGTTGTCGCGGACGTGGCCGCGCGGGAGGGCCACGAACTGGGCATCCTCCAGGAGTACGTAGGCCACGGCATCGGCACGAGCATGCACATGGCCCCCGACGTCCTCAACTACTCCGTCAAGCGGCGCGGTCCCCGCCTGCGCCCCGGCATGGTGCTGGCCATCGAGCCCATGCTCACCGCTGGCAGCCCGGCCACACGCGAGCTCGACGACGGCTGGACAGTCGTCACCCAGGACGGCTCCCACGCCGCCCAGTGGGAGCACACCGTGGCCATCGTCCCCGGCGGCGTGTGGGTCCTCACCGCGCCCGACGGCGGAGCCGAGGGCCTGGCCCCGTACGGCATCGAGCCCAAGGCACTGGGCTGAGACGCTGAGCCGGGAGCGGTTGCGAGGGCCCGTCGGGTTCAGGGCGCCCAGAGGTCGAGGACACACCTCAGGCCTCACGGACTGTGACCGGGGCGTGCGCCGTCAAGGGCGTGGGCGCGTCCTCGACGACACACGTGCCTGCGGTGTGTCAGGAAACACCGCGTGATCGCGCCATCTGGCATGGTGGAGCCCAGGCCGTCTGCCGTAAAGTTATCCGCTGGACGCGCGTCCGTCGATGACGCATGCCCTCATGTCGCATTCAAGACCCTGGTCACAGGGGATTGCCTGTGGTAGGGCCTCTGCAACGGCGACCGCGGCTGCCCGGCGGCGACGTCGTCGGGGTGAACTCGAGCGAGAAAGCACCGATGGAGGAACATGGCTAAGAAGGACGGAGTCATCGAGGTCGAGGGATCGGTCGTCGAGGCCCTTCCGAACGCGATGTTCCGGGTGGAGCTGAGCAACGGGCACGTCGTGCTCGCGCACATCTCCGGAAAGATGCGGCAGCACTACATCCGCATCCTCCCCGAGGACCGGGTGGTCGTGGAGCTGAGCCCCTACGACCTGTCCCGCGGCCGAATCGTCTACCGGTACAAGTGACATGTCGGCTCCCAGAGCCGGCGGAGGAACATCATGAAGGTCAAGCCGAGCGTCAAGAAGATCTGTGACAGCTGCAAGGTGATTCGTCGCCACGGCCGCGTCATGGTCATCTGCGAGAACCCGCGGCACAAGCAGCGTCAGGGCTGAGTCCCCGGCGCCGGGCCGCCCAGAGACCTGGACGGCCCTTTCCAGCACCCATCCCAGCGCACCCGCACCGCGGGTCCGCAACCCCCGGTTCTCGGAGGCCGGGGCCACCATGCGAGGTGGGGGAGGTGGGTGACGACCTCCGGGAGCACACAGGAGAACCACACCGTGGCACGCATTTCCGGTGTCGACCTGCCTCGCGAGAAGCGAGTCGAGATCGCACTCACCTACATCTTCGGGATCGGACGCACCCGCGCGGACGAGACCCTGAAGGCGACGGGCGTCAACCCCGACACCCGCGTCAAGGACCTCACCGAGGAGGAGCTGGTCAAGCTCCGCACCCACATCGACGGCAACTACCAGGTTGAGGGTGACCTGCGCCGTGAGGTCCAGGCGGACATCCGCCGCAAGATCGAGATCGGCTGCTATCAGGGCCTGCGCCACCGCCGCCACCTGCCGGTGCACGGTCAGCGCACCAAGACCAACGCGCGTACCCGCAAGGGCCCCAAGCGCACCGTGGCCGGTAAGAAGAAGGCCAAGTAAGCAGCAGCTCGCGCCCCGCCCAGCGGAGAGCGCAGTGACGACCTCATCACGAAGAAGGAAGAATGCCTCCCAAGACCCGCGCCGCCGCGCGCAAGACGCGCCGCAAGGACCGCAAGAACGTTACCCACGGTCACGCCTACATCAAGTCCACCTTCAACAACACCATCGTCTCGCTGACGGACCCGCAGGGCGCCGTCATCGCCTGGTGCTCCTCCGGCCAGGTCGGCTTCAAGGGCTCGCGCAAGTCGACGCCCTACGCCGCCCAGCTCGCCGCCGAGGCCGCCGCCCGGCGCGCCCAGGAGCACGGCATGAAGAAGGTTGACGTCTTCGTCAAGGGTCCCGGCTCCGGCCGCGAGACCGCGATCCGCTCCCTCCAGGCCGCCGGCCTCGAGGTCGGCTCGATCACCGACGTCACCCCCCAGGCCTTCAACGGCTGCCGCCCGCCCAAGCGCCGTCGCGTCTGAGCTTCACGGGACGACGGCGCAGCCGGTGCTGCGTCGTCGTCTCACCACGTTCCGCCCCAACGGCGGGACGCGGAGTAGGGCCGGCCCGGTCGGGCCGGCGGCTCCACCCATGAGGAACGGCGTCATATAGCGGGCGCCGCGACGAAAGGAAACCACGTGCTCATTGCACAGCGACCCACGCTCACCGAGGAGGTCTTGGTCGAGGACCGCCGCTCGCGCTTCGTGCTCGAGCCCCTCGAGCCCGGCTTCGGCTACACGCTCGGCAACTCCCTGCGCCGCACGCTGCTGTCCTCCATCCCGGGGGCGGCCGTGACCAGCGTCCGCATCGACGGGGTGCCCCACGAGTTCCGCACGATCCCCGGGGTCAAGGAGGATGTCGCCCAGATCATCCTCAACATCAAGGAGATCGTCCTGTCCTCGGAGAATGACGAGCCGGTCGTCATGTACCTGCGCAAGTCCGGTCCGAGCGAGGTCACCGCCGGTGACATCACCCCGCCGGCCGGCGTCGAGATCCACAACCCCGAGCTGGTCATCGCCACTCTCAACGAGAAGGGCAAGCTGGAGATCGAGCTGACGGTCGAGCGCGGCCGCGGCTACGTCTCCGCCAACCAGAACAAGGACCCCAACGCGGAGATCTCCCGCATCCCGGTGGACTCGATCTACTCGCCGGTCAAGAAGGTCTCTTACTCCGTCGAGGCCACCCGTGTGGAGCAGCGCACCGACTTCGACCGTCTCATCGTCGACGTTGAGACCAAGTCCTCCATCACCCCGCGTGACGCCCTGGCCTCCGCCGGTAAGACGCTCGTGGAGCTCTTCGGCCTGGCCCGTGAGCTCAACGTCGAGGCCGAGGGCATCGAGGTCGGCCCCTCGCCGATCGACGAGGCCTTCCAGCAGGACCTGGCCCTCATGATCGACGAGCTCGACCTGCAGGCCCGCTCCTCCAACGCTCTCAAGCGCGAGGGCATCCACACCGTCGGTGAGCTCGTCTCGCGCAGCGAGGCCGACCTGCTCGACATCCGTAACTTCGGCGCCAAGTCCATCTCCGAGATCAAGGACAAGCTGGCCGAGCTGGGACTCTCCCTCAAGGGCTCCCCGGTCGACTACGTCTCGGACGACGACTACGCCAACCCCACTTTCAGCGACGAGACCCAGGCCTGAGCCGGCTCGTTATTCACCTAGGAGACAACCATGCCTCGCCCCACTAAGGGTCCCCGTCTGGGCGGCAGCGCCCAGCACGAGCGTCACCTGCTCGCCAACCTGGCCACGCAGCTCATCGTCCACGAGTCGATCAAGACCACGGAGGCTCGCGCCCGTCGCCTGCGTCCCTACGTCGAGAAGCTCATTACCAAGGGCAAGCGCGGCGACCTGCACGCCCGCCGCACCGTGCTGAAGAAGGTGACGGACAAGTACGCCGTCTACCGCCTCTTCGAGGAGCTCGCCCCCAAGTTCGAGGGCCGCGAGGGCGGATACACCCGCATCATCAAGACGACCCCCCGCAAGGGTGACAACGCCCCCATGGCGGTCATCTCCCTGGTGCTGGAGCCGGTTGCCCGCAAGGAGATCGTGGAGGACGCGGTCGCCACCGCCAAGAAGGCCGCCCAGAAGGCCGTCGCCGACGAGGACAAGGCCGAGAAGGCCACGACCGAGAAGGCTGAGGAGAAGGCCGACAAGGCGGAGAAGGCTGACAAGGCCGAGTACGCCGGCGCGGTTCGCCTCGAGGAGGGCGCCACGGACGCTCCCGACGACGATCACCTGGTCAAGGGCAACGAGGACTCCATGAAGTACCACGTTCCCGGCTCGCGCTGGTATGACGCCACGGTCGCCGAGGTCTGGTTCGCCAGCGCCGAGGACGCCGAGGCCGCGGGCTTCGCCCCCGCCGGCGGCGCCGCCGCCCAGAAGGTCGAGAAGTGAGTCAGAGCTGACGCTCTGAGCGAGAACTCCGGGGAGGGCCGGTCACCCAATGGTGGCCGGCCCTCCCCGCGTGTTGTGCAGATGGCGACTGACGGCGTTGTCACTGACCGGATTCTGGAACGCCCCTTCCTCGCGCCAGCACCGCCGGGCCGGCAGCGGCCTTCAGAGGCTTCCGACGGAGGCCTCCAAGGCTCTTTGCTCCGTCATGGTCTCGCTCTCCTGGCGGATGCGGGCGGCGTCGGCCTCCCTGCCCGCCCACTCGAGGACTGACGCATAGGTTCCCAGGGCGTCGGCGAGCCCCTGGCTGAAGGCCTCCGGGTGCCTGCGGGCCAGACTCCGGTAGGCGGCGACCGCCTCCCGCGCAGTCTCCAGGGCCTCGCTGCGGTGACCGGCCTCGGCCAGGCGCTTGGCGAGCCGGTGCAGGCACGGGGCCAGCGCCGGGGCATGAGTCGCCGGGTCGCGCTCGGCCAGCTCCCGGCGGATCACCGCCGTCTCCCGGATCGCAGCCAGGGCGGCGGAACGGTCCCCGACATCCCCCAGGCACGTGGCCAGATTGTGCAGGCAGGCGGCCAGGTCCGGCCTGTAGGCAACCGGATCGATCTGCGTCAGGCTCCGGTAGAACGTCACCGCCTCCTGCACCGCGGCCAGCGCTTCATGCGCACGCCCCGCCCGGCTGAGGTTCAAGGTGAGGATATTGAGCGCCCGAGCCAGATCGGCGGTATGAGGGGCCGGGTCGGCGCGGACCAGCCGCCGGTAGATGTCAATGGCCTCCCAGGCCACCGCGAAGGACTCCTGCAGCTGCCCGGCCGTGTACAGGTCGACGGCGAGCACGTACAGGGACTCGGCCAGAGCCGGGGTGTCAGCGCCGGAGCTGCTGTGCACCAGGGCGCGCCGGATGCTGACCACCTCCCGCGCCGCAGCCAGCGCTCGGTCCAGCTTGTCGGCGTCACGCAGGCAGGCGGCCCGGACCGTGAGGGCGTCGGCCAGGTCGGGCAGGTGGGTCTCGGGGGCGCTGTGGGCCAGAGCGCGAGCGACGCCGACCGCCTCCTCAGTCGCGGCGAGCGCGTCACGGTGCCGACCCGCGTCGCTCAGGCGTCGAGCCAGAGTCCCCAGGGCGTGAGCGACCTTGGGCGAGTAGAGCGCCGGTGTGCGGCGAGACAGCCCTCGGTAGAGCGCGGCGGCCTCCTCGGCCGCCTCCAGGGCCTCGTCCCGGCGCCCGACGGCGGCCCCACAGGCGGCCAGGGCCTCCATGGCACCGGCAAGATCACCGGTGCAGGAACCGATCTCATCCTCATCGAGGCGGCGGAAGAGAGCCACGGCCTCCCGGGCCTGCTCGAGGGCCTCATCGACATAGCCCACCGTGCGTAGCCTGGGTGCCAGACGTACCAGGTCCGCCGCGAGCCGGCGGACCTGTGCATCCGGATCGACCCGGGCCAGACGCCGTCGGACAGTGAGGGACTGCTGGGCGGTGACGAAGGTGCCGCTCGGCCGACCGGACTCGCTCAGACAGCAGGTGAGCGTGGTCAGCGCCTCCGCCAAACCGGTCTCGTCGCCGGAGGGATCACTCCGGTTCAGGCTCCGGTAGAGGTCGACGGACTCCTGCGCGCTGGCCAGGGCGTCACGCAGGTCTCCGGAAGCGCTCAGGTCGATGGCGAGCCGGCACAGAGCCCTAGCCAGGCCGGGGGCATGGGCGTCGTAGTCGTGTCGGGTCAGGCGCCGTCGGAGCCGGGCCGTTTCTCGCGAGACCGCGACCCCCTCACGGATGCGGCGGGCCTCGCGCAGGCGGGCCGCCATGATGGACAGCCCCTCAGCGAGGTCGGCCAGGTAGGTGTCCGGGGCGAGGCGGGCCAGGCCCCGGAGAACCTCGCAGGCCTTCCGTGCGGCATCCAGCGCCTCCCCCCGACGGCCCGACTCGGCCAGGCGCTCACTGAGCTCCAGCAGCCGACCGGCGCGAGCGGCCCCCTCGGGGGTGGTGCAGGGGGAGGTCGACACGTCTGACAAGCCTCAGGAACTGGGGGACCGGTGGTGGGCTCACGCTAAACGGTGCGTGAGAGCCGCCGCGATGGGGAGATGTCACCGGGGACGCGCCCCGCCAGCTGCTCCTTTAGAATCGGCGCAGTGCCGGCGGGGTGCCGGCGGGACAGGCACAGTGATCGCAGGGAAGGGAGTCGGTGTGAACACGCTGTTCAGCCTGAACCACGTGGGGGTTCAGGTCGTCGCGATGCTCGCCACCTTCCTCCTGTGCCTGACCCTGGGCGCTGAGCGCCACCTGCGCCACAAGGACGCCGGCGTCAAGACGCACGTCCTGGTGGGGCTGGGTTCGTGCCTGTTCACCCTTGTGTCCGCCTACGGCTTCGCCCCGATCACCGGCGCGGATGTCGCGGTGGACCCCAGCCGTGTGGCCGCGCAGATCGTCTCCGGTATCGGCTTCCTGGGAGCCGGGGTCATCTTCGTCAACAACGACACCGTCCGGGGCCTGACCACCGCCGCGACCGTCTGGCTCAGCGCCGCCATTGGCATGGCCTGCGGGGCGGGCATGATCCCCCTGGCGGCCACGGCGGTCGCGCTCGACTACATCGTCGTCCTGTTCCTGGGTCCCCTCACCTCGCGCCTGCAGCGCCGCCGCGGCGAGGTGACCGTGCGCATCGACTACGAGATCGGCAGCGCCATCATGCCCGAGATCCTCCAGGTCGCCACCGCATCGGGCTTCACCGCCACCTTGGAGGAGACCGAGGTGACCCGCGGCGAGCACGGTCGCACCATGAACGCCGTCATGCGCTTCCACGGGCAGCGGCCCGCCGCCAACCTCATTGAGGCCCTCTCCGGGCTCGACGGCGTCGACGGCGTCGAGCGCCTCGAGGGAGGCCGGCTCGACTGAGCCCGGCCCCTCCTACTCCAGGGCGCGGATGATGGCCTCGACCGTGTCCTTGGCGTCGCCGAAGAGCATCGAGCTGTTCTCCCGGAAGAAGAGCGGGTTGTTGACCCCGGCGTAGCCGGTCGCCATGGAGCGCTTGAAGACGATGACCCGGCTCGCCTCCCACACGTGCAGCACCGGCATGCCCGCGATCGGGGAGCCCGGCTCCTTGGCGGCCGGGTTCACGGTGTCGTTGGCGCCGATGATGAGGACGACATCGACCTCGTCGAAGGAGTCGTTGACCTCATCCATCTCCAGGACGATGTCGTAGGGGACCTTCGCCTCGGCCAGCAGCACGTTCATGTGCCCGGGCAGGCGCCCCGCCACCGGGTGGATGCCGAAGGTGACCTCCACGCCTTCCGAGCGCAGCATCTCGGTCAGCGTGGCCACCGGGTACTGGGCCTGGGCGACGGCCATCCCGTAGCCGGGGGTGATGACCACGCGCCGGGCGGACTGCAGCAGGTGAGCCACCTCGCCGGCACTGGTCTCATGCACCGTGCCCTCCTGCCCCGAACCACCCGTGGCGGCGCTGGTGGAGTCGGTTCCGTAGCCGCCCAGCAGCACCGAGACGAAGGATCGGTTCATGGCCTGGCACATGAGGTAGGACAGGTAGGCCCCCGAGGAGCCCACCAGCGCCCCGGTGATGATGAGCAGGTCGTTGTCCACCATGAAACCGGTGAAGGCGGAGGCCCACCCCGAGTAGGAGTTCATGATCGAGACGACCACCGGCATGTCGCCGCCACCGATGGCCAGCACCAGGTGCGCACCCAGCGCCAGCGCGATGAGCGTCATCACCGCCAGGAAGGCCCAGCCCGCGCCGGAGCCGGCCGGCGCCATCATGAAACCGACCATGAGAACCAGGGAGCCGATGAGCGCCCCCAGGTTGAGCAGGTTGCGGCCCGGCAGCGTCAGGGGTCTGCCCGGCACACGGCCGGCCAGCTTGAGGGCCGCCAGGACCGACCCGGTGAAGGTCACACCGCCGACGAACACTCCTAGGAAGACCTCGCCCAGGTGGAAGGCCCCCAGCGGGGCGGACAGGGCGTCGGGGGAGACGTAGGAGTTGTAGCCCACCAGGACGGCCGCCAGTCCCACCAGCCCGTTGAGCACGGCGATGAGCTGGGGCATCCCGGTCATGGCCACGCGCTTGGCCACCACCAGCCCGATGACCGAGCCCAGGGCCAGCCCCATGGCGATGAGCAGCAGCGTGGGCAGCACGCCCCGCGCCGGGTGGTTGCTCAGGGCCAGGCCGATCGCGGCGAGCACCGCCACCGCCATGCCGACGGCTCCTGCCACGTTGCCGGCCACGGCCGTCTCATGGCGGGACAGGCCGGCCGCGGCCAGGATGAACAGGATCGCGGCGGCGATGTAGGCCAGGACCACCGGCGAGGGCAGCGACGGCACGGCGGCGATCAACGTGCTCGACGACGTGGCCGGCATCAGGATGTGAGTCATCATCTGCTCCTCACCTCAGTCCTTCGTGAACATGGCGAGCATGCGGTGGGTGACCGCGAAGCCGCCGACGATATTGATCGTGGCCAGGACCACCGCCGCCAGGCTGATGGCGCTGATGAGCGGATGGGGGTGGCCGACCTGCGAGATCGCCCCGACCAGGATGATTCCCGAGATCGCGTTGGTCACCGACATCAGCGGCGTGTGCAGGGCAGGGGTCACGTTGGAGATGACGTGGAATCCCAGGATCACCGAGAGCATGAGAACGATGTAGTGGCTCGTGGCGGCCGACGGCGTCACCAGCACCAGGGCGGCGGCCACGAGGGTCGCGGCGGCCAGCCCCAGCCACTGCCGGGAGCGCGAGCGCGCCTGGGCCGCGCGAGCGGCCTCCTGAGCGGCCGCGTCGTCGGCGGTCGTCTGCTCCGGTTGGCTCGGGGCGGGGGTGGCCGAGACCTGGATCGGGGGAGGGGGCCACAGCAGCTCGCCGTCGTGGGTGACCGTGATGGCCCGGACCACCTCGTCATCCAGGTCCAGGGTGAGGGCCCCGTCCTTGTCGGGGGTGATCAGGCCCAGCAGGTTGACGATGTTGCGCCCGTAGAGCTGGGTCGCCTGCGCGGGCAGCATCCCCGCCAGGTCCGTGTGCCCCACGATCGTGACGCCGCCGTCGGTGGTGACCACCTGCCCGGGCACCGTCAGCTCGGTGTTGCCGCCGGTGGCCGCCGCCATGTCGATGATGACCGTTCCGGGGCGCATGGCCTCGATCGCGGAGCGGTCCAGGAGTACCGGTGCCCGACGCCCCGGGATGCTCGCCGTGGTGATGACGACGTCGGACTCGGCGGCCTGCTGGGCGTAGAGCGCGTTGGCCGCACTCGCCTGATCGGCGCTCAGCTCCTTGGCGTAGCCGTCGGAGGACACCTCCTGGGCGCTGGGCAGCGGCACGAACTGCGCCCCCATGGAGCGCACCTGGTCGGCGACCTCCGGACGCACGTCGGAGCCGCGCACCTGCGCGCCCAAGGAGCAGGCGGTCCCGATCGCGGACAGGCCGGCCACGCCCGCACCGATGACGTAGACGGTGGCGGGCGGGAACTTGCCGGCGGCGGTCACCTGCCCGCTGAACAGCCTGCCCAGGTGGGAGGCCGCCTCGATGACGGCGCGGTAGCCGGCCAGGTTCGCCTGCGAGGAGAGCACGTCCAGCGACTGCGCCCGCGAGATCCTCGGGACCACGTCCAGGGCCAGACCGGTGATGCCGCGTTCCCGCAGCGACTCAAGGATCTCGGGATGGCGCGCCGGGTCCAGCCGGCAGATGAGGACCGCGCCCCGGCTCATGAGCGCCAGGTGCTCCTCACCGGGGGCCGAGGCGCTCACCACGACGTCGCTGCCCCAGACCTGGGCCCCGCCGGCCACCTGGGCCCCGGCGGTCTCGTAGGCCTCGTCGGGGAACTGCGCCCGCGCCCCGGCGCCGCGCTCGACCAGGACCTCGTAGCCCAGACGGATCATCCGCTCCACCGTCTGCGGGCTCGCAGCGGCGCGCGGCTGATCGGCCGGCTCACAGGGGACTCCGATACGCATAGTGCCTCCTTGCACGATCTGGGTGCCGTCGTCGGCATGTCACAACAAACTATCGGCAAGATAGAAGGTGATGAAGCCCTCGGCAAGGGACTGTTGGTGCCGGACCGAGGAGATGGGCGACGGTGCGTGTCGGAGAGGAAGCCAGTGCTCCGTGGGAGAGGGGGCCGGCGACGGACGGAGTAACGAGAATTAGGGACGGGCCATGTCCCAGCAGCGGGCGCCCCCGGTCATACCGGCCTCGTTGGGGACCACGACGACGTCGTCGCCGATCTTGGCCAGCTGGGTCGCCGTGATCCGCCGCGAGTTGCCGCCGCCCAGGTAGAGGCGGTCCCACAGGTACATGGGGCGCAGGGCGTCGACGACGCGGCGCACCCGGCGAGACCAGTGGGCGTCGCCCAGACGCAGACGCTCGTGCTCGCCGATGTAGTCGTCATAGGTCAGCCCCCAGCGCACCGGCCCCTGGGAGACCTCCACGTGCGGGGCCAGGAGGCCGTTGTCGAAGACGGCGTTGCCCAGGCCCGTGCCCAGGGTCACGATCATCTCCAGCCCGTGGCCCGTGACGACGCCGGCCCCGGCGACCTCGGCGTCGTTGAGGACCAGGGAGGGGATCCCCAGGGCCTTCGAGACGCCGGCACCCATGTCGAAGCGGGCCCAGGCCTCCACCAGCTCGGGCAGCACCTTGGAGCGCGGGCCGTCCTTGGTGATGTAGTGAGGTGTGGCGATGACGACCCCGTGGCGGATCATGCCCGGCATCCCCACCGTCACCCGGTCCGCGCCCGGCAGCTGGGAGGCCAGTGAGGCGATGGTCTCCACCAGCTTCGTCGGCGGCAGCGGGTAGGGGGTCGGGGTGCGCACGGCGCGGGAGATGATGTTGCCCTCGGAATCCAGCACCGAGGCCTTGATGCCGCCGCCTCCGCAGTCCACGGACAGGGTCGTTGTGCTCACGGCCGCGAGCCTAGTGGAAGCGCGAGGCCGGTGCGGTTCAATGAGGGCATGCCACGCATCCGCCTCGACCTGGCCTACGACGGCACCTTCTTCTCCGGGTGGGCCGCCCAGCCCGGGCTGCGCACCGTCGAAGGGGTCCTCACCTCCGCCCTGGCCACCGTTGTGCGTGAGCCCGTCAGCCTCACCGTGGCCGGACGCACCGACGCCGGCGTCCACGCCGCCGGCCAGGTGGCCCACCTCGATACAAGCCCCGAGGCCTGGGCCGCGCTGCCCGGACGCTCCGAGCGCCTCCCCGAGGAGGCCCTGCTCACCCGGATGGCGGGCGTCCTGGCCCGCGAGGCCCAGGAGAGCCTGGCGCGCACGCCGCGTGGGGCCGGCGACGTCGTCGTCACCGGGGCGCGTACCGTGCCGGAGGTCTTCGACGCCCGCTTCGGCGCCCTGAGCCGCCGCTACAGCTACCGGATTGCCGACGCCGGCGCCCCGCGTGACCCCGCCCGGCGCACCACCGTCCTGTGGCTGCCCGATGCGCTCGACGTCGAGGCCATGGCCGCTTCCGCCCGCACTCTGCTCGGTGAGCACGACTTCCTGTCCTACTGCAAGCCCCGCGACGGCGCCACGACGATCCGCACCCTGCGCGCACTGGAGTGGCGACGGTCCGAGGCCGGACCGGATGCCGGGCTCGTGACTCTGACCGTCGTCGCCGACGCCTTCTGCCACTCCATGGTCCGATCCCTGGTGGGGGCCGGCCTCGCCGTCGGTCAGGGACGCAAACCCGTCACCTGGCCCGGCGAGCTCCTGGCCGCCCGCACGCGCCAGAGCGCCGCCCCCGTCGCCCCGCCGCACGGGCTGACCCTGGAGGAGGTCACCTACCCGGCCGACGACGAGCTCGCCGCACAGGCCGAGCGCGCCCGCACCACCCGGCGTCTGAGCTGCTGATCCGCGGCCAGGAGCCCACTAAGTCGCGTGGTGCGATTCACGGAACTGGAAAGCCACACCTTTTGACCCCTCCGCAGGCCGCCCGGTACTGTTGGCAATCGTCGTGCAGCACGCGTGTGCGTGTCCGCGGTGCCGTCCCACTCGCCCCGGATCGCCTGTGCTCCGACCACTCACCTGACCATGGTGGTCTCGCCGAACCGCGAACGCTTCACCGCGCTTCGGCGTGCCCACTCGCCAAGAGAAACGAAGGCAACGCCCGTGCGCACGTATACACCGAAGCCCGGCGACGTCGAGAAGAACTGGTACGTCATTGACGCCACCGACGTCATCCTGGGTCGACTCGCGGCCCAGGCCGCCACCCTGCTCCGTGGGAAGCACAAGCCCCAGTTCGCTCCCAATGAGGACTGCGGCGACTACGTCGTCATCATCAACGCCGACAAGGTGGCCCTCACCAACGGCAAGGCCGACAAGAAGTTCGCCTACCGGCACTCCGGCCACCCGGGTGGTCTGACCGCCGTCTCCTACCGAGAGCTGCTGGCCACCCGCCCCGAGCGCGCCGTCGAGAAGGCCATCAAGGGCATGGTTCCCCACACCAAGCTCGGTCGCGCCCAGCTCAAGAAGCTCAAGGTCTACGCGGGTGCCGAGCACCCGCACGCCTCCCAGAGCCCGAAGACGTTCGAGATCACCCAGGTCGCCCAGTAAGCGCTCCAGCGCTCGGCACCCCGCGACAAGCAAAGGACATATCGTGGCTGAGACCACTGTCGACATTGACGCGCTGGACGAGGAGAACGCCCCCTCCAGCTACACCACCGAGACCGAGGAGTCCGCTCCGGGTCGCGGCCAGTCCATCACCGCCCCCGGCTCCGGCCTGGGTCGCCGCAAGGAGGCCGTCGCCCGCGTGCGCCTCGTTCCCGGCACCGGCCAGTGGACGCTGAACGGCCGCTCCCTGGAGGACTACTTCCCCAACAAGCTGCACCAGCAGCTCGTGCGCGCCCCCTTCACCATCCTGGACCTCGAGGGCCGCTTCGACGTCGTCGCCCGCATCAACGGCGGTGGCGTTTCCGGCCAGGCCGGCGCCCTGCGCCTGGGCATCGCCCGCGCGCTCAACGAGATCGACCGTGAGGCCAACCGCGCCACCCTGAAGAAGGCCGGTTTCCTCACTCGCGACTCGCGCATCGTGGAGCGCAAGAAGGCCGGTCTGCACAAGGCCCGCCGCGCCCCCCAGTACTCCAAGCGCTGATTGGGAGAGGCTCCGGCCCAACCGGCCGGACCTCCCTCCGCTCGCTGACGACGGCGGCCGTCCCCTTCCGGGGCGGCCGCCGTCGTCATGTGTCAGGGGCGGCGGAGACTCACTCAGGCCGCACCGGCCGTGTCGATACGCAGCCGATACGCCGACGATATGCTGCGGTGAGGGGCACGATCTCAGGCGGAATCCGCAGTGCCGGGGCCACCGCAGGACATCAGACCTTTTGCGTTGGCCGAAGGTTGGGCCCCGATGCCCGGCGCCCCGTGGCAGGATGGTGCTGTTTCGTCACCCTTTCAGGAGGATTTCCATGGCTCGTCTCTTCGGAACCGACGGCGTACGCGGCCTGGCCAACGACCTGCTCACGCCCACCCTGGCCGTGCAGCTCGGTGAGGCCGCGGCCCGCGTCCTGACCAAGGACACTTCCGCCGCACGGAGTTCACGCAGCGGCCGGCCCCGCGCCATCGTGGGCCGTGACACCCGCGCCTCCGGAGAGTTCCTCGACCACGCCATCAGCGCGGGCCTGGCCTCCTCCGGCATCGACGTCACCCGTGTGGGCGTCCTGCCCACCCCGGCGATCGCCCACCTGACGGCCACCCAGGACATCGAGCTGGGCGTCATGATCTCCGCCTCCCACAATCCCTTCCCGGACAACGGCATCAAGTTCATCGCCCGCGGCGGCTACAAGCTCGCCGACGCCGTCGAGGACGAGATCGAGTCCCTCCTGGGCAAGGTCAACGACCGCCCCACCGGCGCCGACGTCGGCCGCGTCATCAAGGGGGAGACCGTCGCGGATCAGAACTACATCAACCACCTCGTCGACTCCGTCGCCACTGACCTGTCCGGCCTGCGCATCGTCGTCGACGCCTCCAACGGCGCCGCCTCCGTCGTCGGCCCGGCCGCGCTGCGGGCCGCCGGCGCCGAGGTCATCGTCATCAACGCCTCCCCGGACGGCCTCAACATCAACGACAACTGCGGCTCCACCCACCCCGAGCAGCTGCAGAACTACGTCACGGCGGTCGGGGCGGACATGGGTGTGGCCTACGACGGCGACGCCGACCGCTGCCTGGCCGTGGACGCCGACGGCAAGCTCGTCGACGGTGACCAGATCATGGGCATGCTCGCCATCGGCATGAAGGCCGACGGCACTCTCGGCTCCGACACGCTCGTCGTGACCGTCATGAGCAACCTCGGCCTCATCCTGGCCATGCGCGAGCACGGCATCCGCACCGTCCAGACCGGCGTGGGCGACCGCTACGTGCTCGAGCGGATGCTCCAGGGCGGTTACACCCTGGGCGGCGAGCAGTCCGGGCACGTCATCGACACCGTCCACGCCACCACCGGTGACGGCGTGCTCACCTCCCTGCACGTGGCCGCGCGCGTCAAGCGCACCGGCAAGACACTGGCCGAGCTCGCCAGCGTCGTCACCCGCCTGCCCCAGACCCTCATCAACGTCAAGAACGTCGACAAGGGCGCCGCCAGCACCAACAAGGCCGTGCAGGACGCCGTGGCCTCCGCGGAGAAGGAGCTGGGCGAGACCGGCCGGGTCCTGCTGCGCCCCTCGGGCACCGAGCCGCTCGTGCGTGTCATGGTCGAGGCCGCCACCCAGGAGGAGGCCGACCGCGTCGCCCGCTCCCTGGCCGACACCGTCAAGAACAACCTCAGCCTGTGAGCTGACGACGGGTTCCTCCCCGGGGCCGGTCGCGGACGCCGCCACCAGTACGGTGGCGGGCGTCGCGACCGGCCCCGGCCTGTGGAACACCGCCTCACGGCGATGGGGGAGAATAGGCCCGTGACCTCCCCGTACCGCCTGGCTCTCCTGACGGAGCCGCCGACCTGGCAAGGCCGGCCCCTGAGCGGGAGGAGTCTTGACCTGCTCACCGTGCTCGCCGGCAGCCAGGACGCCAGGGTGAGCGACGGCGCCCTCATTGAGGCCCTGTGGCCCGACGACGCCCCGGCCCGCCCCCTGCGGGCGCTGCACGTCGTCGTCTCCCGGGTGCGCGCCGTCGTGGGGGAGGGGGTCGTCGAGCGCAGCGGCGACGGGTACAGGCTGGTGCTGCCGAAGACGGATGTCGACGTCCGAGACCTGTCGGACAGGGCGGAGCGGGCCCGAGCCTGCGCCGTCGCAGGCCAGTGGGAGCAGGTCCTCGACCTCAGCGACTCCCTGCCGCGGGTGCCGGTTCCCGACGAGGCCGATGACGGTGTTGGAGCAGGGGCCGGCTCTCTGACCCTTCTGCGGGAGCGGGCTGCCCGGCTCACCGAGGAGCTCCGCCGCGATCGGGGGCTTGCCCTGGAGGCCACCGGTGAGCACGAGCGGGCCGCGGACCTGCTGCGTGAGGCCGCCCGGCGAGACACCGGCGACGAGACCGTCCTGGCCGCCCTCATGCGCGCCGAGTCCTGGGTGCGTTCGCCCGCTGCGGCCCTGGAGCTCTACGAGCAGTACCGTCGTCGGCTGCGTCAGCGGGGAGCCGTGCCCGGACCGGCCATGCGCGCCGCCCACGAGGCCGTCCTGGCCGCTGAGAGCCCCGTGCGCCACGGCCTGGAGCCCGAGCCCGAGCACTTCCTGGGGCGCGAGGCGGATGTGACCGGTGTTCTCAAGGCCTTGAGCACCCGCCATCTGGTGACGCTCACCGGCCCCGGCGGGGTTGGCAAGACGACCCTGGCCCAGGTGGTGGCGGCCCGCAGCCGCCGCCCCGCCGTCTACGTCGTCGCTCTGGCCGAGGTATCACCCGGAGCCGATCTGGCCAGGGTCCTGCTCGACGCCGTCGCAGTCCCCGGAGCGGTCGACGGCGACCCGCGCCGCGATCTGGCCGCCGCCCTCTCCCAACCCGGAACCATCCTGGTTCTGGATAACTGCGAGCACCTGGCCGACGAGACGGCCGACCTCATCGGGCCGCTCCTGGGCGCCTGCCCCGACCTGCGCGTCCTGGCGACCTCGCGACGCCCCCTCGACCTGGCCGCGGAGCACGTCCACCGTCTGGAACCCCTCGATACCGCATCGTCGGCCGAGCTGTTCCGCGCCCGCGCTCTGGCCGCTCGCCCCGGCCAGGTCATCGACGATGACGACTTAGGCGAGCTCCTGAGCCGGTTGGAGGGCATCCCCCTGGCCATCGAGCTGGCCGCCGCGCGCACCCGCAGCCTGTCGGTCGGCCAGATCGCCGAGCGACTGCCCGGCAGGCCCGATCTGCTCACCGCCACGCGTGACGCCCCGACCCGTCAGCGCACTCTGAGAGCGGTCATCGAGTGGTCCTGGAACCTGCTCGACGCCTCCGAGCGCCGTGCCCTGGCCCGGCTGGCCCTGCTCCCCGACGGCTTCACCCTCCTGCCCGCGGAGGCGCTCATCGGCGCGCAGGCCGCCGACCTCCTCGACGCCCTGGTCTCCCACTCCCTGCTCGTGGTGCGCGACCACGGCCTGCCCCGCTTCCACATGCTCGTCACCGTCCGCGACTTCGCCCTGGAGCAGCTGGCCGCCTCCGGAGACGAGGCCGAGGCCCGCGCGGCCCTGCGCCGCTGGGCGGTGGACCTGTGCTCCCAGATCCGCTTCCCCATCGATGCCGGCGACTTCGGCGACGCCCGTCACCCCGAGGCGCGCCACCACGACCGCCTCTTCCAGCAGGTCTCCCACGATGAAGCCGTCATCCTTCAACAGCTCGACCGGCTCCTGGCACAGGCCGATGACCACGGCTCGGAGCTCCTGCCGACGGGCCTGCGTGACGCGATCTGTCTCATCGGCGCCGCGCTCATGCGCCTGTGGAGCGTCACCTGGAGCTATGAGCGCATCGCTGACTACGGTGCGCGGCTCATCGGTCACGCCGTGCAACCGGCCCAGGACTCGCGTGGAAACGAGGCGGGTCTGAGCGTCCTGGCCCTGTGCGTCACCCTCTTCGGGCTCCTGAGCCACGTGCCCGAACAGGTCCGCTCCCTGCTGCCGGCCTCCTTCGACGGCGAGGGACCGTTCAGCCGGGTCAGGCGCTTCCTGCGTGCGAGCGACGAGCAGTGGCCCGAGCTGACCGGCGACGCCGACCCCTGGGTCGCCTGGGCGGCGACCCGCTGCCTGGCCGCCCAACAGGAGGACGACGGCGATCCCCAGGCCGCACTGAGAACCATCGAGACCCTCCTGGGGAGGCTCCACGGTCACGACCTGGCCGGTATTCACCTGCTCGAGCTGCACCTCCACCGGCTGCAAGTCCTCATGTCCCTGGGACGCTACAGCCAGGTCGTTGACGCCTGCTCGCGCGCCCGGGTGCTCCTGGACCGGGTTCTGCCCAGCTGGGGCGAGTTCTTCCGTACGACACTGCACTTGGAGGGGGCCTACTGCGCCGTCTACCTCGATCCGCGTCCCGAGACGGCGGACAGGCTGTTGGAGAGCCTGGAGCCCGTCGACCTGCCGGGAACCATGCGCTTCATCGCCCGTTCCGTGCGCGGCGAGCTGGAGCTCACCCGCGGCAACGCGCGCACTGCCGCCCTCATCCAGCGCGTGAGCCTGCGCTATGCCGGGAACTGGCGCTCCATCCTGGGATCCGGCTCCCAGTGGGAGCTCTACATCCTGAGCATGTGCCTGATCACCGACGTCGAGCTCAGCCCCGACGACGCCGTCGAGCTCGACGCCGATGCCGTCCGGGTCCGAGCCACCTCGCTGCTGCGTGACATCCTGTCCGACCCCGCCCCACGGCAGCGTGACATTCCCACGATCATGGCCTTCGTCGCGGCCGTCGGCCTGTCCGTCGTGGCTGCCGAGGACGCGGACCCCGACCGGCGGGCAGTGGGTGCCGAGCTGGTCGCCACCGCCCTGGCCGTGGGCACCAACCAGACCTGCCGTCTGCTCTCCCACGACTACCTGCACAGCCGTACCGAGCGGTTCGACGCGCGGGCGCTGGCGCAGGCCGAGGAGAGGATCCGGCCCCTGGACCGCGGCGCGCTCGTGGCTCACGCCGCCGACCTCGCCGGCCGTCTGGCAGGCGAGGTCGGCTGAGTCCCTGAGGTGCGGCTCAGGCGTTGCGCCGCTGGTAGCGCACGACCGTCAGAGGGGCCATGACGGCCAGGATCAGCAGCGAGCCGATGATCGCGGCCCGCACGTCCCCGGCCGAGCCCGCTGTTCCGTCCAGCAGGTACCGGCCGCCGTCGACGATGTGCGAGACCGGGTTGTGGCGCACGAAGGCCTTGAGCCAACTCGGCAGCGTCGAGGTGGGCACCATGGCGTTGGACAGGAAGGTCAGCGGGAACAGGACGATCACCGTGAAGGAGGTGACCGCTTGGGCCGAGGAGAACACCGTCCCCAGGAAGAGGAAGATCCAGGCGATGGCCCAGGCGCAGCCCGCCGCCAGGGCGATGGCGCCAATCGTTCCCGACCAGCCGTTGGCAGGCCGGTAGCCCAGGATGTAGCCGGTGAGTACGGTCAGTGAGGTGCAGATGAGGTAGCGCAGCACGTCGGAGACCATGGGCCCCAGGACCGGCGCGATACGGGACATCGGCATGGTGCGGAAGCGGTCGAAGACGCCCTTGTCCATGTCCTCGCGCAGGTCCACGCCCACGCTCTGGCTCGTGGTCAGGGCGTTCATGATGATGAGCCCCGGGACGATCGTGGGCAGGTAGGCCTTGACGTCGCCGGCGATGGCGCCGCCGAAGAGCTCTCCGAACAGGACAGTGAACATGACCGGCTGGATGAGGATGTCGTAGAACTCCCCGGGGTTGCGCATCATGGTGATGAGTGAGCGCCATGCCATGGTCAGGGTGTCCGGGACGAGCCGGGCCTCGCTGAAACGCCGGACGCCGGGGGAGAGCGCGGTACTGGTCGGTGCGGTCGCGGTGGTGGGGACGGTCATGACTGCTCCTGAGAGTCTGCGGGACGGGCGGACGGGGAGGCGGGCGAGGACGCCGACGGCGCGGCGGCATCGGGCGAGGCATCGTCGTGCTTCGTGGGTTGCCCGGTCAGGGCCATGAAGACCGAGTCCATGCTGGGGCGGTCCACCGAGACGGTTCTGGGCGACAATCCGGCGTCGCGTAGGGCCACGAGCACCTCGGTGGCCACCGAGGCCTCGCTCAGCGGCGCCTGCAGGTGGGTGCCCTGGTCGACGGTCGCCGGGGCGTGACCGGTCACCCGCTCGATGATGGCGGCGGTGGCCGCCTGGTCCTCGGGGGTCGCCGGCGTCAGCACCAGAGAGCTGCTGCCCACCCGGTCCTTGAGCTCATCGGGGGTGCCCTCGGCGATGAGCCGTCCGGCATCGATGATGCCGACCCGGTGAGCCAGACGGTCGGCCTCCTCCAGGTACTGAGTGGTCAGCAGGATCGTCGAGCCGCCCTCCACCAGGGAACGGATGACGTCCCACATCTGCTCACGCGTGCGCGGGTCCAGGCCGGTGGTGGGCTCGTCGAGGAAGATGAGCGGGGGCCGGGAGATGAGCGAGACCGCCAGGTCCAGTCGCCGCCGCATCCCACCGGAATAGCCGCTGACCCGCTTGCCGCCGGCCTCAGTGAGGCTGAAGGCGGCCAGCAGCTCCTCGGCCCGCTCCCGCGCCCGACGCCGGCCAAGGCCCAGAAGACGCCCGAAGAGGCGCAGGTTCTCCGAGCCGGTGAGCGTCTCATCGACGCTGGCGTACTGTCCCGTCACCCCGATGAGGCTGCGTACCGCGTGGCGCTCGCGGACGACGTCGTGCCCCAGGACCATCGCCCGGCCCCGGGTGGGGGCCAACAGGGTGGTGATCATGCGCAGCGCCGTCGACTTGCCGGCTCCGTTGGGGCCGAGCAGGCCGTAGACGATGCCGGTGGGGATCTCCAGGTCGAGGCCGTCAACGGCGGTGAAGGAGCCGAAGGTCCGTGTCAGGCCATCGGTCCGGATGGCTGGTGCCTCGCTCGGTGAGGGCGATTCGGTTGCTGTTCGTGTTGTCATGCCGGCAAGACTGATCCCCGGCGGTTTCACAGCGGCTTCACCGCGACGCTGCCCGGTTTCACGTCGTTTCTTTCCGTTCGTGGCCCATGCCAGGTAGGTGTTGATCGTGGCGAGCGGCCTTGCTGCGGGCCTCCTCGTAGCTCTTGTAGAAGATGGGCGCAGAGATCCCGTTGGTCCGGCCCTGCTCGTAGACGGTCCGGCACACGAACAGCAGGTCAGCGGTGTTGCCGTGCAGCGTCATGATCCGTCGGGTGAGGAGATTCCTGGCGAACATCCGTTTCATGAGGGGCGCGGACACGGCGGTCGGCAGCCGGTAGGCGAGCAGTTCGCCGCGGTAGCGCCTCAGATCAACGCCGCGCGAGGCCACGATCCTCGATGTCTCCCGGATCGCCCTGACCACCTGGGCGAGCATCCTGGAAGATCTCATGAGCTGCTCGGCGGCGCGCGGATCGAGGCGACCTAGTAGGCCCGCCGCACCGGACTCTTCGGGGGAATCGGTCTGTTGGTGTCCAAATCGGTGACAAAGGGACCTCCAGTCCCTAGGCGGCATGAACGAGAACCTTGGAATCGTGCGGTTTTGCTTCGTCTATGTGAGAACGATCCAGGCCTTTGTCACCGATTTGGACATCCTTGGTTCCTCTTCGGACTCCTGGCGGCACTCGCTTGACGCTGGCGTGGGTACGCCCCTCCTCGGGAGTGGTGTACTCCACGAGGGTGGGGATCTACTGGCCAGGGGTTGTGCGCACTGTACGAAGGTCCTACCTACCTGGAGTACACCCAACCCTCCCGCAGTAGCACCGGACCCTCGTGCAGTGCACGCCCAAGGCTGGCAAGGCGGCTACGGGCGACCGCGTCCGCTATGTCCGGTGAACCGGCTGATGACTTCACCCCAGGCAGCTCACCCCACTGGAGTCTCAGCGCGAGGAGGAATCAGGACTTGCGCAGCAGGACCCGGCTCATGCGGTGCTCGGCGTCCTTGGTCAGGACCAGGGTGGCCCGCCCCCGGGTGGGGGCGATGTTCTCGCGCAGGTTGACCAGGTTGACGCTCTCCCAGATCTCGTTTGCTCCAGCTAGGGCCACGTCGTCGGGGATCTCGGCGAAGCGCCGGAAGTAGGAGCCCGGCTGGGTAAAGGCCGTGTGCTTGAGGGTGAGGAACCGGTCCAGGTACCAGCGGCGGATGTCGTCGGGGTCGGCGTCGACGTAGATCGAGAAGTCGATGAAGTCGCTCACCGCGAGGGCCGAGGCCCCCGGCCGAGACCCCCGCGGGGCGGGCTGGAGCACGTTGAGCCCCTCCAGCACGAGGATGTCGGGACGCTCCACCGTCACGTGCCGGTCCGGGACGATGTCGTAGACCGTGTGCGAGTAGACGGGCGCCCGGACGCGTTCGCTGCCGGACTTCACCGCCGCCACGAACTCCAGCAGCGCGCGACGGTCGTAGGACTCGGGGAATCCTTTGCGGGCCATGAGTCCGCGCTCCTCAAGGACCCGGTTGGGCAGGAGGAAGCCGTCGGTGGTCACCAGGTCCACCCGGGGCGTGTCCGGGAAGCGGGCGAGCAGGTGGGCGATGAGGCGCGCCGTCGTCGACTTGCCCACGGCGACCGACCCGGCCACCGCGACGACGAAAGGCGTGGGCGGCTCGCTCACCCCCAGGAAGGCGCCGGTGCGGTGCGCCCGCTCGCGCGAGGTGGCGATGTAGTCCTCCAGCAGAGCGGTCAGGGGCCGGTAGACGGCGTCGACCTCGGCCAGGTCGATGGGGTCGCCCAGTCCCCGCAGCTTCTCGACATCGGCCTGGGTCAGCGGCAGCGGCGCCGAGGACGCCAGGGCGGACCACTGGTCCCGGTCCAGCTCGATGTAGGGCGAGGCGCCCGGAATACCCAGGTCACTCGGGTCGCTCAGCTCGGATGTCACCGACACAGTGTCGCAAATGAAGACGCCCGGCGGACAATCCCCGAGGAACGAATGGGGCCCGTCGGGGTGTCGGTGGGGCGCCGACGGGGAACGGGATCACGCAGAGATCACGCCGAGATCACACCGACGTGTGCCTGCGCTCGTTGTCAACGCCGCGCCGGCATGATTCGATCAGAGTATGTGTGGAATCGTCGGCCACGTCGGCCCTTTGACTGAAACTGGTTCTTCCCGTTCCCTCACTGTTCTCATGGACGGCCTCGGTCGCTTGGAGTACCGCGGCTATGACTCCGCGGGCGTCGCCCTGGTGGGCCCCTCGGGACTGGACGTCGTCAAGGAGGCCGGTAAGCTCTCCGGCCTGCGCGAGCTGCTGGAGGCGACCCCGCCGGCCCCTGCCACCGCAGGTATCGGTCACACCCGTTGGGCCACTCACGGCGGCCCGACGACGGTCAACGCCCACCCGCACCGCGCCGGCCACCTCGCCGTGGTCCACAACGGCATCATCGAGAACTTCCGCCCGCTGCGCGAGGAGGTCGAGGCCGCCGGGCGCGAGCTCCTCTCCGACACCGACACCGAGGTCGTCGCCCACGTCCTGGACATCGACTTCACCGAGCGCCTGCGCCAGGACCCGGCCGCCGCCTCCGACTCGGCCAAGGTCGCCGAGATCCTGGTCGCCTCGATGCGGGCCGTCACTGCTCGCCTCGAAGGAACCTTCGCACTCCTGGCCGTCACCGACCTGGCCCCCGCGGCCATCGTCGCGGCCCGCCGCTCCAGCCCGCTGGTCATCGGGCTGGGCGAGGGCGAGAACTTCCTGGGCAGCGACGTCGCGGCTTTCGTCGCCTTCACCAAGAAGGCCGCCGAGGTCGACGACGACCAGGTCCTTCTCCTGACCGCCGATGCCGTCCACGTCTGGGACAAGGACGGTCACGACGTCGAGCCCAAGACCTGGGAGGTCACCTGGGACGCCTCGGCCGCCGTCAAGGGCGGCTACGACACCTTCATGGACAAGGAGATCCACGAGCAGCCCACCGCCGTGGCCGACACCCTGCGCGGCCGCGTTGACGAGCGCGGTGAGCTCCAGCTCGACGAGATGCGTATCGACCCCGCCGTCCTGCGCAGCGTCGACAAGATCATTGTCATCGCCTGCGGCACCGCCGCCTACGCCGGGCACGTCGCCAAGTACGCCATCGAGCACTGGTGCCGCATCCCCGTGGAGGTCGAACTCGCCCACGAGTTCCGCTACCGCGACCCGGTTGTCAGCGAGAAGACCCTCACCGTCGCCATCTCCCAGTCCGGCGAGACCATGGACACCATCCAGGCCGTGCGCCACGCCCGCGAGCAGGGCAGCAAGGTCCTGGCCATCGTCAACACCTACGGCTCGACGATTGCCCGCGAGGCCGACGCCGTCCTCTACACCCACGCCGGCCCCGAGGTGGCCGTGGCCTCCACCAAGGCCTTCCTCGCCCAGATCACCGCCTGCTACCTGCTGGGCCTCTACCTGGCCCAGCTGCGCGGCAACAAGTGGCCCGACGAGGTCGCCGAGTACCTGGACAACCTGGAGGCCATGCCCGAGCGGATCCAGCACGTCCTGGACAGCCAGGAGGCGCGGGTGCGTGAGCTGGGTACCGAGCTGGCGGACAAGTCCTCCTTCCTGTTCCTGGGCCGCCACGTCGGCTTCCCGGTGGCGCTGGAGGGCGCGCTCAAGCTCAAGGAGCTCGCCTACGTCCACGCCGAGGGCTTCGCCGCCGGCGAGCTCAAGCACGGCCCGATCGCGCTCATCGAGGAGGGGCTGCCGGTCTTCGTCATCGTGCCCACCCCGCGCCGACCCGTCCTGCATGACAAGGTCATCTCCAACATCCAGGAGATCCGGGCCCGTGGTGCGCGCACCATCGTCATCGCCGAGGAGGGGGACGCCGACGTCGAGCCCTTCGCCGACCACATCATCAGGGTGCCCGCCACTCCCACGATCCTGTGGCCGCTGCTCACCGTGGTCCCGCTGCAGGTCTTCGCCGCTGCCCTGGCCGGGGCCAAGGGCCTGGACATCGACCAGCCGCGCAACCTGGCCAAGTCCGTCACCGTCGAGTAGGACCGACGGCGACACGTCGACTCGCCCCTCAACGGCGCCGAGCCCGGATTCCGGGCTCGGCGCCGTCGTCTACAGGGCGGGGCGCAGAGACTTGATCTGCCGCTTCGTGCGGGCCTCCGAGCGTTGGGAGGACAGGGTCAGGTCGTCGTCGTTGTCGACGTGGTCGGCCTGGGCAACGACGAAGGCCTGGGCCATGCCGCCGTCGTGGGCCAAGGAGAGGTGCCAGTGGCCGATGCCGGCCTGGCGCGCGGCCATCGCGGCCGCCCCGGTCAGGCGCAGGCGTGGCGGGGTACCGGGCGTGGAGGTCACCTCGATGTCCTTGTACTCCCACCCCTGGGGTGCGTTCAGCCCGAGCTCGGCGTAGGCCGACCCCAGGGCCTTGAGAACCGCCTCCTTGGCGGCCAGGCGTGCCCCGAGAGAGGCGGCGCGCCCCTGGCAGACGGCCAGCTCGGCGGGGGTGAAGAGGCGTTCGCGCAGGCCGGGTACCCGGTCCATGTAGCCTTCGAGGCGGGGGATGTCGACCAGGTCAGTCCCTACAGCGCGGATCACTTGGCCATTGTGCCGGGTGAGCGGGAGCCGTGAGGGGTGAACGCGCCACCCAATTCTGGAACGGACAACTTCTTGCCGAGTGCCCGAAGGCGGCCGAAACGGACCGGAGGCCACCCTGCGAGTCCCGTTTGGTGAAACGTCCTGTCTCAAAGTTGTGCTGGAGGGGCGAGGAATGGTGAGTGGAGGACAATGGGATGGATGAGTGACCTCAACGACCTCCCGCGTTCCGACGACGTCACCGACCCCACCACCTGTGCTTGGCCCGCCCGGGAGATAGCGGCCGCGGAGGCCCCTGTCACCGCGGGCACCGACCGCTACATGAGAGCCGCCGCCCACGCGGTGGCCCGGGCGGCGCTGCGCGAGCTGCGCCAAGGCCCCAAAGCTCCGGGCTCCGCGGCGGCCCCCGCCAGGCCGGCCCCCAACCCGTTGTCCGTGACGAGCCCCATGGGGGCGGTCGCGACCCCCGTCTCACCGCAGTCCCCGGCGACGCCGATGGCAGGAGCGGGCGATGGGACGGGAGCGCACGCGGGCCCCGGATGGATCTCAGGGGCGCCGGTACTCCTCTTGGTCGGCGGCGGCCACAACGGGGCCGACACCCTCCTGGCGGGAGGTCTGCTCTCACACAGCGGCTGCGCGGTCAGTGCCGTGCTCGTCACCGAGCACCCGCATCCCGTCGCCCTGGAGGAGGCCCGCAGCCATGGCGTCACCGTCTACGGAGCCGGCTACCGCAACGCCGACGGAACCGACCAGGACTCCGTTGAGGCCATGGCCGCCGTCGAGGCATTCCTCGTCCACGGCGGGCTCGTCCTGGATGGGCTCACCGGCATCGGCGCCACCGGACCACTGCGACCCGACGCCGCCGCCCTCATCGCCCCGCTCATCGCCGCCGGAGAACCGGGGCGCCGTCCGCTGCGCGTCATCGCCGTCGATCTGCCCAGCGGAACCGGCGTCGACGACGGCACGGTGAGCGGTCCGGTCCTGGCCGCCGACCGCACCGTCACCTTCACCTGCCTCAAGGGATGCCAGTGCCTCCCCCCGGCCCGGCACCTGTGCGGCGTCGTCGAGGTCGTTCCCCTCGGGCTGCCCGCGCCCACCAGCCGGCCCCTCGCCCGCCGCCCCGTCGACGGCGCGCTGGGCGACTACCTGACGCGAGCCGTTCCCGAGCCGGGCCCCGACGACCACAAGTACACCCGTGGCGTGGTCGGCGTGTGGGCCGGCAGCGAGTCCTATCCCGGAGCCGCCGTTCTGACTGCCAGTGGCGCGGTGCGAGCCGGTGCCGGCATGGTGCGCCTGGCCGCCCCCAGGCGCGTGGAGGACCTCGTCCTGGCGGCCAGACCCGAGGTCGTCCCCACCGCCGGACGCGCTCAGGCGCTCGTCCTGGGGCCGGGCATCGACCCCGCCGACACCACCAGGGCCGATGAGGTGCGGGCCGTCCTGCGCTCCACCCTGGCCCCCTCCGACGGAGGCCGTCAGAGCCCCACCGTCGTCGACGCCGGCGCCCTGAGCGTCCTGGCCGAGCTCCTCACCGAGGAGCTGAGCTGCACACCGCTGCACGTGCTGACCCCGCACGCCGGAGAGGCCGCCGCGCTGCTGACCGCGCTGGAGGGCAAGAAGACGCCGGCGGGGACCGCCCACGGATGGAGCCGTGACCGCGTCGAGGCCCACCCGGGGCTCGCCGCCCGCGAGATCTGTCGCCTCACCGGCGCCACCGTCCTGCTCAAGGGAGCCACCACGCTCATCGCCGCACCGCAGCGCCCCGTGGTCAGTGCGGACGGCGGACCCGGCTGGATGGCGACCGCAGGAAGCGGGGACGTGCTCGCAGGGGTCCTCGGAGCGGTCCTGGCCGGCGCTGCGGCCCACTGGGAGCAGGGGACGGCGCTCGCCGCCTCGGGCCCGGACCCGGTACTGGACTCCCTGGTCGAGTCGGTGGCCGCCGGTGTCAGGCTGCACGCGCTCGCGGGGGCCTACGCCGCTGCGATCCCGCAGGGCGGCGGGAGCACGGGGGCCGGTGGGCACCCGGTCGCCGCACTCGACATCGCCGCGGCCCTCGGCCCGGCCCGCCTCGAGCTCAACTGGCTTCAGGCAGTGCCCCACCACTGAGACGTGTCAGCCACGTGGTGCCCGTCAGGCCTTTCAACCGGAGGCGTGCCTCAGGAAACAGGGGCGGTCCCAGCCGCCCAGTGCGACAATCGCGCCGTGACCACCTCCATGGACTCAGCCGCAATGACCCCGTCCGCCGCTCCGCGATCCGCGGTCGCCCACTCCGCTCCGCCGGCGGCCACCTCGCGGGCCGTCATCGATCTGGAGGCCGTGGCCCACAACGGGCGGCGCCTGGCACAGGTGGCGGGCGTGCCGTGGATGGCCGTGGTCAAGGCCGATGCCTACGGTCACGGGCTGGGGCCGATCGCCGTGACGGCCCTGTCAGCGGGGGCCTCCTGGCTGGGGGTGGCCCAGCTCGCCGAGGCCCTGACCCTGCGCTCCCTTCTGGATGAGGCCGGCGTGAGCCGCCCGACGGGGGAGCCCTCCGCCCAGGCCCCCCGGGTCCTCACCTGGCTCCTGCCCGTCATGGATCCTTCCCGGGCGGCCGCCGAGGACTCGCCCCTGCGCGCCGCCCTGGCGGCCGACCTGGACCTGTCGGTCTCCACCCTGCCCCAGCTCGAGGCCCTGTCGGCGGCGGCCCGGGCGCAGGGGAGGGCGGCGCGTCTCCACCTCAAGGTCGACACCGGCATGTCCCGCGGCGGCGCCGCCCCTGAGGAGCTGCCCGCCCTGGCCGCCGCGCTGAGGCGGGCCGTGGATGAGGGGACGGTCGACGTCGTCGGCCTGTGGTCCCACCTGTCGCGAGCCGACGAGCCCGCCAGCGGATCCACTGAGGAGCACCTGGAGCGATACCAGCAGGCCGAGGAGGTCGTCCGAGCCTCCGGCCTCAACCCGGCCATCCGCCACCTCGCCGCCACCGGAGGGCTCCTGTGGCACCCGCAGGTCCGCATGGACCTGGTGCGCGCCGGGATCGGCCTGTACGGACTGAGCCCCGACCCCTCCGTGGCCACCAGCGCCGAGCTCGGGCTGCGGCCCGCCATGCGTCTGGAGTCCCCTCTGGTGCAGGTCAAGCGCATCGAGGCCGGGCAGGCCGTCTCCTACGGGGGAACCTGGAGCGCCCCCACCGACCGCTGGGTGGGGCTCGTGCCCCTGGGGTACTCCGACGGGATCCCCCGCGCCGCCAGTTCCGCCGGGCCCGTGGGGGTCGGCAGCATCATGACCTCCATCGTGGGGCGGGTGTGCATGGATCAGGCGGTCGTCGACCTCGGCCCGGCCGTGGACGAGACCGGCGCGTCGCTGCCGGCACCGGCCCAGGTCGGAGATATCGCCGTGCTCTGGGGCGCTCCTGAGGTTGCAGACCGGGAGGCCGTCCCCACCGCGGACGAGTGGGCGCAGGTCTGCGGCACCATCAACTACGAGATCGTGACCCGGTTGGGTGCTCGTGTCCCGCGCTGCTACGTCGGGAGCCGCGGCACGGGCGACTACTCTCGACCCTAGACAACAGCAGACGTCGGATATCGCCGGTCCCGCTGGGCCGACCGGTTCCACCAACGGATCCATGCACGGATGAGGAGGGCATATGAGCGCAGCGCCGCACACACCTGAGACGGCCCCCGGGATCACCGTTGCCACCGGCAACGCCGATGAGACCCGGGCACTCGGGGCTCGGCTGGGCCGCCTGCTGCGCGCCGGCGACCTCGTCATGCTCTCCGGTGGGCTGGGGGCCGGTAAGACCACGCTCGCTCAGGGCATCGGCTCGGCCCTGGAGGTGCGTGGCCGGGTCTCCTCGCCCACCTTCATCATCGCCCGTGTGCACCCCTCCTTGTCCGACGGCCCTGACCTCATCCACGTCGACGCCTATCGGATCACCTCCCTGGAGGAGATCGACGCCCTCGACCTGGACTCCTCCCTGGACCGTGCGGTCACCCTGGTCGAGTGGGGTGAGGAGAAGGTAGAGGCCCTGAGCCCCAACCGTCTGGAGATCCAGGTGCTCCGCCCCCACGGAGCCGTCCATGCCGAGCCCCCGCAGGGCGACGATGTCCCCGCCGGTGCCGAGTACGCTGCCGGCTCGGTGACGGGGGAGCCTGTCGTGGACCTCGGCGAGGTCGACGACGGCAACCGGACCATCATCGTGAGCGCCGTCGGTCCGCGCTGGGCCGACGTCGATCTGAGCCCACTGGCCGCAGACGCCTCATCCCAGCCTGGAGTACCGCTGTGAACACTCCCACCACCGTGGCTCCGGTCCGCAACGCCATCCCCATCCGGCCGTCCCGACGCTCCCAGGGCCCCAGAGGCCTCATCCTTCCCGCGCTGGCGGCGACGCTTCTGAGCGTCTGCCTCCTGACCCTGGGGGAGGCCCGGGCCGTTGCCGATACCAGTCCCCACCTCTCGCCGATCACGTCCGCCGGCGGCCTCACGGGTGTCTCAACCGACGCCGAGTCACGTGACGAGGCCAAGGCACTCATGGAGAGCGAGTGCGTCGCGCAGGTGCGTCAGAGCACCGGCGAGCAGGGCGAGATCACGGTGGGTGAGCCGCGGAGCGTCTACACCTGGGCATCCGGATTCCTCAACGGCTCCCAGCCCTCCGCGCAACCCGTCGACACCGGCGACTGGGCCGCGACCGTCTCCGCCGGCGGCAAGCCAGTCGGTCTTCTCGAAGTGGTCCATGACAAGGGGCACGCCACCTGCACCCCAGTGTTCGACGACGACCTGGCCACCGACGTCGACCAGATGGGTGAGGCCCACCTCGTCCACGACCGCAACGCCAACGCCTGGTACTCGCTGCGCGGCACCACGGTGACGGCGATGGGGGAGGCCGCCACCCGGCGCCTGGCCGGCCCCATCGAGCTCCGTGCCTATGGAGAGATCCTGCGTGAACGCGCCGGTTCCAAGCCCAAGACCTCCGCCGGTCAGAGCGAGGAGCGCTCCACCACGGGCGGCTGGGCGATCTGGGGGCCGGTCCTGGCGGTCGTCGTCGTCGGGCTCGTCACCGTCATCATCACGGTCCGTCACGAGCGCAAGGTGACCGCCCCCCTGCGTCAGGCCCGCAACCGCGCCGACATGGCCGAGCGCGCCGACCGGCGCTGCCGGGACGAGTCCGACACTCAGGGCGCCGCAGTGCGGCGGGGCATCCCCCGCGCTGCCATCGACCTGTCCCTTCTCGGGGACGAGGGCGAGGGCGATGCCGATGCGACCGCCGGCGAGACCCTGGGGGACACGATCCCCGAGAGCCGCATCAACTCACCGCGAGACCCGAGGGCATAGGCTGGTCCGGTGCGAATCCTCTCCATCGACTCCTCCCTGGGGACACAGCTCGCGGTCGTCGACGCCGCTCCCACGGCCGCCGGCGCACGCGCCCTGCAGGTACTGAGCCAGGACGAACAGGCCGATACCCGCCGTCACGCCGAGTCCCTGGGACAGATGCTCTCTCAGGCCCTGTCGGCCCCCGAGGTGGCCGAGCGCCCGCTGGACGCCGTGGTCGCCGCCACCGGTCCAGCCCCCTTCACCGGGCTGCGGGCCGGACTGGTGACGGCCGGGGTCATCGGACGCACCCGGGGCGTCCCCGTTCACGGAGTCTCCAGTCTCGACGCCGTCGCCCGCCTCGCCCTCGACGGACTCGGAGCCCCCGAGGGGTGGAAGGAACCTGTCGTCCTGGTCGCCACCGATGCCCGTAGACGCGAGGTCTATGCGGCACTCTTCCGCGCCAACGGGCCCGACGACGTCACCCGCCTGACCGAGATCAGCGTCTGCCCCCCGGCTCAGGTCGCCGAGCAGACACTGGGGCAGGGCGGCGGAGTCGACACCATCGACGTCGTGGCCGGTTCCGGCGCCGCCCTCTACCCCGAGCTGGCGGAGGCGGCCTCCTGCCACGAGGCCCTGGCCCCCGTCTCCGGTGACGCCCTGACCCAGGTGCGCATCGCCCTGGCCCGCCTCGAGCGCGGCGAGGAGCTGAGCACGCAGCCGCTCTACCTGCGCCACGCCGACGTGCAGATGCCCGCCGCGCGCAAGCGCGTGCGCTGACCCCGGGGCTGACCACGAAGGCGACTGAGATGCCTGAGGTAAAGGCAAGGGGCCGGGCCCCCGGATTGCGGGAGATGGCAGCGGGGGACCTGGAGACCATCGCCCGCCTCGAGAGCGAGCTGTTCGGGGCCGAGGCCTGGAGCCGCGACCTGCTGGCAGCCGAGCTGAAGGCCTCCCGCGGGCCTCGGGCGGACCGCCGCTACGTCGTCGTCGAGTCTGATGATGCCGATGACGCCGCGGATCATGACGCCGGAGGCGGACTGAATGGGTCGCGGCTCCTGGGCTACGCCGGTCTCTACCACGCCGGCGGCCTGTCCAGCGCGGACCTGTTGACCATCGCCACCGTCCCGTCCGCGCGCGGACGGGGGATCGCCTCCCTCATGCTCAGCGAGCTCATCTCCACCGCCCGAGGGATGAGCTGCCTTGATGTCCTGCTGGAGGTGCGCCAGTCCAACGAGGCCGCCCAGCGGCTCTACGCCAGGCACGGGTTCGTCCCCATCGGCCGGCGCCGTCGCTACTACCAGGCTCCGCCTGAGGACGCCGTGGTCATGCGGTTGACACTGCGCCCGCGCCCGGGGCCGGTAGGGGCAGAGGTCGGTGAGTCGAGCCCGGTGTGAGCCTGAGGGGCAGCTTTTCCGGGTTCACGCCATGGTGCCCGACTGGCCGGATTGCGCCGGGATCGAAGAAGCAGATAGGTGCCGTATCGGCCGGAAATAAACACGGTCCATGGAGAGGGAGCGGCGAGTGTCGGCGACTTCACAGATTTGTCTGACGCCCCTGTGACGAAAAGGTGGCTTCGGGTGACAGTCTCAACATATTCCGCGGCGTTGAATGAGGAACCGAGATTCGGAGAGAATCCCATGATTCTGCGGATCGCAGCGCTAACTGTACTGGTAGGGGCCCAGATGGGACCTACGGGACCTCGTGCCCGGCTAGCCTTCTGCTGTGGCCAAAACATCTGCTCCTTCCCTGAAGAGGCGGACCGCCTTCTCCACGACCGTCTTCATGAAGCGCATGATGGCGATCTCGGGACTGGTGTTCCTGTTCTTCGTCCTCTTCCACGCCTACGGCAACCTGCACTACTTCGAGGGTGAGGTCGCCTACGATCACTACGCCGTGTTCCTGCGAGCACTGCTGGTGCCGATCCTGCCTTACGGCGGTGTCCTGTGGATCCTCCGCCTGGCTCTCATGGCCTGCCTCCTGGCTCACGCCGGCAGCGCCTTCCACCTGTGGGTGCGCAACAAGCGGGCCCGCGGTAATGACAAGTACGCCGTCAAGAAGCCCGGCGCCGAGTACTTCGCCTCCCGCTACGCCATGCGCACCATGCGCTGGGGCGGTGTCATCCTCCTGCTGTTCATCATCTGGCACATCCTGCAGTACACCACCCTGTCACTGACGCCGGGAGGGAAGTACGTGCACGGACGGGCCTACCTCAACATGTACTACGGCTTCCAGCTGTGGTGGGTGTGGCTCATCTACGCGGTCGCGCTGGCCGCCCTGTGCCTGCACGTGTGGCACGGCGTGTGGTCCGCCCTGCAGACGCTGGGTGCGGTGCGAGGAAACACCATCCCCTTCATCCGACTGATCGCCTTCGTGCTGGCCTTCGCGCTGTTCGCCGCCTTCATGGCTGTTCCGACGGCGATCCTCTTCGGCTATGTCGATGCCCCCATGGCCACTGGCGACTACTACCCGCAGTTCTGTGACGCGATCGGCTCCTCCGCCGAGCACTTCGCCGAGTGTGCTGCGGCGACCCACTGAGAGTGAACGACTATGACTGAACTCATCGACGGCCTGTACTACGAGGGCGAGAAGATCGCCGACACCAAGGCCCCCCACTCCGTCCCGATCGACAGGCGCTGGGAGCAGCGCAAGTTCGAGGCCAAGCTGGTCAACCCCGCCAATCGCCGCAAGCTGGACATCATCGTCGTCGGCTCCGGCCTGGCGGGCGGCGCCGCGGCCGCCTCCCTGGGCGAGCAGGGCTACAACGTCAAGGTCTTCTTCTACCAGGACTCTGCCCGCCGGGCGCACTCCATCGCCGCCCAGGGCGGTATCAACGCCGCGAAGAACTACCGCAACGATGGAGACTCCACCTACCGGCTCTTCTACGACACGGTCAAGGGCGGTGACTACCGCGCCCGTGAGGACAACGTCTACCGCCTGGCGGAGGTCTCGGCCAACATCATCGACCAGTGCGTGGCCCAGGGTGTCCCCTTCGCCCGTGAGTACGGCGGCCTGCTGGACAACCGCTCCTTCGGTGGTGTGCAGGTCTCCCGTACCTTCTACGCCCGCGGCCAGACCGGCCAGCAGCTCCTCATCGGCGCCTACCAGGCCCTCGAGCGCCAGGTACACGCCGGCACGGTCAAGGAGTTCCGCCGCCACGAGATGGTCGAGCTCATCATCGTCGACGGCCGTGCCCGCGGCATCGTCACCCGCGACATGGTCTCCGGGAAGATCGAGACCCACCTGGCCGACGCCGTCGTGCTGGCCAGCGGCGGCTACGGCAACGTGTTCTTCCTGTCCACCAACGCGATGGGATGCAACGCCACCGCCATCTGGCGCGCGCACCGCAAGGGCGCCTACTTCGCCAACCCCTGCTACACGCAGATCCACCCCACCTGCATCCCGCAGTCCGGTGACTTCCAGTCCAAGCTCACCCTCATGAGTGAGTCCCTGCGCAACGACGGACGCATCTGGGTGCCCAAGAAGGCCGAGGACTGCGACAAGGACCCGCGCGACATCCCCGAGGAGGCGCGAGACTACTACCTCGAGCGCATCTACCCGGCCTTCGGGAACCTCGTGCCGCGTGACATCGCCTCCCGCCAGGCCAAGAACATGTGCGACGAGGGGCGCGGCGTGGGACCGGCCATCAAGGAGCGTGACGCCAACGGCAACGAGCGGATGATGCGTCGCGGCGTCTACCTGGACTTCTCCGAGGCCATCGACCGCCTGGGCAAGGATGCCGTCTCCGCCCGTTACGGCAACCTGTTCGAGATGTACCAGCGCATCACCGGGGACGACCCCTACGAGGTCCCCATGCGCATCTACCCCGCCGTGCACTACACGATGGGTGGCCTGTGGGTGGACTACGACCTGGAGTCCAACGTCCCAGGCCTCTACATCGCCGGAGAGGCCAACTTCTCCGACCACGGCGCCAACCGCCTGGGCGCCTCCGCCCTCATGCAGGGGCTGGCCGATGGCTACTTCGTCCTGCCCGACACCATGAACGACTACCTGGCGGACATGCTGCGCCTGGGCAAGGTCGACCCCAACGCCCCGGAGATCGCCGAGGCCCAACGCTCCGTCGAGGAGCGCGTCGCCCGCCTCATGGCCCTGCGCGGCACCCGAAGCGTGGACGACTTCCACATGGCCCTGGGCCGCATCATGTGGGAGTACTGCGGAATGGAACGGCGCGATGCCGGACTGCGCGACGCCATCGAGCAGATCCGGGCACTCAAGGAGGAGTTCTGGCGCGACGCCCGTATCACGGGCCAGGCCGACGAGCTCAACCAGGCCCTGGAGAAGGCCGGCCGACTGCTGGACTTCTTCGAGCTGGCCGAGCTCATGTGCATCGACGCCCTGCACCGGCGTGAGTCCTGCGGTGGCCACTTCCGGGCGGAGTCCCAGACTCCCGAGGGTGAGGCCCTGCGGCACGATGACGAGTTCCTCTACGTCGCCGCCTGGGAGTGGGGCGGGGAGAACCAGCCGCCGATCCTCCACAAGGAGGACCTCGTCTACAAGGACATCGAGCTCAAGCAGCGGAGTTACAAGTGAACATCAAGCTCAAGATCTGGCGCCAGAAGAACAAGGACTCGAAGGGCCACTTCGAGGAGTACGCCATGAGCGGGATCGAGGAGCACATGAGCTTCCTCGAGGTCCTCGACCTGCTCAACGAGCAGCTCTTCGCCGAGGGCAAGGAGCCGGTGGCCTTCGACTCCGACTGCCGCGAGGGCATCTGCGGTCAGTGCGGTGTGGTCATCAACGGGCAGGCCCACGGGCCCATCCGCTCGACCACCTGCCAGCTGCACATGCGCCACCTGGCGGAGGACCCCTCCTTCAAGGACGGCTCCACCATCACGATCGAACCGTGGCGCTCCACCGGCTTCCCGGTGCTGCGTGACCTCATCGTGGACCGCTCCGCCCTGGACCGCATCGTCCAGGCCGGTGGCTACATCTCGGTCAACACCGGTGGGGCCCCGGAGGCCCACTCGGTGCCCGTGCAGAAGGAGAAGGCCGACGCAGCCTTCGAGGCTGCCGCCTGCATCGGCTGCGGCGCCTGCGTGGCGGCCTGCCCCAACGCCTCGGCCATGCTGTTCACCGGTGCGAAGATCTCGCACCTGGGCCTGCTGCCGCAGGGCCAGCCCGAGCGCCTCGCTCGCGTGGTGAGCATGCTCAACCAGCACGACGACGAGGGCTTCGGCGGCTGCACGAACATCGGAGAGTGTGCGGCCGTGTGCCCCAAGTCGGTTCCGCTCGAGGTCATCTCGCGCCTCAACCGGGATCTCGGCCACGCTGTGTGGAAGGGCCAGCACGCCCACTGACCTCCCTGCCTCACTCAATACCGAGCCGGGTACTTCTCGCGGCCCCAACAGTATTTCTGTCGGGCTGCGCGAGAAGTACCCGGCTCGGTGCTAGTGGACGGTGAAGGTGATCCCGGCGAAGTCCGCGATCCGGGGGACATTCGAGTCGGCCTCGGGAACACCGTCGCCCACAAGAAGGACCTGTGCACCGGCGCGCCGGGCGGCGGTGTAGCCGGAGGCGGCATCCTCCAGCACCAGGCAGGAGGAGATCGGTACGTCCAGGAGCTCGGCGGCCTTGAGGTAGGGGGCAGGATCGGGCTTTCCTCGGTCGATGTCGTCGGCGGAGACGACCACAGGGGGAATGGGGACACCGGCCTCCTCCATGCGCGCCCGCATGAGCTCGATCGGCGCGGAGGTCACCAGGGCCAGTGGAATGCCGGCGTCGATCAAGGCAGTCATGAAAGCTGCGGCGCCGAGAATCTCCGTCATCCGTCCAGCGGTGAGCACGATCTCCTCACGAGCGAAGCGCTTGTGGATGGCATCCTGCTCCTCGGCTGTCAGCTCCGGCAGGAACCGACGGATCGTGTCGAGGCCGGTGCGGCCGGGGGAGTAGGCCATGATCTCATCGAAGCGCTCACTCATGCCGTAATCACGGGCGAAGGAGTCCCACATCGACTCCACGACCGCCGAGGAGTCCACCAGGGTGCCATCCACGTGCACATGCCTGCGCCGTCATGTCTAGCTGGAGGCCTCGACGAACTCTCCGTTCTTCAGAGCGTACTCCTTGCAGTGCTGGGCACTGTTCTTGGGGTATTCGGTGCAAAGACTGACTCTGGAGACGCTGGGGTACTTCTTGATCGTTGACAGGAGGGAGTCCGTGGTGTCCTGGCTGGGGCCATCGGGGTTGTCGGGGCCAAGGCCTCCGACGAGCGCCCGGAATCCCTCTTTCTCGTCCGAGATGAGAGTATTGGCAGTGATGACGATCCTGGGTTCCTTCACCTCGGGAATGGGGAGGTTGACGATGTCTGAGATCAACGAGGTGGGTAGCGTCTCCGTTGTTTCCTCTCTGCTCGTGCTGGTGCGGATGGACCAGTCGCCGATCGTAAAACTGTCCTCCGCGCTGAGGTATTGACCATCCTTGGCCTGGATGGGATGAGTGGATATATCAGACGGAATTGAGTTCTGGGTGCCGCGATCGATTGTCAGGGACTCGTATTCCTGGGTGATTTTTTCGGCGGTCCCGCCCGAATGCTCTGCTGCTGTCTCCATGAAGGCGCAGGCTTTTTCCAGGGCTTGTTCCTGGTCGTTGGAGCTAGAAGAATCCTTCTCTTCGCTGAGGTCGATGGGGACTTTTGTGAATGCAAGGACGGTGTTGTGGTACTTCCAGGTGAGCTCAATATATGCCATACCCGCCTTGATCTTGTCATGGCCGGGAAGCTCGGTGGCTACCCGGTTCAGAAAGGCGCAGGCCTGGTCCGGCTCCGTGTCCTCGGAGAGCGTCGTCGTAGCGATGGCGTGACACCCGGTCTCGGCGTACGTCTCGCAGGAGGTCTTGACCTTCTCAACACCGTCCTGCTTCAAGAGCCAGGAGCGGATGACGCTTCCTCCGCCGTCGGAGCACGCAGTCAGCGGGAGAACCGCTAGGGCCGCAGTCGCGACGGCCATGAAGTGCCTGGCCGTCGGCCGCCGGTTCCACGTGCGCAGGGTGCGCCTCGAGTGGCCGTGCTGACGGGGAGGAACGTACTGCCTGAGCCTGTTCATGACAGGAGCGTAAGGGGGGATGCAGATGTCAGACAGGGGTGTTGATCCCCATCGCGGGCTCAGTGGAACCGTGCCGTGGCGGCTCGGTGGGCGTCAGTGAGCATCAGTGGGCAGCTGTTCTGCCTCCATCTCCGTAGGCGATAGGCTGGGCTGGTGAGCGATCCCCTCATTCTCGGTATCGAGTCCACCTGCGACGAGACCGGCGTAGCCATTGTGCGTGGCCGCGAGCTCCTCGCCGACGTCACCGCCACCTCCATGGACCAGTACGCGCGCTTCGGCGGCATCATTCCCGAGATCGCCTCACGCGCCCACCTGGAGTCCTTCCTGCCGACCCTCGACGCCGCGCTGGAGAAGTCCGGTGTCGATCTGGGCGAGGTCGATGCCGTCGCCGTGTGCGCCGGCCCCGGACTCATCGGCTCCCTGACCGTTGGCATCTCCGCCGCCAAGGCGCTGGCCGCGAGCCTGAACCGGCCGATCTACGGCGTCAACCACGTCATCGGCCACCTGGCGGTCGATGAGCTGGTCGACGGCCCCCTGCCGGAGCGCTTCGTCGGACTCATCGTCTCCGGCGGCCACTCGAACCTCCTGAGCATCCGGGACGTCGCCACCGACGTCGTCGAGCTCGGTGGCACTCTCGACGACGCCGCCGGCGAGGCCTTCGACAAGGTCGGCCGGCTCCTCGGCCTGCCTTACCCCGGCGGCCCACACGTGGACCGGCTCTCTCAGGAGGGTGACCGCAGCGCCATCCGCTTCCCTCGAGGTCTGGCCGCGGGCAAGGACAAGGAGCGCCACCGCTACGACTTCTCCTTCTCCGGCCTCAAGACCGCTGTGGCCCGCTACGTCGAGTCCCTGGAGGACTCCGGCCAGGAGGTGCCCACTGCCGACGTCTGCGCCGCGTTCTCGGAGGCCGTCAATGACTCCCTGACGGCCAAGGCGGTCCAGGCCTGCCTGGACACCGGCTGCGACACGCTTGTCGTTGGGGGCGGATACTCGGCCAACTCCCGCCTGCGGTCCCTGGCCGCCGAGCGCTGCGAGGAGGCCGGCATCACCCTGCGCCTGCCGCCACTGCGCTTCTGCACCGACAACGGCGCCCAGATCGCCGCCCTGGGGTCAGCGGCCGTGCGAGCCGGCGTCGCCCCCAGCCCCATGGACTTCGCTCCGGACTCGGGAATGCCGCTGGACGTCAGCGTCGCTCACTGAGGCTTGCTGCCCTCCGGCATCCGTCGCGCTCGGGGCAAGACCCGCGGCCACTCCCCGGATAATGATCTCGATCTTGCGGTCTAGCCCGCCTCGGTCCAGCCAGCTCTCGTTGGGTGTCAGCGCTTCGGGCAGGGCCGGTGCCTTGCTGTCCTTCGCGAACCGACTCGCCTCCTCCAGCCCCGTGGCGCCACCCCTCCCGGCGTCCGAGGCGCTCTGTCCTGGTTCGTGTCCCAGGAATGGCGCAGGCGGCTCGGGGCGACCGGCGGGGGAGCGCATGACCTCGATCTGTGCGTGCGTGGAGATGACGGTGTCGCCGACGAAGTCCAGGACCACCCCGGCCTCCTCGGCCTCCAGGCCGCCGTCGACCAGAACCTGACATGCATGGGCCACCCGAGTGGCGAAGAGCTGATGGGCCCACGGCACGCCCATGATGACTCCGGCCAGTCCGGGATAGCGCTCCAGCATCCCCCAGATGGCCTCGGCGTGCGCCCTGACCGCATCGGGCCAGCGCCTCCCGGCCGCTGGGACATCGACCTCGGCGGCGATCCTCTCCAGGCAGGCGGCCAGCAGGTCCTCGCGCGAGGAGATCGTGCGGTACAGCCCGGAGACCGCCACGCCCAGCCGCTTGGCCACCGCCGTGAGCGTGAAGTCCGCGATGCCGATCCCGAGCGCGGCGTCGACGACGTCATCGCGTGAGAAACCGGGTCTCGGTCCGGTCGGTCGGCCCAGTAGCGCAGGTGGTGTCATGGCAGCACCGTAGTGGTCCTTGAGATCGGTTGCTCGAGGTTCAGCAGCAAGAGTAAGGTGACCCTTATCGAGTTCTGAAAGCCATTCAGAATTAGGTCGACGGAAGGTTGGGACACCGGATGAGCACGCAGACACAACCGTCGGCTCCGGAAGCCTCGCCGCACTCATCGCCGGCGTCCCCACCGGCGGCGCCGCCCTCGGTCGGCGCCGCGGCGCCTGACGAGGCAGGTGAACAGGCCCCGCAGAGCAATGCTCAGCGTTCGCGCGAGGGACAGGCCGCCATCGCCCGGCTCGGTGCCCCCGTGCGCACCCGCCTGCGAATCGGTCAGATCCTCGTGCTGCTCTCCGCGGTCCTGGCGGTGGCGCCCTACGTCGCACTGGTCCAGCTCGGCGACATCCTGCTGCGCGCCCACCGGGCAGGCCTGAGCCCGAACCCCCAGCAGGTATCAGGCGCGGTCATGGTGCTCGTGAGCGCCTACTCCGCCCGCCTGCTGCTGTACTTCCTGGCGCTGCTCATCACCCACCTGGCCGACCTGTCCCTGCGCGACCGCCTGCGCCGCGACATCGTCGAGCGCATCTCTCACGCCCCGCTGTCCTGGTTCACCGCCTCCACCTCCGGGCACCTGCGCAAGGCCGTTCAGGACGACACGACCCTCGTCCACACCGTCATCGCCCACGGCCCCGTCGAGCGACTCAACGCCATCGTCACTCCGCTGGCCCTGCTGGGGTGCGCCTTCTGGATCGACTGGCGCCTGGCCCTGCTGGCCGTCTCCACGCTCGTCCTCTACGTGCTCACCTACTCGGTGTCCATGCGCGGGATGAACGAGAAGACCGTGGAGATGGACCGCAAGCTGGCCGCCATCTCCTCCACCATGGTCGAGTTCGTCTCCGGGATCGGTGTGGTCAAGGCCTTCGGCCGCGTCGGACGCGCCCACTCTGCCTACCTCACCGCCGCGGACGAGTTCTCCGCCTTCTACCGCGCCTGGGCGATGCCCCTGGTCACCGTCACCTGCCTGGCCTTCACCTGGGTCTCCATCCCCGTGCTGCTCCTGGTCAATCTCGGTGGCGGGGCGCTGCTCATCCACGCCGGGGCCGTCACCCTGCCCCAGGTCCTGGCCACGACCCTCGTCGCCCTGGTCCTTCCCGCCGCCCTCATCACCATCGCCTCGATCTCCTGGTCCTACCAGCTGGCCGGAGCGGCGGCCCTGCGGCTGTGCGAGGTCCTCGATACCCCCGTCCTGCCCGCCACTGACCGGCCCGGGCGACCCCAGGCGACGCGCGTTGAGATCGACCATGTCTCCTTCTCCTACGGGGACGTCCTCGCCGTCGACGACGCCTCCCTGACCCTGGAACCGGGAACCGTGACCGCGCTGCTCGGTCCCTCCGGCTCGGGCAAGTCGACACTGGCCACTCTCATCGCCCGCTTCGCCGACCCCGATGCCGGTGCCATACGCATCGGCGGGGTGGACTTGCGGGACATGGATGAGACCACCCTGTACTCCACCGTCTCCTTCGTTCTCCAGGACGCCCAGCTGCTCGCCACCACCGTGCGGGAGAACATAGCCCTCGGGCGCCCCGAGGCCGACCTGCAGCAGGTGCGCGCCGCCGCCCGTGTGGCCCGTATCCACGACGACATCATGGCGCTGCCGGAGGGCTACGACACCGTCCTGGGGCAGGACACGTCACTGTCCGGCGGGCAGGAGCAACGCATCGCCATCGCCCGCGCCATCCTGCTGGACACCCCCGTCATCGTGCTCGACGAGGCCACTGCCATGGCCGACCCCGAGTCCGAGGCCGAGATCCAGCAGGCACTGAGCACCCTGGTCAAGGATCGCACCGTCCTGGTCATCGCCCACCGGCCGGCCGCCGTGCGCGGCGCCGACCGCATCGTCGTCATGGAAGGCGGGCGTGTCGCCGCCGTCGGCACCCACCGGGACCTGGTGGACGAGCCCCACTACCGGGCACTGCTGCGCCAGGTCGGCGAGCTCGAGGACGCCACGGGGGCGGACGGTAACGACGCGACCGGGGCGGGCATCCCCGTACCCGTCGACGACGGAGCCGATAGTGAGGACCTTGCGGCGTCCTGGACCGGCGATCGGGGCGAGCGGTCAGGGCCCGCGCTCCCGGTCCCGTCCTCTCCCACCGGGTCCTCCAGGCCGGTGGGCTCCCTGCTGTCCCGCTTCCGCCGGCTCATGGCCGACTCCTCCTGGAAGCAGACCCGAGGGTGCCTCATCCTGGCGGGAGCCAACGGTTTCCTGGTGGGGCTCGCGCTTCTGGCGCTGCTGCCAGCCTCGGTCGCTCTGGCGACCGGTGCCCCCCGGTGGGGGCTGTCCTTCGGTGGTTGGCTCATCGTGCTAGCCGTTG
This sequence comes from Actinomyces oris, assembly GCF_001937665.1. Taxonomy (GTDB): domain Bacteria; phylum Actinomycetota; class Actinomycetes; order Actinomycetales; family Actinomycetaceae; genus Actinomyces; species Actinomyces stomatis. The sequence continues at coordinate 95,474 of NZ_MSKL01000006.1, read as the reverse complement.
TCGGCATCGGCGCGGCCGTCTCCGACTTCCTGGGACGGCGCAGGGGCATGTCAGGCGCGCTGGGCTTCATGCACGACGTCCACCACGCGGTGGGCGACCGGATCGCGCGCCTGCCTCTGCGCTGGTTCACCGCCGACTCCGCCGGCACCCTGTCGCGGGCCGTGAGCCAGGAAATGGTAGCACTGGGGGAGTCCGCCGCCCACTTCATGTACACGCTCGCCTCCACGACAGCCGCATGCGTGGTCATCGGGGTCGGCTCCTGGGCCTGGGACTGGCGCCTGGGACTTCTGCTGACGGCGGCCGCACCCCTGTTCGCCGGACTCGTGCGCCTCTCGCGCCGTCTGCTGGACCGGGGCAAGTCCATCTCCGAGCCCGCCGAGCGTGAGCTCGCCGCCCGCATCGTCGAGTTCGCCCGCTGTCAGGGGGCCCTGCGCTCCTGCCGGGCCGCCTCCGGCTACAGCCGCCTCACAGCCGCCTTCGACGCCGGAGCCCGCGCCTTCAGACGCGCCCTGTGGTGGGAGTCCGCCGGCAACCTTGTCAACGGTGCGCTGAGCCAGATCATCGTCGTCACCATGATCGTCCTGGCCTCCGCACTGGCCGCCTCCGGCGCCATGGAGACGCTGGCGTCCATCGCCGTCATCGGCATGTGCCTGCGCTTCACCACTATGCTCGACGACATCGGGGCCTCCGTGATGGGCATGGAGGAGCGGCGCCAGATGATGAACCACCTCGACGCCGTCATGGACGCCGAGCTCATGACCGAGCCGCAGGACCCCCTTGCGTTGCCCGAGCCCGGGACCGTCGAGCTCGACGACGTCGTCTTCGGCTACCGCGCCGATGCTCCCGTCCTGCCCGGAGTATCGATGAGTGTGCCCGCGCGCACCATGTGCGCGATCGTGGGTCCCTCCGGCAGCGGCAAGACGACCATCGCCCGCCTCGTCGCCCGTTTCTGGGACGTGGGCTCGGGAGCCGTGAGAGTCGGCGGCGCCGACGTGCGTGACATGCCGACCGCCCAGCTCATGGAGCAGCTCTCCATGGTCTTCCAGGACGTCTATCTCTTCGACGACACCCTGGCCGCCAACATCCGCATCGGCGACCCCGCGGCCGACGACGCCCAGGTGCGGTGGGCCGCGGGGCTCGCCGGTGTCACGGAGATCGTCGACCGTCTGCCCCACGGTTGGGACACGCGCGTGGGAGAGGGCGGACGGGCCCTGTCCGGCGGTGAGCGCCAGCGCGTCTCCATCGCCCGCGCCCTGCTCAAGCGCGCACCGATCGTCCTGCTCGATGAGGCCACCAGTGCGCTGGACGCTGAGAACGAGGCCAACATCGTCGCCGCGATGCAGGAGCTGCGACGCGCCTCGACCCTCATCGTCATCGCTCACAAGCTCGAGACGATCGCCGCCGCCGACCAGGTCGTCGTCCTCGACGACGCCGGGCACGTCGCCCAGCACGGGCACCACGATGAGCTCGTGTCCCTCGAGGGGCCCTACCGCAGCTTCTGGGAGCAGCGCACCCGGGCGCGCGGTTGGTCCCTCGTCTAGAGGAGAAACACGCGGGAGGGGCGGGTCAGGATTTGGCCGCCAGCGAGAGCACCTCGGTGGGGCGCAGGGGCCTGCCTGCACGGGCCTCTGCCAGCAGCAGCCTGACGGCCGCCTCCCTCTGCCCGTCGTAGGCTCTGACCGCGGCGATCTGACGCTGGTAGGAGGCCCCCGACTCCAACGTGGCGCGCACGGATTCCAGCTCGGCGGCGCAGCCGAGGTCCTCGGCGACGGGAGCGAGCTCGGTGAGCATCCGCTCAACAGTGTCACCCACGAGCTCCTCCTCGCCGTCTGAGTTGACGATGAGGATCGCGTCCATGCCGTAACGGGCCGAGCGCCACTTGTTCTCGGCGACGTACCAGTCCGGCATCGCATCGAGCTCCTCGCCCCGGTCCAGGGTGCGGGAGAAGGACTCCACAAGGCACTGGGTCAGCGCCGCGATCCCGGCCAGCTCGGTCAGGTTCGTGGCGGCATCGCAGGCCCGCACCTCGATAGTCCCCAGTCGAGGGGAGGGGCGCACATCCCAACGGATCTCGGTGAAGTCCTCGATGACGCCGGTGTGGACCAGGTCCCCGGTGTAGCTCTCCAGCTGCTCCCAGGTGCTGAACTGCTCGGGTGCACCGGCGGTGGGCAGCTGCTGGAACATCATGGCCCGGTTGTCCGCATAGCCCGTGTCCGCCCCCGCCCAGAAGGGTGAGGAGGCGCTCAGGCACTGCAGATGGGCGGTGCGCGTGAGCAGGGCCTTGAGGATCGGAAGGACCTTGGCCCGGTCCTCGACGCCGACGTGCACGTGGGTGCCGAAGATGAGCATCTGGTGGCCCCACAGCCGGGTGCGGTCCACCAGGCGGGCGTAGCGCTCGGCGTTGGTCACCTTCTGCACCAACGGGTCCGCGAAGGGATGGGTTCCGGCTGAGGCCAGATCCACGCGCAGCGGGTCGGTGACCGGAAGGACGCGGTCGAAGGCGAGAGCGATGTCCTCCATGCACTCGGCCACGGTCCTGCGTGCCCCGGAGACCAGCTCGATGGTGTTGAGCATCATCTCGCCATGCACGTGCGGGTCCGGGCCCACCTTCTGGAGGATCTCCTCGGCGCACTGGCGCAGGTCGAGACTGTCTCGGTCGATGAGCGCCAGCTCCCACTCCACCCCCAGCGTGGAGCGGGCCGAGCTGGCGAAGGGGAGGGACTGGGGGCGGCGGGCCGGCGGCAGCTGAGCGTCGGCGGACGCGGCGCTCGGGCTCGTCATGTCAGTCGTGTCCTGCATGTCCTGGTCTCCTCGGGTTCCTCAGGTCCCTCGTGGGCGCTGACGGGGATGGTCTCTCGTCGCTGGAAGGGGTCTGTCACGTCGGCGAGTGCGCCGATGAGGCGCCGGCGATCGGTTCGACGACGAGAACAGCGCCCTTCGCCTTGTCTCCCACCCGGGTCAGGATCCAGGTCTCCGACTCCTGACCGCTGAGCCTCAGCGAGGCGCGCAGCGCGTCGGGGGAGACATCGACTCCGCGCTTGAGGATCTCCAGGCGTCCGATACCGAGCTCGCGGCCACGGGCCCGCAGGGCCTTGAGCCGTAGCGGCAGGACCTCGGTGAGCCGGAAGGAGCGCACGAAGGGGGCGGTCGACTCATCGGGGAGACGCTCTCCCGTGAGGTAGCCGATCCGGGGCCCCACAGGCCTGGCGTCCAGGGTCTCACAGAGGTGGGCGACGAGTCCGGCGCGCACGGCGGCGCCGTCGGGAACGTGGATGATGCTGCCCAGGTCGTCGGGCGAGCCGATCGGGTCGACCTGGACCGGCGGCTGCGAGGGATCGGTGGTGCTCGGATCGACCAACGTGCAGGCGCTCGCACCATCCGTCCCTGAGCGCAGGATCAGGGCGGAGCGCCCGGGCCCCTCCGGTGCCAACGGTCCGCACCAGATGGCCGCCTCGACGACGTCGCCGTCCACGCTCACCCACTGGGTGTGGGCATCCGGCGGCAGCACGGCGTGGTCGATGCCGGGAGCGACCTTGACACCGAGGGCGGGCACGAACTCACGCAGCGCGAGTACCTGCGACAGGGCCGGTGACCACTGCTCCGGGTCGGTGATGCGCCGCCCGTCGGCGCGGCGGGCGGGGTCGGCGAAGACGGCGTCGACCCCGCGCTCGACCAGGTCGATCTCCAGGGCGTCGGCGCACTCGACGCTCGCGTGGGGGAAGGGCATGAGGTTGATGGTGGCCAGAGCGGCCGCGGCCTCATCGCGGTCGACGGCGAGCACTGGCAGGTCGAGCCCGGCCAGGGCGACGGCGTCGCCACCGATCCCGCAGCCCAGGTCCGCGACCTTCGACACGCCCGCGGCCGCGTAACGGGCTGCATGATGAGCCGCGACCGCCAGCCGGGTGGCCTGCTCCAGGCCGTCGGCGGTGAAGAGCATCTGCTGGGCGAAGGGCCCGAACTTCGCCGCGGCCCGCTCGCGCAGGCGCTGCTGCGTCAGTGCGGCCGCCACCAGGGCGGGGGAGTGGCCCTCCTCGCGCAGGGAGCGTCCCAGGGACAGGGCCTCGGACGGGTCGTAGGGGGGCAGGGAGGACAGAAGCTCCCAGCCCTCGGGGGTCAGAAGGAGCGCGACGTGGTTCTCAGCCATCACCCCGAATCATTCCATGGAGAACCTGCCAGTGGGCGTGATGTTCACTGGGTGGAGCGGGAAGGGTCTGAGAGGGGCGGAGGGATTCTGTCGGGCAGCCGGGTGGGTAGGGTTGTGGGTCGAGGTCCTGTACGCCTACGGGGCCGGATAGCGCTGGACGGGAAGGCGGGCGGGTGCCTGATGACTGAGGAGGAGCCTCGACTCTCCGCCCCTCATGGGGGCGACGCCGTCACAGAGCACAAGGACGACGAGGTGAACGCATCGCAGAGTCCTGGCGCTGCGGTCCGTCCCCGGCTGCTTGTGCGACGACTGGTGCGGATCTCGCTGGCAGTCATGGGTGCTGCGGCCCTTCTGACAGCCGGGGCCAGTGTCTGGGCATGGACCGTCAGCGCCGGGCATATCGAGATCACCGGTGGGAGCGACGGTGACGGTGAGGCCGCCAGGGCGCCGGTGGCGATCGTCCTGGGGGCGGCCGTTCACGCCGACGGGCAGCCCTCTCCCTGGCTGGCCCACCGCCTCGACGCCGCCGCCGACCTCTACACCGGCGGTCGCGTCGAGGCGATCCTGGTCTCCGGGGACAACCGGCGTGCCGGCTATGACGAACCCACTGTCATGCGCAGGTACCTCCTCTCCAAGGGGATCCCCGATCAGGCGATCGCCGTGGACTACGCGGGCTTCGACACTTACGACACCTGCGTGCGGGCGCGCAGGATCTTCGGGATCGAGCGGGCGCTGCTCGTGACCCAGGACTTCCATGAGCCGCGCGCGGTCGCCATCTGCCGTTCGGTCGGCGTCGACGTCGACGGTGTCGGAGACTCGCGGGCCCGCAGCGACCGCATCGGGTGGACGGTCAGCTGGATACGCGAGCGCCCGGCGGCGATCAAGGCCGTCATCGATGTCGTCTCCCGACGAGACCCGACTCTGGGGCGCCGAGAGACGAGCGTCGGGGAGGCCATCGTCTGGACCCGGGAGCACCGACGCTGACGAGGGCTGACGCCCATGGCGAAACCACCGCAACGTTTTGGCACTCGCGTTGACTGAGTGCTAACGCCGTCGTAGATTCTCCGTCAGGCGCAGCGGGGTGCTCGCCCGGTCCTGGGACGCAGGCGGGCACCTTCTGCGACTCGCACTCCTGCATCGTGCCGGACCGACCCCCGCGACGGCGGTCGGGCACGCCTGGGGAGGGCGAACAAGCCGTTCTACTGCACGTTGAAGAGAAGGAGGAGGTCTCCGATGTCGATCTCCATCAAGCCGCTCGAGGACCGCATCGTCGTTCAGACCGCTGAGGCCGAGCAGACCACCGCATCCGGCCTGGTCATCCCCGACACCGCCAAGGAGAAGCCCCAGGAGGGCAAGGTCGTGGCCGTGGGCCCGGGCCGCGTCGATGACTCCGGCAACCGCGTGCCCGTTGACGTCGCCGAGGGTGACGTCGTCATCTACTCCAAGTACGGGGGCACCGAGGTCAGCTACGCCGGTGAGGACTACCTCATCCTGTCGGCGCGCGACGTCCTGGCGGTCGTCACCAAGTGACCCGTTGAGGTCGTGTGCGTCGCCCGGCGCCACGGCACGCTGAAAGGGGAGGCACTCCAGAGTGCCTCCCCTTTCAGTATGCGCGCGCAGTACCTGCTGCATGTGTGCGCCGTGTCCGGACGATTGTCTGGATGTTGAGTTGGGAACGTCCGTGCTGTCGATTCCCTGACACAGGGCGGAGCGTCAGGCCGGTTCGTTGGCGAAACGGCGTGCCTGCTGCTCGTAGTAAGCGCGCCGCTCCTCCTCGCTCATGCCTCCCCAGACGCCATAGGGCTCGCGAGTGCTCAGGGCGTGGTCCCGGCACTCCTCCAGGACGGGGCAGTCCTGACAAATGGCCTTTGCTCGTTCGTCCCGTCGTCGACGGGAACCGCCTCTCTCTCCTTCGGGATGGAAGAAAACCGAGGAGTCCATGCCGAGGCAGGCCCCCCGGTACTGCCACTCCCAGAGGGTGGAGATCGGGCCGGGCAGACGTGATGAGTCGTGCATTGTCTCCCTCCCCTCCTTTGGGTATGGCGGTCGGGCACACCGAACTTGATGCGCTATACCTAACGATAAGATCGCGCGGTGCGTTAATCAAGAAGAATCATTCTATCTCACAATGAAATTTTCTCCAGATTTGCTGAGTGAACGCATTCCGGCTGTCTGAAAACGTGCGCCAGAATATGACGCTCGAATAGCAGAAACGTTTTGTGAATGATGTATGCATGAAGAGCATCTTTTTTCTGAAACGTTCCGCATTCATTGTCGCTTTGTTTTGGGGCGCGCGTCACCTTGCCGCGATGGTCTCGCCGTCCGGCCGGGTGCTGTGTCGGGTGTCGGGTCGGCCGCTCGGCCTCACCCCTCCGGACGCTTCAGTGCCGGACGGCTCGATGGCACGAGTGGGCCGGTGGTGCGGACAGGCCGGTACCGGCGGATATGCACAGGGCGGTCAGGTCGTCCTACGATGTTCCCGTGAGCGACTCGATCACCAGCCCTGACGTCTTTGCCCCCACCGGACTCACTTACGACGACGTGCTCCTGCTGCCCAGGCTGACCGACGTCATCCCCTCCGAGGTCGATACGATCTCCAGACTGACCCCGAGGATCAGCCTGGCCACCCCGCTGCTCTCGGCCGCGATGGACACGGTCACCGAGTCGGACATGGCTATTGCCATGGCTCGTCAGGGTGGTATCGGCATCCTCCACCGAAACCTGTCCATCGAGGACCAGGCTCAGCAGGTGCGACGCGTCAAGCGCTCGGAGTCCGGAATGGTCACCGACCCGGTGACCGTTGGCCCGGACGCCACCATCGCCCAGCTCGACGAGCTCTGCGGCCACTACAAGGTCTCCGGCCTTCCTGTCGTCGACGCGGGAGGCAACCTTCAGGGGATCATCACCAACCGCGATCTGCGCTTCGTCCCCCCGGAGCGCTGGGCGAGCCTGACCGTGCGCGAGTGCATGACGCCGCGTGATCGCCTCATCACCGGCGCGACCGGCATCTCCCGGGAGGACGCCAAGGCGCTCCTGGCTGAGCACCGCATCGAGAAGCTGCCCCTCGTCGATGCCGAGGGGCGCCTCACCGGTCTCATCACCGTCAAGGACTTCGTCAAGACCGAGCAGTACCCCCACGCCACCAAGGACGCCGAGGGGCGTCTCGTGGTGGGGGCCGCCGTCGGCTACTGGGGAGACACGTGGGAGCGCGCCGGGGCCCTGGCCGACGCCGGCGTGGACGTCCTCATCGTCGACACCGCCAACGGCGGCGCCAAGCTGGCGCTGGAGATGATCTCGCGCCTCAAGTCCGATTCCGCCTTCCAGGGCATCGAGGTCATCGGCGGCAACGTCGCCACCCGTGAGGGCGCCCAGGCACTCATCGACGCCGGTGCCGACGCCGTCAAGGTGGGAGTGGGACCGGGGTCCATCTGCACCACGCGCGTCGTCGCAGGCGTGGGGGTGCCCCAGGTGACGGCCATCTACGAGGCCGCCCGCGCCTGTAAGCCCGCCGGGGTCCCCCTCATCGCCGACGGTGGTCTGCAGTACTCCGGTGACATCGCCAAGGCCCTGGTGGCCGGTGCGGAGACGGTCATGCTCGGCTCCCTGCTGGCAGGCTGCACGGAGTCGCCCGGTGACCTCGTCTTCGTCAACGGCAAGCAGTGGAAGCGCTACCGCGGCATGGGCTCGCTGGGCGCCATGAGCTCGCGTGGACGCACCTCCTACTCCAAGGACCGCTACTTCCAGGCCGATGTCTCCTCCGACTCCAAGATCGTCCCCGAGGGCATCGAGGGACAGGTCCCCTACTCCGGAGCACTGGGCGACGTCGTCTACCAGCTCATGGGCGGGCTGCACCAGTCCATGTTCTACGTGGGTGCGCGCACGATCCCCGAGCTCAAGGAGCGCGGGCAGTTCGTGCGGATCACGAGTGCCGGCCTCAAGGAGTCCCACCCCCACGACGTCAAGATGACCGTCGAGGCCCCCAACTACACCGGGCGAGACGGGGCCTGAGACGCCAGCAGCCCCAGCTGTCCCGGCAGACTCAGCACGCACTGCCGCGCGGGGAGCCGGCCGGAGTGATCCGGCCGGCTCCCCGCGTTGAACGCCCCTCGCCGGTTGTGCGGCGGGTGAGTTCGGAGGGACTCAGTACGTGGGGGAGTCCGGCAGGGGCCAGGCGGTCTGGGCCGGCGTCCGTGAAGGATTCTGGCGCGCCAGCCACTTGTTGAAGGACTCCGCCCAGGTGCGGTGGGCTCGGGCCTGGAAGGCCACGAGCTCACCGGGGTCGAGCTCCGGGATCTGTGGGTGGACCCCGGCCAGGGCCTCGAGCACATCGAGAGTGGCGGCCACATCCACCTCCGCGGTGTGCAGGGCCTCGTCGACGCGCACGCCGTAGACCTCGCAGAGGTCCCCCAGGCGGCGCTTGCCCCGGCGGTAGCGATCCACGGCCCGGTCCAGGACCAGCGGGTCGGCGATGGGCCCCAGCTCGCGGCCGAGGCGCGAGCGCATCGTGGGCAGTCCGTGGCGAGCGAGCTCGGCCTCCATGAGAGTCAGGTCGTAGGAGGCGTTGAAGGCGACAACCGGGGTGCCGGCCGTCATCGCAGCCACCAGATGCTCACTGACCTCCGCCAGCACCTCGGTCACCGGCCGCCCCTCGGTTCGTGCCCTCTCGGTGGTCACACCGTGGACCGCGGAGGCGGCCTCGGGGATCTCCACGCCGGGATCAGCGAGCCACGTGGTCACGGACTGCGGCCGGTCTCCATCGGCCCGGGGCGCCGCCCTCCAGACCAGCGCCGCCGTGACCAGGCGGTCCCCGGAGGGATCCACTCCGGTGGTCTCGGTATCGAATCCGAGCAGGGGACCGAAGGGCCAGGCGGAAGGGCCGGTGGCGGCGTCGTCGGGCACGGAGGAGGAGTGCGGGGTGCTCATGGGGACAGCATGCCACCGGGCTACGACATCAATACGCCAGCACCAGTGCGCCTCGGCCGGCGTCCGGTGCCCCCGTGCGCGTGGCCGCCCCGCCGGTCGGTCCGGTGGATACCGGGCTGGGCCCACTAGGATCGGGCCATGAGCACAGAGGTCGAGATCGGACGCTCCAAGCGCGCCCTGCGCGCCTACTCCTTCGACGACATCGCCCTGGTGCCGGCACGCCGTACTCGAGACACCTCCGAGGTGCGCGTGGGCTGGCAGATCGACGCCTACCACGTGGACCTGCCGGTCATGGCCTCCCCCATGGACTCGGTGATGAGCCCCGAGACCGCCATCATGGTGGGGCGTCTGGGCGGGATCGGCGTGCTCGACCTGGAGGGGCTGTGGACCCGCTACGAGGACCCCACCGAAGCCCTCGAGCGCATCCGCCAGGCCGATCCGTCCCGGGCCACCAGCGTCCTGCAGGAGGTCTACCGCGCTCCGGTCAGACCTGAGCTCATCACCGAGCGGCTCACCCAGATCCGTGCCTCCGGCGTCGTCGTCGCCGGGCGACTCAGCCCCGCCCAGACGCAGCGTCACTGGCGTACCGTGGTCGAGGCGGGCGTGGACCTCATGGTCATCCGCGGCTCCTTCGTGTCGGCCGAGCACGTCTCCGGAGCCGTTGAGCCCCTCAACCTCAAGCGCTTCATCTACGAGCTCGACGTGCCCGTGGTCGTCGGCGGGGTGACCACCTACACCGCCGCCCTCCACCTCATGCGCACCGGCGCGGCCGGAGTCCTCGTGGGGCAGGGCGGCGGCGCCTCCTCCTCCGTACGCCAGGTCCTGGGGCTGCACATGCCCATGGCCACCGCCGTGGCCGACGTCGCCGGGGCTCGGCGCGACTACCTCGACGAGTCCGGGGGCCGCTACGTCCACGTCATCGCCGACGGTTCGGTGGGCAACTCCGGCGACGTCGTCAAGGCCATCGCCTGCGGCGCGGACGCCGTCATGCTCGGGGCCGCCCTGGCCAGGGCCGAGGAGGCTCCCGGCGGCGGCTACCACTGGGGCGCCGAGGCCCGTCATGAGCGCCTGCCGCGGGGCTTCCGCAGCCATGTGGGCACGGTCGGCACCATGGCCGAGATCCTCAACGGCCCCTCCGACCGCGCCGACGGCACGCTCAACCTCATGGGAGCCCTGCGCCGCACTCTGGCCACCACCGGATATGCGGACGTCAAGGAGCTCCAGCGGGTCGAGGTCGTCCTGGCGCCCTACACCGGCTCCACCGGTTCTTGAGCGAGTGCCGCCACGACAAACCTCGTTTTTGAAGGGGTGGAACAGTGCAACAGAGCCGTGATCTCGGGTAGTCTCAGCCGGGACGGCAGCCGCTGCGCTGCTTATACCGGGGCGGGGGCATGATCCGGTTCCCGCTCCGTTAGCCCCCACATGTCACAAGGAGCTTCACATGGCCCAGGTCACCGCCACTATCGCTTCCAAGGTCGGTCTGCACGCCCGTCCCGCTGCCACCTTCGTCAAGGCCGTCGCTGAGAAGGGCGTCCCGGTCACCATCGCCAAGGAGGGCGGCGCTGCGGTTGACGCCTCCTCCATCCTCGGTGTGATGACCCTGGGCGCCGGCTTCGGTGACGTCGTCACCCTGGCCTCCGACGCCGACGGCGCCGAGGCCGCTCTCGAGGACCTCAAGGCCCTCCTGGAGACCGACCTGGACGCCTGAGAACAGGCCCAGCCGGCGGGGCGCGCTCCACTGCGGAGCGCGCCCCGTTCGCGTTGGGACACTGACCAAGCACCTGTGACGAAGAGCACCGAGGACCCGCCATGAGTATCGCTATCGCCCTCGTGCCCTCCCTGCTGTTCGGGGCACTCTCCCTTCTTCTCGGAGCCTTCCCCACCGACATCCGCCGCCAGAACACCGCGGTCATGGTGGGAGCCGGAGCCGTCTCGCTCGGGTGCGCCGCCATGCTCGGCTCGCCCTGGTCCCTGAGCGCCACCATGTGGGGTGCGGCCTGCGGACTCATGTGGACCGGCGGGCAGGTCTTCGTCCTGTGGGCCTTCCGCGCCTGGGGCGTCAGCCGCACCATGCCACTGACCACGGCCCTCCAGCTCCTGCTCAACGCCACCCTGGGCGTGAGCCTCTTCGGTGAGTGGCGTGCTCCCGGGGCCCTGGTCCTGGGAATGGTGGCGCTCGCACTCATCATGCTCGGCGCCGCCGCCTGCTCCTGGCAGGAGCGCACCGGCCCCGGTCCCACGGCTGCACAGCGACGCGACGGTCTACTGGCAACCGCCGCCTCAGCCGTCCTCTACGGCTCCTACCCCTCGCTGCTGCGCGCCGTGGAGGTGCCCTCGGCCCACGCCGTCGGGCCCATGGGGCTGGGACTGCTGGCCGGTGCTGGCCTGTGCGCCCTCATCCTGCCGCGGCGCGCGCCCCTACGGGGCCCGCGGATCGTGCCGGCCGCGCTCGCCGGGGGCCTGTGGGCGGTTGGTAACGCCCTCATGCTGCGCTCGACGGCGGCCGTGGGTGTCGCCTCCGGCTTCACCCTCTCCCAGCTCGGCTTCGTCCTGGCCACCCTCGGCGGCCTGACCATCTTGGGGGAGAAGCGCACCGGCCGGGAACGTACGGTGGTGGTCGCGGGCGTGGTGGCCGCCGTCGTCGGCCTGGTCCTCATGGGGCTGGCGACCGGCATGGACACCGGCGCGTCCCCTTCGCGGTAGCCGGTGCTCTGGAGGCGGATCTTCTGAAGCCCGTGCGCGGCCACGCCGACGGCGCCGTCGCAGCGGGAGGCTGCGGCGACGCCGTCGATCCGATTGGCCGTGATGGGGCAGGCGGCCCTCACTGGTGCGGGCTCAGTGCGGCCCCGCCAGTCTCAGTCCTGCTCGCCCCCGGAGGGGTTCGGCTTGATCCACCACCACAGGCCCATGCCCGCTGCGATGGCCAGCAGACCCAGGCCCGACCACAGGTTGGCGTTGATACCGCCGGTCTTGCTCATCTCCTCGGCGCTGTTGAACAGGACCGAGCACACCACCAGGTAGAGGCCGATGAGTCCCAGAGCACCGGTGATGACCGCTCGGATGTCCGTGAGTGAACGATTGCTCATGAGTGTTCTCCTTCGTGTGTCCGAGCGGGTCTAGTGGAAGATGCTGTTGAGCGTGATGACCAGGGCCCCGGCGATGATCCCCAGCGGGATTGGACGGCGGTACCAGGGCAGCTCGTGCAGGTGCGGGTCGGTGCGCTCGCTCTTGGGGGTCAGGGCGTACACGAAGCCCTTGAGCTCGGAGTCGGGCTTCGGCTCAGTGACCAGGGAGACCAGCACCGTGATGACGACGTCGACCGTGAAGGCCACGCCCGCCGCTAGGAAGGCGCCGCCCTGCCCCGGCAGGACCAGGACCTCCGACTTGATGAGGGCGTAGATTGCCAGGGAGCCCAGGGTCCCGCCGACGAGGCCGATCCAACCGGCCTGCGAGGTGGCCCGCTTCCAGAACATCCCGATGATGAAGGTCGCGAACAGCGGCGCGTTGAACATCGAGAACAGTATCTGGAGGTAGTCCATGAGGTTGGGATAGCTCGCGGCGATGTTCGCGGTGAGGATCGCGACCACGGAGGCGGTCAGGGTCGAGAGCTTGCCGACCTTGAGGTAGTGGGCGTCGTCGGCGTCCTTCTTGAGGTAGTGCTGGTAGATGTCCACACCCCACACGGTATTGAAGGCGGAGATGTTCGCCGCCATGCCCGCCATGAAGGAGGCCAGCAGACCCGTGATCGCCAGACCCAGCAGACCGTTGGGCAGCAGGTCGCGCATGAGGTAGAGGACCGCGTCGTTGTACTGGTAGCTCGTGTTGGCTCCGGACTTGAGCTGCTGGACCTCCGTGACTAGGACGCCTGCGATCATGCCCGGGACGATGACGAGGAAGGGCACGAACATCTTGACGAAGGTGCCGATGATCGGGGTCGACTGGGCCGCGGAGATCGAGTCCGAGGCCATGGCCCGCTGCACCTCGACGAAGTTCGTCGTCCAGTAGCCGAAGGACAGCACGAAGCCCAGGCCGAAGACCAGGCCGATCACCGACATGAGGTTGGAGTCGAAGCCGGAGATCGAGTTGCCGGGCCAGGAGTGCAGCTGCTGAGCCGGGTCTGTGCCGGCAAGCTCGGCGGCGTCGGTGATCCTGTCGGTCAGACCGTGCCATCCGCCCACGCGGTGCAGTCCGATGAGGGTCAGGGGCAGCAGGGCCGCCACGATGACGAAGAACTGGAGGACCTCGTTGTAGATCGCCGCGGAGAGCCCTCCCATGGTGATGTAGGAGAAGACGATGACGGCGGCCACGATGAGCCCCACCCACAGGGGCCAGCCCAGCAGCCAGTTCATGATCTTGCCCAGCAGGTACAGGTTGATGCCGGCGATGAGCAGCTGGGCCAGGGCGAAGCTGATCGCGTTGACCAGGTGCGCGGCGGTGCCGTAGCGCTTGAGCATGAACTCGGGCACTGAGCGCACCTTGGAGCCGTAGTAGAAGGGCATCATGACCAGACCCAGGAAGATCATGGCCGGGACCGCGCCGATCCAGAAGTAGTGGAAGGTCGGCATGCCGTACTCGGCGCCGTTGGCGGACATTCCCATGATCTCGACGGCACCGAGGTTCGCCGAGACGAAGGCGATACCGGTCACCCAGGCCGGCAGGGACCGGCCCGAGGTGAGGAAACCATCGGCCGTGGCCGTCTTAGCGCGGGCGATGAGTCCGACGCCGATGACGAAGGCGAAGTAGATCGCGATGGGGATGTAGTCGTACCAGCGTGCGGCGATGAGTGTGCCGGAAGCCGCTGACAAGGCTGATAGAGCATGCAGCGTGGAGGACATCGGTGTACCTCTCGGGGGATATGTTTCAGGTGGCAAGATCATTCTTGCTGTCTGGCAGGTTAGCATGGCACCGATCACGGCACGGGTGGTTGAGCCTGTCCGGGGCGCACCGGGGAGGCTGGGTAGAGTGCCCTCCATGACGCTGACTGCTGCTGCCGACGGCTCCTCCCTGGGCAACCCGGGACCGGCCGGCTGGGCCTGGTACGTGGACGATGACTGCTGGGCCGCCGGAGGCTGGGAGAGCTCGACCAACAACCGCGGTGAGCTCACCGCCGTCCTCGAGCTCCTGCGAGCCACCGAGGCCGCCGGCCTCGCCGGCGAGGAGCTCCTCATCCAGTGCGACTCCCAGTACGTCATCAACTCTCTGACGAAGTGGCGCCACGGCTGGAAGAAGCGCGGCTGGCGCAAGGCCGACGGCAAGCCCGTCCTCAACGCCGACCTCGTCAAGGACCTCGACGCCGCGCTCGCGGGTCGCACCGTGCGCTTCGAGTGGGTGCGCGGACACGTCGGCCACCCCATGAACGAGGCCGCCGACTCCCGGGCCCGGGGCGCCGCCACCGCCTTCCAGCAGGGTCGTCCGGTGCCCTCGGGGCCGGGCTGGACCCGCGGCGGCCGGGCACCTGGGAGCCTGGGGACGGCGCAGTCGCCGAGTGCGGCGTCGTCGAGCACCCCCGCCGCGCCGCAGACCGACGCCCTGTTCTGAGGCGGAGGAGCCGGACGCGGTGTCCGCAGGACCCCGGTGACCGTCTCTCACAGAAACGGCACAGGTCCATCAAACACGTGGCATAAGCCCTCCGGCGAGGCTTGCTGCCATGACGACGAGCCCCGCCCTCCCCGCTGCCCGCCCGACGATCCTGAGCCGCCTGGCCCGCCTGCGCCGCCGCATCCCCACGGTCGTCCTCTTCGCCGCCGTGTCCTTCACCGGCTGGAGCGTTGACTACGCGCTGGTCCTCATCCTCAACTCGCTGACCGACTCGGTCCTCTACGCCGTCGTCGGAGCCAGGATCGTCTCCTGCACCCTGGGTTTCCTGCTCAATCGGCGCCTGTTCGGAGCGGGCCCGGAGAACTTCTGGCGCTCGGCCGGCGGCTACGCGGCGGTCCAGGGCGGGGTCGCGGCGACGTCCTACGCCGGCATCGCGGTCCTCACCGGCGCCGGCGCGCCCCTGTGGCTGGCCAAGGTACTTGTGGACTCCACGCTCTTCGTCGTCAACTACCTGGCCCAGTCCCGCCTCATCTACCGGGCTCCGGCGCAGCAGCCGGCTCTGGCCCCGGCCCTTGCCACCGTGGCCTGAGGGGACGGGGGCGGAGGCTCAGGACTGGGCGTCGCGCATGAGGATGACGAGCTGGACCCGGTCGCGCAGGTCCAGCTTGGTCAGGATCCGGGTGACGTTCTTCTTGACCGAGTCCGGGGCCAGGACGAGGCGCTGAGCGATCTCCGCGTTCGTCAGCCCCTGGGCCACCAGGTCGGCCACCTCGCGTTCACGGGGGCTGAGATCGTCGAGACGTTGTCGTGCCGCGCGTTGCCGGGGTGAGGTGACGGGACTGAGCATGTGCCGGTTGAGCAGCTCGCGGGTAATGCGCGGAGTGAGGATCGCGTCCCCGGAGCTGACCGCCCGCAGCGCCTGGTGGAGGTCGGCCGTGCGGGTGTCCTTGAGCAGGAAGCCGGAGGCGCCGGCTGACAGCGCCCCGAAGGCGAACTCGTCCTGGTCGTAGGTGGTCAGCACCAGGACCCGGATCGAGGGGTAGAGCTGGGAGATGCGCGCCGTGGCATCGATCCCGTTGAGCACGGGCATGCGCACGTCCATGAGGACGACGTCGGGTAGTGTCCGGCGCTCCTGAAGCAGGGCTGCGAGCTGGTCGAGGGCGTCCTGGCCGTGGGCGGCCTGGGCCGTGACCCGCAGGTCGTCGGCCCGGTTGATGATGAGGGACAAACCCATGCGGGTGGCTCGCTGGTCATCGACGATCATCACCGTGATCGGGGTGCGGCTGCTTGATGAGCCCCCGGTGCCAGGCCCGGAGGGGGCGGATGGACTCATCGCGGCGCACCTTCCGGGAAGGGGACGAGGGCGTGCAGCACCCAGCCGGATGCGCCCTGATCGGTCGTGGGGCCGGCGGACATCGTGCCACCGTGCTCACCGACCACGGCCGCCAGGTTGGCCAGTCCGTGGCCGGCCACGGGCGACGCCTGCGTCGAGCCGGGACCGTCGTCTCCTGAGCCGGTCTGAGCGCCACGACCGTCGTCGGACACGGTGATCCGTGTGGAGGCCTGGTCGTGGTCCAGGGAGATGACGACGCGTGTGGCGCCCTTAGCGTGGCGCATGACGTTGGTCAGAGCCTCCCGGACGACGACATAGACGACCTCCCCGAGGACCTGACTGCCCGCGGTGCCGCGGGGACGCCTCCCGGTCTCGGTGAGAGCCGCACTGATACCGGTGGCTCTCACCGTGGTCAGCAGGTCGGTGAGCCGATCCCAGCCGGGTGAGCCCCCGGGGGCCTGCTGGTGTTCCGCGACTTGGCCGGTTGGGTCCCAGGCGGTGACGACGTCGTGGGAAGGAGCCGGTGCGGTCTGGAGTGAGGAGACAGCGCGTCTGGTGTCCGCCAGGCCCTCGCGGGCCAGGGCGTTCATCATGTCGATGGCCTCGTCGGTCTCCGGGCTGCCGCCGACCCCCTGCATCCCCTCGGACAGGGCGATGATCGCGGTGAGGGCGTGGCCCACGGAGTCGTGGAGCTCGGCCGCCACCCGGGTCTGGTGACGAGCGGCGTCACGTTGAGCGACCAGCCGCTGCTCGGCGGACTGCGCCGCGAGCTGGGCGTCCCCGTGCTCCAGGGCATCCCGGCGTGAGCGGGAGATCGAGGCCACCGCGAGCACGAGCACCAGGGTGAAGATCCCAGGGCTCAAGGCACCCACCTGTGGCCACTTGGCCAGCGCCGTGGGGACGAGGGTGCACAGCGCGCTGATGCTGAAGCCGACGATTCGGTCGCGGGTGGAGGCGGTGACGAGCAGGGCGTAGAGGGCCAGCATGGACAGCAGGTTGAGTCCGCCGCGCGGCCCCCACAGGTCGACGGCGCCCGAGGCCAGGCTCGTGACAATGACGACGGCGAGGGGCCAGCGGCGTCGGGCCACCAGTGAAGCGGCGAGCAGCAGGGCGACGAGCACCCAGCCTCGCAGGGGCAGGTGCGGGTAGGTGTACGAGGCCACGTTCAGCACCATCAGCTGGAAGAGGCCCACGGCGCCGGCCACCACCCACAGGGTCAGGGTGCTGGTGCGCCACCACTGAGCCACCCGGTCCAGGAGGGTCCGCGGGACCCGGGAGACGCCTTCCGAGTGAGGCGCTGCGGGAACGTGGTTCATGACTGTCGCCTCACTGCGCGGCGCAGAGCCAGGGCCAGCAGGACCACCCACACCAGGCAGACGACGCCCTCGAATGCTGCGGCGCCCAGTGAGGTCACGTAGCCCGGGCTCATGGCCGACGTGGTTCGGGTCAGTGAGGCTGCGGGGTTGAGGATGCTCAGCGGTCGAGCCACGAGAAGCATCGCCATCCCCGCAATGATGCTCAGGAGCACCGTGGACATCGTGGTGGCGAAGGACGTCATGACTGCGCCCAGCCAGGTGACGAAGGTGAGGATGACCCACATTCCCAGCGCGACGACGGCGAAGCGCGGCAGGTAGGCGACCAGGCCCACCAGGTTGAAGCCCAGGGCGAGGCCCATCACCGCGGTGGTCAGGGCCAGGACCGTGGTGGTGAGAGCCGCGACCTGGAGCCCGTGCAACAGCTTGCCCGCAACCATGGCGGTCTCCAGCCCGGTGGCGCTCATCCTCTGCCAGTTCCTTCCCTGGTGCTCATTGCTGGCGATCTGCGCGGCGAAGGCACCCAGCGCGAGCGGCAGGAACAGCATTGAGAGCAGGAGCGTGGACTGGGACCACGTGATCTCCCAGGTGACGCCCTGGGCCTCGAACTGGCTGCGGTAGGTGCGGTACTGCAGGTAGCCGGACAGGGAGCCCAGGGAGCACAGGATGGTGACGGCGACCCAGTACCACCGGTTGGGGGCCTTGCGGTTCTCCCAGTACCAGGCGGCTCGCACCGACGGGCGGGACTGGGGAGCGGGTGGAGCAGACCGGCTCAGGTTAGTTGGTTGCGGCGTCGTGGACGGGCCGGAGGGACTAGGGAGCGTTGACGGGTGCTGAGCGGGCCGGAGGGGCCGGCCTGCCGTGGAACGTGTGACTGGTGCGGTGGTGCTCATCGGTGATTCTCCTGGTGGACGATAACGAGGTGGGCGGCGACGGTCCACCCGACCGCGACCAGCGCGGCGAGCGCCGCCAGGGTCCACGGCTGGGACGCGAGCGTCATGTCGCCGATTTCCCGCATGGACTTGTAGGAGGCGACCGTGTCAATGGGGGTGGCGGCCGGAACGATGCCCCAGGGCAGCAGCCATGAGAACTTCCCGAGGTAGGCGTAGGGCAGGCTCTCGGCGATAAGGCCGCCGATGGCCGCCACCCCCAGGCCGATGCCCTGCTTGTCGAAGCAGGTGGACAGCGTCAGCTGGACCGCGGAGATGGCCAGCGTTGAGCACGCCACCACCACCAGGGCAGGAGGCAGCGTGCGCCAGTAGGAGCCGGTGACGGTCAGCCCGATCGGGCCGGCCAGCACGGTGACTAGTGTGAAGAGGGCCGTCTCCATGCACAGGACCGTGAGGATCACGATGACCAGCTTGCCCCGGTAGCGGGTCAGGGGGCTCTGCCCCAGCGCCGTCAACAGCTGCCCCATGCGCTCCTCGGTGTCCACGGTGACGACGCGCGAGGCCAGGACCGCGGTGATGATGGGCATGAGGAAGGCGATGATCTGGATGAACTCATCCAGGGCGAGCGTGGCGTGGCGTGCGGCAACCGGGCCGCTCGCCCGATGGGTGATGAGCATGCTGCACCATGCCAGGCACACGGCGGTGGCGCTGGCGGCGATGAGCCAGTAGCGCTTGCGGCGCAGCTTGCCCAGCTCGAGGGCCAGGGTGGTCCACGCCCTGCTCAGCGGGGAGAAGGGGAGTGCGCGCGGCGCTGCCGGCAGTGTCGGGGGCTGTGTCAGGTGCTGTGTCGGTGGTGTTGGCTGTGCGGCCATGGTGGCCGCCGGGCCCGCTGTACTCACTGGGGTGCTCATCGGTTCATCTCCTGAGAGGCGAGGGACGGCTGAGTGGCCAGGACCGGCTCGGTCAGCTCCAGGAAGGCCTGCTCGAGGGTCTTGCGCACGGTCTGGACCCGGTAGACGGTCGTCCCGGAGGAGACGATGCGGGTGATGAGCTCGCCGACGACGTCGTCGGGCATCATGGGGGTGCGCACGGCACCGTCCCGGACCTCGTGGGTCACGCCGAGGGAGGTCAGGAGTGCGGCGACGGTTGTGGGCTCGGAGACGAGTAGCTCGATGACCCCTTCGTCGCGTAGTCCGGCCAGGGTGCCCTGGTAGCGCAGGCGTCCGGCGCAGATGATGCCGACGGTGTCGGCCATCTGCTCGATCTCGGACAGGATGTGGGAGGAGACGATGATCGTCACGCCCTCCTGACGGGCCAGGGTGACGATGAGCTGGCGGATCTCGGCCACCCCGGCGGGGTCGAGCCCGTTGGTCGGCTCGTCCAGGAGCATGAGGGCCGGGTTCGACAGCAGTGCCATGGCCAGGCCCAGGCGCTGTTTCATTCCCATGGAGTAGTGCTTGACCTGCTTGTTCTCCTGCCCGATGAGGTTGACGGTGGCCAGGGCGTGCTGGATGCGGTTGGAGGCCAGCCCCAGGTAGGAGGCCACCATGGCCAGGTTCTCCTTGCCGGTCAGGCTCGGGTAGTAGGAGGGGCCCTCGATGAGGGAGCCGATGGTTCCCGGCGGCAGGGGGTGGCGCTGGCTGACCGGGCGTCCCAGGACACTCATGCTGCCCGACGTCGGGCGGGTCAGACCCAGCAGGAGCTTCATCGTGGTGGACTTGCCGGCGCCGTTGGGGCCCAGGAAGCCGTAGATGCCGCCCGCGGGCACTGACAGGTTCAACCCGTCGACGGCGTTGACGCCGTTGTAGGTGCGGGTCAGTCCCTCCGTGGTCACCACGAGTCCCTTCGATGGAGGGAGGGCGGCCGGGGCGGGCGCGGCGCCGGGTGCGGCCGGGGCCGCGACGAAGGGGGCGGCAGGTTGCCGAACCGGGGCAGGAACCGGCGTGTTCCCGTTCGTGGCCGCGGTCCGGGGGAGGGGTGTTGCTGGAGGGGCAGGGGGGCGTGGCGTGCGGTTGATGATCGGTGCGGTGATAGGTGCGTTGTTCATGACTCCATGGAAGCCTCCGGGAGGAGGCGCGCGCACCGCCGACGGCCTGTTTGTCACCCCTGGGGGACGATGACGGTGCCGCAGCCTTCCCCGATGGGGGTGGCTGCGGCACCTAATGATGTTCGGGCCCGGGACGGCTCGACGTCAGTCCCTTGTACGCGCTCTAGGAGCGGCTCAGATGAGGGTGAGCGACTGTCGGGCGATGGCGAGCTCCTCGTTGGTGGGCACCACGAGCACCGTGACCTTCGAGTCAGGCGTGGAGATGACCCGCGGCTCGTCGGAGCGGGTCTCATTGACCTCCTGGTCGATCTTCACGCCCATGTAGGCCAGGCGCTCGCCGAGCTCACGGCGCAGGTTCGCGTCGTTCTCGCCGATACCGGCGGTGAAGGTCAGGGCATCCAGACCACCCATGACGGCGGAGTAGGCGCCCACGTACTTCACGAGGCGGTGCAGGTAGATGTCTATGGCCTCGCGGGCCTCCTGCTCACCGGCGCCGATACGCTTCCACACCTCGCGCATGTCGTTGTCCCCGGCCAGACCCTTCATGCCCGAGCCGCGGTTGAACAGGTGGTCGATCTCGTCGATCGACATGCCGGCCACCCGCGCCAGGTGGAAGACGGCGGCCGGGTCGATGTCACCGGTGCGCCCACCCATGACCAGGCCCTCCAGCGGGGTCAGGCCCATGGAGGTGTCCACGGCGTGTCCGGCCACGACCGCCGAGGCCGAGGCCCCGTTGCCCAGGTGCAGGACGACCTGCTTGAGGTCGTCGCGCCCCAGGAGCTCGGAGACCGCCCCGGAGACGAACTGGTGGCTGGTGCCGTGAGCCCCGTAGCGGCGGATGGAGTAGGTGTCGGCGACCTCGCGGTCCAGCGCGTAGCGGGCGGCCTCCTCAGGCAGGTCCTGGAAGAAGGCGGTGTCGAAGACGGCCACGTGCGGCACGTCGGACAGGAGCCGGCGCCCCACCTCGATGCCCTTGAGGTGGGCGGGGTTGTGCAGCGGGCCCAGCGGCACGAGCTGCTCGATACGGGCCACGACCTCGTCGTCGATGAGGGCCGGGCCGGAGAAGTAGCGCCCGCCCTGGACGACCCGGTGGCCCACGGCCACGATGTTGGCGTCGGCCAGCGAGGGGCCCTGCTCCTCGAACAGGCGCAGCACCTCGGACAGGCCGAAACCGTGGTCGGGGACCGGCTCGGTGATCTCAGTGCGCTCCTCGCCGTGCTTGTGGGTGATGGCGCCGGTCTCCTCACCGATGCGCTCCACCAGGCCGGAGGCGAGCGAGGCGCCCGAGTCGGGGTCGACCAGCTGGTACTTGATGGAGGAGGAGCCGGAGTTGATAACGAGGACGGTGCGCTGAGTCACGAGGTGCCTTTCAAGAACGGTCGGGGATGAACGCGGGGATGACTGGATGACTGGTGAGGGGCCCGGGCGAGTCTCGGCGGTGTGGGACTGGGACCCGGTCCCACACCGCCGAAGGGTTCAGCCCTGGGCCTGGACGGCGGTGATGGCGACGGTGTTGATGATGTCCTCCACCAGGGCGCCGCGCGAGAGGTCGTTGACCGGCTTGTTGAGACCCTGAAGGACCGGGCCGATGGCGATGGCGCCCGAGGATCGCTGGACCGCCTTGTAGCCGATGTTGCCGCTGGACAGGTCCGGGAAGATGAAGACGTTGGCCCGCCCGGCCACGAGCGAGTCCGGGGCCTTCTTGGCGGCCACGGTCGGGTCGATGGCGGCGTCGTACTGGATGGGGCCCTCGACGGCGAGGTCGGGCTCCTTGGCCCGCACCAGCTCGGTGGCCTCACGGACCTTGTCCACGTCCGCGCCCTTACCGGAGGTCCCGGTGGAGAAGGACAGCATCGCCACGCGCGGCTCGACACCGAACTGGCGGGCCGTGGCGGCCGAGGAGATGGCGATGTCGGCCAGCTCGGCGGCGTTGGGCTCGGGGTTGACGGCGCAGTCGCCGTAGACGAGCACGCGGTCCTGCAGGAGCATGAGGAAGACCGAGGAGACGATCGAGGTCCCCGGCTTGGTCTTGATGATCTGGAAGGAGGGGACGATCGTGTGGGCGGTGGTGTGGGCGGCGCCCGAGACCATGCCGTCGGCGTCTCCCATGTGGACCATCATCGTGCCGAAGTAGGACACGTCCTGGACCTTCTCGCGGGCCTGCTCCAGAGTGACGCCCTTCTTGGCCCGCAGGCGGGCGAACTCCTCGGCGTACTTCTCCAGCAGCTCGGGGTCGTTCGTGGCGATGACCCGGGCGGCGGCGATGTCCAGACCCAGCTCGGTGGCACGGGCCCGGACCGTGGTCTCGTCGCCCAGCAGCACCAGGTCGGCGATGCCGCGGCGCAGGATGGCGTCGGCGGCCCGCAGGACCCGGTCATCGTCGGGCTCGGGCAGGACGATCGTCTTACGGTTGGCGCGCGAGCGCTCCACCAGCTCGGCCTGGAACATGATGGGGGTGACGACCTCGGAGGGCTCGACCTCCAGGGCCGACAGGAGGGCGTCGACGTCGGCCTCCTGCTCGAAGGTGGTCACGGCGACGTCGATCTTGCGCTCGGAGCCGTGGGCGAGCAGGCCCTGCAGGGAGCCGGCTGCGGAGGCGGCGGTGAAGGTGTCCAGCGGGGAGGTGATGACCGGGATGTTGACATCCAGTCCCTCCAGGAGGCGCAGCGCGTGGGGGGCCACCTCGAAGCCGCCGTTGAGGATGAGACCGGACAGGATCGGGAAGCTCGAGGAGGCCTGGGCCGCCATGAGGGAGATGAGCATGGCGGAGCGGTCGGCCGGAACGATGGCGAGCTGGCCCGCGGTCAGGCGCTCCAGGACGTGGGCGACGTCCATGGCGCACACGAGGACGGACTCGGCCTCGCGGTCGAGCAGCGTCTCGTCGCCGGCGATGAGAGTGCCCTCGACGGCGTCGAGCACCTCGCGCACCACCGGAGCCGCCAGCAGCGGCACCTCGGGCAGCGTGGTGGAGGTGATGCCCTCAATGGCGGTCAGGGCCTCGCCGACGGCCTGGCGGGTCTCGGGGAGGCACTTGTTGGCCACGACCGCGACGGTGCGGGCGTGATTGTCGGCGATCTCGGCCATGGAGACCTCCACGGAGGCGACGACGTCCTCCACGTCGTGCTGTCCGGAGACCACCAGCAGCACCGGGACACCGATGTTGGCCGCCACCCGGGCGTTGAGGGCCAGCTCGGGGTTGCCGGCGACGTCGGTGAAGTCCGAGCCGTCGATGATGACGACGTCGTGCTCGCGCGCCAGGGCCCGGTAGGCGTCGACGATACGTGCCAGGGCCTCCTCGGGGTCGGTGTGGAACTCGTCCCAGGTCGCGCCGACGCACTGCTCGGCGGGCGTGGTGGAGCCGGCACGGTTCAGCAGGAGGCTGAGGAAGGCATCGCCCTCACGGCTCTCCACGAAGGGGCGGAAGACGCCGACCTTGGCGACCACCTTGGTCAGGCAGGAGACCAGCCCGAGGGCCACCGTTGACTTCCCGGTTCCGGCGTTGGGTGAGGCGATGTAGATACTGCGCGCCACGTTAGGTCCTTCTCGCGTTGTCTTGGAGTCAGGGGCGCCGGCTCATTCCGGTGCCGTACGGGTCCGATTGTGCCCCCACCCGCGGGTCATCTGCGACCAAAGGCCCGCTCTCCGTCCGTCTTGTGATGTGGGAACGGGCACATACTAAGGGGCTGGTAACAGGTGTCATAGGCGCTAGCCCGCCCGATCGGTCGGCTGGCGGCCGGGCGCGGAGGGGGCCGTGGCCCGCCCGGTCCCGGGGTCGACGTTCACTGCGACGTTGCCGTGGGACTGCCGGGGGGTGATCCGCTCTCCTCGTGAGACCCAGATCGTATAGGTCGACGACGGGTCGCCCGGTTCGGGGAGGAACAGGGCGACCGCCTGTCCACCGCCTGCTTCTTGTGCCGCGGCGACGGCTCGCTGCGGCCCGATGTCCTGGGGCCGGTCTGTGCTGGTCGGTCCCGTCGGGGACTGGTATCCGGACATGGGGACGGGTGAGGCCGGTTGGGTGGGGCGGATGCTGAACGCGCTGGCGTAATAGCCCCACAGGAACAGCAGGGGAAGGAGAACCAGCCCGGCCGCCTTGAGGAGGTCGGTGTCCCTCGATAGGCGCTGGGTGCGCCAGCGGTCGGACAGGACGGCGCGTCGATAGCGCTGCAGCGGCCACCACGTGCGCAGCCCACTGACTGTCAGGACCGCGAGGACCACGCCCGAGGTGGCCACGACCAGTCCCCCGATGGTCAGGCCCCGGTGACTGTCCCACCATCCGGTGTGGGGGATCTCCTGGGACAGCCAGTGCACATGACCGGGGCCCTGGCAGGACAGCAGGCAGCGGTGCAGGTTGTCCAGGGCGGCGACCCAGTCCGGGGCCGCCGACACCCTGCTGATCTCGCGCCCGGTGGAGGGATCGACCGTGTAGGTGGCCTGCTCGGTCCTGACCTCGACGACGTCGGTGTCCCACGTCGCTGACAGGACGGGCTCGTCAGGATGGCCGTTCTTGATCGTCTCGACCGCCTGAGGCAACGAGACCTGAGCGGGGCCGATGTCGTGGGTGTAGGCAGTCGGGTTCAACGAACGCAGGATCTCTCCCTGGTGCGGCAGGAGCGCGCCGCTGAGAGTAATGATCAGCATCCCCAGGCCGGCTGCTGCTGACAGCCAGCGGCACAGGAGTGCCACCGCCCGGCAGATGCGGGAGGGCGGAGAGGGGAGAGGAGGGGCCGTGGGGTCCATGGCGGTCTCGATACGGGAGGACTAGGACCCGGCGGGGGTCAGTAGGGCGGCCACGGCGCACAGGCAGGCGAGGGTCGCGATGAGGGCGTAGCCGCAGTAGCCGCGCTCGTGCCGTCGCCACAGGGAGTAGGCGCCACTGACACTGACGGCGGCGCCGGCGACCTGGATGACCAGGGCGGCTCCGATGACCAGGGGGCCGGCGGTGCCGATGGCAGGAGCCAGGGCGTAGACAATGACGCACCTGAGGCCCGAGGCCCACAGTCCCAGCATGACGGCATGGATGTCGGCGCTGACCAGGATGGGTGCCGCCGCGTCGTCCTGAGCGTCGGGGGAGGGCGTCAGGGGTGTGACGGCGTCGACGTCGTCCCTGTCGGACGAAACGTCAACATAATCAATACCGGCCGTACTCTTCATACTGATGAATACGGTAACGGTCAGGATAAATCGCGTCAACGCTCCGTTGTGAGCGAGGGATGTGATGTCAGACAGGCATGTTTGAGGGAAATAACCGCAGGTAGCGCCCTGATTTGTAGACCGGAGAAATAACTGCTCATCGAGTCGCGTCCCGGACTTGGTCCGGGCTAGCTCAGCAGAGGCAGCGCGGAGATGATGGTCAGCACGACGATGATCGGCTCGAAGACCCTCTGATCCATGCGCTCGGCAAGGCGGCGACCGGCCAGGGCTGAGGCGATGACGACCGGGGCTGCGATCACTGCCAGTGACAGGGTCGTGGGGTTGACCAGTCCGGCTGAGACGGAGAAGGGCAGCTTGACGAGGTTGACCAGGAAGAAGAACCAGGCCGTCGTCCCCAGGAAGGCCTTGACCGGGTAGCGGCAGGCGAGGAAGTACATGGACGTCACCGGTCCTCCGGCGTTGGCGACCATCGTGGTGAAGCCGGCCAGGCTGCCATAGACCAGGCGGGCGAGGCGGCTGGCGGCCGGGGCCGGACGTGCCGCCTCGGATGCGTCGTCGGGCCTGTTCCTGGCGGCCGAGCGGCGCTGGAACAGTGTGACGACGACCAGGATCAGCAGGATGGCGCCGATGAGGCGGCGAGTGGAGTCGTTGGAGGCCAGATGCAGGAACAGGGCGCCGGCTCCGACGCCGGTCAGGACCGCGGGGACGAGCCTGCGCAGCATGCGGAAGTCCGCGTCGCCGCGATAGCTCCACACGGCCAGCAGGTCGCCGGTCATGAGCATGAGCAGGATGGCGCCAGTGGACTCCTTGGCCGGCAGTGCCGCGGTGTACAGGGCCACGGCGATGGTGGCCGCTCCGGGCAGGGCGGTCTTGGCGATGCCGCACAGGGCCGCCACGACCGCGAGCAGGATCCAGGCGGTTGCGGTCAAGGTGGGGAGCACGGGACCTCTCAGCGATGAGAAGAGTCGGGGTGTGGTCTGAACTTTGTCCAGACTAATACATGCCCGTCGACGGCGATGCCCGATGGGAGGGGGCCTCGCCGTCGACGGTGGCCGGCGTGAGGTCCGCTGGGGCTCCGTCACCGGGGTGTCGCAGCGGTGCGCAGCAGTGCGGCGATCCCGGAGATGCCCAGGAAGATGAGTGCTGTCGCGGGGAGGGTCGCGCTGAGCAGGTAGTCCCAAAGAGTAGTGTGCTGGGTCGCCAGCCCGATCCCGTGAAGCAGGCCGAGAGCCGCTGCTCCTGCGCCGAGCGAGAGGATTGAGACTGCGGCTCGTAGCGCCCGTCTGGCAGCCGGCCAGGGGGTGATGAGCTGCAGCGGGGGCAGAGCCGCCCAGGCCGTGATCCCGGTAATGCCGCAGACAAGTGCGCTCGAGACGGGCGAGTCGCCCTCGAGCAGTTTCGCAAGCATCCCCTGGCCCGCGATGACCCAGAAGAGGACGCAGTAGGCGACCAGCAGACCGTCGCTCCAGGTGAGGCGGGGATTCTCGCGCTCCCAGCGGCGGACGTCGGAGAAGAACCCCTGAACCGTTCCCGATGCCTCTGTAGAAGGCATGCTCTCCTTTCCCGTGCGTCATCGCGATGAAGAACCTTCCTTCTACAGTATGACTGTCGCCGGTCCCGTGTGAAGGGTGACGGTCGTCGGGCCCCAGCGGGGTGGGCCGATCGCTCTGGTCGACGTCCTCGGGCCGCCTGGGAACGACGACGCTCCCGACCATCACTGGTCGGGAGCGTCGAGGTGAGGCGTCAGCCGGTGGGGCTCGCCCGGAGGGGGAGTCCGTGCGAACCCCGTGACGTCTCAGGCCTTGAAGAGGGTTCCCTCAAGGTAGGCTCGTGCCTTACGGGCGTACTCCAGGGGGTTGGCGATGGCCGGGTCCTGCTCGGCCTCCACCAGGATCCACTCGGAGTAGCTGTGGTCCACGAGGAACTTGTAGGGGACGGTGAAGTCGATCGTGCCGTCTCCGGGGACGGTGAACATGCCGGCTAGGAAGGAGTCGAGGAAGGAGCGCTCGGCGGCCTTGGACTCCGCCATCTTCTCGGGGCGCACGTCCTTGAAGTGGACGTGCTTGACGCGGTCGATGGTGGCCTCCAACAGGCCCATGACGTCGCCGTCGCCCACGTAGGCGTGGCCGGTGTCGAACAGGAGGGAGACCTTGGCCGGGTCGGTCAGCTCCATGAGGCGGATGGTCTCCTCCTTGGTCTGGATGACCGTGCCCAGGTGGTGGTGGTAGACGAGCTCGAGGCCGTGGGCGTGGGCGACGTCGCCCAGGCGGTTGAGGCCCTCAGCCAGGACCGGCCACTGCTCCTCGGTGAGCACCGGCTTGTTGGTGAAGATGCAGACGTCGCGGATGCCCTGGACCGAGCCGGTCTGCTCGGAGACGACGACGCGGGTGGCTCCCAGGTACTCCAGGTAGGCGCAGGTGGCCTCGAAGTCGGGGATGACGGCCTCGACGCCGTCGCGCAGGATGAAGGAGGAGAACCACTGGGCGACGATCTTGATGCCGCGGGCCTCGGCGGAGGCCTTGACCTCCTCCTTGGGCGGGAAGAAGCCGGCGCACTCGGTGCCCGCATAGCCGGTGTCGGCCAGGTCGAGGAGCATGTCCTCCAGGGTGTTGAAGGCGCCGACCTCGGGGATATCGTCATTGCGCCAGGTGATCGGGTGCATGCCCCAGGAGATGCCGTGGGGGTCGGAGATGGCGGTTGCAGGGTCGAGGGTGAAGGACATCGTTGCTCCGTGTTCTCGCTCGTGTGGTGATGGCGGTGGTGAGTGGTTGGGTGGCGGTGATGCGCGGGTGGCTGGTGCGCCGTCGGCTCATGTCCGCCAATGGTGCGCTCCCGGGAGGAGGGGCCGGCGTCGGTGCCGGGCGGTGGGCCCGTGCCTCGAACCTAGCAACAGGACTTTGTCCTGACAAGCCCTTTTCGGGTCCTCCCGGGAGCGCGTGTGCTGGGGCGGGGTCAGGAGTAGAGCTTCTCCATCTCGACCTCGATCTCCTCCAGGGACTTGTCCTTGGTCTCCGGCATGATCTTGAACAGGATGACGGCGACGACCAGGTTGAGCACGCCGTAGATGGTGTAGGTGATGCCGCCACCCAGCGTCTCCATCATGGGCGGGAAGGTCCAGGTGATGATGGCGTTGGCGGTCCACATGCAGAAGATCGCCGTGCCGTTCATGATGCCGCGGACGTTGGCCGGGAAGATCTCACCCATCATCGTCCACACGATCGTGCCGTTGGAGGACTGCACGATGAGCATGAAGACGGACATGAGTCCCAGGATGAGGTAGGCGGCCCAGGTGGGCGGAGCGGTGTGGCTGGCCATGTGCGGGGCGATGAAGAACTGGAAGGTCGCCGCGATGCCCAGCAGTGTGACGCCCACGCCGATGACGTCACCGATGAGCACCTGGCGGCGCCGGAACTTCAGGATGAGCCAGATACCGATGGCGGAGCCGATGACCGACATGACGCCGTTGGCCACCTGTGCGGTGATGGATGCCGAGGTGGACATGCCGGCGTACTCCAGCACCTTGGGGGCGTAGTACATGACGGTGTTGACGCCGGTGGTCTGGTTGACCACGGCCAGGAAGATGCCGACCAGCAGCAGCTTGCGCAGCCAGGGCGTGGCTATGACGTGGCTGAAGCCCTTGCGCTGGGACTCCTCTTCCTTCTCGTGCTGGCGGGCCTCGACCATCTCCATGATCTCGTCCTCGATGGAGCCGTCCTTCTCCGGGACGCGCACGCGCTTGAGGGAGCCGATGGCGTCGTAGAGGCGCTCCTTGGCCAGGTACCAGCGAGAGGACTCGGGCATGAGGCGGATGCCGATCCACAGGGCCACGGCCGGGATGGAGCACAGGACCAGCATGTAGCGCCAGGCCTCGCCGTTACCGGCGCTGATGGTGAGCTGGTCGAGGAAGGCGTGGTACTCGTCCGCGCCCATCGGGCCGCCCTTGGAGGCCTGGAGCTTGGCGATCTCGTCGAAGACGTAGTGGCCCGGGGCGAAGTGCCCGCTGGGGTCCTCGGCGATGGTGATCCTCGGGCCGCCCTGGAGGGAGTTGATGATGGCGTTCATCGAGAAGGCGAGCAGCTGGCCGGTGACGATCATGAGCTGGTCGATGGCCACGATGGAGCCACGGATGCGTTTGGGTGCCGTCTCCGCCAGGTAGACGGGGACCGTCGCAGAAGCGGCTCCGACGGCGAAGCCCAGGACGACGCGGAAGGGGTACATGACCCAGACGTTGGGGGCGACGGTGGTACCGATCGCGCCGGCGAAGAACAGGAAGGCCAGGACGGTGATGTTGTGGCGCCGGCCCCAGCGGTCCGACATGAGACCGCCCAGCAGCGCGCCCAGCGCCGCGCCGACCAGCAGGGTGCCGCCGATGGCGCCCTCCTCGAAGGAGGTCAGCTGGAGGCCCTTGGCGTCGAAGGGCATGTACATGTACGGCAGGGCACCGGAGATGACGCCGGTGTCGTAGCCGAAGAGCAGTGAGCCGAGTGTGGCCACGGCGGCGATGGCGACGACGCCGCGGTGCTTGCCCGAAGGCGGCGTCTCTGCCACCGCCTTGTTGAGCTCTTCCCTGGTGAGTCCACGCAGGGACGTCGTGACTCCCTGAGACATAGGGGGTCTCCTCTCAGTCCTGCGGCGACAGTGCCGCAGGGGTCGTTGTGATGGTGGGTGATGGTGGAGTGAAGAGAAAGGTGCGGCTCGGCGCGGTTCAGGCGTCGAAGGTGGTGCGCCCCTCGACGCGGGGGACCTCGTGCCACTGGCCGTCGGCCGCTGAGGCGACGACGGCTTCGTCGACCTCCGCGGCGCACCAGGCGTCGGCGGTCGAGGGGGCTACCTGCTTGCCGGTGACGATGGACTCGATGAACTGCGCGGCCTCGATGGCCTTCATGTCGTCAAAGCCCATGGAGGTGCCGATGGCGGGCTGGAAGCGCTGCCACTGGCCCCACTGGGGGCCGGCCATGGCTCGGGTGTAGCCGTGGGAGGCGCCGCCGTCGAGCACGGGGCAGATCTCCAGCTCATTGAGGCGCTCGAAGTTCCAGCGGGCCGAGCCCTTCGTGCCGTAGACCTCGACGACGTACTCGGCGCGCGGTCCCACGCTGACGCGGGAGGACTCCATGGTTCCCACGGTGCCGTTCTCGAAGCGCACGAGCATGGAGACGTAGTCCTCGTTCTCCACCGGGCCCACCTCGTCACCGATCTCGAAGCCCGAGTGGCCGATGCCCATCTTGGTGGGGATGGGGCGCTCAGTGATGAAGGTGTCGGTGACCGCGGTGACCGAGGCGATGCGACCCACGATGTACTGGGCCAGGTCTGCCCCGTGGCTCATGAGGTCGGGCACGACGCCGGCCCCGGCCTTCTCCTTCGAGGCTCGCCAGGTCAGTGGGCCCATGGGGGAGGAGTTGTAGTCGGCGATGAACCACACGCGCACGTTCGTGATCCGCCCCAGCTCGCCGCCGCGCACCAGGGAGCGCAGGTACTCAATGGCCGGGGTGTGACGGTAGTTGAAGCCGACGGCCGTCATCAGCCCCGCCTTCTCGGCGGCCTGGGCGATCTCCCGGGACTGTTCGGCGCTGACCCCCATGGGCTTCTCGATCCAGAAGGGCTTGCCGGCCTCAACGGCCGCCAGGGCCATCTCGTGGTGGAGGAAGTTGGGGGCGCAGATGGAGACGGCCTCCACCTCGGGGTCGGCCAGCAGATCTCGGTAGTCGGCGTAGGCCCGCTCGAAGCCCAGGTTGTCCACCGCCTCCTGGCGCACCTCGTCCACCGGGTCCGCGGCGGCGACCAGCCGTGGAGTCACCCCCAGCTCGGGGAAGCGTTCGGTGATGGCGCGGTAGCTGCGGGAGTGAAGCCGTCCCATCCAGCCCAAGGAGATGACTCCGATGCCCAGTATTGACTTATTGGCCATAACGGTCCTTCCCGACAACATTGTCGGCTGCTGCGTGTGTGGAAGTGCGTCCGGAAGACCCGGGAAGCACTCGTCGTTAATGACGTCACAGGAAGATATCAGAGCACCTTTGTCCTGACAAGAGGGGAGTGTGAGGTCTGATGACCTGCTCTGAGCAGGGCCTACGTGCTCACCGGTGTTGTCGGATAGGATGTGCTCAACTGGTGTCCAAGGATGGACTCCGGATCCCGCGGATCATGCAGGTTCGTGAGGCACAACGGCGTGGAAAGGGAGACGTCTGCCGTGAAAGGACCTCGAGGACGAGGTGGGCGAGTCACGATCAGGACCGTCGCCGAACGCGCCGGCCGCTCCATCTCCACCGTCTCGGCGGCTCTCAACGGCTCCGACGGTGTCGCCGAGAAGACCCGTGGCGAGATCCTGCGCATCGCCGCCGATCTCGGTTACCAGGCGGACCCGCGCGCCCAGTTCCTGCGCCGCAGCCACACCGGGCTCATCGGCGCCAGCTTCGCCGTCGGGCAGGCATACCAGGGGCTCATTGTGGACGGGCTCTTCCAGGCGGCCTCCGCTCTGGATCACGCGCTGGTGCTGGCCACCTCCACCCCGCACCGTGATGTGGCCGACGGACTGCGCTCGCTGCTGCTCCAGCGCTGCGAGGGCCTCATCCTCATCGACCCCGACCTCTCCGTTGACGCCCTGGCCTGCATCGGGGACCGCACCCCGACGGTCCTCATCGGCACCAGCACCGAGCTGGGGGACGTCGACGAGGTCCACTCCCGTGACGACGTCGGCATCCAGCTGCTCGTCGATCATCTGGTCGACACCGGGCGCCGCCGCATCACCCACGTGGACGGTGGGCAGGAGACTGCCGCAGGGCGACGGATCGAGAGATTCGGCCAGGCCATGGAGCTGCGAGGCCTGGGGCGAGGCGCGCGGGTGGTTCCCGGGGGCGGCGATGAGGACAGCGGGGCCAGGGCCGTCCACCACCTCATCCAGACCGGTGAGCTCCCCGAGGCGCTCCTGTGCTTCAACGACCACTGCGCCGTCGGGGCCCTCATGGAGCTGCGCCGTCAGGGGGTGCGGGTGCCGGAGGATCTGGCCGTCACCGGCTACGACGGCATCCCGGTCACGGCGGCCTCGGCCTTCTCCCTGACCACGGTGCGCCAGGATGCCGGCCTCATCGCCGAGGTCGCGGTGCGGGCGCTGCTGGCCCGGATGCACCCGGACCAGGACGGCCACATCCCGGCGGAGGTGGCCGGTGAGGACCGGCCTCTGGGCGGGCGCCTCTACCGGGTGGTCCCTGAGCTTGTTGTCCGCGACACAACGGCCCCGCCACGTGAACGCCGGGACAAGGCCCGTGCCTGATGCGGCGCGCGGCGTACGGTGAACCTCGCCGAGGAAGCCACAACCGAGGGGCTCGCGCCCCGCACACTGGGACAGGAGCCATGATCAACCATGATTAACGGAGAACTCATCGACCTGGTCGCCGGCGACTACGAAGCGCGTATCGCCTCGTCGGGAGCCATGCTCGTCCACCTGCGTCGCCAGGGGCGCGACCTCATCATGCCCTTCGACGCCGAGGCCACGCTCCCCGCCGGCTGGCAGGGCAAGACCCTGCTGCCGTGGGCCAACCGCATCGCCGGCGCCCGCTACGACTACGTCGGCACCGAGTTCCTCGTGGGCTGCAATGAACCGGCCAGCGGCTCGGCCCTCCACGGCCTGGCCGGCTGGATGGACTGGCAGGTCGCCGACGACGACCCCTCCGGCCCCGACGACGGCGCCCCCCGCAGCCGGGTCGTCCTGGAACTGAGCCTGCTGGCCTCCTACGGCTACCCCTGGAGCCTGGAGGCCAGTGCCTGCTTCGCGCTCGACGCCGAGCGCGGACTGAGCGTCACGGTGACCGCCACCAACGTCGGCGCGGCCCGACCCGCCTGGCCGGTCCCCGGTGCGCCGGAGGTCGAGGGCGAGCCCGCCCCCGCTCCCTACGGCGTCTCCTGCCACCCCTACCTCACGCGCTCGGTCCCCTTGGACGACTGCGTCCTGACCATCCCGGCGGCCGAGGTCCTCGACGTCGACGACCGCATGGCGCCCACGTGCCGGCGCAGCGTGGAGGGCACCGACTGGGACTGGCGCGAGGGCCGGCTCGTCGGGGCCGTCCAGACGGACAACGCCTACACCGCCCTGCCCGAGGGAGCGTGGGAGGTGAGCCTGCGCGGCGGGCAGGGCGATCGCGCCGTCGTCATGAGCTCGGACACCCCCTGGGTGCAGGCATACTCCGCCGACGAGCTCGGCCGCCCCGGCGTGGCCGTTGAGCCCATGACCTGCCCGCCCAACGCCTTCAACAGCGGGGAGGACCTCATCTTCCTGGCGGTGGGGCATTCCCACTCCTTCACCTACCGCCTGTACGAGGAGGACTGAGCGCGCAAGCGTTCTGTGTCGAGTGTCTTATCTCCTCACTTCTGAGGCGCGCGGTGGGGCGAGTTGCTGGCCCTGGAACCGACGGCGGGGACGAAGGGAAGGGGGCTGGTGGGGCGTCGGTGTCCATGGTGCTGACATCAATCCGGCTCCGGCGCTGCACGCCGGAGAGAAATCGCATTATTCCAAGGATCTCTATTGGGCACTTCGACGTCGGGCTCATTGATGTCAGCGCTGTGGACACTGGGCTGCCGGTGGGGTCGACGCCGCGGGACCTTGGCGCTGGGGTCGGGCGTTCTCACCCTGGGGCCGGCCTCACCGTCCCCTGCCTGGCCCTGGCTCCTGCTCAGGTGCCCGGAGGTCGTGGTCCAGCGTCGGCTCCGGCCCGAGTCCCGCCCTGAGCCGGTCTACTCCACGAGGGTGGGGATCTACTGGTCGGGGGTTGTGCATACTGCACGAAGGCCCCACCTACCTGGAGTGCGCCCGACCCTCTTCCAATAGATTCCCACCCTCGTGCAGCTCAGGTCAGGCACCACTCGACCGGCTGTGAGCAGCTGAGCCGGCCCCGGCCTGCCCGGCCAGCATAGCGAGCAACGACCATCGGGCCCGCTGCGTTGGTGTCTTGAGGCGCCATGGCTTCGAAGCTCTCGGAGGTTATGGGGCAGCACAGCGGAGTGGCTCGGCTGAGCCCGTAACGGCCCCGCAGGCGCTGAGAACACGAGGTGGGCGTCGTCGAGACGGATTGCTCGACGACGCCCACCTCGCGTCAGAAGGGGTGAACCGGAGCTCAGCTCAGGCGCACCGGCTGCCCGGAGTGGGCCGACTCCGTGGCGGCCTCGGCCAGGCGCAGGGCCTTGATGGCGTCCTCGATGCCGGTGGGAGGCGTGGTGCCGGCCTCGACGGCCTCGATGAAGGCGCTCAGCTCGATGCGGTAGGCGTCGGCGTAGCGCTCCAGGAAGAAGTCGAGGTAGGGCTCCTGGGCGTCGGTGACCTCGCCGTTGGACAGGCGCACCGTGGTGGCGCGGATGTTCTCGGCGAACAGGGCGCCCTCGCGGCCCGAGGCCTCGAGGCGCTGGTCGTAGCCGGAGGAGCAGTGGCGGTTGTTGATGATCGTGGCCACGGCGCCCGAGGCGGCCTTGAGGGTGACGACGGCGGCGTCGAAGTCGCCGGTGTCCTTCAGAGCCGGGTCGAGGTTCTGTCCGGCGGCGTAGACCTCCTCGATCTCACCCAGGAAGAAGCGGGCGGTGTCGAAGTCGTGGATGGTCATGTCGCGGAAGATGCCGCCGGAGACCTTGATGTACTCCGCCGGCGGGGCCGCCGGGTCGCGGCTGATGATGGTCAGCTGCTCGATGTCTCCGATCCTGCCGGCCTCGACCGCGGCGCGGGCGGCGGCGAAGCTGGGGTCGAAGCGGCGGTTGAAGCCGAACATGACGGGGACCTTGACGGCGTCGAGCTCGGCCTGGGCGGCCTCGACGTCCTTCATGTCCAGGGCGATCGGCTTCTCGCACAGCACCGCCTTGCCCGCCTTGGCGGCTGCCAGCAGGTGGGGGATGTGCAGCGGCGTGGGGGAGCCGACGATGACGGCGTCGATCTCGGGGTCGGCGAAGACCTCCTCGGCGTCCTTACAGGACCGGGCCCCGTAGGTGGCGGCGAGCTTCTCCGCTGCGTCCTCGAAGGGGTCGCAGACCAGTGCGAGCTGGGCCTGGGGGTGGGCGGCGATGGTCTTGGCGTGGACGTGGCCGATGCGGCCGGCGCCGATGACGGCGATGGAGAGCATCCTTGCTCCTTCTGCGTGTGAGTGGGTGTGTGGGTTGGTGTCTGAACTGCGGTCGGTGGTGGGTGGGCGGGTCGACGACGCGGAACGTGTCTGAACGTGTCGTCGACCCGCCCGGTGCGGCGGGTGCCGCTCTGGCCGCCCGGGCCCCCACCAGGACCCGGACGACCCTGACTGGAGCCGATCAGGGCTGGGGCATGATGA
Organism: Actinomyces oris; assembly: GCF_001937665.1. Classification (GTDB taxonomy): domain Bacteria; phylum Actinomycetota; class Actinomycetes; order Actinomycetales; family Actinomycetaceae; genus Actinomyces; species Actinomyces stomatis. The sequence goes on along the minus strand of NZ_MSKL01000006.1, from coordinate 59,840 downwards.
CGTCGCGCACCAGGGTGTCCAGGTCGGCGTCGGCCTGGAGGAACCCGCGCAGGGTGCGGCGGGTCGCGCCGAAGGAGTCGAACTCCTCGGGCGTCATGCCGTCGGGCTCGTAGGCGCGCACGAACTCCGGGATCGACAGGAGCGTCTCCATGATCTCGGGGGCAACGGGCTCGTTGATGCGCTCAACGGCCTTGTAGCCGGAGTCGTTGATGAGCTTCTGCCAGGCGAAGGGCGGGGAGACGACCAGGTCGCCGCCGACCAGCTCGGACCACTGCAGCACGTTCCGGAAGGCGGCCGACAGCACGCGGGCGCGCAGGCCGCGGGCCTGGAACTCCTGGTAGGCGCGCTTGAGCGCGGCCACGCCACCCCACTCCAGGTGGCCGGGGTCGAGGAAGAGCTTGTCCCGCTTGGCCACGATCTTGAGCCAGTCGTCCAGGCGACCGCCCATGAGGGTGACGACCGGGCCCATGGTGGAGACGTCCTTGCCCTCGGCCTCGCGGCGCTTGAGACCGCGCTCGATGGCCTCACCGGTGGCCACGGCCTGGGGCACGGAGAAGGAGACGGTGACGTTGACCGACACGCCCCGGTAGGTGGCGTCCTCGATCGCCTTGACGCCCACGGAGGTGGCGGGGATCTTGACGATGATGTTCTTGGCCAGGTTGGAGAACTCCTCGGCCTGGTCGGCCAGGGCCTTGGCGCTGCGGGCCAGGCGCGGGTCGGTCTGCATGGACAGGCGGCCGTTGCGTCCCTTGTGCTCCTCGAAGATGGGCTCGAGCAGCTTGGCGGCCTCGATGCTCATCTCGCGCACGACCTGCCAGCCGATCTCTGACTCGGTGGCCTCGGGCATCTCCTCGGCCAGCTCGGCGATGCGGGGGAGCCACACGTCCTTGCGCTGGTTGATGCAGGTGTAGGCGATGGTGGGGTTGCAGGTGGCGCCCACGCCTCCGAAGGAGATGGACTGGCGCAGCTCGTCGGGGTCGGCCGAGTCGTTCCACAGTGCGGTGGGCGTGTTGCGGGCGGCGTCGAGAAGGGGTCCGGGGGTGTAGTCGATGCTCATCGGTTCTGTGCTCTCTTTCGGGTTCATCCGCGCAGGCGTCCTTGCAGCCGCGGTCCGGTAGGCCCTATTGAAGTGTGCTCGACGACATCTGTCAACAAATTGTCAGGACAAAGATTCCTGGGAACGGTGGTGGCCCTGGAGTCGGGGGAGGGCTAGCTGGAGAACAGGGAGGTCTCGAAGGTGTAGCGCGAGGCGCGATAGATGTGCTGCCCGTACTCGATGACGCGGCCCGACTGGTCGTAGGTGATGCGGGTGGCGGTCATCAGGGCGGCGCGGCGTCGCTCGTGGAGGAGGTCGGCCTCGCGGGTGGTGGCGTTGCGGGCCCCGATGGTCTGCTTGGCCGTGGTGGGGACGGCGTCCTGGGCGCGCAGCAGGTCGTAGAGGCCCCCCGTCTCCAGCTCCTCGCGGGTGGGGGCGATGGCCGCCGGCATGAGGTTGGACAGCACCGCGATCGGCTCGCCGTCGGCGCAGCGAATGCGGGTGCAGGTCACGACGGCGGTGCCCTCCTCGACCTCGAGGTGCTCGGCGTCGTCGGCGTCGGCCTCGTGCTCGACGTAGTCCAGCACGCTCGTGGAGGTCGTGTGGCCGGCTGCGGACAGGTCCGACAGCAGGCTGGTCAGCTGCATCGGCCGGTGGACGTGCATGGGGGAGACGATCGTGCCCACGCCCCGACGGCGCTTGACCAGGCCGCGGTCCACCAGGTGCTGAAGGGCCTGGCGTGCTGTGGGGCGGGAGACCTTCAGTCGCTTGGCCATCGAGAGCTCGTCCTCCAGACGGCTGCCGGCCGGCAGTGTGCCGTCGAGGATGAGTGAGGCCAACGGCTCGGAAATTTGTGTGTGCAGCGGCGTCTTGGAATCGCGGTCGATCGTGATGTCGAGGGCGAAAGGAGGTGTTGAATCGGGCATGAGATGGGCCTGTGCGTCAGACGTGATAATGCCTTGAGCATACGGATGCTGTGTGCTGATGTCACGCACTGTCGTCATCCCGGCGCCGATCCGCGGGAAAGTGGACCCTCAAATGTTCTGACAAATGCTTGACCTGAGGTGGTCCTGTGGGGCAGGCTTCGCAGTGACGCCCGACGCAGACCTCATTCCCGCAGGCCTGCAGGCCCCAAGGATGTGGAGACGCGATCACCGTGACGACAGCAACGACGGCAACGACCAAGGTGGCTGAGGCAGTCGCCCCCGAGAGCCTGCCCGGAGGCCCCGACCGACTCGACGTGCTCACCATCGGGCGCTGCGGTATCGACATCTACCCCCTCCAGGTCGGCGTCGGGCTGGAGGACGTGGAGAGCTTCGGCAAGTTCCTGGGCGGAAGCCCCACCAACGTAGCGGTGGCCGCCGCCCGCTACGGGCACCGCTCCGCCGTCGTCACCGGAGTGGGCAATGACCCCTTCGGGCGCTTCGTGCACACCGAGATGCGCCGCCTGGGGGTCGACGACCGCCACGTCGTCACCAAGGCCGCCTACAACACCCCGGTCACCTTCTGCGAGATCTTCCCTCCGGACGACTTCCCCCTCTACTTCTATCGCGAGCCCTCGGCCCCGGACCTGGAGCTGACGTGGGAGGACCTGCCGCTCGATGCCATTCGTGACGCCTCCATCTTCTGGATCTCGGTGACCGGACTGAGCAAGGAGCCCTCGCGCTCTGCCCACCACGCGGCCTTGGGCACCCGTGACCGGCGGCGCTTCACGATCGCCGATCTCGACTACCGCCCCATGTTCTGGAAGGACAAGGAGACCGCCCACCGGGAGGTCTCGAGGATCCTGCCGAAGGTCACCGTCGCCATCGGCAACCGGGAGGAGTGCGAGGTCGCCGTCGGTGAGCGCGACCCCGAGCGGGCGGCCGACGCCCTCCTGGAGGCCGGTGTCGAGCTGGCCATCGTCAAGCAGGGACTGGAGGGGACGCTGGCCAAGACCCGCACCGAGCGGGTGGAGATGCCCGTGACCTCGGTGGAAACGAAGAACGGTCTGGGCGCCGGGGACGCCTTCGGCGGGGCCATCTGTCATGGCCTGCTGTCGGGCTGGTCCTTGGAGAAGACCATCTTCGCCGCCTCCACCGCCGGAGCGATCGTCTCCTCGCGACTGGAGTGCTCCACTGCCATGCCCACCGAGCCCGAGCTGCTCGAGCTCATGCGCGCCCGCCGCGACGAGGTCGCCCCGGGGCTGACGGACCTGTGAGGAGTCCCCGATGAGCGCATCACCCACGCCTCCCGCCTCCGCCTCAGGGGCGCGGCCACTGACGGACGCCGTCACCGAGATCCGGGCCACCGACCCCGGCCGTATCGGCCAGGCCCTGGCCCAGCGCCCCCGCGCCGATCTGGCTGGGGCCGGGCGCCTCATGGTCATCGCCTGCGACCACCCGGCCCGCGGGGCCCTCGGCGCGGGCGAGCGGCCCCTGGCAATGGCCGACCGTGAGGACCTCCTCCAGCGCTGCGTGACGGCCCTGTCGCGCCCCGGTGTCAACGGGTTCCTGGGTACCGCCGAGATCATCGAGGACCTGACGCTCCTGGGAGCCCTGGACGGCAAGCTCGTGTGGGGCTCCATGAACCGGATCGGCCTCCAGGGGGCCTCCTTCGAGATGGACGACCGCTTCGGCGCCTACGACGCCGAGGGCATCGAGACCTCCCACCTCGACGGCGGCAAGATGCTCACCCGCATCAACTACGCCGACCCCGCCAGCGCCACCACCCTCGAGGCCAGCGCCAAGGCCATCGACTCCCTGTCCGAGCGCGGGCTGAACGCGATGATCGAGCCCTTCATCTCGCGGTGGGAGGGCGGCCGGATCGTCAACGACCTCAGCGAGGAGGCCGTCATCCGCTCGATCTGCATCGCCCAGGCGCTGGGGCGCAGCTCGGCGCACACCTGGCTCAAGCTGCCCTGCGTCAGCGATCCCGTCTCGATGCGGCGCGTCATGGCCTCCACCTCTCTGCCCAGCCTCATTCTGGGCGGCGAGGTCTCGGCCGACCCCGAGGCCACCCGCGCCTCCTGGGCGGCGGCCCTGGAGCTTCCCAATGTCAGAGGGCTGGTCGTGGGCCGCTCCCTGCTCTACCCGGGCAATGACGACGTCGAGGCCGCCGTCGACGCCGCCGTCGCCCTGCTGTGAGGACCTGACACGTCCCGCCACCGGAACCGCCGCAACCGCTGCAACCCCCGTCAATTGGCCCCGGCCGGGCCACCCCATACGAGACAATCCCCACGAGTACCCCCAGGAGCCGAAGGAGCACCACCATGGGCCACACCGACCGCACCGCCCCGTCCGAGACGTCGGACCAGTCCCGCTACGTCATCCGCGCCGGCGAGCTTGCCCACGACAGCTACGAGCTGGACCTCACCCCGGAGCGGGCCGGCTGGGAGTGGTCCTCCCTGCGCGTGGTGGCGCTCGCCCCCGGAAAGCCCCTGACCGTGCCCGGCGGTGAGCACGAGTACCTCGTCCTGCCCCTGTCGGGGGGCTGCACCGTCCAGGCCGGCAGCGAGCGCCTCGAGGTGGCCGGGCGCGAGTCGGTCTTCACCGACATCACCGACTACGTCTACGTCCCCCGCCACACCGAGGTGACGCTCATCAGCGCTGACGGCGCCCGCATCGCCCTGCCCGGCTCCAAGGCCACTACCGACAAGCCGCTGCGCTACTGCCCGCGCTCCGAGGTCGGCACCGGCTTGCGGGGGGCCGGCCCCTCCTCGCGCCAGGTCAACAACTACGCCCTGGGCAACGACGTCGAGACCTCCCACCTGCTGGCCTGCGAGGTCCTCACCCCCGGAGGCAACTGGTCCTCCTACCCGCCCCACAAGCACGACGAGCACACCGAGGTCGAGCGGGTCCTGGAGGAGATCTACTACTACCAGGTCCGCGCCGGCGAGGGTGACGCCGAGGGCTTCGCGCTCCAGCGCATCTACCCCTCGCCCGGCCACGACATCGACGTGTGCACCGAGGTACGCGGCGGCGACGTCGTCGTCATGCCCTACGGCTACCACGGCCCCTCCGTGGCCGCCCCCGGCTACGACCTCTACTACCTCAACGTCATGGCAGGCCCCGCCGAGGACTCCGTGTGGCTCATGACCGACGACCCCCACCACACCTGGGTGCGCCAGACCTGGGAGGGGCAGGAGGTCGACCCGCGCCTGCCCATGACCCCCATGAACGACTAGCCGATCCGCCTTTCGACCGCCCCACCACCTGAGAAGAGCAGAGAAGAACCACGATGAGCAACGAAGCCTACGCCGGCACGATCCGCCTGACGGTCGCCCAGGCCACCATCCGTTTCCTGTCCAACCAGTACTCCGAGCGCGACGGCGTCGAGCAGCGTCTCATCGCCGGCGCCTTCGGGATCTTCGGCCACGGCAACGTGGCCGGCATCGGCCAGGCCCTCCTGCAGAACGAGATCGCCCGCGCCGACGGCGAGCAGGAGATGCCCTACATCATGCCCCGCAACGAGCAGGGGCAGGTGCACGCGGCCGCCGCCTTCGCCAAGACCACCAACCGCCTCCAGACCTACATGTGCACGGCCTCCATCGGCCCGGGCTCCCTCAACATGGTCACCGGGGCCGCCCTGGCCACCACCAACCGTCTGCCGGTGCTGCTGCTCCCCTCCGACCAGTTCGCCACCCGCGTCCCCGACCCCGTGCTCCAGCAGCTGGAGGACCCCACCAGCCTGGACGTCTCGGTCAACGACGCCTTCCGCCCCGTCTCGCGCTTCTTCGACCGCATCAACCGGCCCGAGCAGCTCATCCCCTCGCTGCTGAACGCCATGCGCGTGCTCACCGACCCCGCCGAGACCGGTGCGGTCACCATCGCCATGCCCCAGGACGTCCAGGCCGAGGTCTTCGACTGGCCCGTGGAGCTGTTCCGCAAGCGCGTGTGGCACGTGCGCCGCCCGGTGCCCGAACCCGCCGCCCTGGAGCGCGCCGTCGCCCTCATCAAGGCCGCCAAGCGCCCCCTCATCATCGCCGGCGGAGGCACCATCTACGCCGGTGCCAGCGAGGAGCTGCGCGCCCTGGCCACCGCCACCGGCATCCCGGTGGGCGACACCCAGGCCGGCAAGGGCGCCATCAACTTCGACCACCCCAGCGCCGTGGGCGGCGTGGGCTCCACCGGATGCGACTCCGGCAACCACATCGCTGACAAGGCCGACCTCATCATCGGCGTGGGCACCCGCTACTCCGACTTCACCACGGCCTCCAAGACCCAGTTCAAGAACCCCGACGTGAAGTTCGTGAACATCAACGTCACCCCCTTCGACGCCGCCAAGGAGAGCGCGGAGATGGTGGTGGCCGACGCCCGCGAGGCCCTGGCGGCCCTGGCCGAGGCGCTCGCGGACTACCGTGTCGAGGCGGCCTACTCCGAAGAGATCACCGCGGAGAAGGAGGCCTGGCTCAAGGCCACCGAGCGCTGCTACCACCTGGACCACGGGCCCCTGCCCGCCCAGACCGAGGTCTTCGGCGCCCTCAACGAGCTCATGGGGGAGGAGGACGTGGTCATCAACGCCGCCGGCTCCATGCCCGGTGACCTTCAGGCCCTGTGGCAGGCCCGCAGCCCGCTGCAGTACCACGTGGAGTACGCCTTCTCCTGCATGGGCTACGAGGTGCCCGCCGCCATGGGCGTCAAGCTCGCCCGCCCCGAGGCCGAGGTGGTCTCCATCGTGGGTGACGGCACCTACCAGATGCTCCCCATGGAGCTGGCCACCGTGGTCCAGGAGAACATCAAGGTCATCTACGTCCTGCTGCAGAACTACGGCTTCTGCTCCATCGGCGCCCTGTCGGAGTCCCGCGGCTCCCAGCGCTTCGGCACCAAGTACCGCCGCCGCGGCGAGGGCAGTCACCTGGCCGACGAGCAGGTCATCGACGGTGTCGACATCGCCGCCAACGCCCGCTCCTGGGGACTGGACGTCCTCGAGGTCCACACCATTTCGGAGTTCAAGGTGGCCTACCGCAAGGCCGAGGCCTCCGACCGTCCCACGATGATCCACATCGAGACCGACCTCTACGGCCCCAACCCGCCCGGGTCGAGCTGGTGGGACGTCCCGGTCTCGGGCGTCTCCGAGCTGGAGTCCACGCAGCGCGCCTACGAGGAGTACCTGCGTGACCGCAAGCCTCAGCGTCACTACCTGTAAGGCCACTACCTGGAGGGTTCGCAGGTAGAACGCGGAGAACGGCGCGCTTCTGCGCCAACCGCGACGGCGGGGGTCCACGGCGGATAGTGCCGTGGACCCCCGCCGTGTGCGTGCTCTCTTCCGGGGAGGGCGCCCCTCGGCCGCAGTGCCGACGGGGCGTCGAGATCACGATGTGGTCAACGCCCTCATTATGTTCTGACAAAATGGCGCCATTCGCCGTCTAGGACGTTAGGCTTGAGGCACATGCAAGGCGCTGGGCGCCCGACCGATCCGTCACTGAGACCTTGGTCGGAGTCCGGCCCTGCCCACCCCATAGGCGGGGCGGGTCCGTGAAACCGACAATCAGGAGTCGATAACGATGAGAACCATTGCGCACTGGGTTGACGGAAAGTACTACGAGGGAAACCCGATCGGCCGCTTCGCCGTCGAGAACCCGGGAACAGGTGAGGTCGAGGCCGAGCTGCTCCAGGCCTCCGACGCCGACCTCGACCACACCGTCGAGGTGGCCCGCCGAGCCCAGAAGGAGTGGGCGAAGGTCTCGCTGGCCAAGCGCACCGCCATCATGTTCCGCATGCGCCAGCTGGTCCTGGACCACCAGGACGAGATGGCCAAGATGATCGTGGCCGAGCACGGCAAGAACTACTCCGACGCCGTCGGCGAGATTCAGCGTGGGCGCGAGACCCTCGATTTCGCCACCGCCATCAACCTGGCCCTCAAGGGCGAGCACTCCTTCGACATCTCCACCGGCGTGGACATCCACACCCTGCGTCAGCCGGTCGGCGTCGTCGCCGGCATCTGCCCCTTCAACTTCCCGGCCATGGTGCCCATGTGGATGCACCCCATCGCCATCGCCACCGGCAACGCCTTCGTCCTCAAGCCGGCCTCGGCCACGCCGTCTGCGGCCCTGCTGACGGCCGAGCTCTACAAGGAGGCCGGCCTGCCCGACGGCGTCTTCAACGTCGTCTCCGGCAACCGCACCATGGTCTCCAAGGTCCTCGAGCACCCCGGCATCGACGCGATCTCCTTCGTGGGCTCCACCCCGGTGGCCCACATCGTCCAGAACACCGGCGTCACCCACGGCAAGCGCGTCCAGGCCCTGGGCGGGGCGAACAACCACGCCATCGTCATGCCCGACTCCGACCTGGACTTCGCCGCCCAGCACATCTCCGCCGCCGCCTTCGGGGCCGCCGGCGAGCGCTGCATGGCCCTGCCCGTCGTTGTGGCCGTGGGTGGCTGCGGACCGGACCTGGCCCGCCGCGTCAAGGCTCACGCCGAGAAGATCAAGGTCGGCTACGGCATGGACGAGGGCGTCGAGATGGGCCCGGTCATCGACGCCAAGTCCAAGGAGTTCATCACCGGGCTCATCGATGACGCCGAGGCCAAGGGCGCAGAGGTCGTCCTCGACGGCCGCCCGCTGGTCATCCCTGGACACGAGAAGGGTCACTTCCTCGGCCCGACCATCGTGGACAACGTCTCCCTGGAGTCCTCGCTCTACACCGAGGAGGTCTTCGGGCCGGTGCTCGCGATCGTCCACGCCGATACCTACGAGGAGGCCATCAAGCAGGTCAATTCCTCGCCCTTCGGCAACGGCGCGGCCATCTTCACCAACGACGGCGGCGTGGCCCGTCGCTTCGAGCTCGACGTCGAGGCCGGCATGGTGGGCATCAACGTGCCGATCCCGACGCCGGTGGCCTACTACTCCTTCGGCGGCTGGAAGGAGTCGCTCCTGGGCGACACCCACATCCACGGCCCCGAGGGCGTGCGGTTCTACACCCGCGCCAAGGCAGTGACCACCCGCTGGCCCTCGGAGAAGACCTACGCCGCGACCATGTCCTTCCAGCGCGAGGAGTAGGCCCGGCTGCTCCGTCATCCATCACCGCGGACGCACCATAGATCTCAAGGACTGATCCTGCAGGATGAGTCCGCGAGCCCTATGGTGCGTCCGCGCCTTGTTGGAGCAGGAGGCGCCCCCTACTTCCAGAGCTCCGCCACCGGGCGCCGGCGGAGCGTGCACGTCTGCCGGGGTCTTGAGGCTGCTGGGTGCTGGCAGGCGTTCAGGCGGTGCCATCGGGAGAGCGGCGACTGAAGCCGCCCGCCATATTCGTCCTGGTGGGCCTGCGTCTCGCCCCCGGGGACGCTGACTTTTCGTTGGCAGATCAGCATATTTTCGCGGTGTCGTCCAAGGATCTGAAAATGCCTGACGTCACCACTTCCCCAGAGGCTATTGTCATGACATTATGGGTGTGTCGACGTGGATGTCGGCGCCGCTCCTGCGCTGCGGTGCGGTGACCGGCGGGCCGGGTCGACCGGTCCACCCAGCAGCGCTCTCTTTCGCCTCCGCCGACGATGGCGGACGACCCAAGGAGTTCCTCACATGTCCACATCACCCAGTTCTGCGGCGCACTACACGCCGGAGAAGATCCAGGAGCTGGTCGACCAGACCCCCGCCTCAGGGCCGAAGCGCTCGCTGGGACTCATCGCCCTGGTCGCCACCCTCGGCTCGCTGCTCTTCGGCTACGACACCGGTGTCATCTCCGGCGCCCTGCCCTACATGTACCTGCCGCACGGCGCCGACGGTCTGCAGATCACCTCCTGGGAGGAGGGCTGGATCGGCGGCCTGCTCTGCATCGGCGCTGCGCTCGGCGCCTCGGTGGGAGGCAAGCTCTCCGACAAGTACGGGCGCCGGCACAACATCATGCTCCTGGCTATCGTCTTCTTCATTGGGGCGCTGGGCTGCACGATCTCGCCCAACATCTGGGTCCTCTACTTCTTCCGGATCGTGCTGGGCTTCGCCGTCGGTGGCGCCTCGGCGATCGTTCCCGTCTTCCTCGGTGAGACCGCCCCCAAGCGCATCCGCGGAACCCTGGTGGCCGTGGACCAGATGATGATCGTCTTCGGCCAGTTCCTCGCCTTCTCCATGAACGCCGTCCTCGCCCGCATGCACGGCGGCCCGGAGGTCACCCTCGCCAACGACGTCGTCAACAAGTCCGGCGAGGTCGTCGCCAAGGCCGGCGACAAAGTCGCCTGGGAGAGCGTGCAGCACTTCAACAACGTCATGATCGAGTCCGGCAACGGCATGACCTGGCGCTACATGCTCGTGCTGGCCACCCTGCCGGCCGTGGCCCTGTGGTTCGGAATCCGCCTCATGCCGGAGTCCTCTCGCTGGTACGTCGCCAACCTGCGCATCGCCGAGGCCATCGGCTCCCTCAAGCGGGTGCGCGACGAGTCCAAGGACGACTCCATCGCCGAAGAGGTCGACGAGATGCTTGAGATCCAGCGTAAGGAGGCCAACCAGGAGAAGTGGGGCCTGGCGCAGATCATGGGCGTCAAGTGGACCCGCCACCTGCTGTTCATCGGCATCATCCTGGGCCTGGCCGACCAGGTCACCGGCATCAACACGGCCATGTACTACACGCCCAAGGTACTCTCCGCGGCCGGCCTGCCCATGAGCGACGCGATCTCCCTCAACGTCGTCTCCGGATTCGTCTCCTTCGTGGGCTCCGCCGTCGGCCTGTGGCTGGTCACCAAGTTCGCCCGCCGGCACGTGGGCATCTACCAGGAGGCCAGCATCGTGGTCTCCCTCGGCCTCCTGGCAGCGGTCTTCTACTTCCTCATCCAGCCCTACCAGGACGCCGACGGCAACATCAAGGGAGCTCCCACCTTCGCCCCCTACCTGGTGCTGCTCATCGTCTCGCTGTTCGTGTTCGCCAAGCAGTCCGGAACAGTCACCTGGGTCCTCATCGCTGAGATCTACCCCGCCAAGGTCCGCGGCACGGCCATGGGGCTGGCCGTGGGCACCCTGTGGATCGGCAACGCGATCGTCGCCGCGGTCTTCCCCGTCATGATGGAGAAGCTCGGAGGGTCGGGGACCTACCTCATCTTCTGTCTGCTTAACGTCCTGTCACTCATCTTCTACATGAAGTTCGTGCCCGAGACGAAGTACCACTCCTTGGAGGAGCTCGAGGTTCGCTTCGAGAAGGAGTACAGCTCAGGTCAAGGGGTGAGGGACTGCGGCAGTGGCCAGCGGAGCTGAGTCGAGTCGAGCCGATTGAATCGACCGTGAGGCTCTGAGACACTGTCGCAGTTCCCCTCCCGACCTCTCCTCGTTCAGACAACTCCCCTTCCCAACTGAGCCCAACACATATCTGCCGCCCATGACGTACACGGTGACTGGTCCATGAACCCGCATCCGCCGCGCAGCGCGCCGCCCGCCCCGGATCGCCTCCGCCTGTACGCATGGGCGGCAGGTCTGTTCCTCGGCGCCCTGGAAGGGGGGCTGGCTATCGAGGTCGCCGGCGCGCGCGGCGCCGCTCTGCCCCTGCTCGGTACTGTCGCTGCGGCGATGGTGCTGGGAACCTTCACCAGCCGTCCCCTCGCCCGGTACCTGGGGCGACGGAGAATGGGCATGCTCGTGGGGGCTCTGGCGCTGCTGGGTGCCGGGGTCGCGGCCGGGCTCGACGGCGTCGTCGGCCTGATTGGCGCGGGCCTGGTGGGTCTTGCTGCGGGCGGAGTGCTCGTTGTGGCGCCACTGGTCTGCCACGAGCTCTCCCTGCGCGGGCACAGGCGGCTCATGCCGCAGGCCATGGCCTTCGGTCCGGCCGGGGCCGGCGTCGTGGTTCTGGCGGCCTGGTGGAGTCCCTCGAGGCTCCTCATCGCCTGGGCGATGGTCGCCGTCGCCGCGCTGGCGTACCTGGTCTGGGCCCTGCTCCTGCCCGAGAGTCCGGTGTGGCTGGTGCGGCAGGGCCGCGACGTCGAGGCCTTCGAGGCGCTGCGCCGCCTGCACGGGACCCTGGAGGCCTCCGTGGCCATCGACTGGACCCGTCTGGACGCGGAGATGATGGCCGAGCAGCAGGCCATGTCTCCCGCTGAGCTGCGGGTGCCCGAGGTGCGTGCCGCCGTGCTGACCGGTGCGGTCCTCATCATCGCCCAGGAGGCGCCCCTGGGGGCGGGGGCCCTGGTCCTGGCCCCGCTGATCGCATCCGAGCTCGGCCTCGCATCCGCCGCGATCGCCATGACCGCCGCGACCTGGACGGGGCTGGCGCTCCTCGCTCTGGCGCTGGTGACCCGGGTCGAGCAGCTGCGCTTCCTGCGAGTGGTGCTGGGCACCGTCGTCGCCGTCATGGGGGCGACCTTCCTGGTGGCCGGCATGACCCTGGGGGGTGTGGGCGGCGCCTGGACGATCATCGTCTCCCTGACAGTCCTTGTTGCCAGCCAGTCGCTCCTGGTCCTGCCCGCCTGCCAGGGGGCGATCGACCCGCGGATCCCGCCCTGGCTGGTTGAGGCGCAGCGGCGCGCCTCGGCGACCGGAGGCGTCCTGGCGCGTGCCGGTGTCCTCCTGGCCTCGCTGCTCGTCGTGAGGTACCTCGGGATGTCCGCCCTGTTCTGGGCAGCCTTCACGCTGTCGGTGCTCAGCGTCGCCGTCGTGCTCCTGCGGCTGCCGCGCGAGCTCAAGGTCTAGGGGAGTGACGCGCGGGGCGGTTCTGAGGACAGCGGCCGCGCATCCGACTTCAGACCTATGATTTGTCAGGACAAATATCGTATGGTGGGGTGTGGCCGCAAGAAGCCACTCGGCGGCCCGACGTCGTCGACACCTGACAGAGAGGCACCTGAGCATGACGAGCAACGAGGCAGTCCAGGCCTCAGAGACGACCGTGTCCATCCCCGAGACCATGAAGGCCGCCGTCCTGCGGGACCACGAGGTTGGCCTGCAGATCGAGACCCTGCGCACCCCCCGGCCCAAGAGCGGCGAGGTCCTCATCAAGGTGGCCGCCTGCGGGCTGTGCCACTCCGACCTCCACGTCATCGGCGGCGCCATCGCCTTCCCACTGCCGGCGGTGCTCGGCCACGAGGTCTCCGGCACCATCGTGGAGCTCGGCCCCGGCAACGAGCACACCGGTCTGACGATCGGGCAGAAGGTGGCCGGCGGCTTCCTCATGCCCTGCGGCCAGTGCGATGCCTGCGCCTCGGGGCGCGACGAGCTGTGCGGCCCCTTCTTCGACCTCAACCGCCTCAAGGGCGTCCTCTACGACGGCACCACCCGCCTGGCCACCCCCGACGGTGAGCCGGTGGCCATGTACTCCATGGGCGGCCTGGCCGAGTACGCGGTCGTCCCCTCCACCGCGGTGGCTCCCGTGCCGGACACCATCGACATGGTGCCAGCGGCCATCCTGGGCTGCGCCGCCATGACCGGTTACGGGGCTGTGCGCCGAGGTGCCGACCTGCGCTATGGGGAGACCGTCGCCGTGGTCGCCACCGGCGGCGTGGGCACCAACATCGTCCAGATCGCCCGGGCCTTCGGCGCCAGCCAGATCATCGCCATCGACGTCGACGACGACAAGCTCGCCCCCATGCTCGACTACGGGGCCACGGCCGTGGTCAACTCCGTCACCCAGGACGCCCGCGAGGAGGTCTTCCGACTCACCGGCGGCAAGGGTGTCGACGTCTCCTTCGAGGCGCTGGGCATCCCCGCCACCTGGACCACAGCCCTGGACGTCCTGGCCGACGGCGGCCGCATGGTGCCGATCGGTCTGGGGGCCGGTGTGCAGACCGCCGGGGTGGAGATCAACCGCACCGTGCGCCGCTCGCAGTCGATCCTCGGCTCCTACGGGGCGCGTACCCGCCAGGACCTGCCGGCCGTCGTCGACCTGGCCGACAAGGGCGTCATCAACTACCGAGATGTCGTCTCGCGCCGCCTGCCGCTGGAGGAGGCCGGCGCCGGCTACACCGCCCTGCGCAACCGCGAGATTCAGGGACGCGCCGTCGTCGACATGTCGCTGTGAGCCCAGGCGGTGAAGTCCCGGTCGCCGGGGCTTCACCGCAACCTCCCGTCCTTGCGCCTCCTGCCCGGGCCCTGCTGCTCTGAGTGGGAGGCGCGATGCGTGATCCGAAATCGGGGCGGAGGACGCGTCGTGTCCAAATCGGTGACAAAGGAACCTGTGGCTTGATCAGGCCGCTGATGGAACCGCGGAATCACGCGGTTTCTTATCGGTGGTGTGAGCCTGGATTCCGCCTTTGTATCCGATTTGGACATCTCGGGTGTCGCGGCGGTGTGCCGTCGGCCGCGGAGGGCCTCTGACTGACTGTCGTGACCATTGCTAAGAGGAGGAGTCCCGTATGTCCACTGATCTGGAGCGCAACAAGGAGAACGTCAAGGCCTTCTACGACCTCATGTTCAACCAGTGCCGGCCGAGGGAGGCGCTGGAGCGATACGCCGGTGACGAGTACCGGCAGCACAACACCCATGTGGCCGACGGCAAGGAGGCCTTCGTCGAGTACTTCGAGCGGATGGCCCGTGACTACCCCGGCAAGAGCGTGGAGTTCGTGCGTGCCTTCGCGGAGGGGATCATGTCATCCTGCACTGCCACCAGCGGTGGCCGGGGTCGGAGGACTATGCAGGCATCGACATCTTCCGTCTCGATGAGCACGGCAGGATCGTGGAGCACTGGGACGTGCTCCAGGTGATCCCGGAGACCTCCGCCAACGACAACGGCATGTTCTGACTCCGGCGTGGGTGCCGGTGCATTGGTCCGGCGCCGCTCTGCTTTCCGCTCCTGATGCTGGTTTGAGTATGAGAAGAGGGGCGCCGCCTGTGCGGTGCCCCTCGGGTTGCCATGGCTGCGCGGGCTTCCTTGGCCGCGCAGCCTCGTTGTTCTGTGCCCTTGCTGGGCTGGGTCCGGGGCCTGCGTTGCTTGTGGTGCGTGGTCCGGATCCGGTGGTGAGCTCAGACGAGCTCGTTGGAGTCGCCTACGCTCAGCGGGCCTCGAGGAGGTTGATGCCGGTGTAGATGCCCACGCCCATGGTGATCGCGGCCAGGACGGCGGAGGCGAACATGAGGGTCGGGATGCCGGTGACGGCGCCGACGACGGCCATGACCATGACGGCGGCCATGACGGCGATCATGGCGACGGCGAAGGTGAGGCGGTTGGCGTCGGTCTGCGTGCTGGTGGTGCTCGCCTGGGTGGTGGCGGCAGCGGTGGTCTCGACGGTCTGGGTGGGGCGCTCGGTGGTGGTGGCGGTCATGTGAGTGTTCCTCTCGGTGTGTGTCGAGCAGGTCCGCCTGACCATGAGTCGTGCGTCCCTGCACGACTGTGTGCGGCCCGTGGGCCGGACGGAGGTTTTTCCGTCACGTAGAACTCTAGGAACGCTCCACCCAATTGTCTAGACAAAGGATCGTGACGTGTGTTGCGTCGATAGTCCGTGGATCACAAGGAGACGCTGGGAGGGGTGTGGTCCGAGCGCGGAAGCGTGTGCTCAGATGTGGCGATATTGAGGGGATTCCTGGCGCTGGCGGGGCTTTGAGGGTGTCGGCGGTGTGGTGGTTTTGATCCGGGGACGTGACCTGTGCTGCGGGAGTGCGACGTCAACCACTGGTCTAGTCATCCTGTGGTGGTGGTTAACGCTGAGAAGTGGCGCCGTCGTCGGCCGGCAGTGCGGAAGGCGGTGGGGTTGCCGCCCCGGCTATTCTGTTCCGGTGACGACCAGCCAGACTTCTCCCAGCGCCGTCGGCCCTGTCCTCGTGGTGGACTTCGGCGCCCAGTACGCCCAGCTCATCGCCCGCCGCGTGCGCGAGGCCGGTGTCTACTCCGAGATCGTGCCCCACTCCATGAATGCCGCCGCCATGCTGGACAAGCAGCCGTCGGCCATCATCCTCTCCGGCGGCCCCTCGTCGGTCTACGCCGACGGCGCCCCGTCCGTCGATCCGGCCCTTTTCGACGCAGGAGTGCCAGTCCTGGGTATCTGCTACGGCTTCCAGGCCATGGCCCAGGCTCTCGGCGGAACGGTCGGACGCACCGGCACCCGCGAGTACGGGCACACCCCCGCACGTGTGGAGGAGGGCTCCTGCCTGTTCGACGGCACCCCGGACGACCAGGTGGTGTGGATGAGCCACGGTGACGCGGTCCAGGCCGCCCCTGAGGGTTTCACTGTCACCGCCTCCACCTCCCAGACGCCGGTGGCGGCCTTCGAGAACCCGGGCCGTCGCCTCTACGGGCTGCAGTGGCACCCTGAGGTCCTTCACTCCGAGCACGGGCAGGCCGCCCTGGTCAACTTCCTGCACAAGGAGGCGGGACTGCCGGCCACCTGGACGCCGGACAACATCATCGACGAGCAGGTGGCCCGCATCCGCGAGCAGGTGGGCGACGCCCACGTCATCTGTGGCCTGAGCGGGGGAGTGGACTCATCCGTGGCCGCCGCCCTCGTCCACCGCGCCATCGGCGACCAGCTCACCTGCATCTTCGTCGACCACGGCCTGCTGCGCGCCGGCGAGCGCGACCAGGTCGAGCACGACTACGCCGAGGGCATGGGCATCCGCGTCATCACGGTCGACGAGACCGAGCGCTTCCTGAGCGCCCTGGCCGGCGTCACCGAGCCGGAGGCCAAGCGCAAGATCATCGGCCGGGAGTTCATCCGCTCCTTCGAGGCTGCCCAGCGCCGGGTGGTCGAGGCCGTGGGGGCCGAGGGTGGCGAGATCCGTTTCCTGGTCCAGGGGACTCTCTACCCCGACGTCGTCGAGTCCGGCGGGGGAGAGGGCGCCGCCAACATCAAGAGCCACCACAACGTGGGTGGCCTGCCCGAGGACCTCGACTTCGAGCTCATCGAGCCACTGCGCGAGCTGTTCAAGGACGAGGTGCGCGCCATCGGCCGCGAGCTGGGTGTGCCGGAGAAGATCGTCGCCCGCCAGCCCTTCCCCGGACCGGGGCTGGGCATCCGCGTCATCGGCGAGGTGACGGCCGAGAACCTGCGTGTGCTGCGGGCCGCCGACGCCATCGCCCGCGAGGAGCTCACCGCCGCCGGGCTCGACGACGAGATCTGGCAGTGCCCGGTGGTGCTGCTGGCCGATGTGCGCTCCGTGGGGGTGCAGGGCGACGGGCGCACCTACGGCCATCCCATTGTTCTGCGGCCGGTCAGCAGTGAGGATGCCATGACCGCGGACTGGACCCGCCTGCCCTACGACGTCCTTGCGCGCATCTCCAACCGGATCACCAACTCTGTGCCGGAGGTCAACCGAGTGGTGCTCGACTGCACGAGCAAGCCCCCGGGCACCATCGAGTGGGAGTGACCGGCGAGTCGGGACGACTGCTCGCCGCTGCTGGGCCCCGCCGGTGGGGCCTTGCCGTGTTCGTCGACGAGCGTGATCGAAGGCGTCTGCCGACCTGGCTGGGGTGGGGCCTGCAATCGGGAACGGTGACTGAGTGGGCTGCGGGGGTCATGGGCGCTCGTCTCTAGACTGGTGGAGGCTTTGAAGAATCCTCGACAGATCGATGATGTTGTGCGACTTCTGCGTTTTGATGGAGGATGACATTGGGGGGGATGATCGTTGGAGCCTGCTTCAATCGGGGGTGATGGCAGCTCCGTGATCGCACCGTTCAAGCCCATCGGTGGATCTCTAGGAATATCCGTCCCGGCGGATTGTTGTGACGATGTCGATGGTCACGCTGAGGCTGAGTTTCATTCGGAAGATTAGTGGCTGTTTTGGAATGTAAAAATTCTAAATTCTGTGCCTTTGGGAGCGCATTGCGGATGTTGTTCTGACTACGATGAGCGGTGCAGCGGGTGTCGCTGCATTCGTTTGTCTCGTTTCGGCATACCGTCGAATATCAGGAGCCACAATGTCGTACCCTCCTCAGTCCGCCCCTCCGCAGCAGTACCCGCCTCAAGACCAGGTTCCTACGCCGATGCAGCAAGCGCCTGCGCCGATGAAGAAGGGGCGCAACACCGTGGGCATCGTTGCTCTGGTGATGGCGGTCATCGGGTTCATCTTCGCCTGCCTCCCCGGCGCACTCATCGTCGGCTGGATCCTGCTGCCAATCTCCTTCATCGTCGGTTTGGTGGGCCTCTTCCGGAGAGGGGAGGCCGTTTGGCCCGCAGTCACCGCAGTGATCGTCTCGGTTGTCGGAACCATCATCGGCGTTTTCGTCTTCCTGGTGGTTGTAGGCAATGCTGTCGATGAGGCCATGTCCTCCACGAGCGCTGTCTCTGCGGCGCCGGCTCCCGATGGGGCAATGTCGAACTCAGGAGGATCGGCTGCTGCGGACTCCGCGCAGGGAAAGAGTCGGGAGAACCCCTACCCGCTCCGTACCGAGATCTCCAGCAAGGACTGGAAAGTGGTGATCAACTCGGTCACCTTCAACGCTAATGATGCGGTGGCCGCGGCCAACCAGTTCAATGAGCCTCCCGCTGAAGGGAAGGAATACGTTCTCATCAACTACACCGCCACCTACATCGGCAATGACCCGGCCGGAGAAACGCCTGCTTTTGTGCTGGTCGACTTCGTGACGGCGGATGGCGTCACCATTGACGGGGCCGACTCCATCGCTGCCGCCCCGGATGCTATCGACTCTCTGACGGTGCTGTACAAGGGGGCCAGTGTCTCAGGCAACGTTGTGCGAGCGGTGCCATCGGCCAACGCCCAGGACGGTGTTCTCGCGGTGAGCCCCGGTCTTCTGGCGGACAAGGTCTTCGTCGCCGTGAAGTGACGACAGCGGCGCGAAGCCGCAGGGCCTGACAATGGGGCCGACCACCACCTGGTGGCCGGCCCCATTGTCATGTCGGACGGGTTCGCATGCGCCTGCGTCCTACAGGGTCGACCGGGCCCGGGCGCGACCCACGGCCACGGCGACGGAGAAGACCGCGATGGCGAACAGGGCGCAGATGCCGCAGTCCACAAGCAACGGGCGAATGACGGCGGCGGACATGGAGGTCGCGTTGTACGCCCCGGAGATCGCCTGGTCCGCCCAGTAGCCGGGCGTGAGCCTCGCTGCCCGGGCGAGGGCGTCGGGCAGCCACTCGGTGGGCACCCACGCACCGCCCAGGAAGGACAGGGCCATGCCGCCGATGTTGGCGACGGCGTTGGCCGCGTGCTGACCCAGACCGATCTGCCCCATGAGGAATCCGAGCGAGACCGCCACGAGCGTGTAGCTGCCCAGGGCCGCTGCGACCACGCCCAGGAGCGGAGCTGATGTCGTCACGGTGGCGGCCTCGAAGACCGTGACCCCCAGCCCGAAGACCCAGAGCCACCCGGCGAGCCCCACGACGAGGCACGCGCCCAGCAGCCCGAGGCTGCGGACAGTACCGCTCACCGGGGTGGCCTCGAGGCGTGCGCGCACCGCTCGGCGCCCCAGTGCCGCCATCAGCGTGGAGATCGTGACGACCGCGAAGGTCATGAGCGGGTAGAAGGAGAACCTGGCGTAGGTGATGAAGCCGTGTGACAGAGGCGTGGCGTCCGGGGTGACCCGCTTCGCGGGGGCGGAGTGGTTCATCGTCTCCTTGGCCAGTGCCACGGCCCGGGCCGGGTCGTCCGTGGTGGTCGACAGGTAGTCGCTGACCTGCCCCACGTAGGAGTCGGTGCGCACATTCATGAGCGCGCCGGACGCCGACTCGTACCCGATGACCGTGTCCATACGGGGCGGCTCGGTGCCCTCGCGAGCCGCCTGCTGCAGCCTCTGCCCGTAACCGGCGGGAATGATGAGGATGTAGCTGATGCGGTTCTGCGCGGTGGCGTCCTGGAGGGCCCTCCTGGAGTCCTCGAGCGGCTGAGCCTCACCGACGGACTCGACATAGTCCTTGACCCCGCGGGAGATCATGGAGCCATCGCGGTCGATGACGGCCACACTCGCCGTGGCGGTCGTAACCTGGCTGGAGTAGTCCTCGGACTTGGCCATCCCGGTGAACAGGCCGAACAGGCTCAGCACCACCAGGTAGATGAGGATGTACAGCCGGTGAGCGGCCACAACTCTCACACACGTCTTAAAGGTGCTCATGGGTCATCCTCCTTGCACGGATCAGGGCGATGGTCAGGAACAGGCACGTCATGCCCAGCAGGACTGCGCAGCTGTGGGCGAAAGGTGCCAGGGAGTCGTAGTACAGGAGCCCGTAGAAGCAGCGGGCCGTCTGCCACAGGGGATTGGCCTGCGCCAGCAGCGGGGCGTGCTGCTCGACGGAGCTGGCCAGTGACTGGGACGCGGGCCCGTACAGGCCGGTGAACAAGGACAGCAGGGAGGTGAAGCCGGAGATCATCCCGATCTCCAGGCGGGCCAGCGTCCCCAGGGCGGCTCCCGCTGCGCTCGCCATGAGACTGCAGACCCCGATCGCCACGAGGCACAGGAGCACATGGGGCCCGAAGTCCACGTCCACGACCGAGGCCATGAAGGTGAAAGCGATGAGCAGACAGGCAAACACGCACACCCAGGAGGCCGCGAGCGTGGCCGTGAGAACCTTCCAGCGGGGCAGGCCCGCCAGCGTCTGCCTGGCGCCCACCGGTGAGACGGCCATGATTCCCTTCACGGCCACCAAGGCCACGGTCGTCCCCATGCCGCAGGCGAAGGCCAGCAGCGCGAAGTAGTAGTGGGTCTCCGGCTTGACGGGGGAGGGCGTCACTGAGATCGAGTGGGTGAAGGACTGGTCGGTCTCAAGCGCGGCCAGCTCGTCGGGAGCCGCCCCCGCCTTGACCAGGGCCTCGTACTCGGCCTGCCTCTGGGTGTAGGAGTCCATGACCACTCGCAGTACCCGAGTCGTCTCGGCCTCGTTGCCCTTCTGAGTCACGTGCAGCACGGGCTGACCGCCCTCGACGGCCAGATAGCCGTTGGTCTCTCCCTGTTTCGCGGCGGTCTCGGCCTCCGAGGCGGTGGAGTGGGTGACCTTCGTGAGGAGGTGAGGATCGGCGTCGTCGGCGGAGATGCGCTCCACGACGGCGTCCAGCCCCGGAGCCGCCCGGTAGGCCTCGTCCTGGACGACGCCGAAGCTCATGGGGGTGGCCTCAAAGGCCTTGTCCAGGCTGGAGAACTGCGCCATGAAGATCAGGGACAGGACGATGGGGAAGCCGAGCGTCCACATGAGCAGGACTCGGTCACGCAGGAGCCTGAGTACTTGGTACAGGAAAACGGTCAACATCTCAGGCCGCCTCGTCGCGCAGGGCCCGCCCGGTGATCTCCAGGAAGACGTCGTTGAGGGTCGGGGGCTCGGAGGTCACCCGGCCGCAGGTCGCCCCCGCCGCATCCAGTGCCCTCATGACATCGGTGAGATTGTGGGCCCCGGGGGAGCACTCGATGAGTGCCTCACCGTCCTGGTAGGCGGCCGTGCGCACATGCTCCAGGCGGCGCAGGCCCTCCAGGGCCTCCTCGCCCAGCGGGGCGGGGTCGATGACCTCCACCCGGATGCGCTCACCGGTGCCGATCATGGCCTTGAGCTCGTCGGAGGTGCCGGAGGCCACCTGCCGGCCGCGGTCCATGATGACGATCCGGTCGCACAGCTGCTCCACCTCCTCCATGTAGTGGCTCGTGTAGATGACGGTGGCGCCGCGCTCGTTGAGACGCTTGATGCCGTCGAGAATGGCGCCCCGGCTCTGCGGGTCGACGGCGACCGTGGGCTCATCGAGGAAGATGAGATCGGGTCCGTGGGCGATGCCGCAGGCGATGTTGAGGCGGCGCAGCAGACCGCCGGAGAGCTTCGTGGGCTTGAACTTCACGAACTTCTCCAGGCCGACGAAGGCGATCGCCTCGGCCACCAGGCGGCGCCTCTCGGCACGGTCGCGCACGTAGAGGGCGCAGAAGGCATTGACGTTCTCCGCCACCGTGAGCTCATCGAAGACGGCGACCTCCTGAGGCACCACACCGATGCGGCGCTTGAGGTCGTAGGAGGTGGGCGTCATCGGTTCGCCGAAGACGAGGATCGAGCCCTTGTCGTAGGTGAGCAGCTGAAGGACGCAGCTGATCGTCGTCGTCTTGCCCGAGCCGTTCGGGCCGAGCAGCCCCAGGACCTGGCCGCGCGGGATCATCAGTGACAGGCCATCAACCGCGACCAGCTCCCCATAGCGCTTGACCAGGGAGTCGACCTCCACCGCCAGGCCCGCGTCGTGGTCCTCATCCTTGATGTCCATCTCGACTCCTTCCTTTGTTCCGCCGGTGGTCCCCGGCTCATGGCATCCATGGTCGCGGGGCGCGGTGGCGCTCAGAAGTGCCTGTTGTCATGACTGCGGCCGGCCCCCATGACTTCTGTCATGAGATGCCGGAACGAGTCCACTCACGGCATGCCGGGCCCACGAGCGCCGGCCACCGACCGATAATCGAGGGGTGAAGGTTCTGGCCGACAAAGGCGTGCTGCTGTGCGGTTGCCTCCTGCTGGTCCTGCTCGTGGGGCAGGTGAAGACGGCCGCCGTGATCTGGCTGATCGCGGCCGTGACCGTCGCCGGCCTGAGCATGACCGTCGATCAGCGACGGTGGGGCATCGCCGTCCCGGCTGCCTACCTCCTGGTGGGAGCCCTCTCGGCGGACTCCGTGGCTGGGGTTCCGCTGGTCGTCTACGCCCTGGCCCGCCTCGGCGCGCTCGGGACCCGGCACGAGCGAATGGCGGCCATGGCCGTCTGCATCCCCTTCGCGGCCGTCATGGTCACGCGGGTTCGGGACATGCCCGTGCTGGCCCTCGCTCTGGCGGTCTGCGCTCTCGCGGCCCTCCTCGCGCTGCGCACCGTCCAGGAGGAGGTGGCGCGAAGGAGCCTGCACGTGGTGCGCGATGACCTGCGCGAGAAGGTCCTCACCCTGCAGGACACGAACGCCCGGCTGCTCCAGGCCCAGGACTACGAGCTGCGCGCCGCCGCCCTGGCCGAACGCACCCGCATCGCCCGCGAGATCCACGACGGCGTCGGCCATCTCCTCACTCGCCTCCTGCTGCAGGTCAAGGCCCTCCAGGTCGTCCACCGCGACGAGCCGGGCGTCGTTGCCGACCTGACCACCCTGGATGGAGGCCTCGACGAGGCCCTGGACTCCATGCGCCGCTCCGTCCACGCCCTGTCCGACGACGGCGAGGAGCTGGCCACCTCCCTCAACATGCTGGGCTCGCGCTGCGGCATCGACTCCGTGAGCGTCGACTGCTCCACTGACGTCGAGCCCCCGTCGGCGGTGGCGCGCTGCGTCGTGGCCGTCGTGCGTGAGGCCCTGACCAACGCCGCCCGCCACGGCAGAGCCCGCTCGGCCCGCGTGGCCGTCACCGACTACCCTGCGTTCTGGCAGGTGACCGTTGACAATGACGGCGTCGTCCCCGCCGAGGACGAGCCGGCCGTGGACGGCCACGGGGGCGCGGGCCTGGGGCTGCGCTCCATGACTGAGCGGGTCGAGGCCCTGGGCGGCCGGGTGCGGATCACCCCGCGACCCCGGTTCACGGTCTTCGCCACGATCCCCAAGAACGGACAGGGGAGAGAAGGAGCATCATGAGAGTCCTCATCGTCGACGACGACGCGCTCGTCGCCCAGTCCCTGTCCACGATCCTGTCGGTCGAGGATGACGTCGAGGTCGTCGGCCTGGGCTGCTCAGGCCCCGAGGCCATGGAGCGCTATCGGGAGCTGGCTCCCGACATCCTCCTCATGGACATCCAGATGCCCGGCGGCGACGGACTCAGCGCGGCCGAGCGGATCCTGGCCGAGGATGCCGGGGCGCGCATCGTCTTCCTGACCACCTTCTCCGACGACGAGTACATCGTGCGGGCCCTCAAGATGGGGGCGCGCGGCTACCTCATCAAGCAGGACGTCGCCCAGGTCGCCCCGGCGTTGCGCTCCGTCATGGCCGGGGTCTGCGTCCTGGAGGGGGAGGTGCTCGAGCGCAGTACCACCATGGGGCTCAGCGGGCGCCCCGGAGGGCGGGAGCAGGCAGAGGAGGCCCCGGGACCGTCCGCCAAGGACCTGCGGAGCACCGCCTTCGCGGCCCTGACCGACCGCGAGTACGAGGTGGTCGAGGCCGTGGCCGAGGGACTGGACAACGCCGAGGCCGCGGCACGGCTGTTCATGAGTGAGGGCACGGTGCGCAACCACATCAGCGCGATCCTGGCCAAGCTCGGCCTGCGCAACCGCACCCAGGTCGCAGTCATGTACTACCGCTGCGCACAGGCCGGGTGAGCCGGGGCATGACTGCCGAGGTGCGACGGGCTGACGAGGAGGCTGATGCGGGGATCACCGCAGGAACGGCCAAGCGCTATCGGAGTGCGGCTGACCTGCTCAACGACCTGGGCCTGTGATGCTCCAGATCGTCATCTCGAACAAGTGCACGAAGGATCTCAAGCGGGCCAAGACGCGCGGTCTTGCCCTGGATGAGTTCTTCGCCGTCGATGACGTGTCTCCGGTGAGCGAGCCAGTTCGTGTTCACCTGGTCAATAAACGCCACGTGTCGGATCGAAATGGCGCCACATGCCGGGCTGGATAGACGCCATATGGGGGATTAGAATGGCGCCAACATCCGGATCGAGGCCGGATCCTGCAAGAGAGGCTGAAGAACTGGTGGGTCAGAACGGCTATCTGCCGCGGGTTGTCGACCACGTCGTCCAGGACTCGCTCGGCTACTCGGGAGGCGTCCTCCTCGAGGGAGTGCGGGCCTGTGGCAAGACCATGACCGGCCGCCGGCACGCCTCCTCCGAGGTGGCCCTCGACTCAGGGCTGCCGCAGCTGCGCGCGGCCCTGGAGGTCGACCCGTCCCTGATTCTGGCCGGGGAGGCCCCGCGTCTTATTGACGAGTGGCAGATCGAGCCCTCCCTGTGGAATCTGGTGCGTCGAGAGATCGACTCACGTCAGCGTCCGGGGCAGTTCCTCCTGACTGGATCCTCCGTCCCGGCTGAGGACGCTGCTCGCCACTCAGGCGCACATCGGGTATCGCGAATCCGCATGCGTCCGATGACCCTGTTTGAGCGTGGTCTCGGCGATGGAAGCGTCTCACTTGCGGGACTGTTCGATGGTCAGGCTCCCGAACCTGTGCTGGTCTCGGGAACGAGCGTGG
Organism: Actinomyces oris; assembly: GCF_001937665.1. Lineage (GTDB taxonomy): Bacteria > Actinomycetota > Actinomycetes > Actinomycetales > Actinomycetaceae > Actinomyces > Actinomyces stomatis. The sequence goes on along the minus strand of NZ_MSKL01000006.1, from coordinate 34,928 downwards.
CCGAGGTCCTTGACGAGCTGGTCCACGGAGGGTGGCCCGGGGATCGTGATCTGACGACTTCTCAGGCACAACGTCATCTGCGGGACTATATCGATGACATCATCAGTATCGACATCGGCCGTCTCGATGGTGAGCCGCGCCGGGACCCCTTGAGGATGCGTGCCCTCATACGGTCTCTCGCCCGGCATATTTCGACGGAAGCCTCTTTCGCCACCATCGCGAAGGATGTCTCCGGACAATCGTTGTCCGGAGAGACGGCGATCGCTTACGTGAACGCCCTCAAGCGCCTGTTCGTCGTCGAGGAGCAGCCGGCCTGGGCTCCTCATTTGAGGTCTCGCTATGCGGTGCGGACGTCGTCGAAACTGCACTTCGTTGATCCCGCGCTGGCTGCGGCAGTGACCGCGACCTCGCCGGGGCGGTTGATGCAGGACCTGGAGACGGCCGGGTTCTGGTTCGAGTCGCTGGTCGTGCAGCACCTGAGGGTCTTCGCTGAGGTACTGGGTGGTCACATCTATCATTTCCGGGACAAGTCGGGCAGAGAAGCGGACGTTATTGTCGAGCTCGATGACGGACGGTGGGCCGCCTTCGAGGTCAAGCTGGGACAGAGGCAGATTCCTGCGGCTCAGTCCTCGCTGGCGGCGTTCGTCGGAGATATCGACACGACGCGGACACCTCTCCCACAGTTCAGGGCTGTTGTTACTGCGGACGGTTCCACGATGATGCTTCCCGATGGCGCTGTGACCTTCCCCCTGAAGGCTTTGAGTCCCTGATCCTCGCACTGTTATGTGACGACGATTGCCTCCACACTTGACGGCCAGTGGCGGTCATCGAACGTGGCTAGGCGAGCTCCCCGGTGACCAGGCGAACGAGGTCGCGCCGCGCCCGATGCCCCTCAGGAGTGGGGAACATCGGGTAGACGTGGTTGAGGCCCTCGCCGACGTGCAGCGTCGAGTCGACCCCGGCCTCCAGGAGCTTGGCGTGGAAGAGCGCATTGTCCGGCAGGAAGATCTCCCGGGTCCCCACGAAGGTTGTCACCTTCTTCAAGCCCGACAGGTCGCCGTAGATGGGGGAAAGGTGCCAGTCGATCGGAGGAGTGTCTCCCGCCCAGCACCGCCCGATCTCGGCGAGGGGCTCGGGAGCCATGAGCGGGTCGGTGTCGACGTAATCGGCGATCTCCGGGTTGGTGTTGGTGATGTCGACCCAGGGCGAGATGAGGGCGAGCTCGTCGGGCTGAGCGTCGCCGGCCTCGGCCAGGGACAGGGCGATGACCGCCGCCAGGCCTCCGCCCGAGCTATCACCCATGAGGACGATCCGCTTACCCGGGTTCTCGGCGACCGCGCGCCGGTAGAGGTCCAGCACCAGCCGGTGCGCCTCCTGCCAGGTGTGATGGGGTGCCAACGGATAGAGCGGCATGATGAAACCGGCCCCCGTGCTGCGGGCGAGGTGGTCGACCAGCCAGGCATGAGCCGAGACCGCCGTCGAGATGTATCCGCCGCCGTGGAGGTAGATGACGATCGTGTTCGACGGCGTATGCGGGCGGACGTAGTAGACGGGCATGCCCGAGTTTTCGCGCCGCTCCAGGTCGTAGAAGAAGCGCCCCCAGGCCGGGAAGACGACGGTGCGGGCAGGTTCGGGGCGGCTGGCCAGGCGGGCGATCCGGTTGGTGATCGACATGCGGGCGTGCGCCATCTTGACCGGTCGGGTGCTGTACTCCGCCAGGCTCGCTGCGGCCGAGCGCCTGTAGCGCTTACGGGAGTAAAGGCTGAAGGCCCCCACCGTCAGGCCGACACTGGCCACGCCGACGGCGATTCTGCTCCCGCTGACTCTCCTGGGTGCCTTCATGATTCCTCCACTCCGCAGAGCACCGAGCGCTCTCCGGCAACATCTCCGGATCCGGTGTCTGCTCCGTTATCGTAGGCATCACAGCACCGCGATGATGGGGTGAATCCAGTTCGTTCACTCAGTGCGGAGGCCTGCACGTGGCGCTGCCGTCGGCATGACAAGAGGAGATCGCGATATGGAAGCCTACGAGACCGACCACCTCGCCGCCGTCCGTGCCCTGGCCCCCGAGTGCATGGTGCTGCTGCGCTCCGACGGCGCCCTTCCCCTGACTGAGCCGGGCGAGATCGCCCTGTTCGGCTCTGGCGCCCGCAGCACCATCAAGGGCGGAACAGGGAGCGGCGACGTCAACTCCCGCCACGTCACCACCATCGAGGAGGGGCTGGAGACGGCCGGCTTCACCATCGTCACCCGGCCCTGGCTGGATGCCTACGACCGTATCCGTCTCCAGGCCCATGAGGACTTCATCGCCGGCATCAGGGCCGAGGCGGCTGAGCGACGCGTCCCCGCCATCATGGTCGGAATGGGCTCGGTCATGCCTGAGCCGGAGTACACGATCCCCCTTGACGTCGAGACCGGCACCGACCCGGAGGCGGCCGTCTACGTCCTGTCCCGAACCTCCGGGGAAGGCAGTGACCGCAGCCCCGAGGCCGGAGACCTCAAGCTCACCCACACCGAGATCCGCGACATCCTCGCCCTCAATGCGCGCTTCGAGCGCTTCCTCCTCGTACTCAACGTGGGCGGCGTCGTCGACCTCAGCCCACTCGATGACGTTGCCAACATCCTCCTGCTCTCCCAGCTCGGCGCCTGCATCGGCGACGCCTTCGCCGACGTTCTCCTGGGGCTGACCTACCCCTCCGGCAAGCTCGCCACCACCTGGAGCGCCTGGGACGAGGATGACCAGATCGGTGACTTCGGTGACCCGGATGACACCCACTACCGTGAGGGAGTCTACGTCGGCTACCGCTTCTACGACTCGGTCGGCAAGGAACCCCTCTTCCCCTTCGGATTCGGACTGGGCTATACGACCTTCGACATCCAGACCCGCCAGGTGAGCCTCGACGGCGCCCGCGTGAGCATCGACGTCGACGTCACCAACACCGGCGATTACCCGGGCAAGGAGATCGTCCAGGTCTACGCCGGAGTCCCGGCCGGACGCCTCGACCAGCCGCTCCAGGTACTCGCAGGCTTCACCAAGACCGACGAAATCGCCCCCGGCGCCACGGCACAGGTCACTATCGGCCTCGACCTGACCGACCTGGCCTCCTACGACGAGGCCGCCCGCGCCACGATCCTGGAGGCCGGCCGCTACCTGCTGCGGGCGGGAACCTCCAGCCGGCACCTGAGCCCTGTCGCCGTCGTCGAGCTCGCCCAGGACGCAACCGTCCGATGCCTGACCGGCGACCTGGGGCAACCCGGCTTCACGGACTGGAAGCCCGATGCCCCGGCGATCCTCGACATCCCGACCGGCCTGCCGGTGCTCGACGTCGACCCGGCCCACCTGCGCCGGTCGGACGTCGCCGAGCCCGATGAGCAGGCCGCGCCGGAGGGCTTCAGCCAGGCCCTCACCCAGGCCCGGGGGCTCTGCGACGACGAGCTCATCCATACCGTCCTGGGGGACTACCGCAGCGGCGAGGAGTCCCGCTCCGTCATCGGGGCCGCCTCCACCACCGTCTTCGGTGCGGCGGGCCAGACCACCACCCGGATCCCCGGACTGCCCAGCATCATCATGGCCGACGGCCCCGCCGGCCTGCGCCTGGCCCCCACCTACGGTGTCGACGCCGAGGGCCCCTTCTCCCTGGGCGACTCCAGCCTGCCCGCCACCTTCCTCGAGCTCATGGACGACGCCGGACGCGAGGCCCTCGGCATCGCCGACGATCCCGAGCCCCGTGAACCCACCGAGATCCGCGAGCAGTACACCACCGCCATCCCCATCGGCACCGCGCTCGCCCAGTCCTGGAGCCCGGCACTCGTCGAGCGCCTCGGTGACGTCGTCGGAACCGAGATGGAGCGCTTCGGCATCCACCTCTGGCTCGCCCCCGCCTTCAACCTGCACCGCTCCGTCCTGTGCGGACGCAACTTCGAGTACCTCTCCGAGGACCCGCTGCTGGCCGGACGCATCGCCGCCGCCATCACCCGCGGCGTCCAGTCCCACCCGGGGCGGGGCGTGACCATGAAGCACTTGGCTTGCAACAACCAGGAGACCAACCGCCTCAACTCCAACAGCCTGGTCAGCCCCCGAGCCCTGCGCGACCTCTACCTGCGGGCCTTCGAGATCTGCGTGCGCCAGGCCCGACCCGCCGCCGTCATGACCTCCTACAACCTCATCAACGGCGTCCACACCTCCGAGTCGGCCCAGCTGCTCGAGGTGATCCTGCGCCGGGAGTGGGGCTTCGACGGCCTGGTCATGACCGATTGGGTCGTCGACGGCATGACCCGCAGCGACATGAAGCACCCGCGTGCCACCGCGGCCGCCACCGTCAAGGCCGGCAACGAGCTCTTCATGCCCGGAGGTGAGACGGACCTGGAGGACCTCCTGGCAGCACTTGAACGAGGGAGCGCAGGCCGTGGACCGGGTGGATGGACCAAGCCGGAAGGCGGAGCCGTGAGCCTGACTCGTGACGAGCTCGAGAAACAGGCCGCCCGCGTCATCCGCACGGCCCGGAGACTCGCAGGCTCCGAACGCCGACTGCTCGCGGATGCCGAGGCCGGCCGTAGCTCCGGTGAGGAGCATGGGTGAACCAGGGCAGCCGACGTGCGCGCGCACGTCGCACGGAAAGCCGAGGCAGGGGCGTCGAAGAACCTATCGCTCGGAGGAGGGACGTGACATGCTCGGGTTGAGCCGCTCGCACTTCATAAGGAGCCCTCCATGGCGCTGACACCGCAGGCACGTGAGACCTTCACCAGGCTGTTCGGGGTGGAGCCCCAACCCCACCCCACGGACCCCGAGCTGTTCGACATCCTCCAGAACGGAATCTTCGACGAGGCCTTCTCCACGGGAGTCCTCACCGACGTCGAGCGAGAGCTGCTCACCATCACCGTCCTGACCGCCATGCAGACCCTCCCGCAGCTGCGGGCGCATGTGGGCGCCGCCCTCAACATAGGCGCCAGCCCGCTCCAGCTGCGCGAGACCATCTACCAGTGCGCCCCCTACATCGGCTTCCCCAAGACCCTCAACGCCATCGACATCGCCAACGGGGTCTTTGAGGCCAACGGCATCTCCCTGCCCCTGGAGAACGCCGGCACCGTCGACGCCACCGACCCCAGTGCCCGCGAGCAGGCCGGCGCCGCCATCCAGGCCCCGCTGTACGGCAACGAGGTCAAGGAGGTCTTCTCCGCCCTGCCCGAGCCCTTCGACGAGTTCGTGCCCCACCTGCTGACCTCCTCCGCCTTCGGCGACTTCGCCACCCGCGGCGGGCTCGACGTCGCCCAGCGCGAACTCATCAGCCTCGTGGCCATCGCCGCCATCGGCGCCACCACCCAGCTGCGCCCGCACGTGGCCGGCGCGATCAGGGCCGGCTCCTCCCGCCAGAAGGTGGCCGCCGCCCTGGTTCGGGTCATGCCCTACATCGGTGGCCCTTACGCCCTGTCCGGCCTGGTTCTCGTGGCCCGCTACGACGAGAGCGCCTCCGCAGAGGCCTACCGCTGAGAAGAAGGTCCATGTGGGCCGGCATCCTCCGCGGTTGTTGTGGGGTGAGTGTTAATCAGCGAGATGAGTCTCGCGTAGGGCAGCGATGCGCTTGGCGAGGTCGTCGGGATTTGTGCTGAGTTTGGGGGCGTTGTGGGCGGTCGACGGGTCGATGCGTGCACCGAGTCTGCCGAGTTCGATCAGCAGCGGCACTGTTGCCAGGCCCTGCTCGGTCAGCGAGTACCTCCCCTGCTTGCCGCGGGCGACCTCATTCTTGGTGAGGAAACCCGCCTCCACCAGGTCGGCCAGTCTGCGGGACAGCACGGGGGCGCTGATGCCCTCCTCGCTGCCGGTGAGCAGCTCGCGGAAGGAGCGCCGGTCATGCAGGACGATGTCTCGCAGGATCAGCAGACTCCACCTGTCGCCGAGCATCTCGAGGCTGCGGTTGATCGGGCAGGCGGAGCGGGGCCGGGGGATCATCGCGCCCTCCTTCCGAGGTAGTTGCATTCTGTTACCGGATAGCATACCGTCTACTTCGAGTGGTAACACAATGCAACTAGATGTCTGGTGCTGCGGCACAGGAAGGACACCACGTGAAGGCTTTCGTCCTGAAGAAGTACGGCCACCCTCTGAGCGCCGTCGACATGCCCGTTCCCGATCCCGGCCCGCGCCAGGTCCTGGTGCGGATGGTCGCCTCCGGCGTCAATCACGCCGATGAGCGCACCCGTACCGGTGAGTTCAAGGCCGTCTTCCGGCTCGACCTGCCCAAGGTGATGGGAGGAGAGCTGAGCGGCGAGGTGATCGCCGTCGGCTCTCAGGTCACAGAACTCGCCGTTGGCGATCAGGTCTACGGCTACACCGGCGTGGTGGCCATGGGGACCTGGGCCGAGTTCGTCGTGGTCGGTGCCGACGCCCTCGCCCCTGCGCCCCGGAGCATCTCATTGGCTCAAGCGGCTGCTTTGCCGGTTGTCGCTCTGACCGCGTGGCAGTCTCTGGTGACGATCGGCCGCCTCCAGCCGGGCCAGACGGTCCTGGTGCACGGTGGCGCTGGCGGAGTGGGGTCGGCCGTCATCCAGCTCGCCAAGCACCTGGGGGCCACTATCGCCACCACGGCCTCGGCCTCCAGCGCCGAGACGGTCCGGCAGCTCGGTGCGGACATCGTCATCGACTACCGCAGTGAGGACTTCGTCCAGCGCCTGGCCGAGACCCCGGTGGACATCGTCGTCGACACCCAGGGCGGCGAGATCACCTCACGATCCTTCCAGGTCCTGCGTCCCGGTGGGATCGTGGTGGGCATCGCCGGCACCCCCGACCCGTCACTGGCCGACCAGGCCGGCGCCGGTCCGGTGGTCAAGGCCGCTCTGTCCGTCCTCAGCCTCAAGGTGCGCCGCCAGGCCCGCAAACTCGGCGTGCGCTACCGGTTCCTGTTCATCGAACCCGACGGAGAGGCCTTGCGCACCATCGCCGGTCTCGTGGACGACGGCGTCATCCAGCCCGTCGTCGACCGGATTCTGCCCTTCGAGCAGACCCTCGCCGCGCTCGACCAGCTGCTGGCCGGCGGGACCCGCGGCAAGGTCCTCGTGGCCACCAGCGAGCAGGAGGTCACCGCTCATGCCTGAGACAGACGGCACCACCATGATCGCCGGGCCCATCACCAGGTGGACCTCCGCTCCCACCCGGCACCTGCGGGTGAGAGGAGAGTCCTTCGCCTACCGGGACCTCGGGGTCGACTCCGGAAGGCCGCCCGTTGTGCTGCTCGCCCACCTCGGGGCCACCCTCGACGAGTGGGACCCCCGCGTCGTTGAGGCGCTCGCCGAGGGCCGCCGCGTCATTGCGGTCGACCTGCCGGGCGTCGGCTCCTCCACCGGGAACGTCCCACGAACCATCAAAGGGATGGCCGGTGCCGCACGGGCCTTCATCTCTGAGCTCGGTCTGACCCGGATCGACCTCATGGGCTTCTCGCTGGGAGGGTTCGTCGCCCAGCAGGTCACTCTCGACGCCCCGAGCCTGGTCCGACGGCTCGTCCTGGCCGGAACCGGTCCTGCAGGGGGCAAGGGGATCGACCGGCCAACCGGAGCCGCCTACGTCTACCTCGACATGCTGCGCGGAGCGCTCGCCCGCACCGACGCCAAGGAGTTCCTCTTCTTCCCGCGCACACCCGACGGCAAGGCCGCAGCGCGCGACTACCTCGCCCGGATTCATGAACGAGTCATGGAGCGAGACTCCCCGATCACCTTGAAGGCCTTCCGTACTCAGATTGCCGCCATCAAGGCATGGGGACGCCAGCAGCCGCAGGATCTGTCCAGGATCACGGCCCCCACGCTGATCGCCAACGGGGATCACGATCGTATGGTCCCCACCCCGTTGTCCCAGGACATGCACCGGCGGATTCCCGGCAGCACCCTGGTCATCTACCCCGGGGCGGGCCACGGTGGGGTCTTCCAGTACTACCGGGAGTTCATCCCCACGCTGCTGGACCACCTCGACTCCTGAGGCCGGGCAGCCCGATTCGGCAGCCAGGCCCGGCGGCCCGTCTACGATGGCCGCCGGGCCGGACTCCCGTTGCCGGTCCCGTACAGCAAGGAGAGCACGTGACGATGACTCAGCCCTACCTCTCACGGCAGGTCACCTTCACCGCCCAGGGGCAGAGGATCGGAGGACTGGCCTACGTCCCGCGCTCGGCGTCGTCGGCCCCCGCACCCCTGGTCATCTGCTGCCACGGCATGGAGGGCTCCCACACCCGCGTCGCACCCATGGCACGCCGCTTCGCCGCCGCCGGAGCCGTGGCCGTCTGCTTCGACTTCCGCGGGGGCGGCGGCAGCGCCAGCCAGGGCGAGACCACCGCGATGTCGGCCCTCACCGAGCTGGCCGACCTCGAAGCCGTCCTTACCGCCACGTGCGCCTGGCCGGAGGTCGACGCCTCCCGGGTCGCCCTGTTCGGGCTGAGCCTGGGCGGAGCGGTCGCGGCGCTCGCGGCCGCCCGCCACTCGCAACGGATCACGGCTTTGGCCCTGTGGTACCCGGCACTGAAACTGGGGGAGAACCTGCGCGCCGCCTTCCGCACCCTGGCGGCAGTGCCCGAGGAGTTCGACTGGGCGGGCACCCGCCTGGGGCGCACCTACGCCGTCGACGGCTGGAACCTGGAGGTCGGGGCCGAGCTGGCCACCTACCGCCGCCCCGTCCTCATCGTCCACGGGGACCAGGACCGTTCCGTGCCCATCGAGGTCTCCCGGGCCGCTGTGAGCGCCACGCCCGATGCCGAGCTCGTCACCATCCCCGGCGCCGCCCACGGCTTCGGCGACGCCAGCTGGGAGGAGGCCATGCGCCGCACCACCGACTTCCTGGCCTGGAACGGTGTCCTGGAGGAGGACTGAGCCGCGCGGCTGGGCGTGGGGCTCGGAGACGTATTCCGTTTTCTGACGGCACTGGTGCCCGAATCGCCGGCACCGCAGAATTGACCGCATGAGCGCACACGGGACCGCGGACCTGACCAGTGTCAGCAAGACGATGCTGCTGACCCTCCACGCCAGGGCGGAGCACACGCTCTCCGACCGCCCGCGCTTCACGGACCCCGCCGCCGTCGAGCTCGTCTCTCGGCTCGACTACGACTTCACCTTGGCCGCCCAGGACCGGCTCATGGCCGACGGCGTCGTGCTGCGCACCCTCACACTCGACCCGCTCGTAGCCGGGTACCTGCACACCCACCCCGGCTGCACGGTGGTCAACATCGCCTGCGGGCTCGACACCCGCTTCCAGCGCCTCGACGACGGGCACGTCACCTGGTACGACCTCGACCTGCCCGACGTCATCGCGCTGCGACGTCGGCTGCTCGGGGACGGTGAGCGTCACCGCACGATCGCGGCCTCCGCCCTCGACCCCGCCTGGCCCGACCAGCTGGGGGACGTGAGCCGCGACGTGCTCGTCATCATCGAGGGGCTGAGCATGTATCTAGAGCAGGAGGAGGTGTGCACGCTCCTGGACATCATCGCCGCGCGCCTGCCCGGCGCGACCGTCCTCATCGAGGTCATGCCCCGACTGTTCCAGAAGTACGGCCGGGAGCGCTCAGTGGAGGACGCGGGGGCGCGCTACACCTACGGCTGCTCCAGCGCCTCGGAGTTCCGCCGGACGGTGGCCCCCGGTTACACACTGCTCCACGACGTCCCCTTCACCCAAACCATCGCGCGCTATCACCCCCTGCTCGCGCCTCTGATGCGGCTGCCGCTGGTGGACAAGCTCGCCGAGCGCATCGTGGTGCTGCGAGCCTCGGCCTGAGCGCTGGATGGACGCTGGTCCGGTGCTGGGCCGGGCGTTGGGTAAGGACCTGGCTTGGTGCCGGTCTGGCACTGCTCGGCGCTGGACCGGTGCTGGCTTGGCACTGGTCGGCACGGTACCGACACTAGGCCTGGGCGGCCGATCTCGACGGGGACATTCTGCGCGTGGGGGTGCATTCTCTCCTGGCCGGGGACACCCTGCGCGTAGGGGGACAGGAATCCGGTCCCCGACGGCGTCGAATGCCCCCAGCCGGAACGACATGCCTCCGGCCGCGTGGAATGTCCCCGACGGCGTCGGATGTCCAGGCCCGGAGGGGCGCGTCTCCAAGCCGAGAGATCGACGCCTTGCCCCACAGTGCTGCTCTATTCCGAGCCGTGGCCGTGCCATCGCGATAGGGCCTCAGCGATCTCCTTGAGTGAGAGCTCCCCAGCGGCGACGTCCATCACCAGCCGGTAGGCGTCGTCGTCGGGCGCCTCGACCCAGTGGTCGTTGACGTCCAGGAAGACCAGCGTGGCCAACCACCCCAGGCGCTTGTTGCCATCCACCAGCGGATGATTGCGGACCAGGGAATCGAGCAGAGCCGCCGCCTTCTCATCGATCGTGGCGTAAGCGTCGCGTCCCCAGAGCATGGTTGCAGGTCGGTGCAACGCCGCGTCGAGCAGGCCGAGATCCCGGACCGGTCCCACAGCGAGGTCCCCAATGAGTGACAACGCGTCCTCGAGCGTCAGGTACTCAACCATTTCTGCGCCCGATCAGCGACCAAGGCGTTCCAGGACCTCGGCGTATCGGCTGCGGATGCGGGCGGAGGCGTCCGCGACTCGCTGCTCATGTCCGCGGCGCGCGGCCGCCTCGTGGATCGCCCGGATCGTCGCCTCCTGGCGGCTGACTCCGTCCTCCTCCGCAAGGAGCGCGAGCAGCCGCTCATCCTCTTTGCTCAAACGCAATGTCATCGCCATACGTCCACAGTAGCAGGTGGTACCAGACTGGTATCAGGTGGGGTGTGTTCTCAGGATCGACAAGAGTCTGCGGCTCACCATCGGGGACATTTGGCGCGTGGGGGTGCATTCTCTTCCGGCCGGGGACGCCCTGCGCGTAGGGGGACAGGATTCCGGTCCCCGACGGCGTCGAATGCCCCCGGCCGGAACGACATGCCCCCGGCCGGAACGACCTGTCCCCGGCCGCGTGGAATGTCCCCGGCCGTCGAGACATGTGGGGCACCGGGAGGAACCCTGCGGGGAGGCGCAGAACAACCTGGCATGGGGCAGGCGGACACACACGGGCTTTTCGAACGCGCATTCTGCTGCCGCCTACGGGGAGGACTGGCAGCATCGGATCCGTGACCGAGAACCGCGCCCAGCCCAGCCCCGCCAACCCGGACGACGTCGTCAATCCCCTCCTGCTCCAGGCCTTCGCCTGGGACCTGCCCGCCGACTCGACCCACTGGCGCGTCCTGGCGGACAACGCCTCCCTCCTGGCCGACTGCGGGGTGAGCTCGGTGTGGCTCCCGCCCGCCTACAAGGGACAGGCCGGAGTGGAGGACGTCGGCTACGGCGTCTACGACACCTACGACCTGGGCGAGTTCGACCAGAAGGGCACCGTCCCCACCAAGTACGGCACCAAGGAGGACTACCTCGCCGCCATCGAGGCCCTGCACGCGGCCGGCATCAGCGTCGTGGCCGACATCGTCCTCAACCACCGCATGGGCGGCGATGACACCGAGGTCGTGCGCGCCATCCCGGTCGACCCCCACGACCGCATGCGCCCCATCGGCGATACCGAGGAGATCACCGCCTGGACCCGCTACACCTTCCCGGGGCGCAACGGTGCCCACTCGGACTTCACCTGGGACTGGACCTGCTTCCACGGCACCGACTGGGACGAGGCCCGCCACCAGCAGGGCGTGTGGCTCTTCGAGGGCAAGCAGTGGAACGAGAACGTCAACGATGAGCTCGGCAACTACGACTACCTCATGGGCTCCGACGTCCACGTCACCGACCCCGCCGTCAGCGCCGAGATGGATCGCTGGGGGCGCTGGTACGTGGAGACCACCGGCGTCGACGGCCTGCGCCTGGACGCTCTCAAGCACGTCGGCGCCGACTTCTTCGCCCGCTGGCTGCCCGAGCTGCGACGCGCCACCGGGCGCGCCCTGCCAGCCGTGGGCGAGTACTGGACCCGCGACGTCGCCGAGCTGGAGGGCTACCTGGAGGCCGTTCCCTTCATGAGCCTGTTCGACGTCCCCCTCCACTTCCACCTGCACGCCGCCTCCACCTCCAACGGCGACGTCGACCTGTCCCGCCTCTTCGAGGGCACTCTCGTGGCATCCGATCCCGCCCGCGCCGTGACCTTCGTGGAGAACCACGACACCCAGCCGGGTCAGTCGCTGGCCTCCACCATCGAGTCGTGGTTCAAGCCCTCGGCCTACGCCCTCATCCTGCTGCGCGAGGCCGGGACCCCCTGCGTCTTCTGGGGCGACCTGTTCGGCACCCCCGAGACCGGTGACCTGCCGGCCGTCACCGAGCTGCCGCTGCTCATGACCATGCGGCGCGCACTGGCCCACGGCCCCCAGCACGATTACCTCGACGGGCCCGACCTCATCGGCTTCGCGCGCGAGGGCGACGATGCCCACCCCGGCTCCGGGCTCGCCGTCGTCCTGTCCGACCGCAGGGCCGCCACCAAGCGTCTCCACGTCGGGGCTCGGCACGCCGGCGAGCAGTGGATCTGCGTCCTGGGCGGGCACGAGCCGGTCACTGTCGCCGACGACGGCGACGTCGAGCTTGCCGTATCCGACGGCGGCCTGAGCGTCTACGCGCCCGAGACCGCCAAGCCGATCCTGGACAACGCCGAGCAGCACCTCCTGCGCCAGCGCTGAGTCATGGTGCCGGCGCCTGCCTTCCCGGCCGATGCTGCGGGCGCGTAGGGTGACGGTGGCAGCCACACGCATCTGAGCCGACCTTCCTGGAGGAGACATGCCCGCTTTCCACGCGCCCACCGACCAGAGGACCGATAAGGCCGTCGCCGTCTTCATCGCGCCGGGACTGGAGGAGGTCGAGGCGCTGGCGACCGTGGACATCCTCTTCCGCGCCGGAATCCCGACGACGATGATCTCAGTGACCCCTGAGCGGACCGTCACCTCCTCCCACAACATCGTCGTCACCTGCGACCTCACCCTGGCCGAGGCGAACCTGGCCGACTACGACATGCTCGTCCTGCCCGGTGGCATCCCCGGCACCCCCAACCTCAAGGCCGTCGAGCCGCTCATGGCCGCGGTCACCGAGCGCGTGCGCGCCGGCCGGCCGGTGGCCGCCATCTGCGCCGCCCCCTCGATCCTGGCCGAGCTGGGTCTGCTCGAGGGCCGCCAGGCGACGTCGAACCCGGGCTTCATCAGCGTGCTCGCCGAGCACGGGGCGCAGGTCAGCCAGGCCGCCGTCGTAACCGACGGCCCTGTCATCACCTCCCGCGGCATGGGCACCGCCATCGACTTCGGCCTGGAGATCGTGCGCCACTACCTCGGTGAGGAGGCCGTCGACGACGTCAAGGCCAAGATCGTCTACCAGGGCTGATATCCACTCTTGTCGTTGTCTGGTCCCGGTGAGTTTTCCCTGACGTAATACGCCGCGAGGACGCACGTTCGGGCTTGCGGCCTCACCTTGGAGGTGCAGTCGGCGAGTTCCGAGGTGCGTCCTCGCGGTTCTACGGGGTGGATGCCGGGCGGATCAGGGTTTGCTGCTGCGGTGCTTCTTGGGGATGAGGGCCGCGACGACGAGCAGGCCCCCCAGCCCGGCCAGGCAGGCGATGGCCGTCGTCGTGAAGTCGAAGCGCAGCCCCAGGCCCGCCGCGATGAGCAGCCCACCTATGAGGAGCAGGAAGGCCCCCCACAGGAGCGTGGACCCCTTGATGTCCTGGGGTGCCTGAGGTCGCTGGTCATGACCGGCCACCGTCCCGGCGCTCCACACCGGGCCCGGCGTCGACGACGCGGGTGCCGGGTCCGCGGACGTGACGCGGCCCTTGCCGTTCTTACCTTCCCGTCCGAAGGGATCGGTATCGAAGGCGGTGGAGAATCCGTTCTGGTTCTGGGCTGAGCTCGCGGCCGGAGAGGTGGGTGCATCGGTTGGCGCTTCCGCCTTGCTCTTAGCGTCGGCATCGTCGGTACGGGCGACCTGATCGGTACCGCCCGGTGCGCCTTCGGTGCTCAGGACATCAGTAGCGACACCGTCGGAGGTGGGAAGCGGCATGGTGAGTGGTCGGGTGTCGCCGGAAGCCGGAAAGGGCCTCGTGGCGTCCTCGCCGATCGTCTCGGTGCTGTTCTTGCCGGCGTCGTCGGGCGACGTCGTGGACGAGGTACTGCTCATTGGGGGTCTCCTTGGATAGGGGCCGGGACGTGCCCGGGGACGAGTTCTGGTGGCTGAAACGAGTGCGGAGGCGCGGGTGCGATCAGCCGGCATCCGCCGGGGTGGCCGTGGCGGACTGCTTGGTGGGCGCCGGGGACGGTGTCGGAGCGTCCGATCCGGAGGGGCTCGGGGTCGCACCGGGCTGTGCGGCGCCCTGCCCGGACAGGGTCTTGTGCACGCAGGAGTCGTAGGAGGGGCGCTCCGCGGAGGTCAGGTCGGACAGGTTGCTCCAGCTGACATCCTCGCTGCGGTCGTCCCCGCCCACGCTCTCGTGGGCCGTGCGGATGCAGGCCTCGGCGTCCTTGGCCGTGATGGCCTGGTGGTTCATACCCGGAACCGGCAGAGCATCACCGTGGGCATCGCCCTTCTCGTCGTACCAGGAGCTGACGATCCACACGGGCTCGTCGGTGCTGCCGTACCAGGAGACGGTGTTGCTGTACTCCTCGACGTTGATCGTCCCGGTGTCCACCGAGGCGTTGATCGTGATCTCCGGCCGCCCGTCACTACTACTGGGGGAGGCCAGGGTGCGTTTGACGTCCAGCCCGCCGTTGGAGCTGCTGTAGGTGGAGATGCTCTTGCCGGTCACGTCATAGCGACGTGTGTCGTCTTCCTGATCCATCTGTCGGCCGTTGACGGTCCAGGCCCGGGCGACCTGTGAGTCGACCGCCCCCATATCGACGTCGGCCTTGACCGTCACCCGCTGGTTGGTGTCGGTCTTGATACGCAGGGTTCCGACGTCGAGGTGGGTGGTGATGGTGGAGAGCTTGCCTGCCTCTGCAGCGGGCATGTCGCGCAGATCCAGGGTGAGGTCGCCGATGCTCTTGCTGTAGGTGACGCTGCCACTGCTGGCCGACGCCGTCAGCTCCTTCCAGGTCACCGTGGTCGAGGCGGCGGTGGTCGAGTCCTTGAGGGTCTCGAAGGGCATGCGGGCCAGGCTCGTGGGGACGATCGAGGCTGTGGCCAGAGCGGGGATCGCAACGACGAACAGGACCGGCCAGCCCAGTACCGTCATCCAGCCGCCGTGCCGACGGCGCAGGCCACTGGCGACGATGCCCGCTCCCAGGATGGCGACCAGGGTGCCGATGAGGATGAACTGGCCCTGGATGAGGCCGACGCGATGGGTTGCCGTGGCGTACCAGATGCCCGCTCCGGTCAGGAGTCCCAGGCCCAGGACCGCCAGCGACAGCGAGGAACCGGGGCCGGGACGGCGCGGGCGCGGTGGACGGGCCGGCATGGGCGCCGGCTGGTAGGGCGGGTACTGCCGGTAGGAGCGGCTCTGCCAGCTCTGGCCGCCGGCCGGCTGGTTGAAGGCCGGGGCGCCGGAGCCGGGCGTCGAGGAGGCCCAGGCCGGCATGGAGCCCGCTGCGGAGCTCGCGGTCGGAGCGAAGTCCCCGGCCTGACTGGCCTGACCGTCCTGGCTACCGGGGTGGGCGCCGGGGGCCTGAGCGGCGCCGGGAGCGCCGGTCTGCCAGGGCTGGGGTCCCTGAGGGCCTCGAGCGGCCTGTCGGTTCGCGCGCCGGTTCTGGGCGCTGCGGATGAGGAAGACTGCGCCCAGGACGATCAACCCCAACCAGAACAGGGTCCACAGGGCGGCGGCGATCCCCGCGGCACCCGCATCATGGGCGTACCAGCTGGGGATGAAACCGCTGCCGATTGTCGCCATACCGACGATCAGCATCCCGATGGCCCCTGCCAGGCCCGCGTTGAAACGGCCGGAGAGGGCCTCCTCCAGGTGGATGCGCCCATCGGACTCCTCGGGCAGGAGGGCCCAGCCCAGGACGTAGAGGACCAGTCCGACACCGGTGAAGAGTGAGAGCACCACCCACACGCAACGCACCAGGGTGGGATCCAGGCCGAAGCGGTACGCCACGCCTCCGGCCACGCCCGCGATCCAGCGCTCGTTGGTGCGCATGAGGCCCGAGCCGCGCAGGGAGTCGAAGAAGCGGTGGGTCGAGCCACCCTGAGGCCCGGGCCGCGGTCCGCCGTACTGCTGGAAGGAGGGCGGGGGGCCCGCCTGCGGACCGTACTGCGGGCCCTGCTGGGAATCGCGCTGGGCGCCAGCGGCGCCGTGGGGGGTGGAAGGAGCGGAGGTCTCGGAGGAAGTGGAGGAATCGGAGCCGGTGGGAGAGTCACCGTCAGACGGGGAAGCGGGCATGTCGTTCATGTCAACAATTCTTCGCGTCAAGGACCTGCGGCACGATCAGGGGAACCCCTGAATGATCCCGGATTGTCCCCCGAATCCCCCGGGGGACAATCGGATCGGCGACCCTGACGTGCCACGATGGTGCCATGACGACAGCTCAGCAGCGGGGTGCGCAGCCCGGGCCGACCGCAGGCGGGCGGGCGTACTCCTGGAGCCCTCCGCAGCAGTTGCAGCGACGCCCCCCTCTGCGTCGTCTGCCCCATCACCTGGGGCCGGCTCCGGCTGACTTGTCCATGGAGACCGCCCGAATGCGCCGGCCCGCGCGCATCGCCGGTGTCTGCGCGGGACTGGGCCTCCATCTGGGCGTCCCCGTGCGATACATCCGTGCGGTCATGGTCGTCCTCGCCCTCGGCGGCGGTGCGGGCGCCCTGCTCTATGCCCTGCTGTGGGCGACCCTCCCCGGGGAGAACGGTCCGGCAGGCGATGACCCCGCCTCGGCGGTCTCCCGTGCCCGCCTGGCGGCCCGTCTCAGGGGTGGGAGAGGCGCTGCAGACCGCCGAACCGACGGCGGAGCCGCCCTGGGCCTGTCGCAGACGGTCATCGACGGCGGCGCACTCCTCCTGGCGGCCCTCTTCCTGGCCTCCTGGCGCTTCGGGCTGCTGGACCGGATCGGGGCGGTGGGGATCATCATCGTCGTCATCACGGGGGCGGCCCTGGCATGGTCGCAGATGGACAACCTCGTCGGCCCGGACCGCAACCTGGGTGCTGTCCTGCGGGTCGCGGGCGGGGTGTGTCTGGCCGTCGTCGGCATCCTGGTGTGGGTGGCCGCGGACAGCACCCCCTACAAGCTCATTTCCGGGCTCATCACCGGAGGGGCGCTCGTGGCGGCCATCGGCGTGGTCCTGGCGCCCCTGTGGCTGCGGACCAACCGGGCCCTGGCCGACACCCGCACCGCCGAGATCCGCGAGGCCGAGCGCGCTGACATCGCCGCCCACCTGCACGACTCCGTCCTCCAGACCCTCACCCTCATCCGCAAGCGCGCCGACGAGCCCGAGACGGTGGCCCGCCTGGCCCGCTCCCAGGAGCGCGAGCTGCGCGCCTGGCTCTACACCGACCGTCCGGCGCCGGGCACCTCCGTGGCCGACGCCTTCACCGACCTGGCCGGTGAGATCGAGGACCGCTACGGCGTGGCCGTCGATGCCGTGTGCGTCGGCGACCGGGTCCCCGACCGCGACACCGAGGTCATCGTCGCCGCCGCCCGGGAGGCCCTGTCCAATGCGGTGCGCCACGGCGCCCCACCGGTCTCCCTCTACGTCGAGGCCGGCGACCAGGGCCTGGAGGTGTTCGTGCGAGATCACGGCCCCGGCTTCGACCTCGACACCATCGCCGAGGACCGTCACGGCGTGCGCGAGTCCATCATCGCCCGCATGGAGCGCCACGGCGGCAGCGCCCGAGTGCGCCGCATGTCCAGCGGCACCGAAGTGGTGCTGGCTCTGCCTGAGCGAACCCACTGAGCCCGTCTATCGTTGAGCCCGTCCCACTCGGCCTCACTCGACCCCTTGATCCTTCATCACCCCACGTCACCACCAGGAAGACCCCCATGGCTGACACGCCCGCCGGTACCACAACAGACCACCACCAGCCCGCCGAGGCGAGCGCGCCCCTGCGGGTCCTGGTCGTCGACGATCACGCCCTGGTCCGCTCCGGGGTGCGCTCCGAGCTGACCGCCCACGCTCCCGACCTGGACGTCATTGCCGAGGCCGACGACGTCGAGGGCGCCATCGCGGCCGTCCACGCCCTGCGGCCCGACGTCGTCCTGCTCGACGTCCACCTGCCCGGCGGCAACGGTGGGGGAGGGGCCGAGGTCGTCGCCTCCTGCCACGACGTCCCCGAGACGCGCTTGCTGGCCCTGAGCGTCTCAGACGCCAGCGACGACGTCGTCGGTGTCATCCGGGCCGGTGCCCGCGGCTACGTCACCAAGGCGATCTCCACCGAGGATCTGGCCCAGGCCGTGCGGCGAGTGGCCGCCGGAGACGCCGCCTTCTCCCCGCGCCTGGCCGGATTCGTCCTGGACGCCTTCGGCGCCGGAGCGGGTGAGGTGGCCGTGGCCGACACCGAGCTCGACCGCCTCTCGGCGCGTGAGCGGGAGGTCATGCGACTCATCGCCCGCGGCTACACCTACAAGGAGTGCGCCTCCGAGCTGTTCATCTCGGTCAAGACCGTCGAGACCCACGTCTCCGCGGTCCTGCGCAAGCTCCAGCTGTCCAACCGCAACGAGCTCACCCGCTGGGCCGTGGCCCGCCGCATCGTGTAGGAATCGGGCTCGTCCCAGGAACGAACCGGGGATACGCGGGTGAGGGAGGCCCGGTGCGTGACGGTCTGACATCGCGTCTGGGCCCACACTGCCGCACTGTCCCGTCGACGGCCCGATCCGTGGCAGGATGCGGGGCGTGAGCCACCCCCCGCAGCCCTCCGCGAGCACCGCTCATCCCCACCCCGACCCTCTCCAACCGGCCTGCGAGCACCTGCGCGCAGGCGGGCTCGTCATCCTGCCCACGGACACCGTCTACGGCATCGGGTGCGACGCCGCCGACGCCGGGGCGGTCGAGCGGCTGCTGGCCGCCAAGGGGCGCGGACGCCAGATGCCCCCGCCGGTCCTCGTGGCCGACCCCACCGATCTGACGGGGCTCGTCGCCCAGGTTCCCGACGCCGCCCGCGCCCTCATGGAGGCCTTCTGGCCGGGGGCGCTGACCCTCATCCTCGACGCCGATGAGACCCTGACCTGGGACCTGGGGGAGACCCGTGGCACCCTCGCCGTGCGCATGCCCGCCCATGAGCTCGCCCTGAATCTCCTGCGCCGCAGCGGCCCGCTGGCCGTCACTTCCGCCAACCTCACCGGCGCACCGCCCGCCACCGACGCCGCCTCCGCCCGGGCCGCCTTCCCCGGGCGGGTCCGGTGCGTCGAAGAGATCGCGCCGGGTGCTGAAGGCGCCGGCGCCACCCGGCCAGAGGACATCCTGCTGCTCGATGGCGGAGCCACCCCCGGACCGGTTCCCTCCACCATCGTCACGCTCGCCGGGGAGCACGCCCGTGCCCCCCGGATCCTGCGCCAGGGTGCCTTGGCGCTGGATGACCTGGAGCGAGTGGCCGGCGTCGCCCTGTCCGAACGAATGGCAGAGGCGGCGCAGGACAGGAAGGAGGCGGGTGCGTGAAGGTCTACCTCCTGGTCATGGCCATTGCCACTGCGACCACCTACGTGGCCGTGCCGATCGTCCGGCACATCGCCCTGGTGGGTAACGCGCTCACCCCCGTGCGGGCCCGTGACGTCCACTCCACGCCCATCCCGCGCCTGGGCGGCGTGGCCATGTTCTTCGGCCTGTTCTCCGCGATCTCCGTGGCCTCCACGATCCCCTACCTCTCCGACGTCATCGACTCCAGCGCCTGGGCGGTGGTCCTGGGGGCGGGACTGGTGTGCCTGCTCGGCGTCGTCGACGACCTGTGGGAGCTGGACTGGATGACCAAGCTCGCCGGTCAGATCCTGGCCGCCGGCGTCATGGCCTGGCAGGGTGTCCAGCTCCTCACCTTCCCCGTGGCGGGGCTGACGATCGGCTCCTCACGACTGTCCCTCGTCTCCACCGTCATCGTCGTGGTGGCCGCCATCAATGCCGTCAACTTCGTCGACGGGCTCGACGGGCTGGCGGCCGGCATCATCGGGATCGGCTCGACCGCCTTCTTCCTGTACACCTACGTCCTCACCCGCGCCACGAGCCCGGGCTCCTACAGCTCCTTGGCCGCCACCATCGTGGCCGCGCTCATCGGCGTGTGCGTGGGCTTCCTGCCCCACAACTTCAATCCCGCCACCATCTTCATGGGAGACTCCGGGGCGATGCAGCTGGGACTGGTCTCGGCCGCCTCCACCATCATCGTCACCGGGCAGATCGACCCGGGCAGCTTCGACGGCTCACGCGCCCTGCCCGCCTTCATGCCGATCCTCCTGCCGCTGGCGGTGCTCCTGCTGCCCCTGACCGACATGATCATGGCGATCGTGCGCCGCACCCGAAAGGGGCTGAGTCCCACCCACCCCGATCGCATGCACATGCACCATCGGCTCCTGGCCGCCGGGCACTCCCACCGCCGTGCGGTGCTGGTGATGTACCTGTGGGCGGCGGTCGCCTCCTTCCCCGTGGCCGCCATGGCCTTCTTCCCCCTGCCCTGGGTGCTGGCGGGGCTCGCCATTGCGGTCCTGTTGGCCTTCGTCGTCACCGTCGACCTCATGCCCGGGGTGCGCCACGGCCTGAGCTCAGCGCTGCGCCGTCGCCAGGACCGTCAGGAGCAGCGGATCGTCATCTCCCGCAACGTCTCGGGGACCGGTGAGGTGACGCGCCCGGCCGAGGGGCAGGCGCCGCAGGGGATCGCCCTGTCGGCGCCGTCCGGCCCCTCTGAAAGGACACGCCAGTGAGCGAGACGACTCCCACGAACGCCCACGCACTGCGTGAGGCCTCAGCCCGGCTGCGCCGAATCCTCTCCGTGGCCGCCGTGATCCTGGTGGCCGGCGAGGCCCTGTGGTGCCTCATCGGCGGAGCCCGCGGCGCCGTGGCCCAGCCGCTGGGCACGCTGCTGGCCGCAGTGGGGGCCACGACGCTGCTCCTGGCCGCGACCTGGTGGTTCCTGGACCGCATGGTCCACTCCGACACGGGAACCCTGGTGGCCTGGATGGCAGGCGGATATCTGGGAAAGGTCGCGCTCCTGGCGGTGGGGCTCCTGGGAGGCAGGGCCCTGGGATGTGACACCAGAGTGATTGGGGTCTCACTCATTGTGGCGATCCTGGTGGGCATGTTCGCAGAGTCGACCGTGCTGGCGCAGGCGCGAATCCTTGCGGTGGAGCCGAAGAAGGGTGATTCTGAGGGTCGCCCCTGACCGGTGGGTGGGGCTGGTTGTCGGGGCGGGTGGCTGCAACGGGCCGCAACGAGGTGTCCCGTTTGCTTCGTGAGAACCCTGTGAGGCGCTAGCATGGCCCGTGATTAGCGTGCCTGTCAGGACAGGCCCCGAAGCGTGAGAGACATTGGGAGGAACTCCTGTCCACCAACACCGTCACCGAGAACGGCGTGGCAGCCGACGACGTCGCCGTGCCGCGGACGGCTGACGCCAAGCCGTTCACTAAACCGCTGTGGTACTGGGTGCTCCTGATCGTCCTGGTCGCTGTCATCGCACTGACCGCGGTGCCCGCCTTCACTCAGCACCCGCACTCGCCCAGCGTCGAGGACTTCTTCCCTGAGGCGCTCTTTGGTGAGGGCACTTTCATGGAGTTCAACCGCCTCACCTTCGTCCGCCTGGTCATGGGGGGACTCCTGTGCCTGACCCTGGGACTGGCTGCCGCCCGCCGCTTCAGGCTGGTTCCCGGACGCGGCCAGGCCCTGCTGGAGATCATCGCCGACTTCGTGCGCAGCAACGTGGCCTTCATGCTCCTGGGCAACAAGAACGGCCGCCGTTTCGCCCCGCTGCTGGGCACCCTCTTCCTGGGCGTGCTCGCCATGAACCTCTCCGGCGTCATTCCGGGCCTCAACATCGCCGCCTCCTCGGTGGTCGCCGTGCCCATGGTGTTCGCGGCCCTGACCTACATCACCTTCATCGGCGCCGGCATCAAGGAGCAGGGGGCCGGGCACTTCTTCGCCGCCCAGCTCTTCCCTCCCGGGCTGCCCAAGGCGATGTACCTGCTCATCACCCCCATTGAGTTCCTCTCGAACTTCATCGTGCGGCCGGTGACGCTCACCCTGCGTCTGCTGTGCAACATGGTCTCCGGGCACCTGCTGCTCGGCATGACATTCTTCGGCACCACCAGCCTGCTTCTTCACCTCCAGGCATCCTCGACGATCAGCGTCCTCACCGGTACCGCCATGATCGTGGTGACATTGTTCGAGGTCTTCGTGGCGATTCTGCAGGCGTACATCTTCACCATCCTCAGCGCCGTCTACATCAAGCTCTCCATCGAGGCCCATTAGACGCCACGGTGCGTCGACCCTAGCCTCTTCCACCGACCCCACCTGCGCCACCCGGCGCCAGAAAGAAGGAACCGCATATGTCCCTCACCGCGCTCGCATACGTCGGCTACGGCCTGGCCACGCTCGGCCCGGGCATCGGCATCGGCCTGCTCGTCGGCAAGACCCAGGAGGCCACGGCTCGTCAGCCCGAGGTGGCCGGACGCCTGTTCACCAACATGATCATCGGCGCGGGCATGGTCGAGGCCCTCGGCCTCATCGGCTTCGTCCTGCCGCTCGTCGTCAAGTGATGCTTCCCCTGGCTGCCGAGGGCGGGCAGGGCGGAGGCACGGCCTTCATCCTTCCCCCGGCCTATGAGATCTTCTGGGCGGCGATCGTCCTCCTGCTCATCCTCCTGGTGGTGGGCCGCTACGCCCTGCCCCGGCTCTACGCCGTCCTGGACGAGCGCGCCCGGCGCATCCAGGAGGGCCTCGACCTGGCCGACAAGGCAAAGCAGGACCAGGCCGACGCCGAGAAGCGCGCCACCCGGCTCGTGGACGAGGCCCGCCGAGAGGCCGCCCGCATCCGCGACAACGCCCAGAGCGAGGCCAAGGAGATCGTCGCCAAGGCCCGCACCGACGCCCAGGCGGAGGCCGCCGGCATCATCGAGGGCGCCCAGCGTCAGATCCTGGCCGAGAAGCAGGCCGCGCAGATCTCGCTGCGCACCGACGTCGGCATGCTCGCCTCCACCCTGGCCGAGCGCATCGTCGGTGAGCACCTGAGCGACACCGCCCTGTCCGAGCGGGTCATCGACCGCTTCCTCGACGAGCTCGAGACCATGGAGCCGGTTGAGGGACTCGACGCCGGCGTCGACTCCTCTGCGGAGGCGACGCGGTGAGAACAGGAACTGCCGCCACCCGTGAGACCGTGAGCCAGGCCTGGAGCCCGGTGCTCACGGCCGCGGGCGTCGAGGGCCAGGAGCTGGGTCGCCAGATCCTCGCCCTGGCCCACCAGGTCGCCGTCCACTCGCTGTCCGCGCCGCTGACCGACCCGGGCCGGGATGCCGAGGACAAGGTGGCCCTTGCCCGCCGGCTCTTCACCGGCACCGTGGACGAGCGCGTCGTCGACCTGCTCAGCGCCATGGTCCGCGGCCGCTGGTCCAAGGCAGTCGACCTGGTCTCCGCCCTCCACGACCTGGGCATCGAGGCGATCCTCGCCGGTGCTCACGCGGGCGGCTCGGCGGAGGAGATCGAGCAGCAGCTCTTCGAGGTCCACGAGCAGATCGCCGACAACCGCGAGCTGCGCGAGGCCCTGACCCCCTCACGCCGCACCGGCACCGAGGCCCGGGTCCGCTTGGCAGAGGGCGTCTTCGCGCCCCACATCAGCGCCCCCGCCATGAGCCTGGTGGACTGGTGCGTGCGGCACCACGCCGAGGGCGGGCCGCTGCGCAACCTGCGCCGCGTCGTCGAGCTGGCCGCCGAGATGCGTCAGCGCACCATCGTCGACGTCGTCACCGCCATCCCCATGACCTCGGCCCAGGAGGAGCGCCTGCGCACCATCCTGGAGCGCCGCCTGGGCACCAGGATCGACCTCAACTGCGAGGTCGACTCCGCGGTCATCGGCGGAGCCCGCATCTCGACGCGGAACTACGTCATGGACCGCACCGTGCGCAGCGCCGTCGCCGAGCTGCGCACCCGGCTGGCGGGCTAGCCCGCTCATCGCACGCCGACCCACAACTTCACCACCCCACCCCACCCCGCGCCGTCGTCGCTCACGCCCAGCGCCGCCGGCCCCCAGAACGCAACCAGCAAGGAGACGAGATGGCAGAGCTGACCATCAGGCCCGAGGAGATCCGCTCGGCCCTGAACGAGTTCGCCGAGTCCTACAAGCCCGCCGAGGTCGCGGCCGAGGAGGTCGGGCACGTCGTCTTCGCCGCTGACGGCATCGCGCACGTCGAGGGCCTACCCGGCGTCATGGCCAACGAGCTGCTCACCTTCGAGGACGGCACCGCCGGCCTGGCCATGAACCTCGAGGAGCGCAGGATCGGCGTCGTCGTCCTGGGATCCTTCGACGGCATCGACGAGGGCCAGGTCGTGCGCCGTACCGGAGAGGTCCTTTCCGTGCCCGTGGGCGACGCCTACCTGGGCCGCGTCGTCGACCCGCTGGGCCGGCCCATCGACGGCCTGGGCGAGATCGAGGCCGAGGGACGCCGTGCCCTGGAGCTCCAGGCCCCCGGCGTCATGTCCCGCAAGTCCGTCCACGAGCCCCTCCAGACCGGGCTCAAGGCCATCGACTCGATGATCCCGATCGGCCGCGGCCAGCGTCAGCTCATCATCGGCGACCGCCAGACCGGCAAGACCGCCATCGCCCTGGACACGATCCTCAACCAGAAGGACGCCTGGGAGTCCGGAGACCCGAACAAG
Source organism: Actinomyces oris (assembly GCF_001937665.1). GTDB lineage: Bacteria > Actinomycetota > Actinomycetes > Actinomycetales > Actinomycetaceae > Actinomyces > Actinomyces stomatis. The sequence continues at coordinate 10,260 of NZ_MSKL01000006.1, read as the reverse complement.
CAGGTGCGTTGCATCTACGTGGCCACCGGACAGAAGGGCTCCACCATCGCCGCCGTGCGCGCCACTCTGGAGGAGCGCGGCGCCCTGGAGTACACCACCATCGTGGCCTCCCCGGCCTCCGACCCGGCCGGCTTCAAGTACCTGTCGCCCTACACGGGCTCGGCCATCGGTCAGCACTGGATGTACCAGGGCAAGCACGTCCTCATCGTCTTCGACGACCTGTCCAAGCAGGCCGAGGCCTACCGCGCCGTCTCCCTGCTGCTGCGCCGTCCGCCGGGCCGTGAGGCCTACCCCGGTGACGTCTTCTACCTCCACTCGCGCCTGCTGGAGCGCTGCTCCAAGCTCTCCGACGACCTGGGGGCGGGCTCCATGACCGGGCTGCCGATCATCGAGACCAAGGCCAATGACGTCTCGGCCTACATCCCCACCAACGTCATCTCCATCACCGACGGGCAGATCTTCCTCCAGTCCGACCTGTTCAACGCCGACCAGCGCCCCGCCGTCGACGTCGGCATCTCCGTGTCCCGAGTGGGCGGCGCCGCCCAGGTCAAGGCCATGAAGAAGGTCGCCGGAACTCTCAAGATCACTCTGGCCCAGTACCGCTCCATGCAGGCCTTCGCGATGTTCGCCTCCGACCTGGACGCCGCTACCCGCGCCCAGCTCACCCGCGGTGAGCGCCTCATGGAGCTGCTCAAGCAGCCCCAGTACACGCCGTACCCGGTGGCCGAGCAGGTCGCCAGCGTCTGGGCCGGCACCAAGGGATACCTCGACGACATCGACGTCTCCGACGTCCTGCCCTTCGAGGCCGCCTTCCTGGACCACCTGCGACGCAACACCGACATCCTGGACACCATCGAGTCCACCGGGCAGCTCACTGACGAGACCGAGGAGGCCCTGGTCAAGGCCGTCGAGGACTTCCGGCGCACCTTCGCCTCCGGTGAGCAGATGCTGGGCGCCCAGGTCGCCGAGCCCGAGGAGGAGCCCGCCGCCGAGAGGACCACCGAGCAGCTCGTGGTCAAGAGGGGCTGACGTGGCAGGAAACCAGCGCGTCTACAAGCAGCGCATTCGATCGACCCAGACCCTCCAGAAGGTGTTCCGGGCGATGGAGCTCATCGCCTCGTCCCGGATCGGGCAGGCGCGCCGCAACGCGCAGGAGGCCTCACCCTACGATCACGCCCTGAGCCAGGCGGTGGCCGCGCTGGGGACCTACTCCCGCTTCGAGCACCCCATCACCCAGAAGCGCACCGACACCAAGCGCGTGGCGATCCTCGTGGTCACCTCCGACCGCGGTATGGCCGGCGCCTACTCGGCCACCATCCTGCGCGAGACCGGCCGCCTCATCGAGGAGCTGGTCAAGGACGGCAAGGAGCCGGTGATCTTCACCTTCGGCCGGCGCGCCCAGAGCTACTTCAGCTTCCGCGGCACGCCCATCGAGTTCTCCTGGACGGGGCAGTCGGACCGTCCCAGCGACGAGGCCATTGAGGAGGTGGCCACCACCCTGCTGGACTACTTCCTCCAGCCGGCCGAGGCCGGCGGCGTGGCCGAGGTCCACATCGTCTTCACCCGCTACGTCTCGATGGTCTCCCAGGTCCCCGAGGTGCGTCGCATGCTGCCGCTCAAGGTGGTCGACGTCGAGGGGGCCGGTGAGCTCGACGACGCCGGCAACGAGGCCCTGGAGAAGGAGCTGGCGGCCAAGCGCGGCAGCTCCATGCCGCTCTACGAGTTCGAGCCCGGGGCCTCCGAGGTGCTCGACGCCCTCCTGACCCGCTACATGGGCTCCCGCATCCGCAACGCCCTGCTGCAGTCGGCCGCCTCCGAGCTGGCCAGCCGCCAGCAGGCCATGCACACGGCCACGGACAACGCCGAGGACCTCATCATCACCTACACCCGCCTGGCCAACGCGGCACGCCAGGGCGACATCACCCAGGAGATCACTGAGATCGTCTCGGGTGCCGACGCCCTGGGGACCGAATAGGCCGGGCCGCCCCGACGTCGTCGAGAACCCACACAGACTCACCTCACCGAGCAGGACCCCTCTCAGCTCTGGAAGATACGGAAGAACGCACATGGCTGACACCACCACCCCCGGGACGGGACGCATCACCCGCATCATCGGCGCCGTCGTCGACGTCGAGTTCCCGCCTGATGCGATCCCGGCGATGTACAACGCCCTCAAGGTGACCGTCCAGGCCACCAGTGCCGGCGAGGAGCCCCACGAGATCACCCTCGAGGTCGCCCAGCACCTGGGTGACAACATCGTGCGCACGATCTCCCTCAAGCCCACCGACGGCCTCGTGCGCGGCTCGCAGGTGCGCGACACCGGCGCGCCGATCTCCGTGCCCGTGGGCGACGTGACCAAGGGGCACGTCTTCAACGTCACCGGCGACGTCCTCAACCTCGGTCCCGGCGAGCAGCTGGAGATCACCGAGCGCTGGCCCATCCACCGCCAGCCCCCGGCCTTCGACCAGCTCGAGTCCAAGGAGCAGATGTTCGAGACCGGCATCAAGGTCATCGACCTGCTCACCCCCTACGTGCAGGGCGGCAAGATCGGCCTGTTCGGCGGCGCCGGCGTGGGCAAGACCGTCCTCATCCAGGAGATGATCCAGCGCGTGGCCCAGAACCATGGCGGTGTCTCCGTGTTCGCCGGCGTGGGGGAGCGCACCCGTGAGGGCAACGACCTCATCGTCGAGATGGACGAGGCCGGCGTGTTCGACAAGACCGCCCTGGTCTTCGGCCAGATGGATGAGCCGCCGGGCACGCGTCTGCGCGTGGCCCTGTCCGCCCTGACGATGGCCGAGTACTTCCGTGACGTCCAGCACCAGGACGTGCTGCTGTTCATCGACAACATCTTCCGCTTCACCCAGGCCGGCTCCGAGGTGTCCACGCTGCTGGGCCGCATGCCCTCGGCCGTGGGCTACCAGCCCAACCTGGCCGACGAGATGGGCCAGCTCCAGGAGCGCATCACCTCCGCCGGCGGTCACTCCATCACCTCCCTGCAGGCGATCTACGTGCCCGCCGACGACTACACCGACCCGGCGCCGGCCACGACCTTCGCCCACCTGGACGCCACCACCGAGCTCAGCCGTGAGATCGCCTCGCGAGGCATCTACCCGGCCGTGGACCCGCTGACCTCCACCTCGCGTCTCCTGGCCCCCGGCTACGTGGGCCAGGAGCACTACGACGTCGCCACCCGCGTGAAGTCCATCCTCCAGAAGAACAAGGAGCTCCAGGACATCATCGCGATCCTCGGTGTCGACGAGCTCGGCGAGGAGGACAAGGTGACGGTGGCCCGTGCCCGCCGTATCGAGCAGTTCCTGTCCCAGAACACCTACATGGCGGAGAAGTTCACCGGCGTGGCCGGCTCCACCGTGCCGCTGTCGGAGACCATCGAGGCGTTCCGCCGCATCTGCGACGGTGAGTACGATGACCTGCCGGAGCAGGCATTCTTCAACATCGGTGGCATCGAGGACCTGGAGCGTCGCGCCGCCGAGCTCAAGGCCTGAGTCGTTAGGATCCGGATACAGCCGGGCGCAGGAAAGGAGGGGGACATGGCCTTACATGTTGAGGTGGTCTCGCCGGCGGGTGAGGCCTGGACCGGTGAGGCGACGCAGGTCTCCGTGCCCCTGATCAACGGGGAGCTGGGGGTCCTGCCGGGCCGTCAGCCCCTCCTGGCGGTCCTGGGGTCCGGTCCGGTGCGACTGAGTCCCATCGACGGCGAGATGTGCAGTATCGAGGTGTCCGGCGGCTTCTGCTCCGTGGACCACGATGTCATCACGATCGCCGCCGACCATGTGAAGCAGGGCGCGGAGGCCTGAGGCATGGGGCAGCACGTGTGGATGATCGTGGCGCTCGTCGTCATCGTCCTCGTGCTGCTGGCAGGCGGGTTCCTGGCACGCCTGCGCTACCTGGCCGGGCAGGTCGGCTCCTTCGAGTGCGCCCTGCGTCCACGCGGGGCGCAGCGCTGGCTGAGCGGGGTCGCCTCCTTCCGGCTCGACTCCCTGGAGTGGTACCGCCTCGTGTCCTTCTCCACCAGGCCGTCACGCTCATGGAGCCGCTTGAACCTGGAGCTCTCCGAGGCCCGGCGCCGCCGGGAGCAGGGACGCGTCGTCGAGGTCCACTGCGTGGACGCCACCCGCAGCCCCGAGGGCTTCGACCTGGCCATGATGGAGGAGTCGCACTCGGCGCTGATCGCCTGGGTGGAGTCCGCCTCGCCCGAGCAACCCAGGCTCTTCTGAGACCCGACGCCGGGGCTCATCGGCCGGATCGGCGACGTACTTTTCAGCCGAGGACTGCGTTTTCCTCCAGGCCACTGGGGTCCGCCCCCAGTCATCTGGAGGAGAACGCAGTCCTCGATCGCGAAGTACGTTCTCGACGGTGGAGCAGGGGAGGTGAGGCCGGCGGGTGACACGATGCTCAGGCCCGCCGGCCCCGGCATCGCTCCGGGCCTAGGCCCGCCCCGCTAGGGTGGACGGGTGCGCCTCGTTATTGCCTCCTGCTCCGTCGACTACTCCGGCCGCCTGGACGCTCACCTGCCCCGGGCCACCCGCGTGCTCATGCTCAAGGCCGACGGCTCGGTCCTCATCCACTCCGACGGCGGCTCCTACAAGCCCCTGAACTGGATGAGCGCCCCGGCCCGCCTGGCCGTCACCGAGCCGGACGAGGAGGCCGCCGCCGACGGCGTGCGCGAGGTCTGGGAGGTGAGTGCCGCCAAAACCGACGACCGCCTCGTCATCCGCGTCTTCGAGACCATCTCCGACGTCAGCCACGAGCTGGGCGTGGACCCCGGGCTCACCAAGGACGGCGTCGAGGCCCACCTCCAGGAGCTCCTGGCCGAGCAGATCGAGGTCCTGGGTGCCGGCTACCGCCTGGTACGCCGCGAGTTCCCCACCGCTATCGGCCCGGTCGACATCATGGCCAAGGACGCCGAGGGCCGCTCCGTGGCCGTGGAGATCAAGCGCGTTGGCGGGATCGACGGCGTCGAGCAGCTCACCCGCTACCTCGAGCTGCTCGACCGCGACCCGCTGCTGACCCCCGTCCAGGGCGTCTTCGCCGCCCAGACGATCAAGCCGCAGGCGCGCGTCCTGGCCGAGGACCGCGGCATCCGCTGCGTCACCCTCGACTACGACGCCATGCGCGGCATGGACGACCCGACCTCCCGCCTGTTCTAAGGAGTCAGCCGTGCCCGCCGCCCGCGCCTCCTCCGCAACGCTGCCGACCGAGGTGAGCCTGGCCCGCATTATCTCCCAGGGCCTCATCCCGGCCACCGCCGCGCCCGACGTCGTCGCGGCAGTGAGTCGCCAGCTCGCCATCCAGGGACAGCAGGTCTCCGCCGTCCCCCACGCCCTGCTCGTGCGTGCCCCGCAGGCCACTCCGGCCGACGTCGAGTCCGCCTTCGCGCGAGGCGACCTCGTGCGCTCCTGGCCCATGCGCGGCACCGTCCACATCACTACTTCCGCCGACCACCACTGGCTGCGGGCCGCCCTCATGCACCGCACCGAGGCCTGGGTCCGGCGCAGCGAGGCCGACTACGGCGTCGATACCGCCCTGTGCGAGCGCGCCGCCGAGGTGGCCCTGGACCTCATCGATGACCAGGGCCCGCTGACGCGCTCGGTGCTGCTTGCGGCCTGGCAGGAGGCCGGCCTCATGGAGGCCTTCCGCGGCGAGGACGTCTCCTCCTACCGGCGTCGTCACCTCCTGGTGCGACTCCAGCGCGAGGGGATCCTCGTTCAGGGGCCGCGGGCCGGCAACGAGCACCTCGTCGTGGACGCGCGTACCCTGCCCGACGCCGACTCCGGGCCCGCCGGCGCAGGCGTCGCCCACGGAGGGGCCGGCCACCGCGCCGCCTGCGCGCACATCGCCTACCGCTACGCGGCCGGCCACGGTCCGGTCAGCGCCGAGGACCTGGCTCGCTGGACCACGCTGCCCAAGACGCAGGCCGCCCGCGCCCTGGAGGATGTCGTCGAGCTGGGGGAGGAGCATGTCTCAGCCGAGGGCGCCGGTGATCCGGACGAGCACCGCGTCCCGCTCGTGCGGGCGGTCGCCGAGGGCGGGGCGCGCGGAAGCCTGCGGGCGCTCGGCCCCGGCGAGTCGGCCCCGAAGGCCGGCCTGCTCTACATGCGCGCTGACCTGCCCGACCTCCTGTCCGCCCACCGCGGCACCGCGCAGGCCACGCACTTCCTGGGCTCCTTCGACGAGCTGCACGTGGGTTACAAGGACCGCTCCTGCCTCACCGATGACGACGGCGAACGCCTCATCTGCCCGGCGAGCAACGGCATGTTCCGCCCGATCCTGGTGGACCGCGGCCGTCTCGTCGCCGTGCGGCCGGTCGGCGAGGGCCTGCTGTGGAAGGGCGGGGCGGCGCCGTCGGCCCGCGTGGAGCGCGACGTCAACCGGGCCGTCACCCGCATGGAGCAGCGCCTGGCCGGGTGACTGAAGCGGAACCGGCTTTTCGCCCGCGCAGTGTGGGGGAGAAGACGTCCTGAAGGAGGTTGTCTGATGTCTGGAGTAGTGACAGAATCCGACTCATGAGCAACGAAGCCATGCAGGTCCGCGCACTTCGGGGGCGCGTCGTCACCCCCGACCACATCATCGACGACGGTGTGGTCGTCCTGTCCGGATCCCATATCGCGTGGGTCGGGCCCGCTGACCAGGCCGCCCGGGCCGGCTTCGGAGACGTCGTCGAGCAGGCGCAGGCCGCCCCCGAGGGCGGCTACCTCCTGCCGGGACTGGTGGACGTCCACTGCCACGGTGGGGGCGGTGAGTCCTTCCCCAACGCCGAGTCCGCCGAGCAGGCGATGGTCTCTGTGCTCGAGCACCGCCGCTTCGGCACCACCTCGCTCGTGGCCTCCTGCGTGACGGCCGCCCCCGACGTCCTGCGCGCGCGCACCCGGGTCCTGGCCGGGCTGTGCGAGGACGGCGAGCTCGCCGGCATCCACTTCGAGGGGCCCTTCGTCTCGGTGGAGCGCTGCGGCGCCCAGGACCCCACCTACATCATCGACCCTGACGCCGCCCTGACCCGTGAGCTCATCGAGCTCGGCGGCGGGCACGTCGTCACCATGACGATCGCCCCGGAGAAGCCCGGAATCACCGGTGACGACGGCGTCAACGCGGCCCTCATCGAGGGCGGGGCGCTGCCCTCCTTCGGGCACACCGACTCCGAGGCCGCCCCCGTACGCGCCGCCCTGGCCGACGCCGCCGCCCGCATCGCCGAGCGCCTCGAGACCGGTCAGCCGGTCCGTGCCCCGCGCTCGACCGCCACCCACCTGTTCAACGGCATGCGCCCCATGCACCACCGCAAGCCCGGGCCCGTGCCCGAGTTCCTGGCGGCCGCCCAGCGCGGCGAGTGCGTCCTGGAGATGATCGGCGACGGCGTGCACTTGAACCCCGCCATCGTCCTGGACATGTTCGAGACCCTGGGGCGTGACAACGTCGTCCTGGTCACCGACGCCATGGCCGCGGCCGGCATGGCCGATGGCGACTACGTGCTGGGCTCCCAGCCGGTCACCGTGGCCGACGGCGTCGCCCGCCTCACCGAGGGCGGTGCGATCGCCGGGGGGACCGCCCACCTCATCGACGTCGTGCGCACCACCTGGCGCGGGGGAGTCGACCTGGTCGACGCCGTCTACGCCGCCAGCGTCCAGGGCGCGCAGGTCCTCGGCGACTCGTCCGTGGGAGCGCTGCGGGCGGGTCTGTGGGCCGACGTCGTCGTCACTGACGCGGACCTGCGGCCCGTGGCCGTGCTGCGCCGTGGCGAGGTGGTGGAGCCCGCCGCCTGATCCTCCCGCACCACCGGCCCACGCGGGCCCCAGCAGTCTCTTGTCATGTGGGAGCCGTTCGCCCCGACCTGAACCGCCAGGTCGGGGCGAACGTGTGGTGCTGCCTCAGCGCGGCTCGAAGCTGAGCGCCTGGCCGTCGTCGGGGATGAGTAGCCTTTCGGAGAAGCCCTGCTCGGTGGCGGTCTTCCTGAGCTGCTCCTTCGAGGTGCCCCAGTGGTTGACCGCCTCCATGTGGACCGCCACGATGGTCGCCTCGGGGGCGGCCCGGCTGATCCGCACCACTTCGGCGTCGTCGAGAAGGAGTCGTCCCAGCGGGGTGCTGTTGCCGCCGGTGTTGGCCACGATGACCTGCGGGGCGAAGTTCCTCAGTGCGGTCTCCAGCCCCTCGAACCAGACCGTGTCTCCAGTGAAGTAGACGGTCGGTTCGCCGTCGGTCCTGAGGACGACACCCATGGTGGCCGCGGTCCCGGTGACTTCCTCGAGAAGTGGAACCAGACCGGGGCTGTCGTAGTGCTGGCCCTCCGCCCGGTTCAGCGTCACCTGGCCGATGCGTGCCTCACCGTCCAGAATCCGCACGTCCTTGAAACCTGAGGCGGTGACGACGTCGGCATCGAACTGGTCCTGGACAATGATCGGCATGTCCTTGGGAACGGCCTGGGCGGCCGCGTCGTCCCAGTGGTCGATGTGAGAGTGGGTGACGATGACGACGTCGACGCCGTTGAGGATCTCCTCGACCGGGATCGGCAGGTCGTTGAGGGGGTTGCGCTCGTCGCCGCGTAGCGAGGGGAAGGGGTCGAGGGTGCCCTTCTTCGAGAGCATGGGGTCGATGAGGAACGTGGTGCCGCCGTAGGACAGTTTGACGGTGGCGTTGCGGAGCTGAAGGAGTTCCATCGAGGTCCTTTCCAGATTTGGTGAGTGTAAATACGAGCGTTTGCCTCGCAAGGGGCCGCGGGCGGCGAGACGCTACGTGGTGTTGCTGAGTGAATCCGGGGACGGGCTGAGCCCTCCCGAAGGCCTGTGTGTGATCCGGGTCGGTTTCGTGGGTGTCGGGCTCAGCCGGGCAGGCCCAGGAGCCGGCGGGTGTAGACGGCCTGGCCGGAGTGCTGGGCGGCGTCGTCGATGATCGAGGCCAGGCGCACGGCGCGGGTGACGGGCGGGTCCCAGGAGTCGTCGATGACGTCGTCGAGCGTTACGGGCGCCAGGGAGCGCAGGTAGCTGGTGGCCAGCGCGTAGGCGTCATCGAGGTAGGCTGTCAGGACGGAGAGGTCGCCGACGACGACCTGGGCGGCCTCCTCGGGCGTGTGGCGCCAGTCCTGGGTGTTGTCGGGCAGGGGCAGGGCGAAGCGCTCGCGGTGGCCGGCGGTGATCCAGACGGGCTCGACGCCCGCCAAGGGTGCGATCTGGGTGTCGAGCTCGCGGGCCGTGTGCCAGGCCAGCCAGGTCAGGGAGTCGATGCGGGGTGCCAGCTCCGGGGTGGGTTGCGTGTTGGCCTGCTCGAGCGTGACGCCATCGAAGGCGCGGTCGAAGCGCTCGCGGGACCGGGACAAGATGTCGATGAGCATCTCAAGAGTCGTCATGATGTCAGGTTATGTGTTGGACCTGGGTGGCGGTGGGGCCGATGAGGAACTGAGAGCCGTGAGCGGGGGACCCACCTCTGGGAGATGGTGTTTTGGCGCCAGGATGTTGGCTCGCATCGCGTGAGCTGAGACGGTGGGATGTGAGGTTCGGTGGATGAGCCGGCTGCCGCATCCGCTGATGGACTCCGGGAGCCCGGTGAGGTTGCGTGGGGGCCGGTCTGCTTTGGGACACGGTGTGTACCACCAGTGGATGACGGTGTCCGTTGGGCCTCGGCGGTGCGTTGTGAGGCCTTGGTGTCACGATTGGCGACTTTTGGGGCGTTGATCGGTTGCCGTGCCCGATCCTGTACGTCTCTGACCCGCGCATACGTACCAGAGCGCGACGGTTATCGGCCAGGTTCGCGTCTAAGAGTCGCCCACAGTGACACCACTCGTAGAGCGAGCTGGCGGCCTACCCTCCGGCCGCGTGCGCTGGTGTCTGGGGTGGGGAGTTAGTGGCCTTGGGCTTCTTCGGCGTCGTCGGTGAGGTAGGTGATGATGCGGACGAGGTCGTAGGGGGTGGAGGTTTCGGTGGTGGTGATGGTGCCGTCGATGGGGCGCCAGGTGGTGTCGCCTTGGGGGCGGTAGCGGGTGGTCCAGGTGGTGGTCAGGGTGGTGGTGACGGCGGTGGCGGTGTGCTGGTAGTGGTGGGTGACGGTCTGGTTGGGGTAGGGGGCTCCGGGGTCGGTGGTGGTTGTGGTGGTGCCGTCTCCCCAGTTCCAGGTGTAGGAGGTGGGGGTGAACTCGACCTCGATGGGGGTGCCCAGGATGGTGGTGGTCTGGTAGCGCACGGCGGGGTTGGTGTAGACGATGAAGGGCATGGAGATGACGACCTGCGGCCCTGGGGGCTGACGGGTGATGCCCGAGCC
>NZ_MSKL01000005.1:121731-134070 GCF_001937665.1 Actinomyces oris | reverse complement strand
GGGGCTATGGCGCAGTTGGTAGCGCGCTTCCATGGCATGGAAGAGGTCGGGGGTTCGAATCCCCCTAGCTCCACGATCCTCTCGGAATGAACCCGAGTGGGACACCCGTGAAGGGGCTATGGCGCAGTTGGTAGCGCGCTTCCATGGCATGGAAGAGGTCGGGGGTTCGAATCCCCCTAGCTCCACAAAGACACCGATCAGGCCCCGCCGTCCAGGCGAGGGCCATTTTGTTCCCCTGCTTGCCGCTGGAGTATGCGGCACAATGCGGGTATGGCTACCGCTGTGCTGGTCAAGGCTCTGGGCGCCTTCTTCGCGATCATGAACCCCTTTGTCAACCTGCCCCTGTTCCTGAGCCTCACCCAGGAACAGGATGCTGCGACCCAGCGGCGCACAGCAGTTCGTACAACGATCTCCTCCACCATCATGTGCGCCGTCGTCCTGCTCCTCGGTGCGACGATCCTGAGATTCTTCGGCATCGGCGTCGACGATTTCCGGATCGCAGGCGGAATCGTCCTGCTCATCATCTCCTTGTCCATGCTCAATGGCAGTGGCTCCAGCGCTCACGAGGGGAGTACGCAGGAGAAGGAGCAGCGCAACGTCGTTGCTGGTGGTGGGAACGACGTCGCCTTCTACCCCATGACCTTCCCCATCCTCGTGGGTCCAGGAACGATCGCAACCATCATCGTCATCCAGTCCCAGGCTCGAGGCTTGGGTGGGCATGCGGCGGTTGCGGCTGCACTGGCGGCCGTCCTCGTAGCGCTCGGGATCGTCCTCTACTTCTCAGCCAGCATCGGTGCTCGCCTGTCCATGACGATGCGCACCATCATGACCCGCCTCATGGGTATGATCCTGGCCTCGATCGCGGTGCAGATGATCGTTGTCGGGATCCAGCACCTCTTCCCTGGGCTGGCTCGCTGAGACACGCTCCACGTGCGGGTTTCCGTCAGGAACTGGCCCCTCAGGGACTCTGAGGGTAGCCTCACCTTCAGATGTTGCCGGGAGCACCCCGCCCCCGCATGTGGCAACACGGTAGGAAGGTAAGCGTGTGACGTCCGTTCAGGTCCCCGACATCATGCAGCGTGCCCGGCGCATGGCCAGGCGTCTCCTGGCCGGCAGTGGGAGTGCCGCTGTGACGGCCTACCGCATCGACCCATCCGCGCCGGCTGCCTTCGTCGCTCATGCCATGCGGGCCGATGGTCGGATCCTCGTCGCCGCCTGCCCGCCCGAAGGTACCCCGCTGGCCATCGCGCCCGACGACGTCGCCGTCGACATCCGGCTCGACGTCACTCTCGATGCCGCTGAACCCGGTGTTCGCATTACGGCCGCCACCGCTCATCTGCTCGGGAACCTGACTTGGATCGAGGGTGAGGACCGTGCCCTGGTCCTCGCCTCCTCTCGGGCCTCCGCCTGCCACTGCGCCATCGTCGGCGAGGATCCCCTCGAGCGGGTCCGAGAGATCGCCTCGGGACCTGGTGGGCGGCTGGGTGTCATCACCTGTGAACGGGTCATGCTTCACTGCGTCTCCGGGGTCTCCAGCCACGACATTGAGGAGATCCTCGATATCGACTCGGCCGATGCCGGCGCAGTGCCTTCAGCCTCCTGGAGCCCTCAGGAGATCATGGACGCCCATGAGGCGGTCAGCGCTGTTGGTCAGCTGGGGCTGCGGGCCGTGTGTGAGGCCGTGCGCGAGGGTCAGATGCCTGGATGGATCTGCTCCTCCCGCCCCGCCGTCGGGGTGTGCCCCACTTTGTGGGACCGGACCCTGTGCGTCGACGTCGACGCCCACGGAGTCACCCTCATGTCCATCACCGGGGAAGAGGTCACCACTCTGGTGGTCTCCTTCCCGCAGGCCCTGACCGAGGCCGCAGAGGTCGGGCCGGTTCTCGAGCGGCTCGCCTCCCAGGCCCTCCCGCAGCGCCTGGCCCGTCCCTGAGCGGTATGCCTCGGTTGTGGTTCTGAACGTTCCGGTCGCAGAGACCGGAACAGGGGATACCACCGTGCGGTGGTATCCCCCGTTTGGCCCCCAGCCGCTCGAGCTGGAGAGCCTTCCGGTCAGCGAACCTCGTAGGTCTTGCAGGAGGCGGTGTCGCCGCCGACGGTCACGGCCTCGGCCGTGCACATGAGGTCCTTGTTGTGGACGCACTCGAGGCGCTGGCAGGCCCCCACGTGGCCCTCGGCCACCGGCAGGCCGCCGCGGGCGTCGAGGCTGATGAAGGTGTCGCAGGCCGGTGCGCCGTTGTCGCCGCCGACGGTGATGGCGAAGGCGGTGCAGCCACCGTTGTTGAAGGCGCAGGAGGTGGTGGTGCAGGAGGAGATCTTGGTGACGGACATGATGCTTTTCCTTTCGAGCGGATGTGCGCTGTGGACATGAATAACGTAAATCCGCATCCGCCCACCGGCAACGAAGGGCAGCCTGCCCTGCTTCGAGCCGCATCAAGAAACGTTGAAATTCCGCCATTTCGGTGCTTCGTGTCGGGCTGTTTCCGCCCGTTGGAGGCCCTTGGGAACGGGAGGGGTTGTGTGCTGTCGGTTTTCGTTATTCCTCCCAGGTAAGGCAGTCCTGCTCGGATGCGGCCGAGGATCTGCCGCGGTGCGCAGGGCGCTACGTCAAAGGCGGGGCGGGCTGCGCCCACCCCGCCTCAGGAGAAGGGGAGTTGCCACCTTCCGGGTCACCCGGAGGGCCGGGTGTCCCGGAAGACCTCGCGTGGATCAGCTGTGGGCGGCCGCCACGGCCAGGCGCAGAGAGTCCGCGAAACGTGTCTCGCGCTCGGCGGCGCTCATGTCGCCGGAGTGATCCAGCAGGTGGTCGGAGACGGTCAGAATCGCCAGTGCCTGCTTGTCGTACTCGGCAGCGACCCCGTAGAGGGCTGCGGCCTCCATCTCCACTCCCAGGACCCCGTGCCTTGCCAGCGCCTCGGTCTGCCCCTCGGGGGTGAAGTAGAAGTGGTCCCGTGACATGACTGTGCCCAGGTGGACTGTTCCATCGACCTGTCCCTGCTCGAGCAGTGAGGCCTCGTATGCGGCGGCTGCCAGTCGGAAGTCTGCGACCGCGCAGAAGTTGACGCCCGGGATGCGCAGCTGGTTCATGGAGGAATCCGTGTGGGCGCCGATGGCGATAATGACGTCGCCGACCTTGACCTTCGGGGAGAGGGCGCCGGCCGTGCCCACCCGAATGATCCGCTCCACTCCGAACTGGCTGAACAGCTCGGTGGCGTAGATCGTGAAGGACGGCTGGCCCATCCCTGAGCCCATGACGCTCAGCGGACTTCCGTTCACGGTCCCGGTGAAGCCCAGCATTCCGCGCACGTCGGTGACCAGGCGGGCGTCATCCATGAGGAGCTCGGCAATGCGCCGGGCCCGCTTGGGGTCGCCGGGCATGAGGACGGCGGGGGCGAAGTCTCCGGGCTCTGCGGCGATGTGAGGGGTGGCCATGAGGATCCTCTCGGGGTGGTGAGTCAGGTGTCGGCAGTGGTGTTCAGTGTGGCATGGATCGCGTGAGAAAAGACAGGATGCCGCCCCGATGGTCGTCCAAATCGTGGACGTCGGACGACACATCGTGGTCGCTGGGCTAGCGTCCAGCGACAAAAGGGCCTGCGACCGATCCGCAGGAAAAGGCGGCCCTTGAGCCGCCTTCGTTCGTCACATCACGGAAGGTGCTCATGACCTCCAAGACAGGGGAGAGCGAGTCTCTTCAGGCGCCCCCGCGAGAGCAGTGGAGCGGTCAGCTCGGCTTCCTCATCGCCGCCATCGGCTCGGCGATCGGGCTGGGCAACATCTGGCGCTTCCCGGGCGTGGCCTATACCAATGGCGGCGGCGCCTTCATCGTCCCCTACGTCATCGCACTGCTGGCGGCCGGGCTGCCGATCCTCTTCCTCGACTACGCCCTGGGGCACCGCTTCCGCGGTTCCCCGCCGGCGGTCTTCCGGCGCCTGTCCACCAAGCTCGAGTGGCTGGGATGGTTCCAGGTCTTCATCTGCTTCGTCATCATGACCTACTACGCAGTGGTCGTGGCCTGGTCCCTGCGCTACATGCTCTTCTCGGTCAACATCGCCTGGGGCGACGATGCGGGCGGCTTCTTCCAGCACTACATCGGTGTGGACCGGCTCGGGGAGGGAGTCAGGTACTCCCCGGAGATCGTCATGGGCGTGGCCCTCCCGCTGCTGTTCGTGTGGGGCTTCGGTCTGGTGGTGACCGCACTGGGAGTCAGCGGGGGCGTGGAGAAGGCCAACAAGATTTTCCTGCCGTTGCTGGTCCTCATGTTCGCCGGCCTCGTGGTGCGCGCCCTCATGCTCCCGGGCGCGGGGGAGGGACTCAATGCGCTGTTCACGCCCAAGTGGTCCGCCCTGTTGGACTACCAGGTGTGGATGGCGGCCTTCGGACAGATCTTCTTCTCCCTGTCGGTGGGATTCGGCATCATGCTCACCTACGCCTCCTACCTCCAGCGGCGCCGCTCCAACCTCGTGGGAACCGGCCTCGTGGCGGGCTTCGCCAACTCCTCCTTCGAGCTGTTCGCGGGCATCGGCGTCTTCGCGACCCTCGGCTTCATGGCGCACACGCAGCATGTCGGGATCAGCGAGATGAAGATCACCGGGCCCTCTCTGTCCTTCGTCACCTTCCCCACCGTCATCGCCCAGATGCCCGGCGGCGCGTTCTTCGGGGTGCTCTTCTTCGCCTCCTTCTCCATGGCGGGACTGACCTCTTTCATCTCCATCATCCAGGTGGTGGCGGCCGGCGTGGGGGAGAAGCTCAACCTGACACCGAAGAAGGCCTCCCTCGTCGTCGGCGTCCCAGCCGCCGTCCTGTCCTTCGTCCTGTTCGCCACCAGCTCGGGCCTGCCGGATCTCGACGTCGTGGACGCCTTCATCAACAACATCGGCGTGGTCGCCTCGGCCATCATCATGTGTGTGGTGGTCGCCTGGGTCCTGCGGCGCGCCAGGCTGCTTCAGGACCACCTCAATGCCGTCTCCGAGTCCCGGATGATCGGCCTGTGGTGGCGGGCACTCGTCGGTGTCGTCGTCCCCGTCCTGCTGGGTTACATGTTCGTCCAGACCCTGTGGACGTATCTGTCCGAAGGATATGAGTCGGAGGCCTACTCCAGCGGCTTCGTCATGGTCTTCGGATGGGGGATGCTGCTGGTGGTCGCCCTGTGCAGCGCCGTCATGAGCCTCATCCCCTGGAAGACCCCGGTGGATGAGTTCGAGGCCCTCAAGCTGGAGGCCGATCCCCAGGAGGAGGACTGAGATGACCGGAATCGCCGTGCTCATCATGTTGCTTGCCATCGTCATCATCTGGGGTGGTCTGGCGGTGTCCATCACCGCACTCATCTCACGCGGACGCCGCGAGGACCGTGATGCCCGGGCCGAGGCCTCGGCGCGGGCCCGTGAGCACATGCTCAACCCAGAGCAGGCCGACTGATCAGCGTGGTCCACTGAGATCGTCTGGCGAGATCCACTGAAAAGAGAGACTGACTCCACCACCCGTCTGGGGCCCGGTTCGGCCGGTTTCCAGACGGGTGGGACACAATACGCCTATGACTCAGACTGATGTGAGCCCCCGGGTGCTGCCCCGTCTGGTGGCCTTCGACCTCGACGACACGCTGGCGCCCTCGAAGTCGGCCATGCCACCTGCCATGGCCACAGCGCTCAGGCGGCTGCTCGACGTCGTCCCTGTCTGCATCATCTCCGGGGGACAGGTGGGGCAGTTCCGCGACCAGGTCCTGGCCCACCTCGACGCCGACGCCGACGAGCTCTCCCGGCTCCACCTCATGCCCACCTGCGGAACGCGCTACTACACCTACGACCCCTCCCGTGCCGAGCGCGACGAGGACGCCTGGATGCTGGTCTACGCCAACGACCTCACTCCTGAGCAGATCCGCACCGGTTTCGAGATCGTTGAGGCCCAGGCCCGCCGCCTCGGCCTGTGGGAGGAACGGACCTGGGGGGAGATCCTGGAGGACCGCGGCAGCCAGATCACCTTCTCCGCCCTGGGGCAGGAGGCCCCTCTGGACGCCAAACGCGCGTGGGACCCCACGGGTGAGAAGAAGGCCGCCCTACGAGACGCCGTCGCCCCCCTCCTGCCGGACCTGGAGGTCCGCTCGGGTGGCTCCACGAGCGTCGACATCACTCTCAAGGGAGTCGACAAGGCCTACGGCATGAGGCGCTTGGCAGAAGTCACCGGCATCGCCTTGGAGGAGATGATCTTCGTCGGTGACCGCCTGGACCCGGAGGGAAACGACTACCCCGTCAAGGCTCTGGGCGTGCCCTGTCAAGCCGTGAGCGGCTGGCAGGACACCGTCGCCTACGTCACCTCCCTGGCGAGTCTTATCGCCTCTCAGACGCATGGTGGTGAGGACCCCGCCTCCCAGGTCGCGCTGGGTGCTCGTCTCTGAGGTGAGCCGTGGTACGGACATCTTCAGACTCTGACACCGATGCCGGCACCGGCATCACCGAACGATCAGGAGACATGTGGGACGATCTGCTGACGGCCGTGCGACGCAGCTGCGCCCTGGTCGTGACGCTGGTGCTGTCACCGCGCATCTGGTGGCGTCGTCGTCGCCCCGGTACCCGCACGGCGATCAGTGCGGCGGCATTGATCCTGGTCTCCAGCACGGTCTCCCTCCTGCTGGGGCTGTCCACGGCGACGGCCTCGACGCCGGTCGGCCCGCATGAGGCGACCTGGTCGACAACGCTGGACTCCACCGTCACGCTGGATCTCGGGCCGTTGGGGACCGCTTCGATGGAGTCCCCTGCCGGAATCCTTGGCGTCAAGGTGGTCCTGGGGGAGATCCCGGGTGACCCGACACCCGATACGGCCAATGCGGCCAGTGTGGGGCAGTCCCTGTCCTCCGATGCGACCTCCTACCTCTCACTGGTCTCCCACCCCGATCTGACGATCCGGCAGGGTCTCTACGGACTGGCCGGCGACGCCCTGCGTCGGGCCGGGGTCGTCGAGGCGATCTTCCTGTGCTGTGCGGCCGCCTGGCGCCTGGCGCCGACCAAGCCCTGGCGCGAGACCGTCCGAGCCGGCGTCTCGCACCGCTGGGCGACGACTGTCGCGGTCTCCGCGACCGTGGCCACCGTGACCTCCCTCCTGGTACCGGCCATGCGCACGGCCACCTCGCCCGGCTCCACCCTGTCCGTGCTGGAGGGGACCCCGCTGGCCCAGGCCCGCTTCTCAGGACGCATCGCCGACGTCGTCACCGCCTACGGTCCCAAGGCGCGTACCTTCGTGGAGACCAATAAGGGCTTCTACGCCAAGGCGGACACCAACCTACGGGCGGCCTGGAAGGCCGCCGAGCAGACTGAGGGGCTGGTGGACGTCACCGCCGTCGATGGGAAGGTGAACACCGAGGACCTGCAGGCCCGGGTCGAGGCGTCCTCCGCGAAGACCCTGGTGAAGGCCGCCCCCAAGCCGGAGGCCGGCGCCGCCCCGCAGCCGTCTGAGAGCCCGAGCGCCACCGCGACGCCCTCGATCTCGGTGACGGGAGCCCGATCAGTGCCCGAGCGCGGACGCAAGACGGCCGTGCTCACTACGGACCTGCACTGCAACCTCGACGTCATCGCCTTCTCCGGGGTCCTCGACCAGCTCTCGGGTGCCGATGTCCACATGGACGACGGCGACCTGACCATGACCGGCTCGGATCCCGAGCGGGTGTGCGTCGACGCGTTGACCCAGGCGGTCCCGAGCTCGACGAAGAAGGTCGCCACGATCGGCAACCACGACTCCGACGCCACCGCCGCCCGCCTGCGCTCCCAGGGATGGACCGTCACCGACGGCTCGGTCCAGACGGTCGCCGGAATTACCGTCCTGGGTCACGACGACGCCGAGCGCACGACGGCGGCGGGTACCAAGCCCCGCAGTGGCGAGACCACCGAGAAGATCGCCTCCCGTCTGGCCGAGGTCAGCTGCGGGGGCACGCCGGTCGACGTCGTCCTCATCCACCAGCCCGCCACCTTCGACACGCTCACGAAGGAGGGCTGCGCGCCGCTGCTCCTGGCCGGGCACGTCCATGCAGAGCGGGGGATGACCACGGCGATCAGTCCCCGAACCGGTCGTCCCGTCACCGGGATCATCTCGGGCGCGGGCAAGGGCGGCACGTCACTGGGCTCGGTCACCGAGGACGCCTTCCTCCACGTCATGTCCTTCGACTCCACAGGAGCGCTGGTGGCCTGGCGTGCGGTCATCCTCCACTCCGACGCCTCGGTGACGGTGGGGGCCTGGAGATCCGTTCCCGGTGTCGCCCCGGGACAGACGACAGCCACGATGGCCTCGACCCCGAGTCCGTCGGCTTCGGCCACCCCGGTACCGACACCGACCGGGGCTCAGCAGGGCGCGAGATCTGAGGACGCCTCGCAGACGCAGGAGGAGGGGGCCGAGCCCCAGGGGGAGACCGATCTTTCGGACGGGTAGGGCACAGGCGACCGTTGTGACATACGCTCTCGTCTTGATAGCCCCACGACGCCCAGAAGAACTGTGACGCACCACCGCGGTGAGGAGACTGACGATGTCGCGCATGCCCACAGATGCCGAGATCGATGAGATGAGCGAGGAGGAGCTGGAGGCCTACCTGGGCTCCGCCCCCGCTCAGGAGCTCGACCGGCGCACCCGTCGTGATGCCGACGACGACTCGGGCGAGCGCCCTGCCTGGATGCGACGCTCCGGAGCCGAGCGGGGATTCGGCTGGCTGCTCACCGTGTGCGCGCTCATCGGGATCCTCGCCTGCTGGGAGCTCATCAGCGCCCAGCTCGACCTGCTGCGCAACCCGGACGCGGAGCTCGTCTGCGACGTCAGCCCCCTGGTGTCCTGCGGCGACTCCCTCAACGTGTGGCAGGGCAACCTGCTGGGGGTGCCGAACTCCTTCGTCGGGGCCATCGCCTTCGGGGCCCTGGCCGCCATCGGCCTGGTCCTGCTCAGCGGCGCGCGCCTGCCGCGCTGGATGTGGTGGGGGCTCAGCGCCGGCAGCCTCGGCGGGATCGCCTTCGTCATCTGGTTCCTGTCCGTCTCCATCATGACCTTCGGCAAGCTCTGCCCCTTCTGCATGGTCATCTGGTCCATCACCATCCCGGTGGCCGCCCACTCGTGGGCCTGGGCCGCGGCCGGCGGGCACCTGGGGCTGCGCGACAACCTGGCGCTCGACATCCTCAAGGCCCGCTGGTGGATCATGGCGGCGATGTACCTGGCGGTTGTCCTCACCATCGTCATCGCCTTCGGCGGCCAGCTGGCGAGGCTCTTCGGGTGACTGCGCCCATGGAGCAGCGGGCCCCGACCGGCTCCGGTGGGAAGCCCTCGGTGACGGGGGACTCGACCGTCACACAGGACTACCTCAAGGTCGTGTGGGCCGCCTGCGAGTGGGGCGGCGCGGGCGCCTCCGTCACCGGACTGGCCAAACGCATGGAGGTGGCCCCCTCGACCGCCTCGGAGAACGTGGCTCGTCTCGTGGAGGAGGGGCTGCTCGTCCACGAGCCCTACAAGGCCGTCACCCTCTCCGAGGAGGGAAGACGCCGCGCCATGGGCATGATCCGCCGCCATCGCATCCTGGAGACCTACCTGGTCACCCGGCTCGGCTTCGGCTGGGACGAGGTGCACGCCGAGGCCGAGGAGCTCGAGCACGCCGTCTCCGAGCGGCTGCTGGAACGGCTCGACGCGGTCCTGGGACACCCCACTCGTGATCCGCACGGGGACCCGATCCCTACGGCGGACGGCCGCCTCATCGTGCCCGACCTGGTGGGCCTGGAGACCCTGCCCGTGGGCTCCGACGGCGTCGTCGGACGGATCCAGGACGACGCCGAGACGCTGCGCCGCCTGAGGCGGGCCGGTATCGGGCTGGACAGCCGGGTGCGGATCCGTGATCGCGGCACCGTGGCACCGGCGGTGGAGGGAGGTGGCCGCCGTCGGGCGACCGTCATCACCCTGCTGGATACCGAGGGTCCACACGGCGCAGTGCCCGAGGGCGCTCCCGAGGCCGTCATCCCCGACGGCTCCCTGTGGCTGCTGGCCTGACTCGGGACCGGGCCTGGACGGAACCGGGCGCGGCTGGGGGAGAATGGGGCCATGAGCACGATTTTCACCAAGATCATTGGGGGAGAGATCCCCGGCCGTTTCGTGTGGGCGGACGAGATCTGCGTCGCCTTCGCCACCATTGAGCCGCACACCGACGGGCACGTCCTCGTGGTCCCGCGGCTCGAGGTTGACTCCTACGTGGACGCGCCCGATGACGTGGTGGCGCACCTGGCCGTGGTCGCCAAGCGCATCGGCGCCACGCAGGTGCGCGTCTTCGAGGTGCCCCGGGCCGGGCTCGTCGTGGCCGGCTACGGCGTTGACCACCTGCACCTCCATGTGCTGCCGATCCGCTGTGAGGAGGACTTGTCCTTCTCCTCGGCCCGCCACCCCGAGGCCTCCGAGCTCGACGCCGCCATGGAGCGCCTGCGGGCCGGCCTCGTCGAGGACGGCTGGGGCGAGTTCGTGCCCACGCATATGGACAACCCTGTGGTGTGATGACGCTCTGAATTGACGTCCTCTTTGAAGAGGACGTCGGTGTCGAGAGTCCGATGCGACTGCGTATCCCAGGACCTGTGTCGGTCAGTCAATCTCCGTTGATGAATCAAGTGAGAAGTACTGGAGATCGGGCTGCCCCGACATCGTTGGCCGGGGTAGCCCGACAGTGCTGCTGAGGTTATCTGGACAGACTTGTGATGACGGGTCCGTTGATTGCAACGGTGGTGTGTAGGCTTGTGGTTCCTGGGTGGTTTCCGGGAGATGCTCCTCAAGTTTCTTCAATGAGGCTGCGTAGAGGGTGGATTGCGGTCGGGGTCACTGCTTCTGTGTACGGAGCTCTCATGGTCCTGCTCATCGATCCCGGAGAGCTGTCATTCGTTCTGCCTGGCTGGGTGGGGCCTGGTGCAGTTATGATGGTGATTGCTGGTTTGTCTGTTGGTGGTTGGTGTGAGGAGGTCGGGTACAGGGGGGGGTGATGTACCGAGCAATGGCCGAGAGGTGTCACCCCTGGCTGTGTGTCATCGTTAACGGCGCCTTCTTCGGTCTGTGGGAGTGGAGTATACGGTGGGGTCATGCTTGATGTGGTTCTTGGCGACGGCCCTGAGTGCAGTGATGGCGTACATTATTGGTCTGAGGGCGGATATTGGAGATTTTGCTGCTGCACGTCAACCCAAGATTGGGATGAGGAGTGAATAGGGGGCGACTTATGGTGTCGCTCGATTTCTGAGACTCGTCACGACCTGTGGAAGCGACGTGACGCCGTCGGAGGCCAGGAAATGCCCCGCGCCTGGAACGGTGACGATGTCGGCACTGATCTCGGTGGCGAATCTCCACGAAGCCGCCTGAGGGACGAGCGGGTCGTTGTCGGAGTGAATGACTGTGGTGGGTCCCAGAAACGGGCGCAGCTCACCGGGGCTCGCGCCGTCGAGAAAGCCGTTCAGTCCAGTGACGAGGAAATGGTCGAGCTCCGCCTCTCCCGTCGGTGGAAGCTGCTGCGCGAAAGGCGTGACGGCGATGAAGGCCGCCAGGTGCCGACCGTCGCCGTTCATCGGTGAGCCGCACGCGATGACTCGCTCGATCGCCCGCAGTGCGGTCAGGCCGCCAAGACTGTGCGTCACGATTGCGAGCCCCGCCAGCCCGTCCGGTGACGTCCCGATCCTCTCGGCGATGGTCGACGCCCAGGACGAGGCCTCCTGGGTCTCCGGATGAGGGAGCTGCGGCACCTCGACATGGCGGACGGTTCGCGCGAGCCACGGAAACCAGTGGTCGTCAGGCCCCGCCCCGAAGCCGTGGACGAGAATGACTCTGTCGATCCCGTCGAGTCCGTTAAAGGGGCGATGTTCTGTAACGTGATCCATGCCCCTGGACGGTAGACATTGACACTATTGGCAAGGTCAAGTGGAAGCTGCTCACCGGAAAGGATCTCCTCGTGCGCATCGGAGAGTTCGCCCGACAGGCGGGCGTCAGCCCCCGCTCCCTGAGACACTACGAGGAGGCCGGTCTGCTCGTGCCCGAACGGACCTCGGCCGGCTACCGGGACTACCGCCCCGAGGATCTCGACGTCGTCGCACGCATCCGGCCGATCCTGGCCACCGGCCTCGGTGTTACCGCCGCCCGTCGCTACCTGGACTGCGTCGAGATCACCGGCGACAACCGAGCCGTCGCGATCACCATGTGCCCCGGCCTGCGCCGCGAGCTCGACGCCGTTGAGGAGCGGATCAACCGGCACCGTAGCCGACTGGCACGCGAGCAGGGCGCCCTCAACCGCTTCAAGGCCATGGCCGGCGAGTGAGCCCGAGTGGAACAAGGAGCCAGGCGGGGGGGGGGGGGGGGAAACCCCCCGGC
>NZ_MSKL01000005.1:0-121689 GCF_001937665.1 Actinomyces oris | reverse complement strand
GGGGGGGGGGGGGGGGGGAGCAAGCCCCCGGTCTGCCGAGGCCGCGGGTCTCCACCGACGTGACCGGTCTCGCCCGCCCGTGGGACGGACGCCGCCGGGCGCCACTGCTGGCGGGCGATAGGCTGTGCCCCAGCACCAGGAAGCACGAGTAGGAAAAGAGCGCTGCCGCGATGTCAGAGAGAACTGCACCGGTCGAGTCCGACACCCCCTTCCGCTACACGGCGGAGCTGGCGGACTCCATCGAGACCGCCTGGCAGGACCGCTGGGAGGCCGAGGGCACCTTCAACGCCGACAACCCCGTCGGCGCTCTGGCCGGCCCCGGAGCGGACAAGGAGAAGTTCTTCCTGCTGGACATGTTTCCCTACCCCTCTGGCAAGGGCCTGCACGTGGGCCATCCGCTGGGCTACATCGCCACCGACGTCGTCGCCCGCTTCACCCGGATGACCGGCAAGAACGTCCTGTACACGATGGGCTACGACGCCTTCGGCCTGCCCGCCGAGCAGTACGCCGTCACCACCGGCCAGCACCCGCGCATCTCCACCGAGGCCAACATCGCCAACATGCGCCGCCAGCTGCGCCGCCTGGGTCTGTCCCACGACCCGCGCCGCTCCCTGGCCACCATCGACGTCAACTACGTGCGCTGGACCCAGTGGATCTTCCTGCAGGTCTTCAACTCCTGGTTCGACCCAGAGGCCCCGCGCCGTGACGGCCGCGGTAAGGGGGCGGCCCGGCCGGTGTCCGAGCTGCGCGACAAGCTAGCCTCCGGTCAGGTCCCCGTCCCCGACGGCCGTGACTGGGCCGCCCTGAGCGCCTCCGAGCAGGCCGAGGTCATCGACTCCTTCCGCCTGGCCTACGTCTCCAACGCCCCCGTCAACTGGTGCCCCGGCCTGGGCACGGTGCTCGCCAACGAGGAGGTCACCTCCGAGGGCCGCTCCGAGCGCGGCAACTACCCCGTCTTCAAGCGCAACCTGCGCCAGTGGATGATGCGCATCACCGCCTATGGCGACCGCCTCGCCGAGGACCTGGACACCGTGGACTGGCCCGAGAAGGTCAAGCTCATGCAGCGCAACTGGATCGGCCGCTCCGAGGGCGCCGAGGTGACCTTCGCCGTGCCCGGGGCCGGTCAGGGCGCGGAGCAGGACGCGTCGCTGAGCGTCTACACCACCCGCCCCGACACCCTCTTCGGGGCCACCTTCATGGTGGTGGCCCCTGAGCACCCCATGCTGGGCGGCCTCCAGGCCTCCGGCTCGGTGCGCACCGAGGCTCAGATCGCCGACGACGCCGCGGCCCTGACCGTCCCGGCCGCCTGGCCCGAGGGCACCAAGGAGGCCTGGACCCGCGGCTACGCGACCCCCGCCGAGGCCGTGGCCGCCTACCGCGCCCAGGCCGCGGCGACGTCGGACGCCGACCGCACCGACGAGGGGCGGGTCAAGACCGGTGTCTTCACCGGCTTCTTCGGCATCAACCCCGTCAACGGGGCGAAGGTGCCGGTCTTCGTGGCCGACTACGTCCTCATGGGCTACGGGACCGGCGCCATCATGGCCGTGCCCGCTCACGACGAGCGCGACTACGCCTTCGCCACCAAGTACGACATCGATATCATCCAGACCATCGGCCCGGCCGACGACCCCCACGGCGTCGACCTGACCGCCCAGGCCTACACCGGTGATGGCGTCGTCGTGAACTCCGCCCAGGGCGACCTGGACATCAACGGCATGGGTAAGGACGAGGCCAAGGCCACCATGATCGGCTGGTTGGGGGCCAAGGGCGCCGGCCGTGGCGCGGTCACCTACCGCCTGCGCGACTGGCTCTTCTCCCGCCAGCGCTACTGGGGCGAGCCCTTCCCGATCGTGTGGGACGAGGACGGCGGCGTCCACGCCCTGCCCGAGTCGATGCTGCCAGTCGAGCTGCCCGAGGTCACCGACTACTCACCGCGCTCCTACGACCCCGACGACGCCGAATCCTCCCCGGAGCCGCCACTGGGCAAAGCCACCGAGTGGGTCGAGGTCGAGCTCGACCTGGGTGACGGTCCCCGGACGTACTACCGCGAGACCAACACGATGCCGCAGTGGGCCGGCTCGTGCTGGTACGAGATGCGCTACATCGACCCGACCGATGACAAGGCGCTCGTCGACCCGGCCAACGAGGCCTACTGGATGGGGCCGCGCCCCGAGGCCGGCAACATCTCCGGCGGCACCGATCTGTACGTCGGCGGTGTCGAGCACGCCGTCCTGCACCTGCTCTACTCGCGCTTCTGGCACAAGGTCCTGTTCGACCTGGGCCACGTCTCCTCCTCCGAGCCCTACCACCGCCTCTTCAACCAGGGCTACGTCCAGGCCTACGCCTACACCGACTCCCGCGGCCAGTACGTGCCCGCCGACGAGGTCGAGGAGGTCACCGCCGAGGACGGCACCACCAGCTACCTGTGGCAGGGGCAGCCGGTGGACCGCGAGTACGGCAAGATGGGCAAGTCCCTGAAGAACATCGTCACCCCCGACGACATGTACGAGGCCTACGGCGCCGACACCTTCCGCGTGTACGAGATGAGCATGGGACCGCTGGACGCCGACCGCCCGTGGGACACCCGCGCCGTCGCCGGCAGCCAGCGCTTCCTGCAGCGCCTGTGGCGCAACGTCGTCGACGAGACCACCGGTGAGTTGACGGTGGTTGACGAGAGCGCCGACGAGGAGACCCGCCGGCTCGTGGCTAAGACGATCGTGGGCGTGCGCGAGGACTACGAGGGGATGCGCCTCAACACGGCCATCGCCAAGCTCATCGTCCTCAACAACCACCTCACCGGACTCAGCGCGGTTCCGCGCGAGGCCGTCGAGGCCCTTGTCCTCATGACGGCGCCCGTGGCCCCGCACATCGCCGAGGAGATCTGGAAGCGCCTGGGCCACGAGCACTCCCTGGCCCACGAGGACTTCCCGGTCGTGACCGACGAGTCCCTGCTGGCCGCCGACAAGGTCACCTGCGTCATCCAGGTCAAGGGCAAGGTCCGTGACCGCCTCGAGGTCGACCCCGACATCTCCGAGGCCGAGCTGGAGAAGCTGGCCCTGGCAGCCCCCGGCGTCATCCGCACCCTGGACGGGCGCGGCGTGCGCAAGGTGATCGTGCGCGCCCCCAAACTGGTGAGCATCGTTCCCGAGTGACCGGGGCGGGCCCCACGACGGCGCCGCTCACGGCCGCGCCGCGGTGGCCCAGGAACAGCATGAGGGGCTGCACGAACCGAGATGGTTGGTGCAGCCCCTTCGCCTTGCTTGAGCCGGTTCTCAGCGGCGCCTGAGAGTGCCGAAGATGGAGCGCGTGATCTCGCGGGTGATCTGGCGGCCCACCGAGCCGATGGTCTTCTCGACCTCCCGCCGGCGGCGCTCGGCGGCCTTCTCCGCCTCGCGCTGGCGACGCTGGGCCTCCTTGACGGCCTCGCGCTCCAGGCGCTCTGCCTCCTTCTGACGCTGAGCCGCCTGGCGGGCGGCCTCCTTCTCCAGGTCCTTCTGCGCGGCGGCATCGGCCTTGGCCTGCTCCTTGGCGGCCTGCTCAGCGGCACGAGCGGCCTCTGCGGCCTCGGCATCGGCCTGGACCCGCTGGGCCAGCAGCTCGTAGGCGGACTCGTTGTCCACGCCCGTGGCGTACTTGGGTTTCAGCGGTGAGGAGGCCAGCACCTGGTTGACCGTGCCGTCCTGGGCCGGCCCCATGACGGCGGCGGGTACATTCACGACCACCGGGGCCACCGGGGCGGGGCGCCCCTTCTCGTCCAGCACACTGACGACGGCCTGACCGGTGCCCAGCGACGTGAGCACCCGGCTGAGGTCCACCGGGCTGACCGGGAAGGTGGAGACCGCCTTCTTAAGGTTGGCGGCGTCGGCCGGGGTGTGGGCGCGCAGGGCGTGCTGGACCCTGCTGCCGAGCTGGGCCAGGACCTCGTCGGGAACGTCCGTGGGGGACTGGGTGATGAAGACGATGCCCACGCCCTTGGAACGGATGAGCCGCACCGTGCGCACCACGGCCTCCAGGAAGGCCTTCGAGGCTCCGGAGAACAACAGGTGGGCCTCGTCGAAGAAGAACACCATGGTGGGCTTGTCCGGGTCGCCGACCTCCGGCAGGGTCTCGAAGAGCTCGGCGAGCAGCCACATGAGGAAGGTGGAGAACAGCGTGCCCTGGGACTGGATGTCGGCCAGCTCCAGCGCGGAGATGACGCCGCGACCATCGGGGGAGACCCGCATGAGGTCACGCACGTCGAGAGCCGGCTCACCGAAGAAGGCCTCACCACCGGCCGCCTCCAGGGCGGCGATCTCACGCAGGATGACCCCGGCCGTGGCTGCAGAGACCCCACCGATGGTCTTGAGCTCCTCCTTGCCGGCATCGGTGTTCGTCAGATAGTCGACGACGGCGCGCAGGTCCTTGAGGTCCAGCAGGGCCAGCCCCTGGCTGTCCGCCCAGTGGAAGACCAGTTGGAGGGCGGAGGCCTGCGTGTCGTTGAGGCCCAGGACCCGCGAGAGCAGGATCGGCCCGAACTCGGTGACCGTGGTGCGGATCGGGGTGCCGCTGATACCGGCGCCGGACTCCGACCCACCGAGGTTGAACAGCTCGATGGGGAAGGACTGGCCCTTCCAGTCCTGACCGGTGGAGGCGATGCGGGAGGCGATCTTGTCATTGGAGGCTCCCGGCTCGGCCAGGCCGGTCAGGTCCCCCTTGACGTCGGCCAGGAACACCGGGACACCTGCTGCCGACAGTCCCTCGGCCAGGAGCTGAAGCGTGCGGGTCTTACCGGTACCGGTCGCCCCGGCAACCAGCGCGTGCCGGTTGAGCAGCCCCAGCGGGATGCCCACCGACAGGCCCTTGACCGCCGCGGGCTCGCCGCCCGAGAGCGTATCGAGGTAGGTGCCCACCGGCAGGGTGGGGGAGGAGAAGCCGTACCCGGAACGCACCTGGGCGGTATAGCCGGCCTCCTCAGCCTCCTGACTGCCCGAGGCCTGCTCGGCCTCAGCGACGCCCTCAGCCTGCACGGGGGCCTGCTCCTGAGCCTGCTCAGCAGTCGGCGCCGGCTCACCGGCCGGAGCCTGCTCGGCTGCCGGCTGTGCGGCCGGTTCTGCGGCCGGCTCGGCAAGGGGTGCGGCGGTGGCTGTCTGGGCGGCGGGCTCGCCCGGTGCGTCAGCAATGCGGGATTCGGCGGCCTGCTCCACCGCCGAGGCCGGGGAGGAGGCGATGGCGGCGTCGAGGGCCGCCTGAGCGGCGGCTGCCTTGGCTGCGGCGGCTTCGGCGGCGGCCTGGGCGGCCTCGGCCTTGAGACGTGCGATCTCAGCGGAATCGGTCATGGCCTCATCGTAAACGCCGAACCTGCCAGAGCGCTGACCCGGGCGTGCCAGAAGCCCGGCCGACAGGGTAGCCTCGGGTCTCGATGGCGTTGAGATAGTACGTCTGGTCCCACACCTGCCCGTCCCCAGTGCCGCGAGGTTTGCACGCCCCATGTTGCCCCCTGCGTCGTCGTTTCCGGAAGAACCGCCCCTCGTGGGCCAGTCGCTGGTGCACCCGTCCCGCAGAGTCAGGTGACCCTCATGCGGATCGCCTTCTTCATTGACGACTACCTCCCCTCCGTCCACGGCGTGGCCACCTCCACGGCCACCTTCCGCTCCGCCCTGGAACGCATGGGACACGAGGTCTACGTGGTGGCCCCTAAGGCCGAGCGCTATGAGGAGACCGACGACCACGTCATCCGCCTGTCCTCCTCGCGCTACTACGTCTTTGACAGCCGCGAGGTCGCCACCATCTATCCCGGCCTGGCCAGGCGCTTCGACGCCTACGACTTCGACATCGTCCACAGCCAGACCCAGTTCAGCCTGGGCGTCCTGGCCCACTGGGTGGCCAAGCGCCAGAACATCCCCCACGTCACCACCATTCACACCCTCTACACCGAGCTCATCGACGACTACCCGCTGGCCGTGGTCTCCGGACTGCTGGCCCTGTCCGTCGCCTTCCCCGTGGCGCTCAAATCGCTGCCGGTCCTGCCCCGCCCCCACCGCGACTCCATCAAGCACCTCAACAAGCGCGACATGAAGACGGCGCTGTCCCGGCAGGGATGGCGGCTCACAGCGGCCTTCGCCAACAAGTGCGACGCCTGCCTGTCGCCCTCCCAGCACCTGGCACAGATCCTCATCGACGACGGCGGACTGACCGCCCCCTGCATGGTGCTGCCCAACGGGCTGGACTCCACCCGCTACCGCAGTGCTCGCGCCGCGGACTCACCCATCCCCAAGGCCCCCGGCGAGAAGATCATCATCTGCGTGGCCCGCCTCAGCCCGGAGAAGCGGCAGATGACGCTCATTGAGGCCATGCCCCACCTGGCCGACCTGCCGGTCAAGCTGGTGCTCGTGGGCCCCGGCCCCTCCCAGGAGGAGCTGGCACGGCGCGCCGAGGAGCTCGGGGTGGCGGACCGGGTGGTCCTGGTCGGTCAGCGCTCGCCGGAGGAGGTCGCCGTCCTGCTCAAGCAGGCCGATGTCTTCTCCCTGGCCTCCTACCACTTCGACAACCAGCCCATGGTGTTCCTGGAGGCCGCAGCTTCAGGGCTCCCGATCGTCTACTGCGACGAGCGGATGACCGAGTGCCTCACCGAGCGCAACGCGATCCTCACCGACGGGATCGAGGGGGAGGACTTTGCCCGGGTCTTCGCCTCCCTGCTGTCCGACGACGCCCGGCTCGCCGAGCTGTCCGACGGGGCCCTGGAGGTGGCTCAACAGTTCGACTCCGAGACGATGACCAAACGGCTCGTCAACCTCTACGAGGACCTCCTGGTCTCTGATCGCTGAAAACCCGCGGACCCGGGAGAACAGCGGCGCCTTGCCGGTGAGCGAGCGGCTTGCCGATAAGGTATGCGGCATGTCGCTCGCCGTCGTCACCGACTCCGCCGCCTGCCTGACGGAGCCCCTCATGCGTGACCGTGCGATCGAGGTGGTGCCGCTGCACGCCATCCCCGCTGACAACGGCGAGCCCGGGACCACCTCACGGCCCAGTGTCCAGGAGCTGATGGACGTCTACCGACGCGCGGCCAACAGGGCCGAAGAGGTCCTGGCCATCCACATCTCCTCGGCCCTGTCCGGCACCGTGGACAACGCCCGCATCGCCGCCGCCCGGCTCGAGGCCGAGTACCAGGCCGAGTACAGCGGCCAGGGCGGGAGCGTGGGGCGCCGTCGCCCGCAGTGGCTGCGCGTCGTCGACTCCGGCACCAGCTCCGGCGCGCTGGGACTTGCGGTGCTGGCCGCCGCCGGCGCCCACGACGCCCGCCGCGGTGCCGCCCTGGCTCAGGCCAGCACCGCCCGTTCCTGCCAGCTCTTCGTTGTCGACGACCTGGGGCGCCTGGCCCGCTCCGGGAGGATCGACCGCACCACGGCCCGCCTGGACGGCGTTCTTGGAATCCGCCCGGTCCTGGCCCTGACCCGCGACGGGATCCGGACACTGGAGACCGTGCGCGGCGCGGCCCGCGCCAGGCGCCACCTCATCGCGCAGGCCGTCCGCGTCGCCGGTGGGACCGCCCTGTCCGGCCCCAGGCACCCCGCCGACCCGGTGTGCCTGGTCATTCAAGGAGACGACGCCGACAAGCTGGCGCTGCTCGAGACTGGTCTTCGTCAGGCCATGGAGGAGGCCGGAGCCAAGCTCACCGAGGTCCTCACCCTCCCGGTCGACGAGGCGACGAGCACCCACGTGGGCCCCGGGGCCCTCGGCATCGCCGTCGCCCCGGACCTGCGGGCCTACTGAGCCGGGGTTGACAACGCGGCCCGGTTGCCACAGGCCGTCAGACGCCAGTGCTCTCCACAGAGCAGACGGCCTCTCCGTGCGCCTCGCGGAACCGGTCCCTACCGTCAAGGACATGGGAGCCAGAAGGAGCAGCACGAACAGGTCCCTGGATGACCTTGTGCGCCTGGCCTGCTCGACCGACCCCGAGGAGCCAGTGCGTCGGCCCAGGCGCCTCGCGATCGCGCCACGAGCCGCGATCATTGCCGGCTCCGCTCTCCTCATCCTGGCTCTCGCCCTGGCACTGAGGGCCGTCCTGGTCTCCACCGGTGCCGGCGGTCAAGAGGCCACTGCGGCAGCGGCGGGTGCCTCCGAGGCGATGCGGCCCCCGCCCACAGGGCCGGCCGCGACACCAGCCATGAAGCCGGCCACGGGATCGGCGGCAGAACCGGGCGTCTCGACGGCTCCAGCCGGCAACGTCGTCGTCCACGTCACCGGGGCGGTGACCAGGCCGGGGGTGGTGACCCTGGCCCCAGGAAGCCGTGTCACCGATGCCATCAGCGCCGTCGGAGGAGCCAGCGCAGACGCCGACACCGAGCAGCTCAACCTCGCCCGGGTTCTGAGCGACGGTGAGCAGATCCGGGTCCCGCGAGTCGGCGAGGTCCTGCCCGACCCCGCACCGCAACCCAGTGGGGCCGCCACCCCCGGTGCGGGAACAGCGTCGGGGAAGCCCGGCGGTGGCGGCTCATCCGGGATGATCAACATCAATACGGCCTCCGCCACTGACTTGGAGAAGCTGCCCGGCATCGGCCCTGCCCTGGCCCAACGGATCGTGGAGTACCGAGACTCCCACGGGCCCTTCGCCACCGTCGACGCCCTCACCGACGTCCCCGGCATCGGCAAGGCCAAGCTCGAGGGCCTGCGGGAGCAGGCCACCGTATGAACGGGGACCAGGGGCGGAGCAGTCCCAGGGCCCCGTGGGACGACCCCGCGCTCTACGAGCACCTGCGCCAGGAGCAGAACCGCAACCGGCACCGAGACGGAGGTCGGCACGCCACCTCCTCCAAGGCCCCCGACGCCCTCGACCTGCGCCTGCTCGCCCCGGCGCTCACCTGCTGGGCCGGCGCCTGGTGGGCCGTCGGACTCGAGGAGGCTGACGCCTGGAGACGAGTCCTGCTCCTGGCCTCCGGGTGCACAGCCCTGGCTGCGATGCTCGTGGTCCCCGTCCTACGTTTCCGGCCACCGCGCCACCGGGCCGACCAGCGCCCCGGCGCCCCCGAGCATGACCCCACGGCGGTGGGAACCCTCAGTGCCAGCCTGCTCGTGTGCGCCCTGTGCGCCGCGACCGTCCTGACCGTCAGTGCCGCCCACCTGTGGTCCCGCCAGCGCGACCCTCTGACCGTGGCGGTCGCCTCCGGGCAGCCGGTCACCCTCATCGGCACCGTGTCCCAGGAGCCGCGAGTCTCGGCCACCAGCCGCTCCACCCTGGTCATCAGCGCCCTCGACGTCGAACAGGTGGACGCACAATCCTCCACCCTGAGCGCCACCGTCCTGGGCGACACGCAGTGGTTGAGTCTGCCCATGGGGACCCGCGTCAGGGTGCGCACGCGCCTACGCCCCACCGGATCGGGACGTGCTGAGGCCGCCATCATCCCCAAGCGCGCCGGCCTCACGGTGCTTGGCCCACCGGCCGGGGTACTCGGGGCCGTCACCAGCATTCGCACTGGTCTTGCCCAGGCCGTTGGAGCCCAGGGCCTCGAAGGAGCGGGGGAGGAGGCAGGTCTCTGGCCGCCGGGGGCACGCGCCCTCGTACCCGGCGTCGCCCTGGGAGACGACCACGCCCTGTCGGCCCAGGTGCGCGAGGACATGCGCACCGTCTCCATGACGCACCTGACCGCCGTCTCCGGGCAGCATGTCGCCATCATCCTGGGACTGGGGCTGGCTGGCCTCGGGGTGCTGCCCCGGCGGTGGCGGGCTCTGCTCGGCACGGTCATGCTCACTCTCCTCGTCATCCTGGTGCGCCCCTCAGGCTCCGTACTGCGCGCCGCCACCATGGGGGCCGTCATGCTGCTGGGTGTCGTCGCCGGGCGACGCGCCGCCTCCGTACCCGCCCTGTTCGCCGGAGCCATCTTCCTACTGCTCATCGACCCCTGGCAGTCCCGCGACTACGGCTTCGCACTGTCCGTAGTGGCCACCGCCGGGATCGTCATCGGCTCCAAACCGGTCGCTGCCCACCTCTCACGTCATCTTCCCAGGTGGCTGGCCGCCGCCATGGCACTGCCACTGGTGGCCCAGGCCGCCTGCGGGCCGATCCTCATCCTCCTGCAGCCCTCGGTGGGGGCCTGGTCGGTGCCCGCCAACCTGCTCAGTGAGCCGGCCGCCGTCATCGCCACCATCAGCGGACTCCTGGCGGCGATGATCGCTCCGGCCTGGCCCGCAGCCGCCTCCGTCATCGCCTGGCCGGCGCTTGCGGCCTGCTCCTGGATGGTGTGGGTCGCCGGCTTCTTCGCTCACCTGCCCGGCGCCACCCTGCCCTGGCCGGGCGGCCTCACGGGAGCCCTGGCACTGGGGTCCTGCGAGATCGGGGTCCTGCTCGCAGCGGCTCCCCGTACCCGCCGCGCCCTGCTGGAAGGAGCCAGGCGGTTGACGCGGCCCGCTCATGGCAGGCTTGCCCCATGGCAGCGACCCGAACCTCCCGCTCCCGAGGCCAGCGCAAGGCACCGGCTGGACTGCGCTGGGACCAGGCCCAGCTGGCGCCGATCGTCCTCATCCGCGCCGGCGAGGAGGTCCTCGCCGACCGAGCGGTGAGAAGTCTTCTGGCGCAGGCCAAGGCCAAGGACCCCACCACCGAGATCACGCGCCTGGAGGCCGCCACCTACGAACCCCACCAGCTCGACACCCTCGTGTCCCCCTCCTTGTTCGGCGAACCCCGGCTCGTCTACGTCCCCGCCCTGGAGCAGATGACTGACGCCCTCCTGAGCGACCTCATCGCCTACGTGGGCGCCGCCGACCCCGAGGTCAGCGTCATCCTGCGTCACAACGGGGGCCAACGGGGCAAACGCCTGCTCGATGCCATCAAGGCCTCGCCCTACCCGACCATCCAGTGCGAGGCCATCAAGAGTGCCAAGGACAAGTCCTCCCTGGTCGTGGCCGACGTGCGCCGCGCCGGAAGAAGCATCGATCCCGAGGCCGTGGGCGCCCTCGTCGACGCCCTGGGCAGCGACCTGCGCGAGCTGTGCTCCGCCGTCGACCAGCTCCTCGCCGACACCCAGGGCACCATCAGCGTCGACCACGTGCGCACCTACTACGCCGGGCGCATCGAGGCCACCGGCTTCACCGTGGCCGACGCCGCCGCGGCCGGCAACACCCCGGCCGCCATCACGGCCCTGCGCCACGCCGTGGCCACCGGCACCGACCCGGTGGCCATCGTCGCGGCCCTGGCCATGAAGGTGCGCCAGCTCGCCCGGGTCGCGGCCGCCGGGGGGCGGCGTATGAGCCCTGCCGAGCTGGGAATGGCCCCCTGGCAGGTGGACCGGGCCCGCCGAGAGCTCCAGGGATGGTCCGACGACGCCCTGGCCACCTCGATCCTGGCCGTGGCCCGGGCCGATGCCGAGGCCAAGGGGGCCAGCCGTGACCCCGTCTACGCCGTCGAGCGGGCGGTCCTGACGATCTGCAACGCCCGCCGCTCCGGTACCCGCCGGCGCTGAGCCGCCCTCACACCCGCATGGCGGCCAGTGTGAGCGCCGTGGACATCGCCGCGCAGGCCGCCTCGTGGCCCTTGTCCTCCTCCGATCCTGGCCCGCCGCAGCGGGACAGCGCCTGGGCCTCGTCGTCGCACGTGAGCACGCCGAAGCCCACCGGCACCCCGGTGTCGAGCGCCACCCGGCTCAGCCCGTCGGTGGCGGCCCTGCACACGTAATCGAAGTGCGGGGTGCCACCGCGGATGACGACGCCCAGTGCGACGACCGCCTCGGCACCGCCGCGCGCGGCGGCCGCGGCGAGTACCGGGAGCTCGAAGGAACCCACCGCCCGCACGACGCTCGCCTGGGCTCCGGCCTCCTCGACGGCGCGCAGCGCCCCGGCGACCAGGCCCGCCATGATGCGCTCGTGCCACTGGGCGGCGACGACTGTCACCCTCATGCCCCATGCGCGGGGTGCGCTCTGCTCAGGTGCTCCGGAGCCGCTCATCGTGTCTCTCCTTCGTTCTCGTCGGTCGTGTGCCAGGTCGCGTCGTCGGCCCTCGCCTCGCCGGGCGGTGAGTCCGTGCGGGACCCGGTGGGGTCGAGCCCGGTGAGCAGATGGCCCATGCGGTCGCGCTTGGTGCGCAGGTAGTCGAGGTTCTCCCCGTTGGCGAAGGTCGGTGTCGGCGTCATGGAGCGGACGTTCACGCCATAGTGCTCCAGGCCCGCCACCTTGTCCGGGTTGTTCGTCATGAGCTCGACCGAGCGCACGCCCAGGTGCCGCAGCACCTGGGCGGCGGTGGCGTAGCTGCGGGCATCGGCCGGCAGCCCCAGCGCGACGTTGGCGTCGAGGGTGTCCATGCCCTCCTCCTGCAGCGCGTAGGCGCGGAGCTTGTCGATGAGCCCGATACCGCGCCCCTCATGGTCGGAGGCGTAGACGAGGACCCCGCGGCCGTGGGCGCTGATCGCCTCCATGGCGGCGCGCAACTGCGGCCCGCAGTCGCAGCGCAGGGAGGACAGGACGTCGCCGGTCAGGCAGGCGGAGTGGACGCGGGTGAGGACGTCCTCACCGTCCGAGATGCGACCGCACACGAGTGCGAGGTACTCGGTGCCGTCGACCCTGCTGCGCAGGGCGTGGGCGGTGAACTCCCCGTGCGCGGTGGGCAGGTGCGCCGAGACGACCTCCTCGACGAGCTCCTCGTGCAGCCACCGGTAGCGCTCCAGGTCGCCGATCGAGATCATGGGCATGTCGTGGGCGTCGGCGAGCGCACGCAGCTGGTGCCGGCGTGCCATGGTGCCGTCGTCGTTGATGATCTCCACCAGGACGCCCACGGGCCGGTTGCCCGACAGGCGCATGAGGTCGACGGCGGCCTCCGTGTGACCGCGGCGCGTGAGGATCCCGCCCTCGCATGCACGCAGGGGAAAGACGTGGCCCGGGCGGACGAGATCGCTGGGAGCCGAGCCCGGGTCCGCCAGGACGCGGACGGTGCGCGCCCGGTCGGCGGCGCTCACACCCGTGGTGATGCCCGTGCGTGCGTCGGCAGTCAGCGTGAAGGCCGTCCTCTTGGGATCGGTGTTGTGCTCGGTCATCATGGGGATCCCCAGGCGGTCGAGCTCCTGGGCCGCCATGGGCGCGCAGATGATGCCGGTGGAGTGCCGGATCGCGAAGGCCAGCTGCTCGGTCGTGGCGCTCGCCGCGGGCAGGATGAGGTCCCCCTCGTTCTCCCGGCTCTCATCGTCGACGACGATGACCATCCGGCCCTCGCGGAGGGCGGTGAGGGCGTCCTCGACGCTGTCCATGCGCGTGTCCGGGGATGCGCTCCTGGTGCTCAGCATGCCTGCTGACCCTCCTGGCTCAGGCGGGCGCCCAGAAGACGCTCGGCGTACTTGGCCATGACGTCGACCTCGAGGTTGACCCGTTCTCCCGGCCGCCTCGTGCCCAGAGTCGTGCGCCGCAGCGTCTCGGGGATGAGGCCGACGCTGAGCGACGCCCCCGCCCCCGGCGTGGGAGAGACATCGGGGGTGGCGTCGTGCCGGGCCTCGTCGACGTCAACGACGTCGACGACCGTCAGCGACACCCCGTCGAGGGCAACCGATCCCTTGGCGGCGACGTAACGGGCGATCTCCCGCGGCAGGCCGATGCGTAGGAGGTCCCAGTGCTCGCCGTGGTGGCGGTCGAGGACCTCGGTGGTGGCATCGACGTGACCCTGAACGATGTGCCCTCCGAGCCTGTCGGTGGCGCGCAGGGCGCGTTCGAGGTTGACCGGCTCTCCCGGCTTCTGGGAGCCCAGCGTGGTGCGCGCGAGAGTCTCCGCCATGAGATCGGCGGTGAAGGCGCTCCCGTGCACTGCGGCGACCGTCAGGCAGCACCCGTTGACGCTGATGGAGTCGCCCAGGCTCACGTCCTGAGTGACGGTGGGCGCCTCGACCGTCAGCCGGGCGCTGTCCTCGACGGTCTCGAGCCGGACGACGTGCCCGAGCTCCTCGACGATTCCGGTGAACATCAGTGTCTCTCCTCGATGTGGCGGTGGGCAGGGGGACGAGTGCGGTCCCGGGGGTCCGGGCGTTGAGCGCGGTGCCGCGGCCTGAGGACCGCAGGGGCGTCGGGGCGGATGTCGTCGGCCCCCAGGTCACCGGAGACGCGGACGGCGAGTTCGTCGCCCGAGCCGAGGACCTCGACGCGGGAGTTTCGCAGCCTCAGGGCGTCGGTGATTGTCGTCGCCCCGAAGTCGGCGAGGGCGGCCGGTCCGGCGCCGAGAAGTGCGGGGGCCGTGTAGGCGACGACCTCGTCGACGAGTCCGGCGCGCAGGAAGGCGGTCGCGAGGGTCGGGCCTCCTTCGAGCAGGACATGGCGGATCTCGCGCTCGGCGAGCACGGCGAGGACGGCGCGCGGGTCGTGGTCGGGCAGGAGGAGGTGGTGGTCGTCGGCGAGCACCCTGGAGGTGGGAGGCAGGCGCCTGGAGCCGACGACGACGCGCAGCGGCTGGAGGTGAGCCGGGGCGGGCTCTCCCGTCTCATCGCGGACTGTGAGGGCCGGGTCGTCGGCGAGGGCGGTGCCGGTGCCCACCATGATGGCGTCGCACTGGCGGCGCAGACGGTGGGCGTCGCGGCGGGCCGCCACCGGGGTGATCCACTGGCTGGTGCCGTCGGCTGCGGCGATACGGCCGTCGAGGGTGGCGGCGAGCTTCCATGTCACCATGGGGCGCCCGCGGGTCACGGCCAGGAG
Organism: Actinomyces oris; assembly: GCF_001937665.1. Lineage (GTDB taxonomy): Bacteria > Actinomycetota > Actinomycetes > Actinomycetales > Actinomycetaceae > Actinomyces > Actinomyces stomatis. Next base: position 107,058 of record NZ_MSKL01000005.1, on the reverse strand, counting down.
CCACGGGCGGTTGAGACACGCGGCGTCCTGGGCGCACAGTCCACATCGTACTCGCACGCCGGCGGCCTCCAGCGTCGCTGCGCCGCCTCCGGCCTGCTCGGTCGGGTCATCCTGGGCGTAGATGACCTCGGCCACGCCCGCGGCGAGGAGCGCCTGGACGCATGGGCCGGTGCGGCCCTGATGATTGCAGGGCTCGAGAGTGACGACGGCGGTCGCTCCCTGGGCGGAGGCGCCCGCCGCGGCGAGGTTCGCCAGCGCGTCGACCTCGGCGTGGGCGGTGCCGGCTCCGCGGTGGTGGCCCTCGGCGAGGACGTCGCCGTCGGCGGAGAGGATGACGCAGCCCACCCGGGGATTGGGGCCGGGCGGGGCGTCGGGGGAGGCCGCGACCCGCAGGGCGCGTCGCATCGCGGCCGCCTGCACGGGGGTGAACGAGGTCATCCGGTCCTCTCCCTCGGGTGCGCTGGGGAGAGACACTGTCATGCCGGACCGCCGGGTGCACGGCAGCGGGCGAGGCATGGTGTGTCCCGTGTGCGCTTCCCATCCGGACTCTCACCGTCGGTCCAGGAGTTCCACCTGGTCAGCCGGTCGCTGGATGCGACCGGGTCGCGGACTGTCACCGCCGGTTCGGACTTTCACCGACCCCAGAGCACACGAGTTCATCTCGTTGGGGAGAATGTACCGCGCGCGAGTGCGTTCAGCCGTTTCTCCGCGCCTATGTGACCACCCCCACCTCAATGGGGTGTCCGGGTGCGGGCGCACCGCGGGAGGGCCGCCCGCACCGGGCCTCACTTCTTGCGGTACAGGGACTTGGTGGCGTAGACGGGCTCGTTGGTGACTTGGACCCCCAGGGCGCGGAAGATGCCCTCGTCCACCGAGCCCAGGATCGTGGAGGTGTGGACGTCGCAGCCCCGCAGCGTCTCGAGCTGGTCGAGGGCCTTGCGGGCGTTGTCGTCCCCGTTGGCGGACACGGCCAAAGCGATGAGCACCTCGTCGGTGTGCAGGCGCGGGTTGCGGCTGCCCAGCCGCTGAGTCTTGAGCTTCTGGATGGGTTCGATGGAGGCCGGGGCCAGCAGGTTGACGTCATCATCGATCCCGGCCAGGACCTTGAGGGCGTTGAGCAGCATCGCTGAGGAGCACCCCAGCAGGGCGGAGGTCTTGCCCGTCACGATGCGCCCGTCGGGCAGCTCGATCGCCGAGGCCGGCTCGCCGGTGGCCGCGGCCACCTCCAGTGCGGGCGGCACGACGGGGCGGTCCTCCTTGCTCACCCCCACCTTGGCCATGAGCAGCGCGATCCGCTGGGACTGGACGGGGGCGATGACCTCGCGCTTCTCGGTCACCAGGGCCCGGTAGTAGCGGCGGATGATCTCCTGGCAGGCGGCCTGCCGGCAGGCCTCGTCGTCGCTGATGCAGTTGCCGGCCATGTTGACGCCCATGTCCGTGGGGGAGGCGTAGGGCGAGGAGCCCAGGATTTCCTCGAACAGGCGGCTCAGGACCGGGAAGACCTCGACGTCGCGGTTGTAGTTGACGGTCTGGACTCCGTGGGCCGCCAGGTGGAAGGGGTCGATCATGTTGACGTCGTCGAGGTCGGCGGTGGCGGCCTCGTAGGCGATGTTGACCGGGTGGTCCAGGGGCAGGTTCCAGATCGGGAAGGTCTCGAACTTCGCGTAGCCCGAGGAGATGCCCCGCTGGTGGTCGTGGTAGATCTGGGACAGGCAGGTGGCCATCTTGCCGCTGCCCGGGCCGGGGGCGGTGACGACCACGAGGTCCCGGCTGGTCTCGATGTACTCGTTGCGCCCGTAGCCCTCCGCCGAGACGATGCGGGCGACGTCGCCGGGGTAGCCGGGGATGGGGAAGTGACGGTAGACCGTGATGCCCAGCGCCTCCAGCTTGCGCTTGAAGTCATGGGCCTGGCGGTTGTCCTCGGTCCACTGGGTCACGACGACGCTGCCCACGTAGAGCCCGTAGCTTCGGAAGGCGTCGATGTGGCGCAGCAGGTCGTCCTCGTAGGGGATGCCCAGGTCCGCGCGGACCTTGTTGCGGGAGAGGTGCTTGGCGTTGACCGCCATGACGATCTCGACCTCGTCGGCCAGCTCGGCGAGCATGACGATCTTGTTGTCCGGGGTGAAGCCCGGCAGCACGCGCGAGGCGTGCATGTCGTCAATGAGCTTGCCGCCGAACTCCAGATAGAGCTTGCCGCCGAACTGGGCGCGGCGCTCCGCGATGTGGCTGGACTGCATCCGCAGGTACTTGTCGCGGTCGAATCCGATGCGCAATGGGCTCTCCTTGAAGCGGTCTGATGAACGGGCAGAGGGTGACGGAAAAAAGGGGAGGGCGCCTCCCCGGTGGGAGGCGCCCTTCAGATGCTCACTGCTGCGGTGGCCTCAGAGGGAGGCGACGCGCTTGGCGAGCTTGGACTTGCGGTTGGCGGCCTGGTTCTTGTGGATGACGCCCTTGGAGACGGCCTTGTCCAGCTTGCGGGAGGCGGCCTTGAGGTGCTCGAGCGCGGCGTCCTTGTCGCCGGCCTCGACGGCCTCGCGCACGCGGCGCACGTAGGTCTTGAGCTCGGACTTGACGGACTTGTTGCGCAGGCGGGCCTTCTCGTTGGTCTTGATGCGCTTGATCTGGGACTTGATGTTCGCCACGGTGAAACTTTCTCGCGTCTGATTGGTCGATGGCCGGAGAGAGGGTTCGCGCCACGGGTTGACATGAGGTGGTGGGGCACCTGGCTGACCCGGTCGCCGGACCCCGCAGCCGGCCAGGCCAGAGGTCCAAGGGGTGACTCTATCAGTCCAAATTCTCAATGGCTTCGTGCTCATGGAGGCTGTGCACGTGAACTTGCTCGCCTGTGCTGAGCTCTACCTGGTTCTCCGCACGCTCAACAAGCCTTGGGTCATGGGTGACCACGAGGATCGCGGCAGAGGTCCGAGCCCACGCGTCCATGGCGCCGATGACCACCGTGGCCAGCTCCTCATCCGCACCGGCGGTGGGCTCATCGAGGATGACCAGGCGGGGGTGCTCCATGAGCAGTGTTCGCGCCAGGGCCACTCGCATCCGCTCTCCGCCGCTGAGCAGGCCCGTGCGGGTTCGGGACAGGGTGGTGAGCCGGGCCGCGCCCAGGGCATCGGCGATCCGCGCCGCGCGCTGGCGCCGGGGGAGCCCGAGCGCCCAAGCGGCGTGGCGCAGTGTGGCGATGGGGGTCCAGGAGTCCTCCAGAAGAAGGTCCTGGGGCTGGAGGGCGATCGTGGTGCGGTGCGCCAGGCGGATGTCGCGCGGGCTCATCCTGCTGGAGGGCCGGCCATCGATGGTCACGGTCCCAGTGAAATCGAGGTCGTGCAGGCCCAGGCACCATGCCGTGGTGGTCTTGCCGGAGCCGTTGGGGCCGGTCAGTGCCGTGACAGTACCCTCCTTCAGGGACAGATCCAGCCCGTCGACGAGCAGGCGCCCGCCTCTGGAGATGGTCAGGTCTGTAGCGGTGAGTGTGTCAGCCATGGCGGGCCTGCCTCCTGCGGCGGGGATCGGTGGGCCGAGCGGCGGCGTGGCGTGATCCCACGACAACGGCCGCGGTGAGAACGAGTGCGCACGCCATTTGAGTAACGACCAGTTCGCTGCTGGGCTGGACCAGGAGCGGCCAGGCGAGGATGAGTACCGGGATGGTGATGAGGACCGCGGTCAGGAGGCGCTCGGCCAGCATGCGATGCCCCAGCAGGCGCTCAATCTCACGTCTGCGACTCCTGGCCTGTGCCCAGGCGCGTGCCGCGAGCCCTGCGCTGGCCGCGGTGCTGGTGGCTGCAGTCAGCAAGATGAGGGCGTGGAGGACTGCTGTGTGCATGGTTTGCTCCCTGAGGGCCGTGTTGCCGGTGCCGACGGCGTCGAAGCGCGCCACGAGGTCCTCCACGTGGTGCTCGCGCAGCCGCTCCCGCAGGGAGACAAGGTTCTGGCCGGTGAGGACTGCAGCCCCCTGGGTAATGGCGGACAGGTAGTCGTCTGGGGCGAAGTAGCCGTCGGGGACCACGGCGACGAGGCAGTCGCTGGTGCGGGTGCCCTCGCTACTGAGGAAGAAGCTGACGGCGGGGAGGTTCGCCGGCAGGAGCGAGCTGACCTCCTCCAGGTCGTGGGAGGTGACGGTGACAGCGTCCGCGCTCGCCCCGTGCATGGTGTTGAATCGCGCCTGCTCGACGATCTCCTGGGCCAAGGCCTCATCCTGGCCGGCCACCGACCGGGGCCGGTAGAGGGTCACCTGCTGCTCAGTGACCTTGGGCAGGCCGTAGTGGGCGGCGGCCGTGTTGTTGAGATACAGGGTGGGCGGCCCGTATCCGTCCTCGGTGGAGCCGTTAGGGATCGCCCAGGTCAGAACAAGGCTCCCCTCCTGCTGGGCCTGGGTGATGAAGGAGGCTATCCGGGGTGTCTTGGCATCGAAGGTGGGCTCGCTGACGGACCAGATGCTCAGAGCGGTGGCCGGGGGAAGGGACCGCTGGGCCTGGGCCTGGTTGCGAAGTGCCTGCGCCTGGAGGACATCGACGATGAGACTGGTACTCGCAGTGGAGAAGGACCAGGTCATGGCCAGGACAAGTGCATAGGTCAGCAGGGCGATCCCGTGGCGCGGACGCGCTGCTGCCCCGGATCGCTGACGGCTTCCAACCGCGAGCACCGCCCATCCCGTGAGCGTGCCGGTCAGGGTTGCGGCCAGGGTCAGGAGGGCGCAGCAGGCGATGAGCTCGGCGCTCAGACGGTGGACGCTCAGCGCGGCGGAGCCGTAGATGTCGTAGGCCACCAGCAGGGCGAGTAGCGCCAAAGGGGCCAGAAGCCACCGGCATGCTGACAGGAGGCAGTTCTTGAGGAGGTGGAGGGCCAAGCGGCGGTGGGAGCGGCCCTGCAACCGGGCGCTTCTGTAGGAAGAGGACTGGGAGACGGTGGCAAGGGCCAGGACGAGCGCCAGAACCGTCTGGGCCAGGAGCAGGCTCACGCCGATCTCGGAGCTCATGGCGGTGGACAGGGCAAGGCCCGGTGTCAGAATCCCCGACTCATTGATGCGATCGCCCCACCGGTCTGTGACCTGGCTGAGGAACTGGGTGGTACTTTGCCGCGAGCCGATCGCGTACCACCCGCCCAGGGCATCGTCTTGGACGGTGCTGCCGCTGTAGGCGATGGGCTCCGGCAGGAGCAGGGGAGTCAATGGCGGGCGAATGTAGTCATCAGCCTCGTAGCCGAGGAGCTCGACGCTGGTTGTCGAGTATGACTCGTCGGTGGTATCGGCGAAGTCTGTGATGTGGCGTACCTGGGCAACCTCGACGCCGGCCTGCTTGCCGATATGATGAAGCTCATCCGGGTCGACGCCGGTTTCACTGATAATGACATAGCCGTTCGTCTCGGCTGGGAACAAGAAAAGGAGCGACTGTGGGATAAGCAGGATGGTCGCCAAGCACAGCGTGAGGTTGAGGGCCCAGGTGGCTCTGAGAAGAATTTTCATGAGGGTGGTGCGGTAGGTGGGGCCCCATCAGCGGGGCCGCCGCCTACCGCAAGATACTGATGGCTCTCAGCAGAACCAGTAGAAGGCTTCGTTCGTGTCAGTGGAGCGTCGGACCTGAGCGTAAGACCACTTCCCTGCGGCAGTTTTGGGACTTCGTGCGGTGATGAGCCCATTGTAGGTTCGGGCTGAGGATCCATGGCATCGAGATGGGTGATGAAAGTTCGAGTAGACAACTTTCGAGTTCGTGCCGTAGCTCCAGGTCCCGCCGGTGACCTTAGTCGTGTGAGAACCGGTGATCCAGGCAGGGCGAATGCCTGAGCCTCCGGCAGGACTGTCTTCGACAGTAACTGAGCCGTACTCGGTGGCGTCATCGGGGATAGGTGACTCGCCTGCGAATGCGGGGGATGACGTGCCAAGAGTGAGAACCGAGGCCAGGGTGATGGCAGCCAAGCCCTTGAGGGTGGTGGTGACTGTTGGGAGTGCCATGATCGCTCCGATCACTTCATAGGGATAGGTGGGCTGGCCAGTAAGTCAAGTTTATTCGTGAAGGGGGGTGGGCAATACTTCAATCTTGTTTTGTGGAAACCTCCGATGCAGGTGCTTTCCAGCGTGTTCGGGCCTAGCGGATAACATCTGTACCCTGTGCGATCTGTCGAAATCTGGAGGCGATCAGGAGTGGTGGTGGCGCAGGGCGGCCACGACGCCGTCGAAGACCTCCCGGTTCATCGTGGCCCCCTCGCGGCGCACCGAGGCCGGCTCCACCAGGAGCAGACGGTCCAGGCGCACCTCGCTGGGGCGGCCCTGACGGTCCCAGGCGCCGGTGCCGACGTCGTGCCAGAAGCGGCCCCAGCGCGCCTCCTGGGCGGCGTCGCGGTCATGGTCCTTGCTCGTCATCTGGGCCACGACCAGACGGGTCTCATGGCGAGCCAGGACCAGGACGGGCCGGTCCTTGCCCTGGGCGGGATCCTCCTCGAAGGGAACCCAGGCCCACACCACCTCGCCGGGGTCGGCCTCGCCATCGGGGTCGGGGGAGTAAGCGAAGTCGGGCAGCCCCAGGGTGGAGACGTCGTAGACGCTGACGCCTCGCGCCGAGGGGCCCGTCGCGTCCGCGGCGGCGCCGCTGTCGTGGGAGCGGGGCCGGGTCGGTGACGGCTTCGCCGCTGATGACTTGGGGGCGCGGGACTGCGCGGTCTCAGCTGAACCGGATGGCCTGCTCTCCGACGTGCCCGACGGCGTCGAGGACTTCTGGGAAAGGGCGTCGCTGACGGCGTCGGAGGCGGCGCGTCCGAGCAGGGTGAGGATCCGGTTGAGAAGGCTGGCCATGGGCGCCACCCTACCGTCGGGCGGGATGGGGTGGCTGCTGCAGGCTCACGACGGCGACCAGCGCCACCGGTGGACCTGCCTCGAAGCAGGAGGTCCACCGGTGGCGCTGGCGAATGGGGTGATGGTGCGGTGCGTCCGGAGACTCGCGTCGGTGAGGCGCTAGTTGCCCGTGCGCGTCACAGGGGTGCAGATTGTCTGGCTCCCCGCTTCGGTGCCGCCTTCACTGCCGGCGACGTCGATCTGCATGGTCAGTCCCTTGGAGGGGTCCTGGGGGTCGCAGGTGCCCAGGGCCTTCCAGGTCTCCTGGGTGACCGCCTCGGCGTTGACCTGGTAGGTGCTGGTGAAGGTCATCGTGGTTGACGAGTGGGCGTTCAGGGAGTCACTGGTGCGCAAGTACAAGGAGCCGTCGTCCTGAAGGGCATAGCTGTCCGGGCTGACCCACCACGGGGTGCCGGTACCTGTCACGCTCTTGAGGGTGAAGCCGGCCGGAATCCCGGGCCGCAGGACGATATCGGAGCTGGATCCGTTGGCGTCGGTGGTGTTGGTGAAGGTGACGGTGTAGCCGACCTCGACCTCGTAGGTGCCGGTGGGCTCGGCCTCGACCAGGAGATCCGTGGGATGAGTCTCCACCTCAATCACCGGCCGGTGGTTGATGTAGTCGCTGGAGAAGGTCTGGTTGCCGGTGGTGAGTGCGGCCTTGACCCGGTTGCGTCCCACGACGCCGGTCAGGTCCACCTGGCAGGTGACGTCCTTGCCCTGGGGGACCTTGGCCGCTCCGCTGGAGACGCTGAGGTTCTCGGCCGGTCCCGTGGCGGAGACGACCTTGCCTCCGAAGGCGGTCAGGTCGCAGGTCAGGGTGCCCACCTGGGACTGCCCCCTGGTCCGGCCGGCGGAGATGGTGAAGTTGGACAGCGGGGTGGTGGAGTCGTTCCGCGCCGTCATGGTGAAGCGGGAAGTGTCCTTGGCGGCGCCGTCGACCCTGACGTCCTGGGTGGACACGGTGGCGTGAGCCGCGCTGGCAGCGGGTTTGTTCGCCGTGACGGTGGGCTGAAGAATCGCGTTGCGCGTGGAGACCTCGATGGTGGGGGTGAAACGGTAGCTGCGCGCGTCCGCACCGGGAGCCGCCACCGTGGTCCCCAGATCCAGGTCGAGGTAGCTGGTCTTGTCCCATTGGGTGTAGAAGTTGATCTCATAGGTCAGCTTCAGGTGCTCAGGAGTGCAGGAAACGGCTTTGACCGAGCCGATGGGCTCACCCAGCAGGGGGTTGTACAGCTCAGAGATGGAGCTCAGCTCAGAGTCCACGATCAAGGCCGGGGGCTCGCCGCCGCCGTTGTCGATGTAGAAGGAGCTCGTCCCGGCCACTTCGTCACCGTTCTGGGAGGGGCAGGTCCAGGTCCACTGGCCCGGCACGGAGTCGGCCTCAATGGTGACGTCTGTGGCGCTCTTTGGGGCAATAGCCGATGGGATGCGGACCTTCCAGCTCAGACATCCCTCGGCATTGTCGGAGCCATGGCAGCCGGTACCGGCCGTGTGGTAGAGCCCCTCCACGGTGATGTCGGTATCGGCGGACGCCGGGGCTGCGAGGGCTGCGGCGGCGATGAGGGGAAGAGCCAGGGCAATGCGCAGGAGGCGCCGCCACGGCTGACCGGGTGGGGAAGGTGGGAAGTGCATGAGCACGCCTTTCGCTGAGGTGATGGGAATGAGAAGCGAATCGCTTCTTTGATGGATTGCTGGGAACGATGGTTTCGGGGCACTGGAACATGTCTCGCCGCGCTCGGTTTCTCGTTGCGTGAGAAAGTCATGTGAAGGTCGGATAGGCGACGGCTGTCACCTATCCGACCTTCATCCAGCCAGGCAGATCGACCCGTGCTCGTGCTCAGTTCTTCGTGCGCGTCACGGTGGTGCAGGTCGAGTAGGTGCCGGGCTCGATTCCATCGCTGCCGACGATGTCGATCTGAGTGGTCAGTCCCTTGGAGGGGTCCCGGGGATCGCAGGTGCCCAGGGCCTTCCAGGTGTCCTCGGTGACCGACTCGGCGTTGACCTCGTAGAAGGTGGTGAAGGTCATCGTGGTTGATGAGTGGGCGTGCAGGGTGTCTTCTGTGGACAGTGGCACGGAGCCATCCGGTTGGATCGCGTAGTCGTCCATGCTGATCCACCACGGGACACCGCTGCCCCACACGTACTTGAGGGTGAAGCCGGCGGGGACCCGTGGGTGCAAAACGATATTGGAGGTCTGTCCGTCGGCGTCGGTGGTGTTGGTGAAGGTGACGCTGTAGCCGACCTCGACCTCGTAGGTGCCGGTGGGGGTGGCCTCAACGTCGCGATCAGTGGGCTGGACCTTCACTTCGCTGATGGGGCGGTCCTTGGTGTAGTCGCTGGAGAAGGTCTGTCCGTCGGTGGTGAGTGCGGCCTTGACCCGGTTGCGTCCCACGATGCCGCTGAGGTCCACCTGGCAGGCGATGTCCTTGCCCTGGGGCACCTTGGCCGTTCCGCTGGAGACGGTGAGGTTCTCGGCCGGTCCGGTGGCGGAGACGACCTTGCCTCCGAAGGCGGTTAGGTCGCAGGTCAGAGCGGTCACCTGGGCCTGTCCCCTGGACCGGCCGGCGGAGATGGTGAAGTTGGACAGCGGCGTGGTGGAGTCGTTCCTCGCCGTCATGGTGAAGCGGGAAGTGTCCTTGGCGGCACCGTCGACCGCGACCTCCTTGGTGGACACGGTGGCGTGAGCCGCGCTGGCAGCGGGCTTGTGGGCCGTCGCGGTGGGCGTGAGAACCAGGCTGCCCGCGGAGGTCGTGATCTTCGGGCTGAAGGTATAGCTGCGTGCGTCCGCGCCGGGGGCCACCACTGTGGTCCCGAGGTCCAGGTCGAGATAGGAGCTCTGGTCCCAGGCGGCGTCGAAGTTGACCTCATAGGTCAGGCTCAGGTGCTCAGGGGTGCAGGAAGCGGCTGTGACCGAGCCGGCGCTGTCCCCCTTCTGGTTGTAGTACAGGTGGTCGAAGAAGCCCAGGCCGGAATCGGCCAGCTTCGATGCGGGCTCGTCCTTGCCCTTGTCGATGTAGAAGGCGCTGGTCCCGGCTACCCTGTCGCCGTCCGGGGAGGGGCAGGACCAGGTCCACTGACCCGGCACGGAGTCCGCCTCAATGGTGACGGTGGTGGATGAGTTCGGGGCGACGGTCGAGGGGACGCGCACACCCCAGCTCAGGCAGCTGTCGGCATTGTCGGAGCCGTGGCATCCGGTGCCGGCCGGGTGGTAGCGCCCCTCCGCGGTGATACCGGTGTCCGGGGTGGCGGTCGGGACGGCTGCGCTCACCGGAGCGGCGACGGCGCCGACGGTGAGCAGGGGAAGAGCGATGGCGACGCCCAGGATGCGTCGCCGCAGCCCAGCGGGAAGAGAAGGTGGGGTGTGCACGAGCACGCCTTTCTCCGAGGGGATCGGGATGGGAACCAATTGCCTCATTAATATATCGTCAAGAAGGACATTATCAAAAGGTTGGAATACTCCCCACATGCGACCTTTTCCCCGTTGGGAATGGCGAAGACGAAGGTCGGGTAGGCGACGACTTTCGCCTACCCGACCTTCGTCCTTCTGTCTTCCGTGCCTCTAACGGGGCACTGCGTTCTCAGCAGGCTTCTTCACGGTTGCTGTGATCTTCTGAGGGGTGTTGTCTGCGGAGGTTGTGACGGTTGGCGAGAAGGAGTAGGTGTACTCGCCGGACCCCGGGGTCGTCGTAGTCGTTCCAAAACTCAGGTCGAGGTATGAGCCCCCGGAGCGCACCAGGTGATCGATCTTGTAGGTGATGCTCAGATGCTCCGGTGTGCATGTGACGGCCTCGACCTGTCCGGCGCTGTCTCCGTATACGCCGTAATGAAGCTTTGCGGAGGACTTGAGGCTGGACTCGCTCAGCTTGTTGCTCGGGGAGTCGTAGAACGATGCCGTGCCGGCGATCCGGTCGCTCGCGAGGCAGTTCCACGCCCACCGGCCGGGGGCGGAGTCGGCCTCGATGGTGACGGTGAGGTCCTTCTTCGGTGCGATGGTGGACGGGATGCGCAGGCCCCAGCTGAGGCAGTCGGCGCTGGTGCCCGAGCCCTGGCATCCGGTGCCGCTCGAGTTGTAGATCCCGGAGGCGATGACGCTCTCGGAGGCGGGGGCGGCCTGCGCTGGTGAGGTGAGCAGGCCGGCGACGAGTAGGGGCAGGGCTGCGGTGACGCCGGCAAGGCGTTGCCATGACCGCGTGGAACGGGTGCGTAGTAAGCGCATCGGTCTGCCTTTCTCTGGGGTGGCCGGGTGGATGTCGGGTGGATATGGACTGTCCGACCAACATATAGTCCGAACAGTCAATATCGAAGGGGGAATGTTCCCCATGGAGCTCTATCCCAGGCGAGCAGGACACCGACGACGAGGGTCGGTGACACAGGTACTCCCGTGTCACCGACCCTCCGCTGTCCTGGACGGCCTGCTGATGTCGGCCGTCAGTGCTGACGTGTGGCCTCCTTCATGGTGGCGGTGAAGGCGACGAGGTCACTGCGCAGTGCTCCGAGCGCGTAGTGGCGGCGCTCCTCATTACCTCCTCTGCCGTTGTTGCCGGAGGTTGCCGCCACGATCTCGGGGGCGTAGCGCTCCACGATCTTGACTGTGGCCGATCCGCTGATGGCGCCGTCGGCACCGGCTGCGATGGCCTCAGCGACCTGCTCGGGCGTGGAGATGCCGAAGCCCAGCATCACCGGCGCGGCGGCGTCGGCACGCAGGCGCTCGACCGACTCGGCGAGCCCCACGGTGGAGGAGGCCCGCTCGGTGCCGGTGACCCCCACCCGAGAGACGGCATAGACGTAGCCGCGTGAGGCCGCCGCCACCGCGTCCAGGGTCTCGGCCGCAGCCGACGGCGGGGCGATGTAGACGGCGTCGACACCGGCCTCCTCGGCGGCCCGGCTGAAGGCGGCCGACTCGCGGATCGGGACGTCGGGCAGCAGCACCGAGTCGACGCCGGCCTGCGCGCACTGGGAGTAGAAGCGCTCCAGGCCCATCGCGAAGGGGACGTTGCCGTAGACGAGCATGCCGATGGGCAGCCTCGGGTGGCGCCGGCGCACCCGCTGAACCACCTCCAGGCAGTCCTGGAAACTCACACCTGCGGCCAGGGCCCGGACATGCGCCTTCTGGATCGTGGGGCCGTCGGCGACCGGGTCGGTGAAGGGCACACCCAGTTCCAGGGCGTCGGCCCCACCGGCGATGAGCGCCTCGATGACGGCCTCGCTGGTGCCCGGGTCGGGATCGCCGACCATGACGAAGGGAACGAAGGCGCCCTCGCCGCGCTCCTTGAGGGCGGCGAACATCGCAGGATAGCGGCTCATCTCAGAACTCCTCGTCCGGTCCGGTGGTCGAGCTGGTGCTCCTGGCGGCGTTCAGGCCCGCATACTCGGTGCGCTTGCCCATCTGCTCCACCATGTGCGAGGCCCTGGCCACGGCGCCGTCGGTGGAGAAGGAGCCCCCCAGCCTCGCCTGCACCTGGTCGAGGTCCTTGTCCCCACGGCCCGAGAGGCACACCAGCAGGACCGGGGGCTCCTCGCCGTCGGGCACCTCCCGGGCCATGGCCAGGGCCTGAGCCAAGGCGTGGGCGGACTCCATGGCCGGGATGATTCCCTCGTGGCGTGACAGCAGCCGGAAGGCCTCGATCGCCTCGTCGTCACTGATGCCCACGTAGCGGGCCCTGCCGGTGTCCGACAGCCAGGCGTGCTCGGGCCCCACGCCCGGGTAGTCCAGGCCCGCCGAGACGGAGAAGGACTCCTCGACCTGCCCCTCGGAGGTGCGCATGAGGTAGCTGCGCGCACCGTGGAGGATCCCTACCAGGCCCTTGTTGATGGGGGCGCCGTGACGCGACGTGTCCAGGCCCTCCCCGGCCGGCTCGACCCCGATGAGCTCGACCCCGGGGTCGTCGATGAATTCGGCGAACATGCCGATCGCGTTGGAGCCGCCGCCCACGCAGGCGATGACCGAGTCCGGCAGCCGCCCAGTCAGGCCCAGGACCTGGGCACGGGCCTCCCGGGAGATGACCCGGTGGTACTCGCGCACGATCGTGGGGAAGGGGTGGGGGCCGGCGGCAGTGCCCAGCAGGTAGTGGGTATCGGCGAAGGAGGCGGTCCAGTCGCGCAGCGCCTCGTTGACGGCGTCCTTGAGCGTGCCCGCGCCACTGTCCACCGGCACCACTGTGGCCCCCATGAGCTCCATGCGCTCGACATTGGGCGCCTGACGCACGACATCAGTGGCTCCCATGTAGATGGTGCAGTCCAGACCCAACAGGGCGCAGACCATGGCCGTGGCCGTCCCGTGCTGGCCCGCGCCGGTCTCGGCGATGATGCGCTGCTTACCCATCCGCTTGGCCAGGAGGGCCTGCCCCAGAACCTGATTGCCCTTGTGAGCGCCTCCATGGACCAGGTCCTCGCGCTTGAGCAGGATGCGGGCGTTGCCCTCCAACGGCAGGTTGCGCAGTTCGGTGACCGCCGTGGGACGCCCCAGGTAGCGCGTCATGAACGTGTCCAACTCGGCGGCGAAGGCCGGATCCGCCTGGGCGTCGATGAAGGCGTCCTCGAGCTGGTCCAGCGCCGGAATGAGCAGCTCGGGCACGAACTGGCCCCCGTAGGGGCCGAAGAAGGCGGGCAGTCGCGGGTGGTGCCCCGTCTCCTGACCATCCCGGTCCAGGCCCGACGACGATGCGTCCTCGCCTCCCGGCTGTGGCAGCGGCACCGCGGTGGCCAGCTCCCGGGCGGCCTCGGCCGGGTCCGGGGCACCGGACAGGGACGAGCCCACCAGGAGTGCATCCACCAGGCCGGACAGACGCCGTACGTCGTCGGGAGCACTGACCCCCGACTCACCCACGAGGACCACCCCGGCCGGAGCCAGCGGGACGAGTTCCTCAGTGCGCACCAGGTCCGTGTCCAAGGTGCGCAGGTCACGGTTGTTGATACCGATGACCTCCGCCCCCAGGGCCGAGGCGCGGTGCATCTCCTCCGGGGTCGAGACCTCCGTGAGCACCTCCATGCCCAGGCTGTGGGCCAGCTCTGCCAGCTCGCGGTAGACGTCGTCGGGCACCACTGACAGCATGAGCAGAACCGCGTCCGCCCCCAGACTGCGGGCCGCCAGCACCTGGACCTCGTCGACGATGAAGTCCTTGCACAGGACCGGGGCGTCCACCACCTCGCGCACGGCCGCCAGGTCGTCGAAGGAGCCGTTGAAGCGGTCGGGCTCGGTGAGCACCGAGACCGCGGCCGCGTAGGGCGCGTACTGTGCGGCCAACGAGGCCGGGTCGTAGTCGGAACGGATAGTGCCGCGCGAGGGCGAGGCCGCCTTGCACTCCATGATGAGAGCCGGCTGCGGGCTGTGGCTCTGGCCGCTGCGGGTACGCAGGGCGTCCGCGAAGGAGCGCTGCGAGCGCGGCAGCTCTTCAGCTCTCAGGTGCCCGAAGCGGGCGCGCAGCTCATCAATGCGCTCGCGGCGCGCCTGGACGATCGAGTCCAGGACGGTGCCCGTGGCGATGAGACGCGCCTCGACCGGCTCACGGTGAGTGCGCTCGCCAGGGCCGGCACCATCGGGTGACGCGGTGGGAACGGGGGCGATGTCGGGGGTAGTCACGGCTTCTCCTCAGGCCGTCTCAGTGGCGAGGTCACTGGCTTTGGTCATGGACTCCAGGTGGCGGGCCACGCCACCGGAAAGGATCTGCTCCAGGGCAGCCGCAGTGCCGTCCGCGAGGCTGTCAGCCCGACCGGTGAGGTACAGCAGGGCACCGGCATTGACTGCGATGGCGTCGCGATGGGCGGGCCTTCCCTCACCCGAGACGGCCTCACGCAGCAGGCGTGCGTTATCGGCCGGCTCCCCGCCCAGCAGATCGGCCAGCTCGTAGGTGGACACCCCCAGATCCTCAGGCGCGACCTCATAGGCCCTGACCCCGTCGGGCGTCGCCTCACGCACGAGGGTCGGCCCGTGGACGGCGATCTCGTCCAGGCCCGAGCCGTGGACCACGAGCGCACGCTCACGCCCCAGCTGGACCATCGCCTCAGCGATCATGTCCAGCATGCCCGGGTCCCACACACCCATGAGCTGGAAGGTCAGGTGGGCCGGGTTCACCAGCGGCCCCAGGACATTGAAGATCGTGGGCGTGGCCAGCGCCTTGCGCACCGGCGCCACATGCCGCATCGCCGGGTGGTAGGCCTGGGCGAACAGGAAGGTGAAATGGTCACGGGCCAGCAGCTCGACCGCCGTGGCCGGCTCCACGTCCAGCGGCAGCCCCAGCTCGGCGATGACGTCGGCCGCCCCCGTCTTGGAGGACACGGCCCTGTTGCCGTGCTTGGCCACGGCGACCCCCATCGAGGCGGCCACCAGGCCCGCCCCCGTGGAGATGTTGATCGTGCCCACGCCATCGCCCCCGGTGCCGACGACGTCCACCAGTGGGAAGGACACCGACGGGAAGGCCCGGGCGGCCTGACGGAAGGCGCTCGCGGCCCCGGCGACCTCCTGGGGCTCCTCGCCGCGGGCGTGCAACGCCGCCAGCAGTGCCGCCGTCTCCACTTCGGACAGGTCGCCGGCACCCAGGGCCGCGAACACCGTGGAGGCCTGCTCGCGGCTCAGGCGCCGTCCCTGAACCACCTCTCGCAGCAGCTCGTGCGCCTCCTGTGCCGTGGCAGCATGCGTGCCGCCCGCAGCGGCGGGGGACGCGCCGTTGGTCTCACTCATCGGTCTGTAGCTCCTTATGCAGGTGGTTGAGGCTTGGGGTGCCCGGGGACGATTCTGCCCGAGCGGTGGCGCCGACGTCGGGATCTGCGGGACGACGGGGCGCTGCTGTGGCTCAGGCGGTCCGGGCCAGGTCGGTGGTGACGGCCTTGAGCAGGGCCGGACCCTGCGGGGTGAGGATCGACTCCGGGTGGAACTGCAGGCCGATCGCGGGCAATGACCGGTGTCGGGCCGCCATGACGATGCCACCGCTTCCGTCGCCGTCCACCTGGGTGGTTCGGGCCAGGCTGACGAGTGTCTCGGGCAGCGTGCGCGTGCCCAGCGAGTGGTAGCGGGCCACATCCAGCGGTCCGCCGTCGAGCACCGCGAAGGCCGTGTCCGCACGCCCCGCCTCAGTGACCTCGACCCGGTCGGAGCGGCCGTGGACCGGGCCGACCGGGCGGACCTGCCCACCACAGGCCTCGACGAGGGCCTGGAACCCCAGGCAGATGCCCAGCGTGGGAATCGCCTGCTCCATGGCGGTGGCAATGAGCTCCATGAGGCAGCCCGATGTCGCCGGATAGCCCGGCCCGGGGGACAGACACAGGACCGGGCGCCGCCCGGCCTCCCGCTCGGCCGCGGTGGGCTCCAGGGCGGCGAGCACCCGGGAGGTAGGCACGTTGTTGCGGTAGACCTCGATCTGGGAACCGAGGGTCGCGAACTGGTCGACGAGGTTGTAGACGAAGGAGTCGCGGTTGTCGAGCAGAACCACTCGAGCCGGCGCCGATGTCTCCAGAAGATGCTTCGCGGCCTGCTCGCTGCTGTGGCTGTTGGTGAGGGGCATGGCTCAGGCCTCCTTGCCGGTCTGGTCGATGACGAGTGCGGCGCCCTGAGCGGTGGCGACCGCCTCCAGGACGGCGCGGGCCTTGTGAACGGTCTCAGCGGCCTCGGCTGCCGGGGAGGAGGCCGCCACGACACCGGCTCCGGCCTGGACCAGGGCGGTCCCGGCGGACACGAAGCCGGAGCGGATGACGATGCAGGTGTCCAGCTCGCCGTCACCGCGGATGTAACCCACCGAGCCGCCGTAGGAGCCGCGGCGCACGCCCTCGGCCCGGCGGATGAGCTCGGCGGCCCGTAGCTTGGGGGCCCCGGTGAGGGTGCCCATCGTCATGGAGGCGCGGAAGGCGTCCAAGGCGTCCAGATCCTCGGCCAGCTCGCCGGAGATCTCTGAGACCAGGTGCATCACCCGGCTGTAGCGGTCCACGCGCAGGAGGTCCTGGACACTGCGGGTGCCCGGACGGCTGACCCGGGCGACGTCATTGCGGGCCAGGTCCACGAGCATGACGTGCTCGGCGACCTCCTTGGCGTCGGTGCGCAGCTCCAGCTCCAGACGGGTGTCGCGCTCGTGGTCGACGGAGCCGTCGGGGTGCAGCCCACGCGGCCGGGTCCCGGCGATGGGGCGGATGGCGACCCTGCCACTGCGCACCGAGTACAGCAGCGCCGACTCCGGGGACGCGCCGAAGAGCTCGAAGTCCGGGGCGGCCAGGTAGAACATGTAGGGGCTGGGGTTGGCGTGACGCAGCACGTGGTAGGCGGCCAGCGCATCCGGGCAGGCGATGGTGAAGCCGCGTGAGGGCACCACCTGGTAGACGTCGCCGTCGGCGATGTAGCCGCGCATCTCCTCCACAACCGCCTCGAAGTCGGCGTCGGAGGTGGTGGGCACCGCGTGCACGACAGGAGAGCCGATACCGTCGGCGGTCGGGGCCGGCGCCTCGACGTCGGTGTCGGCCGCGCTGTCGATACTGTCGATGGCGGCGGACAACGCGTCCATGCGCCGCTCCAGGCCGGCGGTGTCGACCGAGGCCCCCACCAGGGTCGCCTCCTGCGTGGGGTGATCGACGACGAGGATGATGCGCGCGTCGTAGAAGAGGTAGTCGGGGCAGGTGTTGGCGCCCTGGGCCACCTCGGGCAGGGACTCGAAGGTGGACAGGTAGTCGAAGGCGAAGGCTCCCACCTCCAGCGGCAGGTGGGGGTGGGCGACCTCGGCCCGGGCCAGGAGCCGTAGCGGCTCGATCGTGGACAGGGCGGTGAGCCGCTCGCGCTCCTCGATCATCGGGTCGTCGTCGGAGCTGGTGGGCAGGGCGAGAGTCAACCGGCCGGGGGAGCGGTCGGTGACGTGCTCGGCCAGACTCTCCTCAAGACGCGCCAGAGCCGCCAGACCATCGGCTCCCGGACCCTGACCACCGACGGCGTCCAGCGCCTCAGCGGTGACGGTTCCGCCCCAGCAGGTCAGCCTGGCCGAGGCCTCCAGGACGGCGACCGTGGTGCGCGATACCTTCGTGGTGATGTCGGCGCTCTCCAGCAGCACGCAGTCCACCGGGCGCGTGGGGCCGCCCTCTCCGGACGAGTCCGCAGTGGCACGCAGCAGACCGGAGCGGGTCAGCTGCTCCAGCAGGGAGCCGCCGTCGGCGTGGTAGCGCACCGAGCGCGTCAGCACGGTGGGTGAGGCGGCTGACGGTGCGGCCTCGGGGGTGGAGTCTGGCACGGTGGGTGGCATGGGGCCTCTTTCCTGAGATCGGGGTTCAGGCGGGCCTTTCACTCATGCGTCGGGCGGGCCCGCGGTGAGCGAGCCGGAAGGTCCTAACGCGTCAGGATGGTGGCGGCTCGCCTCGAGGGGAGCCACCACCACTGGCGGTTACGGAACGCTGTCATGGAACAGAGGGTAGAACGATGTCATGAAGCGACCAAATCGTCGGCAAGGGATGAGACGCGGGTCCGCATCGGTCGCCCGGTATGCGCAGGCAGCGGATCGGCTCGGACGCTCAGCCGCGTCGGCTGCCGAGGCGGAGGGTTCTCCCACCGGCGGTGGCACTGGGGTCGGCGCCCTTGCCGGATACCTGGGCCACAGCGGAGGCTGCGTTGACGATGCCGGCGCCGCAGGCGTACCGGTCGCACTTAGCCATGGGGCTGGCCGTGTTCTGCAGGATGGTGACGATCTCCGCGGTCTTCAGATCGGGGTTGGAGGCCAGCATCAGCGCGATGGTGCCGGACACGTGCGGTGCCGCCTGACTGGTGCCCACCATGCCGGCGTAGCTGGCGGTCCGAGGCGCTGTCGGCGACTCGTCGGTCGCGGACAGGATGCCGGTGTGGGACTTGATCTCGCCACCGGGGGCGGAGATTTCGACGGTGTCACCGTAGTTCGAGAAGGACGAGCGGTCCCCGGTGTTCGTGGTGGCACCGACGGTGATGACGTTCTCGCAGCTGGCAGGGGCGGCGTTTCTGGCGTCCTCATTATTGTTGCCGGCGGCGGCGGCGACGATGATGGCACCGCGCGCGACTGCAGCATTGATGACCTTCTGGTAGAAGCGGGGGCAGGTACGGGAGCCGCCCATGCTCATGTTGATGATCTGGGCGGGGTTCTTGTTGACCGGTGCGCCGTTGACCTTGCCGCCCGAGGCCCAAGTGATGGCATCGATGATGTTGGCGCTGTTGCCGCCGCAGCGGCCCAGGGCGCGGACGGGCACGATCCTGGCGTCCGGGGCGACACCTGCCACACCTTCGCCGTTGTTCGTGCGCGCGGCAATGGTCCCGGCTACATGGGTGCCGTGCCAGGTCGACTCCCGGCCCTTATTCTCTCCGGTCTGGGCGGAGCACTCACCCGGCTCAGCCCAGTCGCCCTCGTCGAAGGGATTCGAGTCGTAGCCGTCGTTGTCGCGTGCGCTCTCGGCGTCGGCGATGAAGTCGTAGCCGGGCAGGAGCTGGCCCTTGAGGTCCGGGTGGTCGGTCAGGATGCCGGAGTCGATGACGGCGACCGTGACGCCCTTGCCGGTGGACTGCGACCAGGCGTTGGTGGCGTTGATCCCGTAGGAGCCCGAGGTCATGTCCCACTGCTCGGAGAAGTAGGGGTCGTTGGGGACATTGCTGTCCTTGGTGGAGGTCTTGTCCAGGGCTGTGACGTGCATATCGGGCTCGACGGCCTCGATGCCGTCAGCGGCCTCGAGCGTGGAGATGAACTCCTTGACCTGATCCACGGTGAGCTTGTCACTCAGCTTCACGGCCGCAGTGCTCATGGCGTGAGCGGTCACGCTCTCCAGCTTGACCGAGAACTTTCCCGCGGCGGCGGTCAGTGCCTGCTTGTCCTTGGCGGGCAAGGAATCGAGGACGTTCTCGCCGTAGGCCTTCGCTGAGGCGATGACCTTGGCCGCTGCCGAGTTCTCGGCGTAAGAGATGATGAAGCGGTCGCTGGGCTCGGTGGCGTTCGCAGCGTTGCTGTGCGCAGAGGCTGATGCCCTGGCGGTGGCTTTGTGACCGCCGAGGACTCCGGCGCGAACCAGGCCGACGGCGATGACGGAGACCACCGCGATGGAGACGGCAATGATGAGCAGAACGCGTTCTCTGTTGGGGGTCATAGACATGTCAGGGAGGCTTTCTATAGGGACGCCCGGGGTGGGGACTGTTCAGGAACCCGAACTGCGACGAGTCTGGCATGAAGCGGCGGCAAAGACCCATCGGTGGGAGTGGGGAGGTCTCCCCGATGGGTTCTGCGGACAGGTCCGGCTGGATCACGCCTGCTTGCCGTGCCTCCTGCCCTGGTCGCCGTGCTCGCAGTGCGTGACTCGACCGCGACGAGCCACAACGACAAGCACCAGGGCCGTGACCATCAGGAGGGAGACGACGCGACCCGTAGGCCCGGTGATCCAGGCCGTCAGGATCGCCATACCGATGGTCGTGTAGACGGTGGCCCAGGCGATCGCCCCCGCGGCCGTGGCCGCCACGTAGCGGCGCAGCGGCATGCGGGCCACCCCCGCGGAGATCTGGATGACGCTCTGTATGCCGACGGTCAGGAAGGACATCGGCACGGCCAGCACACCCCAGCGGGCCGACCACGCCTGGGCTCGGGCGTACACCGGGGACTCGAGCAGTGAGACCCACCGGGTGCGTGCGGTCCCCGCCGTGATGCCCCGGCCGATCCAGTACATGGTGTGCGAGCGCATCATGGCCAGACACCAGAAGAACAGGAAGACCCAGGGATAGGGCAGGGTGCGGATCCATTCCAGCATGCGAGGAAGGCTAACCTAAGTCGAACGGCGTCCGATTGTGGGGTCGCCGACGCCTGCGCTCGCGGGAGCCGTGGGGAACCGGCGTGCGGCCGCACCTCACACCACGGGTTGGCCCGGCGGGCTGGGGTGGTGGGCCGCCGTCGTGGGAGACTTGGTCCAGACCCATGCCGGATATGAGGAAGAGCCAGGAACCGATCTCCGTGTCACCGATCCCCACACCAGAGCAGATGACCAGCGTCCAGCCCGCCGCCACCGAGCAGGCCCGGCTGCGCAACTTCTGCATCATCGCGCACATCGACCACGGCAAGTCCACCCTGGCCGACCGCATGCTCCAGGCCACCGGCGTCGTCCAGCCCCGCGACATGCGCGCCCAGTACCTGGACCGCATGGACATCGAGCGCGAGCGCGGCATCACCATCAAGTCCCAGGCCGTGCGCATGCCCTGGGCCCTTGAGGGCGACGACGGCGTCACGCGCGCTTACGCACTCAACATGATCGACACTCCCGGGCACGTCGACTTCTCCTACGAGGTCAACCGCTCCCTGGCCGCCTGCGAGGGGGCGGTCCTCCTGGTCGACGCCGCCCAGGGCATCCAGGCCCAGACCCTGGCCAACCTCTACATGGCCATCGAGGGGGACCTGACCATCATCCCGGTCCTCAACAAGATCGACCTGCCCGCCGCCGAGCCGGAGAGGCACGCCGAGGAGATCGCCTCACTCATCGGCTGCGACGTCGACGACATCCTCAAGGTCTCGGGCAAGACCGGACAGGGCGTTCCCGAGCTGCTCGACCGGATCGTCGAGACGGTCCCGCCCCCGCACGGCGACCCCGAGGCCCCGGCGCGCGCCATGATCTTCGACTCCGTCTATGACACCTACCGCGGCGTGGTCACCTACGTGCGCGTCGTCGACGGCGCCCTCAAGCCCCGCGAGCGCATCGAGATGCTCTCCACCAAGGCCGTTCACGACCTCCTGGAGATCGGCGTCATCAGCCCCGAGCCCACGCCGTCGGCCGGCCTGGGGGCCGGCGAGGTCGGCTACCTCATCACCGGGGTCAAGGACGTGCGCCAGTCCAAGGTCGGTGACACGGTCACCTCCGCGGCGGCACCGGCCGACGAGCCGCTGTCGGGCTACCAGGACCCCAAGCCCATGGTCTTCTCCGGCCTGTTCCCGGTGGACGGCTCGGACTTCCCGGCCCTGCGCGACGCCCTGGACAAGCTCAAGCTCAACGACGCCGCCCTGACCTATGAGCCGGAGACCTCGGTGGCGCTGGGCTTCGGCTTCCGCTGCGGCTACCTGGGCCTGCTGCACCTGGAGATCATCCGCGAGCGCCTGGAGCGCGAGTTCAACCTGGACATCATCTCCACCGCCCCCTCCGTGGTCTACGAGGTGACCATGGAGGACCGCACCACGCACACGGTGACCAACCCCAGCGAGTTCCCCGAGGGCAAGGTCTCCTCCGTCTCCGAGCCGGTGGTGCGGGCCACGATCCTGACCCCCAGCGAGTTCGTGGGCACGGTCATGGAGCTGTGCCAGTCGCGTCGCGGCACCATGCAGGGCATGGACTACCTCTCCGAGTCCCGCGTGGAGATGCACTACGTGCTGCCGCTGGCGGAGATCGTCTTCGACTTCTTCGACGCCCTGAAGTCACGCACCCGCGGCTACGCCTCCCTGGACTACGAGATGGACGGCTCCCAGGACGCCAACCTGGTCAAGGTCGACATCCTGCTCAACGGGGACAAGGTGGATGCCTTCAGCGCCATCGTCCACCGCGACTCGGCCTACTCCTACGGTGTCATGATGACCAAGCGCCTCAAGGACCTCATCCCGCGCCAGCAGTTCGAGGTTCCCGTGCAGGCGGCCATCGGCACCCGCGTCATCGCCCGCGAGACCATCCGGGCCCTGCGCAAGGACATGCTCGCCAAGTGCTACGGCGGTGACATCACCCGTAAGCGCAAGCTGCTGGAGAAGCAGAAGGAGGGCAAGAAGCGCATGAAGGCCATCGGCCGGGTCGAGGTGCCCCAGGAGGCCTTCATCGCGGCCCTCGGTGCGGACACACCCACCGGTGCCAAGCCGGGCAAGTAGCGGAGCCGGCGGGTACGGGGACAGGACCGAGCAGGACGAGGACGGTTCCGGCGGACGATGGAAGGACGGCTGCGGACATGAGCGACGAGAGCAGGCAGACCACGGTTGATGCTGCCCTGACCGACGACGGCTCCAACCTGGTCCTGACCCGGGAGCTGGCCCGGGTCCTGGGCGAGCCCCACGCCGGCGCGGACGGGCGCCACAACGATGAGCCCTCGCCGTTCCATGACGGCGACCCGGTGGGAACCGTCGGCGCGGTGTGCGCTGTCAAAGGGCTGCGGCCCGATGCCGGCCCGGCAGGCGTCTCGGCGATCCACAAGGGCGCCGTCGATGGGCCGGTCGAGGTCGTCCGGACCGGGATCGTCTCCGACAAGCACGGGGATCGCGCCCACCACGGGGGCCGTGACAAGGCCCTCTACGTCATGAGCGCCGCCGAGCAGCGCCACTGGTCGCAGGTCCTGGGTGGTATCGAGCCGGGGCGGCTGGGGGAGAACCTCCTCATCGAGGGCGATATCGACGACGTGGAGATCGGCGCGATCCTGTCCATCGGCGACCCGAGCAACGGAGGACTGCGGGTCAGGGTGACCGGTGTGCGCAACCCGTGCGCCACCTTCGCCCGTGGTGTGGGCCGTGCGGACTGGGTGGAGGTCTTCTCGGCGCGCAACCGGGTGGGCGTCTACCTGGCGGTCCTCGACGAAGGGTCGGTGCAGGCCGGCGACGAGGTGCGTGTGGTCTCCTCCCCGGGCCACCGGGTCACCTGCCGGCGCTGGTTCGCCCACCACGATCCGCGCGATGCCCAGGGGCTGCTCAACTCCGAGATCTTCGGCAACTGCGTCATCGCCCCCTTCACCAAGAAGTACGTGCGCGCCGCCGCCCACGAGCAGGTCGGCTGACGGCGCCGCTCAGCGCCTGACGGCATCAGGCAGACGGTTTCGAGACCTGACAGAAGTAAAGGACGCAAGGCTCCGCATGGCTCAGCACCACCCGCCCCGCTCCCACGCCATCCACTCCAGGGTGCGCTCCTTCTCGCGCGCCGGCGGCAGGCTGCGCCCCGTCCAGGCCGAGGCCCTGGTCGCGCTGGGCCCCCGCTACGTGGTCGATGTGCCTCGTGCCGACGCCGTACGCACCGTGTCCCCGAGCTTCCGCCTGGAGCCGGAGAAGCTCTTCGGGCATGTGGGTCAGGTGAGGCCGCTGATCGTCGAGGTCGGTTCGGGCAGTGGTGAGGCGCTGCTGGCCCACGCCGCCGCCCACCCCGGGGCGGACTACCTGGCGGTGGAGGTCTGGGAGACCGCGATCGCCCGGCTGGTGACCTCGATCCACCGCCAGGGCCTGCACAACGTGCGTGTCGTTCCCGCTGACGCCTCCCAGCTGCTGGCCACCGCCCTGCCGGTGTCCTGCGCCAGCGAGGTGTGGGTGTTCTTCCCCGACCCCTGGCGCAAGCCCCGGCACCGCAAGCGCCGCCTGGTGACCACCGCCTTCGCCGACTCGGTGGCGCGGGTGCTGCGTCCCGGCGGGGTGTGGCGCCTGGCCACCGACTGGGCGGACTACGCCTGGCAGATGCGCGACGTCATCGAGGATGTGGCGGCGCTGCCCACCGGGCTGCGGCAGGATGCGACCCTGCCCTACTTCCGGCACGACGACGCCGGCGCCCGTCCTGACCTGGGGGCCGAGACCGCCGAGGAGGACAGTCTGGGCAACGGCCTGGACCCGGGATCCCCGGCGGGGGTGCGCGGTGGCTGGTCGCCCCGTTACGAGGGGCGGGTCATGACCCGCTTCGAGCAGCGGGGCCTGGATGCGGGGCGCACGATCCGGGACCTGACCGCAGTGCGCACCGAGGTGGCCTGGATCCCCGAGCGGGGCGCCTCCATGCTGGATCGTCTCGAGGCCGAGGGGCAGGCCTGGAACCGTCTGGAGTCCCAGCCCTGGCGGCTGCGTGAGGGGCGCGGTGACGGCTTGCTGCACCCGGCGGACCGGCCGTGACTGAGACCTCCAGGCTGCCCCGCCGCGCCTGGCTCATGGTCATCGTCGCCGGCTTCCTCGGGTTCTGCGCAGTCCTGCGGGCACCGGTGGGCGTCATCCCGCCCCTGCTGACGCGCCTGGGGCAGGACCTGGGCATGGGGGAGGTGGCCCGCGGCGCACTGACCTCCGTGCCGATCCTGTGCTTCGGGCTGCTCACCCCGCTGGCCTCGACGGTGGTGCGTCGTGTCGGCATCAACACCGCGGGCCTGCTCACCCTGGGAATGGCTCTGGCCGGGGCACTGCTGCGCTCGGCCGGCACCACCTGGGCTGCCTTCGCCGGAACCGTCATCATCGGGGCGGGGCTGACGGTGGGCAACCTGGTGGCGCCCATGGTCATCGGCCGCGACTTCTGGCACCGCACGTCGCTCATGACAGGCCTGTACTCTTCCACCTGCAACGTCATCGTCACCGCGGCCACCGCCCTGGCCGTGCCGCTGGCCCTCGTCATCGGCTGGCAGGGCTCGGCCGCTGCCTGGACCGCGATCCCGGTGCTGCTGGCCGGCGTCCTGTGGCTGTGGGTCTTCCCGCCCGGCAGCCAGACGCCCAGGCGGAGCCTGCGGGAGCGATCGGGGATGACCTCCTGGGTGACGGAGCGCTCCCTGGCCCGTCCGTCGTCGTCGACCGGCGCCGCCGTCTGGAAACGCCCCCTGACCTGGGTGATGGCCGTGGCCTTCGCCGCCCAGACCTTTTCCTACTACGCGATCTCGGGGTGGCTGCCCACGGCCCTGGTCGACGAGCTCGCCATGAGCGAGTCCGGCGCCGGTGTCGCCGCCTCCGTCTTCTCCCTGCTGGGAATCGTGGGGCCCCTGCTGGTCCCGGTGATGTTCGAGACGCTGGGGTGGCCGGCCAGCAGGGTCCTCGGCGTCATCTGCGCCTGCTGGCTGATGCTGCCGATCTGCCTGACGGTGGCCCCCGGCTACTGGCTGGTTCCCTGCATGTTCTCGGGCATCGCGCACGGCGCCTTCTTCGCCGCCCTGTTCACCCTGGTCATCCGCCGATCGGAGTCGGTCGATGAGAACCGCCGGACCACCGCGGTCATTCAGACGACCGGCTACTGCCTGGCCGCCGCCGGCCCGGTGGTGATGGGCTGGGTCCATGAGCACAGCGGCGGATGGGTGGCCCCTTTCGCCATGGTGGTGGGAGTGCTGGTGCTCATGACCGTGTGCGCCCAGATCGCGGCCCGCGCGGGCGACTCCGGCAGGCCCGAGCCGGCCATTCCCGCCGGCGTCCTGGAGGGCGACGACGAGCGGGCCGAGGCTCAAGGCGGTGCCGAGTGAGCCCGGCCCAGCCGGTGGGTGACCCCCTGCCGGGAATGGGGGAGCTGCCGCCACAGGCGGCCGTTCCTGCTCCAGGCGGGGGCGATCGCCCGTTCTCGGTGTACCTGCACGTGCCCTACTGCCGGGTGCGTTGCGGCTACTGCGACTTCAACACCTACACGAACCTGACCATGGGGCAGGGGGCCTCGGCCGAGGACTTCGTAGGGACTCTCGCCGGCGAGCTGCGTGCCGCCCGCCGCGCCATGGACGGCGTGGGCTTGCCGGTGCGTTCAGCCCGGACCGTCTTCGTGGGTGGAGGAACCCCCACCATGTTGCCCGCCTCCGACCTGGTGAGCATGCTGGAGCTGGTGCGCGAGTGCTTCGGGCTCGCCGCCAACGCGGAGGTGACCACGGAGGCCAACCCGGACTCCGTGGACGAGGCGGACCTGGTGGCCCTGGCCGAAGGCGGTTTCACCCGGGTCTCCTTCGGCATGCAGTCGGCGGTGCCCCACGTGCTGAAGGTTCTGGAGCGCACCCACGAGCCCGCCCGGGTGCCCCACGTGGTGGAGTGGGCACGGTGGGCGGGTCTGAGCACCTCCCTGGACCTCATCTACGGGGCGCCGGGGGAGTCCCTGGAGGACTGGCAGCGCTCCCTGGACGCGGTGACCCGGATCGGCCCGGACCACGTGAGCGCTTACGCCCTGGTCATCGAGGAGGGCACCAGGATGTGGGGACAGGTCAGCCGCGGAGAGCTGCCGATGCCCGAGGATGACGACGAGGCCACCAAGTACGAGATGGCCGACGCCGCCCTGCGCCAAGCCGGCTACGAGTGGTACGAGATCTCCAACTGGGCGCGCCCCGGTGCCGAGTGCCGCCACAACCAGGCCTACTGGCTCGACTGGGACTGGTGGGGTGCCGGGCCCGGGGCCCACTCCCACCTGGGGGACGTGCGCCTGTGGAACACCAAGCACCCGGTCGCCTGGGCGGGGCAGATCGCCACCGGCCATCTGCCCGTGGCCGGGCATGAGATCATCGACGCCGACTCCCGCGAGCTGGAGCGGATCATGCTGGGCATCCGTCTGCGTGAGGGCCTCGAGCTGGCCGGTCTCGGGGAT
Source organism: Actinomyces oris (assembly GCF_001937665.1). Taxonomy (GTDB): domain Bacteria; phylum Actinomycetota; class Actinomycetes; order Actinomycetales; family Actinomycetaceae; genus Actinomyces; species Actinomyces stomatis. Next base: position 80,042 of record NZ_MSKL01000005.1, on the reverse strand, counting down.
CGGCCGGGCGGTCCGTCAGTAAACCGGCCTGATGCTGTCGGAGCCACTCCTCCTCACCTGGTACCCGTCGTGGCCGGTCTCGTAGCCGATGGACTGCTTGACGCCGGCGCGGCCCTGAGAGGCCGGGCAGTCCTCACTCTGCGAGGCCGCCTCATGGCCGACACCGTCACCCGCGCCCTCACCCAGTGAGCCTGTAGAGCGTCGACTTCTATCTGCAAGTCGTTGACGCCATCCTGTGCTACTCGCCGTCCGACAGCATGTACTCCTGAATTGCCTGGAACAGCTCAGATGGCAGCTCCACGTGGCCGAAGCGTAGCTTTGGAGCTACTTCGCTCCAGCCCGGTAAGGTGCGCAGGATATCGAGCGGCACCTCTCGTATCGGCTCCTGCCACTCAATGTCACGTCGGTACGGAACAAAACCGGGAAACATCTCGTACTGGTAGACCACGTCCCCAGTGACCACTCCGCAGGCAGTGATCGCCTGATAGGGCCGGCGTGACCTGAACTCCTGCTTCGGTGAGTAGTAGAGGATGTAATCGCCTCGCCGCATACGTTGAAGCGGCGCCTTCTTGCCATGGCACAGCTGGCAGAACCCGTCAGCCACGCCCAGAGCCACATGGTCCTTGGAAGCAACGCCAAGCCAGTATCTCAATGTGCTGTCCTTCCTTCTCGTCGTGTCGGGCTCAACCTGTACGCCGGTGAGGAGCCGGCTCGGCTGCCGGGGCTCAACCGCCCACTCACCGGCATGATCGGCTCGGCTCACGACTCCTTCTCGTGAACGGTGACGGCATAGCCGTACGGGTCGGCAAACGTGAAGGTCAGACCGAAGGGGCTAGGGCTGGGATCGGTCAGGATGATGGTTCCTGATGCCTTGAGCGAATTGTGCAGCTCCTGAACCGCGTCGCAGTGCAGCCAGAGTGCTATGCCGAGACCGGGACGAGGGGTTTCGGAGAGGTCTACACCGGGGAGGGGCTCTCGAACCGCGAAGGGGATCGGCGTCGTGGTGAAGAGGACGGCGCCAGGAGGTGAGGCCGGGGCGCGACGTAGTCCCAGGGCGTTCTCGTAGAACTCAGCGGAACGCTCGAGGTCGCTCACCTGCAGTGCGATGAAGTCGGGGCCGGTGACGGTCACAGTGGTCTCCTCTCAGACAATGTATGTCAGGTTTCTGACATATCGAGAGTATGTCAGAATACTGTCATGAGTCAAGATGACCCCAGGAACCTCCTCGGCTATCAGCTCAAGCACGTTCAGGCTGCGCTTCGAACTCGCATGGATGAGGCACTCCGCCCCCTGGGACTGAGTGCTCCGCAATACCTCTGCCTCGAGCTGCTCAGCCGCACTCCGGGAGCCTCGACCTCCGACCTCGCCAGGGAGGCCTTCGTGACCCGCCAGACCATGAGCACGCTCCTGCGCGCCCTGGTGGATCGAGGTCTGGCTCAGCGTGCAGCCCAGGCGCCTTCCGGTCGTGCGCTGCCTCTGGAGCTCACCCCCAAGGGGCGGAGCCTCCTCAAGGAGGCGTCGAGGGTGGTGGTGGAGATTGAGCGGGTCATGATTTCGCCGCTCAGTGAGTCCCGGTTGCGCGCAGTGCAAGAGGCACTGTCGGCCTGCATCGCCGCGCTTGAGAAGTGATGCCAGCGTCGAAAGGATGGGACCAAGGGCCGGGGCACTGGGTGAATGAGGCCATCGCGTTGGGATGAGTCGGTCAAGACCGACCTCCCTCGGAGCGCCTCCAGGAGAGTTTCAGGGGTTAATGAAATCCTGGTTGAATGACTACTCCACAGTATCCAGGTTACCCAGACGACGGATCTCAACCCGGTGGCGTCCCGGGCTACGGAGCACAGCCCGGCTATGGGGCCGGCCCCGACGCTCATCAGCAACCCGGCTACGGACCTCAAGCCGGTGCCGTTCCAAACTACGGGCCTCAGGCTGGGGCGGCACAGGGCTACGGCCCCCAGTCCACCATGGGCGGCGGAGCCGGTATGCCGTACTACCCTGCAGGTGCGATGGGAGGGGCGCCGCTGAGCGTCGGTGACGGCATGTCATGGGCGTGGTCCAAGTTCAAGGAGAATGCGCTCATTCTCATTGTGGGGATGGGTCTGTGGACTGTACTTTCCAACTTCACTATTGAGGCACACTATAATATCAACGGAGAGGAGTATGGTTTCGGCTTGGTGGGTCCCTCTGGAACCTACATCGCCTTCGCTATTGGCCTCTTCGCTAGTATCGTGACCACTCACATGGCGCTCAAGGTGGCAACCGGGCGGCCCCTGACCTGGAGCGACCTGTTCACTTTCCCGAACTTCGGTGCGAGCCTTCTCGCGGCTTTTCTCACCGGGATCGCCACGTCCGTGGGCTCCCTCCTGTGTGTTGTTCCGGGCGTCATCGCGGCCTTCCTCTTCCACTACGCGGTTTACTTCACCGTGGACAAGGGGATGGACGGCATTGCCGGAATGAAGGCGTCCTGGGCCACCCTGTCCAGCCATGTCGGAGAGCTCATCCCCTTCGCCCTGACCGGAGCTGGCCTTTATCTTGTTGGCGTACTTACTGTGTTCGGCTGGCTTGTGACGGTCCCGCTGGTGATGTTGCTCTCCGCCTACTCCTACGTGCGCATCCAGGGATACGACGTCGTTCGCTGACCTCATCTCCCGAGTCTTCTTCGCGCCCCGCTCGTCTCAGACGGCGGGGCGCGGACTCGTTGCGAGCCGGAGGGCGCATCCGCTCGGCTAGAGTGAGGCCGACGTCGATCAACGCCGTCGTCGTCGAGAACGATCCTGCCCATCCCAAGGACTTCCGTGCCTCTGAGCCCCACCGCTCCCGACCCGCATGACGCGGAAGAGCGCCCCGCCCTCATCCTGGCCAATCTCGGCACGCCGTCGGCCCCCACGCCCAGAGCCGTTCGGTCCTTCCTGCGGGAGTTCCTCTCCGACCGCCGGATCGTTGAGACGCACCCCCTCCTGTGGCGCCCCGTCCTGGAAGGCATCATCCTGCGGGTACGCCCTCGCGCATCGGCGGCGAAGTACGCCACCATCTGGCGCCCCGGCGAGGAGACCAGCCGCTCCGGCTCCCCGCTCATGCACTACAGCGAGCGCCAGGGCGAGCTGCTCCAGGACGAGCTCGGTGAATCGGTCCAGGTCCGTATCGCCATGCGCTACGGGCAGCCGGCTCTGCGGCATGTCATGGGTGAGCTCATGGAGGCCGGCTGCCGCCGGATCGCCCTCATCCCGCTCTACCCGCAGTACGCAGCCTCCTCGGCCGGCACCGTCGTCGATGAGGCCGCCCGCTTCATCCTGTCCTCCCGCAACCAGCCCGAGCTGCGCACCGTCCGCTCCTTCGAGACGGCGCCCGCCTACATCGAGGCCCTCGCCACCGCCCTGGAGCAGCACTGGCAGGTCCACGGCCGCCCCGACCCGGCAGCCGGCGAGCGCCTCCTACTGTCCTTCCACTCCATCCCCCGGGCCATGCACGACGCCGGAGACCCCTACTGTTCCCAGTGCGAGCGCACCGCCCAGCTCCTCTCCCGGCGGCTCGACCTGCCCGAAGGGCTCGCCCAGCTCACCTTCCAGTCCGTCTTCGGGCCCGCCGCCTGGATCGGACCGGCCACCATTGACACGGTCGGCGAGCTCGGCCGTGCCGGCTGCCCCCGCCTCGACGTCATCTGCCCCGGCTTCGTCTCCGACTGCCTGGAGACTCTTGAGGAGATCAACCAGCTCAACCGCGAGACCTTCACCACTGCCGGGGGCGGCACCTTCCACTACATCCCCTGGGGCAACGACTCCGACGGCGCCATCGCCACCTTGGCTGAGCAGGCCCGAAACGTGCTGGCCGGCTGGATCTGAGTCGGCCTCCCTCTCTGCGGCGTCGGCCCGGAAGATCGGTCTCAGCACGAGAGACCACAGGCCCTCACCGGGGAAACTGATGCCCGGGAAGGTATGGTGACGCGAACAGTCCCGATCCTGTGAGGAAGTTGCCGTGCATCTTGAATGGTGGTCCGTCCTGCCCTTTGCGGGCATGCTCGCCTGCATCGCCGTCCTGCCCCTGATCCCGGCCACGGCCCACTGGTGGGAGAAGCACTCCAGCCAGCTGATCGTCGCCGTGGGCCTGGGCGTGCCGGTGGCCACCTGGATGTGGGCCGCCCTCGGGTGGACGTCCGTCTTCGCCGCCGTGGTGGAGTACTTCCAGTTCATCTGTCTGCTGCTGGCCCTGTTCGTCGTCTCCGGAGGCATCTTCCTCAAGGGTGACATCCGCGCCACGCCTCGCAACAACACGATCTTCCTGGCCGTCGGTGGAACCATCGCCTCCTTCGTGGGCACCACCGGCGCCGCCATGCTCCTCATCCGGCCCCTGCTGGCCACCAACAAGGAGCGCCGCTACCGGGTGCACACGGTGCTGTACACGATCTTTATCGTGGCCAACTGCGGCGGGCTCCTCACGCCCCTGGGCGACCCGCCCCTGTTCCTGGGCTTCCTGCGCGGGGTGCCCTTCACCTGGACCTTCAACCTCCTGCGCGAGTACCTCTTCGTCAACGTCATGCTGCTGGTGAGCTACTACGCCTTGGACTCCTATTACTACTCCCAGGAACCTGCCAAGGCCGTGCACGACGACGACACCGAGATCGAGCCCCTCGGCCTGAAGGGCTCGCTCAACTTCGTCTTCTTCGCCGTCATCATCGCCGCCGTCGCCTTCGCCCCCTCCGTTGACGTCCACGCCATCGAGGAGGGCCACGCCGCCCTGGGCGACTGGATCCCCGTGCGTGAGTTCATCATGCTCGCCTCCGCGGCCGGGTCCTACTTCCTGGGCAGCCGAGAGGTCCGCTTCAAGGACAACCAGTTCACCTGGGGACCCATCGCCGAGGTGGCCATCCTGTTCATCGGCATCTTCCTCACCATGATCCCGGCCCTGCACTACCTCGACGAGGTCGCCGGCTCACTGCCGCTCAACGAGGTCACCTTCTTCATCTTCACCGGCGGGCTGTCCTCCGTCCTGGACAACGCCCCCACCTACGCCACCTTCTTCGAGATGGCCGGCAAGGTTGCTCACCCCGGTGGCGCCGACGTGGCCGGGGTCCCCGAGCTCTACCTCGTGTCCATCTCGCTGGGGGCCGTCCTGTGCGGTGCCATTACCTACATCGGCAACGGCCCGAACTTCATGGTCAAGTCCGTCGCCGAGTCCGACGGCGTCGAGATGCCCAGCTTCGGCGGTTACGTGGGGCGGGCCATGAAGCATCTGGTGCCGGTCATCGCCGCCATGGTCCTGCTGTTCATCGCCCCGGGTGTCCTGTGGAAGGTCCTGGGCGCTGTACTCACCGTGGGGCTCCTGGGACGCGACGCCCTCCTAGTGTCCCAGTCCCGTCGTCTGGCCCTGGCCCACCAGGCCGAGGGCGCGGACAACTGAGCCGGCTGTCTGACTCTGCCGGTCCACCAGCTGCATCCGCCCTCGCAAGGGCGGGTTCCCTCCCGGAATGCGTATGCGTAGCCTGAGCGCGTGCAGCTGGGACACGTCATCTACAAGGTCAAGGACCTCCCTCGGGCAGTCGCCGACTTCGAGGCCAGGGGCTTCGCCGTCGAGTACGGCACAGTGAAGCGTCCCTACAACGCGCTCATCTACTTCTCTTCCGGCCCCTACCTGGAGCTCCTGGCCCGCACAGGCATGCCGCCGCTCCTGGGGCGCCTGCTCGCGCTCGGCCCGCACGGAGGCGCGGCTCGCCGCTTCCTGTCCTGGGATCGAGGCCCCGAGGGGCTGTGCGGCCTGTGCCTCGAGGGCGATGCCTCCGAGCTGGAGGAGGGGGCAACCCTGCTGAGCGGCAAGGGCCTGCGCCTCAAGCCCAAGCGCGTGGACCCCCACGGGCGGGAGCTGCGCTACGAGGTCTTCTTCCCCGACGACGTCGACCTGCCGTTCCTCATGAGCCACTTCAGCACTGAACCCAGACCCCAGGACTTCACCCACCCCAACGGGATCGGCTCCATCGCCCACGTCACCTACCCGATGCCCGAGCGCAAGCGGGGTACCGCCCTCAGGCTGAGCGATGACGATCGGCTCGAGCTCGTGGAACCCGGGCAGGCCATGACGGTGACCTTCGACGACGGCGGTGTCCTGTGAGACTCCCCGTGAGGGCACTGCGTTGAGGACCGTGGCTCCTCGGCGACTCTTCGGTGACTCCTCAGCGCGTGCCCGGGGCGGTGACGAAGTCGATGAGCTCCTCCATACGACCCAGCAGGCTCGGCTCGAGGTCCTTGTAGGAACGCACCGTCGCCAGGATGCGCTGCCAGCCCCGGGCGACGTCGGCCTGGGTGTCATGCGGCCAGCCCAGGGCCTCCAGAGTGCCGTGCTTGATGTCGGTGCCCCGCGGGATGTCCGGCCATCGCTCCAGACCCACCCGGGCCGGTTTGACCGCCTGCCACACGTCCACGTACGGGTGCCCCAGGACCAGCACGTTCTCCCCGCCGGGCATCTCGGTCACCCGCTGGGCGATCCTCGACTCCTTGGAACCGGTCACCAGGTGGTCCACGAGGACGCCGGCCCTCCGCTCAGGTCCGGGGCCGAAGTCGGCCATGACCTCCTCGAGGTTGTCAACGCCGTCGAGCATGAGGACGACGACGCCCTCGTGGCGCAGGTCGTCACCCCAGACCTTCTCCACCAGCTCGGCGTCGTGCTTTCCCTCCACCCAGATGCGGGAGGCACGTGCCACCTTGGCCCGTTCGCCCTCAACCGCGTAGGAGCCCGAGGCCGTCAGCCGTCTCCCGGCGGCGCTCACCGGGCCGGTGGGGGTGCGTCTGCGCGCCACAGGCGGATCCAGGATCACCGGGCGGCCCTCGATCCAGAACCCGGGCCCCAGGGCGAAGCCGCGGCGCACACCGTGACGGTCCTCCAGGACCACGACGTGCTGACCGCCCGACTTCTCCACCGCCACCGCGGCGCCGACGAACCCGGTCTGCCGGTCCTCAACCACCAGTCCAGGCTTCACCGGCACGTGCACCGACTCCGGGCGCACGGCGCCGGGCCCCGTGCGGTGCGGATTCACCGACAGGACGTCCCCGCCGTAGCGGTCGCTCGACGACGGCCTGCGGGCGGCGGGTTGCTTCACAGCCGCCCCGCCGCGCGAGCGCGAACCGGCCGAGGCGCCCTGCGCCTGCTGCTTCTGCTCCGCCTCGGCGCGAGCCCTCAGGGCGGCTCGGCGGGCGGCGGTCGATCCGGGAACGGGGGAGCGGTACGGGGCAGGCGTGTTCACCCTCGGCACGGTAGGGGAAACTCACGGTCCGCCAGCGGTGGACCCGCCGGACCACGGCGTAGGATGGCACTCACGTGGGGTGAGTGCTAATCGCTTGCCGCACCCCACCGGTGTGCGGGCGGCCTGCCGCCTGACGCCGGCACTGATCGCGTCTCGGCACTGACGAGGGGAGGAGGACCCGTGGCCAACGACCGACGTCTCAAAGTCCTGTCCGCCATCGTCACCGACTACGTGCGTACGCGCGAGCCCGTGGGGTCCAAGGCCCTCGTGGAGCGCTACCGGCTGGGCGTGTCCCCGGCCACCATCCGCAACGACATGGCGGCCCTGGAGGACGAGGGCTACATCCACCAGCCGCACACCTCGGCCGGGCGCGTGCCCACCCAGAAGGGGTACCGCCTCTTCGTCGACGAGGTCGCCCGCATCAAGCCCCTCTCGGCGCCCGAGCGGGCCGCCATCACCGCGCTCCTATCCGGAGCGGTCGACCTGGAGCAGGTCGTGGCCCGCACCGTGAGGGCACTGGCCCAGCTGACCGGCCAGCTCGCAGTCGTCGAGTACCCGAGCCTGCGGTACGCGGCCCTCCAGCACCTCGAGCTCGTGGCACTGGGGCCGGAGCGCGTCCTGCTGGTCATCATCACCGACACCGGACGTGTCGACCAGCGCACTGTGACCCTTAGGTCCAGGGGCGCCGTGAACTCCCACCATGACGGGGGCTTCGACATCGCCGACGTCGTCGATCCCCTCGTTCTGGAGCGCCTGCGCACCCGGCTCAACGGTGCTCTCACGGGCCGCCGCGCCGCCGACGTCGTCCCGATCCTGGCCGCCCTGGCCGAGCAGGCGCCCGCCGACGAGCGGTTCCTGCTCGATGCCGTCTCCGACGAGCTCGTCGCCGCACTGCGCCCCGACGCGGAGGAGCGGCTCGTCGTCGCCGGGACCGCGAACCTGGCCCGCTCCACCCCCGACTTCTCCTCCCTGGGGCCTCTCCTGGACGCCGTCGAGGAGCAGGTGGTGCTGCTGCGCCTGTTCACCGCCGCAGACGACGCCCAGGCCGGCGAGAACCGGATGCGCGTGAGCATCGGCTCGGAGAACAACGACGATGCCCTGGCCGAGGCCTCCGTTGTCACCACCACCTACGGGCCGGGCACCGGTGAAGCCGTCGCCCACCTCGGGGTCATCGGCCCCACCCGGATGGACTACCCGGCCACCATGACCGCCGTACGGGCCGTGGCCCGCTACCTGTCCCGGTTCCTGTCCCCACCGGAGACGTGAGAACCGGCCTGCCCGACCCGCCCCACAGCGGCCCGGTCGAGCACACCACCCAGACATCCACCGCAGAAGTTGTAGCCGTAAAGGAAGAACGCAGTGAGCAACTACTACGAGGTCCTCGGCGTCAGCCGCGACGCCAGCCCCGAGGAGATCAAGAGGGCCTACCGAAAGAAGGCCCGCCAGCTGCACCCTGACGTCGCCGGCCCCGGCCATGAGGACGAGTTCAAGGAGGTCTCCTCCGCCTACGAGGTCCTCTCCGACGCCGACAAGCGCCAGATGTACGACCTGGGTGGCGAGGACGCCGTGCGAGGCGGCGGATTCGGCGGCGGGTTCGCCGGCGCCGACTTCGGTGACCTGGGCGGCATCTTCCAGTCCTTCTTCGGTGGGGGAGCGGCCAGCCGCGGGCCGGCCTCCCGGGCCCGACGCGGTCAGGACGCCCTCGTGGCCGTGGACGTGGAGCTCTCCGACGTCGCCTTCGGGGCGACCCGGTCGGTCCCCATCGACACCTACGTCACCTGCACCGCCTGTGACGGATCGTGCTGCGCCCCGGGCACCGAGCCGGTCACCTGCTCCCAGTGCAACGGGGTCGGCAACGTCCAGCGCATGACCCGCACCCTGCTGGGGCAGGTGATGACCTCCTCACCCTGCCCGGGCTGCCAGGGCTACGGCACCGTCATCGTCACCCCCTGCAAGGACTGCTCGGGTGAGGGGCGCACCCGCGTGCGCCAGGACCTGGAGGTCTCCATCCCCGCCGGGGTGTCCACCGGGACCCGTATCCGCATGTCGGGGCGCGGCGAGGCCGGCCCGGCCGGCGGCCCCAACGGCGATCTCTACCTGGAGATCCACGAGAAGCCGCACGAGTTCCTCGAGCGTGACGGCGACGACCTCTACACCGAGCTGCGCGTTCCCATGACCGCGGCCGCTCTGGGCGCCGTCTTCCCGCTGCAGACACTCGACGGCGAGCAGAACGTCACTGTCAAGGCCGGCAGCCAGCCCGGTGACGAGGTCGTCCTGGACGGCCTGGGCGTGGGGCGCCTGCGCCGCAAGGGCCGCGGGGACCTGCATGTGTCCATCATCGTGGAGACCCCCACGCGCCTGGACGACCGCCAGCGTGAGCTGCTGGTCGAGCTGGCCCGCCTGCGTGGGGAGGACGACGTCGAGCCCGTGCGCGACTCCAGCGTCATGGGCAAGCTCAAGGAGCGCTTCTCCGGGCGCTGAGCGCTACCGGGGCGCGGTCCGCCGTTCAGCTGCTGGCCGATGGCTGGTCGGCCTGAGACGACTCGGGCCAGTAGTAGGAATCGGGGGTGGCCCGGGCCCCGAAGATCGCCTGGCCCACCCGCACGCAGGTGGAGCCGCCCTCGATGGCGGCCTCGAAGTCCCCGCTCATCCCCATCGACAGCAGCCCGTCGCTGACGGTGCCCGCCTGGAGGGCGGCATCGCGCAGCCGACGCATGATGCGGAAGCACTCGCGCACCCTTGCCTCGTCACTGGTGTTGGCGGCCAGGGTCATGAGCCCGCGCACCCGCAGCGAGGAGTAGGCCGGCAGCGCCGCGAGGAAGTCGGCGACGTCGTCCGGTTCCAGCCCGAACTTGCTGGGCTCACCCGAGGAGTTGACCTGTACGTAGACGTCCAGGCCGCGTCCGGCCGCCTGGAGGCGCCGGTCGAGGGCCTCAGCCAGGCGCAGGGAGTCCAGGGCCTGGAACTCGTCGGCGAAGGCGGCCACGTTCTTGGCCTTGTTCGTCTGCAGGTGACCGATGACTGACCAGGAGATGCCCAGGTCCGCCAGGTTCTCGCTCTTGCGCTGGGCCTCCTGGACCTTGTTCTCACCCATCTGGGTGATGCCTGCGGCGAAGGCGGTGCGCAGGCGCTCCTCCGGGACGGTCTTGGACACCGGCAGCAGACGGATCTCGGCGGCGTCGCGCCCGGCGCGCCTGGCGGCGGCGTCGATCCGGGCGCGGATAGCGGCCAGGTTGCGGCGGAAGTCCTCCACCGTGACGGCAGCGGCGTAGGAGGGGGCCGGGGACGACTGCGGGGAGTGGGCGGTGGCTGAAGGCTTGGTCATGGTCACTGACGCTAGCACCGTCGGCGGACACCGGTTGGATGCGGCCCGTAGGCTGGGGGAGTGACCGCACCCGTCTTCCTCTTCACGTCCGAGACCCTTGAGCCCGCCGACGCCGTCGCCTCGGCCGCGTTCGGCACAGTCCTCATGCTCACCGGACCTGAGGCCCGCCATGCCGTGACCGTTAAGCGCCTGCGCGCCGAGGAGCGTGTGGACCTCGTTGACGGCGCGGGCCTGCGCCTGGTGTGCGAGGTGACCGGGGCCGGCGTCGGCGGCGCCAAGGACCGTCTGGCCGTGCGGGTCCTGGAGCGCGTTGAGGAGCCCGAGCCCTCACTGCGGCTGGCCCTCGTTCAGGCCCTGGCCAAGGGCGGGCGCGATGAGCAGGCCGTGGAGACAGCCACCGAGGTCGGGGTGGGGCTGGTGCTGCCCTGGCAGTCCGAGCGCTGCGTGTCCGTGTGGCAGGGGGCCAAGCAGGCCAAGGGGCGCCAGCGCTGGCAGGCGACCGCCCTCCAGGCCGCCAAGCAGGCCCGGCGGGCCCGCGTGCCCGAGGTCGAGGAGTTGCGGGACACCCGCAGGCTGGTCGACTGGGTGGGACAGACGGTTCGCGGCGGGGGAGTGGTGCTGGTCCTGCACGAGGAGGCCAGGACCCCGATCAGCACCGCGATGGAGTCGGTGCGTCTGCCCGCGTCCGGAGAGACGCCACTGGCATTGGCCGTCGTCGTGGGGCCCGAGGGCGGTATCAGCCCTGAGGAGATGGCGGCTCTGGAGGCCGCCGGGGCGATGACGGTGCGGCTGGGCCCCCACGTCATGCGCACCGCCTCGGCCGGCCCCGTCGCCCTGGCCGTCCTCGCCCACGCCAGCGGCCTGTGGGAGTGAGGCGCGCGAGTGCGTTGCTCGAGTCCTGACTAAGGAATGGAGTGAGCCGCCTTCACATGAGTATGACTGTCATACATACTGTGAGTATGACTGGCATGACGACGATCAAGGTGGAGCGCAGCACGAGGGACGGCTTGCGGGCCCTGGCGTCAGAGCGCGGGGTGACCATGGATGCCGCGCTCAAGGAGCTGCTGGAGGAGGCGGCACGTGAGCGGCGCTTCGCCGAGGTGCGGCGTGCGATGGAGGCTCATCCGCCGGACGAGACCTATGTCGAGGAGCTCCGTGAGTGGGAGTCGGAAGCATGGAGCTAGATGTCATGGTTGACGCGGGCGAGGTGTGGTGGGCACTTCCCGATCCTGCTGTCGGGCGAGAGCAGTCCGGGCGTCGTCCAGTTCTCATTGTGTCGAATGAGCAATTCCATCGAACGGTGACGACGCTTGTCGTCGTGGTTCCTGTGACAACGAAGGATCGGGGCTGGCCGAATCACGTGGAGCTCAATGCGGGAGCAGGGATGGAACAGCGGTCGTTTGCCATGACTGAGCAGGTTCGCACGATCTCACGTCAGCGTCTCACCAAGAAGATCGGAGTCGTGGAGGGGTCCGTCCTTCGGGGCGTGCGCGAATGGCTGGTCGACTACATCAGATAACACGCGCTGAAAGGACCCAGGAGCCTTGTAGGTGGCGGCACCGGCCTGCATGCGGAAGGGGTGCCCGGCGGATGGGAGTCGTAGCGCGGCTGCTTCCCAATGGAGCTGCTTGCAGGCATGCTCTGTCTATGAGCGAGATGAGTGAGCGATGAGCCCGAGGGGGCGGCGGCCGGCGGGGAGTCCGGACACGCGCGAGGCCATCCTGGCGGCGGCCCGTACCGCCTTCGCCCGCGACGGATACCAGACCTCCCTGCGCGGCATCGCGCGCGACGCCGGCGTCGACCCGGCCCTGGTCCACCACTACTTCCCGGACCGGGCCACGCTCTTCGCCAAGGCCGTCATCGAGTCGACCGCCGGGGTCGACGCCAACCTCATGCACCGGGCGGCCTCCATCACCGAGCTCGAGCCCGAGCAGCTGGGGGAGGGGATCGTGCGCGCATTCATCGGCTTGTGGGACGAGGCTGGCGCGGACCGCTTCACCGCAGTCATCCACGCTGCACTCGGACAGGGCAGTGACGTCGAGCCCTTCCGTGACTTTATCGCCACCGGGATTCTCTCGCCGATCGTCACCCACTTCTGCCCCGACCGTCCCCAGTTGCGCGCCCAGCTCATCGCCAGCCAGATCATCGGTCTCGGCCTGGCCCGCTGGGTCGCCCGCATGGACCACATCGCCGGCCTCGATGTTGAGGCAGTCGCCGCGCTCGTCGGCCCCACCATCCAGCGCTACGCCTTCGACGACCTGCCTGGCCTCGCCGATCCCGCCTGAGGTCACCCGACCCCATCTCTGGACAGAGGCTCGCCGTCGACCTATATTCATCATATGATGAAAAGCGATGAAGGAGACGCGCCCCGGGAGTCGGGGGCCAGTAACCGATCGCACGACTCCAGTCGAGACATCACGTCCTCCACCGACTCGGTGCCACCGGCCGTCACCGCGACGGACCTGCGCGTGACCCGCGGGCGCAAGGAGATCCTCCACGGCCTGGACCTGACCCTGGCACCCGGCACCATCACCGGTCTGCTCGGTCCATCAGGCTGCGGCAAGACCACCCTCATGCGCACGATCGTCGGCGTCCAGCGCTACCGCGGACAGATCGAGGTCCTCGGGCATACTCCCGGTGCTTCCGCAGTGCGTGGTCGGGTCGGCTACGTCACCCAGGACCAGGCCGTCTACACCGACCTGACAGCCCGCCAGAACCTGCGCTACTTCGCCTCCCTGGCCGGCAGCCGGGCCCGCGACCTGGATGAGGTCCTCGACGTCGTCGGGCTCACCTCCCTGGCGGACCGGCCCGTGTCCACCTACTCCGGCGGCGAGGCCGGGCGCGTGAGCCTGGCCTGCGCGCTCGTGGCCGACCCCGATCTGCTCGTCATGGACGAACCCACCGTCGGCCTGGACCCGGTCACCCGCGAGGAGCTGTGGGCCACCTTCCACGTCCTGGCCGAGCGTGGCGCCACCCTCCTGGTCTCTAGTCACGTCATGGACGAGGCCTTCCGCTGCGACCAGGTCCTCCTCATGCGCCAGGGAAGCATCCTGGCCACCACCACGGCCACGGATCTCCTGGCCAGCACCGGGGTGGACACTGTGGACGCCGCCTTCCTGGCCGTCATCGCCGACTCCGAGAAGCAGTCCGAGCAGAAGGGAGGGCAGCGCTGATGCACCTGCGCACCTACCTGGCCACCACCCGCCGTATCCTCACCCAGCTGCGGGCCGACCGGCGCACGGTCGGCCTCATCGCGATCGTGCCCGCCGCGCTGCTGACCCTGCTGTACTTCGTCTACCGCGACTACCCCGGTGCGGATCTGCTGTTCAACCACATTGCGGTCTCCATGATGGCGATCCTGCCGACGACGGTCATGTTCCTGGTCACCAGCGTCGCCATGTTGCGTGAGCGCGTGAGCGGCACCCTGGAGCGGCTGTGGACCACCCCGATCCACCGGGCCGACCTCCTGTTCGGCTACGCCACCGCCTTCGCGCTGACCGCCGTCATCCAGTCCCTCATCCTGTGCGCCGTGGCGGCCTGGGGCCTGGACGTGGACATCTCCGCCGCCTGGGGGTGGGTGGTGCTCACCGCCCTGGTCGACGCCTTCGTCGGGGTGTCCCTGGGGCTGCTGGTCTCGGCCTTCGCGCGCACCGAGTTCCAGGCCGTCCAATTCATGCCGGTAGTCATCGCACCCCAGCTGTTCCTGTGCGGGCTCCTGGTCAGCCGCGACCAGCTGCCGCGCGCCCTGGAGGTGGTCGGTGACGCCCTGCCCATGAGCTGGGCGGTCGACGCCGTCACCGAGCTCACGACGGCCAGCGAACCTTCCGACGATTTCTTCCGATACCTGGCCTACCTGATCTGCTTCGGCCTGGTGGTCCTGGGGGTGGCGGCCTCCACCGTGCCGCGCAAGACCCGCTGAACCGGAAGGAGCCTGCAACGGCGGGCGCGAGGGTGAGGACCTTCGCGCCCGCCGTGCGGTGGCGCCAGGCGGAGTTAGGGTTGCCTTATGTGGATCGTCTTCGCCTGCGGATCAGCACTTTTTGCCGGCATCACCGCCGTCCTGGCCAAGGAGGGGATCCGCACCACCGACTCGACCGTGGCGACGGCGCTGCGCACTGTCGTGGTTCTGGCGGGCGCCTGGGGCATGGTGCTCATCGTCGGCTCGCAGGCCGAGCTGGCCCACCTCGACACCCGCAGTACCGGGCTGCTGGTGCTCTCGGGGCTGGCGACTGGCGCCTCCTGGCTGTGCTACTTCAAGGCGCTCCAGCTCGGCAGCGTCAGCAAGGTGGTCCCGATCGACAAGCTGAGCACGGTGCTCACGGTGCTGCTGGCCCTCATCTTCCTGGGGGAGAGGGTGAGCCTCCTCGGTGCGCTCGGGGTTGTGCTCATCACGGCTGGGACACTGTTGATGCTCGACGCCGATGACCTGCGCGGTCTGCCTCGAGCCGTGCGCGGCGGCGGGGGCTGGCTGCTCTATGCGCTCGGTTCAGCCTTCTTCGCAGCGCTCACCGCGATCCTCGGTAAGGCCGGCATCACCGGGGTGGAGTCCAACCTCGGTACCGCGATCCGCACCGGGGTGGTCCTGGTGATGGCCTGGGTGATGGTCGCCGTCACCGGAAAACTCCGGGAGGTCCTTACCGTCCCGCGTGGCGAGCTCGGTTTCGTCCTGGCCTCCGGGGCTGCGACGTGTGCCTCGTGGCTCTGCTACTACCGGGCTCTCCAGGACGGCCCCGCCAGCCTGGTGGTCCCCATCGACAAGCTGAGCGTCCTGGTCACTGTCCTCTTCTCCGCCCTTGTCCTGAGAGAGGCCGTCAGCAGGCGGTACCTCGTCGGGCTGGCGCTGCTCGTCGGTGGGACTCTTGCCATGCTGACATGAGAGACGGCCGTGAGGACTATTCACAAGCATGCTAATCGTCCGTGTTTGCCCAGGTCATATTCTCCTTAGCCCGTGAGTAAGCCTTCACGTGCTCCAGAACGCCGGCGGGAAGTGGTTAGTGGGTGCGTGACGTGGCAGCCTCGGCGCGGAAGTCACGGGGACTGAGCCCGTAGCGGCTCTTGAATGCGGAGGAGAAGCTGAAAGGACTGGCATACCCCACCTGGTGGGCAATGGCGGACAAGGTGGCATCGCTGCGGTCCAGGAGATCGGCAGCCATTGCCAGCCTCCACTGGGTCACATAGGTCATGGGGGAGACGCCGAGTGTGGCATTGAACCTCCTCGTGAGAGAAGCCCGGGAGACGCCTGCTAGAGCCGCGAGTGAGTCCACCGTCCAGTCTCGTGAGGGGGCCGTCTGTACCGACTCGGTTACTCTTCGCACCACGTCGTCCCGGGAGGCGGAGAGCAGACTGACATGGTTCTGTGTCCCAGTGTTGATCCAGGCACGCAGCGTGGTGACCAACAGGACATCCAGGAGCCTGTCCAGAACACTGGACTGTGCAAATCCGTCATGGACGGTCTCGCGGTTCAACAGACTGACCAGTTCCGGGTCAGGGGTGCTCACCAGGAACCACGGTGGCAGCGACTGCAGCATCAGTCGCCCCAGCTCGGAGTGGTGCCGGTAGGTGCCCACCAGCAGTTGATCCTCGCCCTGCGGATCATTGCCCCAGGTGCGCACCCCGGTGCGCAGCTCTTCGGACAGGTCGCGGCCGTCTGGGCCTGAGCAGGCCTGGCCGGCCCCGATCCTGGTACCACCGTCGTGCTCCTGGCTCGAGCTCAGTGTGTAGATGGTAGGAGAGCGCACCACAAGGATTTCACCGGCCTCGAATCGGTGCGGTCGTGATCCGTTTGCAGTGATCCATCCTCCGCCGCTCAGTGTGGGGATGATGGATAGCGGTGCCTTGTCCTCCACCGATAACGACCAGGGACGCCCCATGACCACGCGCAGCAGGAATGCGTCGCGAGCGTGAGGCTGGGCCAGGAAGTCCTCCAGCAGGTCCATACCTCTGAGTCTAGGTGGTTGATTCCAAGGCGGTGTGGGTCGATCGCACCGTTGCTGTGTATCGATACCGAACGATGTTTCCTGTGCTACGCCTGCAAGCACCTGGCCGGTCGGGCTGGCACACCGGCACCACCGGCACCCCTGCCATACGCTCCCTGACCTCCGACGACCGCAAGCCACTTCCTCTGGACTCAACCATCGAGGAGTGCTTCGAGCCGATGTCGCATGAAGGTGAGCCGCTGGCCCATGGAGCTGTGGACGCCTCGCCAATGGAATGGAGGTATGCAAGCAGCGATCGGAGAAGCGCTGCCTTGCGTCGGATGTCACCCCGGTTCTTCGGAAGAGAGAGTCATGTCACTGAACAACATTGTGTCCGCATGCGGTGCGGTGGGATCCGCCGTTGTCGGAGGTATCTACACCAATTTTTCGGTCAGGGTGATGCCTTGGCTGGGTTCGTTGCCGGACGCTGAAGCAATCGAGACCATGCAGAAATTCAACCGCACTGCCGTGCAGGTGCCGTTCACGACCTTCTTCTTTGGCACAGCGATCGCCAGCACGTGGACAGTGGTGCACAACGTGCGTAAAAAGGATCGGGGTATCGGAGACCAGATCTCCGCTACGGGAGGCCTTCTGTATCTGGCGGGCTGGGTGCTGACCATCGTCTACAACGTTCCGCGCAACAACCGCCTGGCCGACGTCGTAGCGGGGACTGCTGAGGGGGCCCGGGTCTGGCACATGTATCTGGATGAGTGGACCTCCGCAAACAGCGTGCGAGCCGTTCTCTCACTCCTGGGTGCTGTGGGACTGGGAGTTGGAACCGCCATGAACATTTTCTCCAAATCGCGGTGACCGGCAGGGCCGGCTGAAAGGCGCCAGCCTGTCGCAGTCGAGCGACCAGACCGTGCTGCAACGACGCTCGTGCCAGTTGCGCGCACCTTGCCTGAAAAGAATCAGCCATACAGAACAGGAGCCACCATGTACGTCATCTCTGGAGCCAGCGGCCGTATCGGTTCAGTCGTTGCCGACCGCCTACTCGATTCCGGCCACCCCGTCCGTGCTGTCGTCCGTCGTCCAGAAGCAGCCGCCGATTGGATCTCTCGAGGAGCTGAAGCGGTCGTCTTGGACCTGCGCGACAGCCAGAAGGTCACCGAGGCCTTGAACGGTGCAACGGCCTTTTTCGCCATGATGCCCTTCGATCTGTCCGTGCCGGACCTGGAGCAGTACGCCGCAGAAGTGGTGCAATCGGTCTCCAACGCGGTCAAGGACGCCGGCGTTCGACACACGGTAATGCTCTCCTCCGGCGGTGCGGATCTGACCGAAGGCACCGGACCGATTCTGGGCCTGCACCACATGGAACAGGCACTCGCACAGACGGGGACCGTCTTGACTGCCCTGCGCCCGGGACACTTCCAGGAGAAGTTCGGGGATGTCCTCGGAGCCGTTCTGCACGAGGGGATCTTCCCGGTTTTCGCCTCAAGTGCGGACACGCCCCTGCCCATGGTGGCCACCCGCGACATCGCCGAGATCGCGGTCCAGGAGCTGCTGGCGGATACACAGACCAGCGAGGCCGTGGACATCGTGGGGCCGGAGTACACGGAGCGCCAGGTTGCCAGGTCGCTGAGTGTTGTCCTGGGCAAGCCGCTTGAGGTCGTGCTGATCCCCGAGCCCCGTTGGATGAAGGCCCTGGTGGAGGCCGGCTTCGCACCGCACATCGCGGAGAGTCTGGCAGACCTGTATCGGGCGGACGAGCAGAAGCGGCTGGGGCCGCGTGGTGATCGGAGCATCCGTGTAACCACGGATATTGACACCACGGTCCGGCACGTGCTCGCACAGGAGGTCTGATCCCTCCGCCCACGTCGGCAGTTCCCTGAACGACAGTGGCTCTGTCTGGCGGCTGCGAGTAACTGTGCTGCCGGCGCCGACCTCGAAGTCCGCCGCCGACTGCGGTCCAGATGCGAGGCCCGCATTAGCCTCGAGTTTTCATTGTTGGGGTGTTGAAGACGGGGTGAAGGTGTCGCTTCGCCTGGGATAATGCGGGTTGCTGAGATCTGAGAGCTCCAGGGGAGGGGCACCTTCGCGGTGAAGAATAGCGGGTTGTGTCCGGCTGTGGGTGTGGAGCCCGGGGGTGTTCCTGCGGTGGGGCTGGCCGGGGTGAGGCTGTTGACCGAGACGAGCAGGGTCACGGGCCTGGGCAACGAGCTCTCGCGGGCCCTGTCTGCGTGGCGGCGGTCGTGGGCGGTGCACGACCCGGGCAAGATCATCTTGGATCTGGCGGTGTGCGTGGTCCTGGGAGGTCGGTGCCTGTCTGACCTTTCGCTGCTGCGGTGAGACAATGAGGTCTTCGGGCCTGTTGCCTCTGACCCGACGGTCTCGCGACTTGTGGGGCCCCTGGCCGACTACGTCGAGGCTGTCGAGGCCGCCGTCAACCGGGCTCGCAAGACGGTGCGGCAGCGGGTGTGGGACCTGGCCGGCGAGCACTCACCAACGGCTGGAATCAGCGCTGAGCGTCCGTTGGTGATCGACGTCGACGCCACCCTGGTCAACGTCCACTCAGAGAAAGAGGGGGCGGCCCCGACCTTCAAGAAGGGGTTCGGCTACCACCCCCTGACCGCATGGTAGGCCTGTCCAGTTTTCTGTGTAAGCGTTTTACAGGTATGGGTTGATTCGGTCGGGGTGGGCGGTGGTGAGCTGGGCCAGGGCCCTGTATCTGGTCGGTGGTGATCTGTCCTTCGACGAGTCTGCCCTTGGCCTTGCGCTTGGATGGTGGCAGTCCTTTCTCCTTGTCGCGTTCTCGGGCTTGTTTGTCCACGGGTGTCGCAGATCGCCAGCTTTCGGCAGCTTGATCACCGCCTCATCGAAAGGGGAAGTGGCCGCGGTTCATCGGTGATCCTTGCGCAGCTGGTAGTTCGCAGTCTCGATGCTGTTGGTGGAGGGGGTACCTCCCACGAAGTGGGGGAGAGATGACGCGCCTGAGCATCGGAGGCCTGTCCAGGAAGGGAGTGAACCGCTCCCAGGCCCGCTCCCAGGTCGTCACCGTCTGGGGATACTTGACCCCCGTGTCGGACTCGGAGAAGTCGGTCAGAGCCTAGCCAGGCGGCCTCCTGGTTCGGGGCGGTGTAGACGGTCTTGAGAGCGGCCGCGACCTTCCGGCTCTCCCCTGTAGGAGACGAACCGCATCGAGGAGCGGATCAGGTGGACCACACAGGTGGGGACCGTGGCCTGGGGCCAGGACTGCCTGCGTTCGCCTCGGGAAGGCCGGTGAGCCCGTCACATTCCCCCGCGCGCTTCGCTCCCGTGCGGGAGGTGCCCCCTCTACGATCAGCACGTCCTTGACGCCCCTGTTGGCCAGCTCGGCGCAGACGTGCGCCCAGAAGGAGGCTCCCTCCTCGGGCCCGGGGCCCAGATACCCAAGACGTGCTTGATACCGTCCATGCCCCGCCCCGACCGCGATGTGGGCTGAGCGGGAGGCGACCCGGTGAACAGGCGCGGACCATCGGCCCGGATCGCGTCGAGGTAGACCACCGGGAAGAGGACTCCTCCAGCGGGCGGCGCTGCTACTCCAGGACAGCCTCGGCTACCGCGTCGGTGATCCTCGAAATGGTCCCCGTGCTGAGCGCCCGCGCTGAGCGTGGAGGCCAGGTGGCGCTGGATATCCCGCACCGTCATTCCACCGGCGCATCAGGCCTGGTGATTCACACGCATCGGGGCCGTCCAGACGGCGCTGACCTTTGGCGCTACCCGGGCGCGGGGTGAAGGTTCCGACCCGGTCCCGGGGCACCACAGGTCTCAAAAGGGCCCCACCTCAGAGTCCACCGTCTTGGACGTGGTCCCGTTCCTGGCGTTACCACGCGCCTGGGAGGTCGGCTCGCCCTTGTCGTAGCCCAGGTGCTCGCTCAAGCCAAGCGGCCAGGTCCCTCTTCAGGGCCTCCTTGACCAGTGCTGGCAGCAGACCATCAACCCCAGTCATGTTCACCTGCCCGGCACCAGCTCTGCTCAAACAAGCCATCCAGAGCCCCAGCCGAGCGCAGCTGGTCGACTACATCCCGACCACCAGCAGGCGCCCTGTTGTCATCATCAGTAGCAGTCATCAGTGTCAGTCCTTCCACAAGGGCTTACACAAACCATTGAACAGGCTCAGCATGGTTCGACCACGGAACCGGCCAAGGTGGGGGTGAGTGCGCGGTGATCATGCTGCGGCCCGGTAACGCCGGGTCGAACACCGCCGCCGACCACGTCGAGATCATCCGCCGAGCCCTGGACCAGGCCGGACTGGGGCCCCGGCCCGGGCGGCGGGTCCTGGTGCGCATCGACGGGGCCGGAGGCACGAAGGAGACCATTGAGTTCCTGGCCCGTCGGCGGGTGTCCTACAGCGTGGGGTTCCCCCTGCCGGACCACACGCCGCAGATCTACGACACCATCCCCGAGGCCGCCTGGATCCCCGCGTACAACACCGACGGTGAGCCCAGGGAGGGTGCGGACGTCGCTGAGATCACCGACCTGCTGGACCTGACCGCCTGGCCCAAGGGGATGCGGGTGATCATGCGCCGCGAGCTACCCCACCAGGGCGCCCAGCTGCGCTTCGAGGACGTGGGCGGCTACCGGCTCACCGCCTTCGCCACCAACACAAAAGTGGGCCAGCTCGCCGACCTCGAGGTCCGCCACCGGCTACGGGCCCGCTGCCAGGGGACCGCATCCGCTGCGCGAAAGACACCGGACTTGACCGCTTCCCCTTGCAAGGGTTCGCTCAGAACCGTATCTGGTGCCTGATCGTGGCCCTGGCCCGCAGGCCTGCTGGCCTTCTCCCAGCTGCTCGCCCTGGCCGACGCCCCCGCCCGCGCCTGGGAGCCCCGGACGATCCGGTTGCGGCTGATGGCCATCCCCGCCGTCATCGCCCGCCATGCCCGCCGCACCATCCTGCGCCACAAGGCCGACCACCCCTGGACTGACCTCCTGCTTGCCGGGCTCGGGCGCCTCCAGGCACTCCCCGCCCCGTAGACACGCGGAACTCATCTCCTGCCCGCCACGATCCTGAAGGAACACCCCCCCCTGGCCCCTGGAACGGCCCGACCACCGCGAGGCGACACGCGGCAGACCGCCACAGCCAACCGGCATAATCAACCCCACGACACCGGCAACGACGCCACCCAAACCCACTCAACCAGACGACGAAAGATCGAGGTTAGAGCCTAGCTGTTGGACGGCAGCGGTTAGTTTTTTGTCGGCTTCACCCTAATTCTGATGAAGCTCCTCTCGTTCTGCGCTGGCTTGTTCGCGATACTTGATAACGAGATATCCGAATGCGCCTATTCCGCCAACTGCGGTAAGGGTGCTTGATAATAGTTCTTTGAAGTTTAGAGACTGTTCACTTGTCCATCCTGCAAGAAACCGTCCTCCCCATATCCAACTTAGCGTCGTGTAGCAACCGACGCTAAGGAGGACCCTAAATGTAATGGCTAGAAGTAAAGATTTTCTGTGTTGCAATAATTGCATTGTGGTAATGGTTGACGTGCTAATGTAGAAAACTGTGGTCCAGATGTTAACTGCTGGCCACTCCATGCGTTCTCGAGTATAAATCGATACGAATGTAAAGGTGATGATCGACAGGGTGATAGAGGGATATATTATTTTCTTGCGTACGTGAATGTGGCCCCCAATTGTATTGCTAGGTTGTTTAGGGGTTGTCATTCTTATCTTTCATGTGTGTGGGGAAGGTGAAGGTTGATGGACTTGAGGTTTGTGGTGTGTCTGTGTAGGGTTCCTTATTCTTTGATGATGGTTGACGGGTGCCTGAAAGGAGTTGTGGATATTTTTCTTAGGCATCTTACTGTAGGGGTGGATCTCGATGACTTCAATGAGACTCGGTGCAGGCAGCCACAGTCCGATCGGACGGACCACGATGACAGACGCTTCCTCCAAGCCCTCCGAGCCGCCTGCCGGCCAGGACCTTGCCGTCTCTGGCACGTCCACGGCTCCGTCTACGCCGCTGACGTCCCGGCCGCTCGGTGCCCCAGCTCAGCTCACATCCGCCGATCCGACGGACTTCACTCGCACCCTCACCCTGCCTGAGGATGTCGCCCCGGTGACCCTCCTGGGCGCCCGGGACGAGGTCCTCACCGACGACATCGAGGAATCCACCATCACCTTCGGCATCGGCCCCGCCGGCACCGGCAAGACCTACCTCGCCATGGCCAAAGCCGTCGACATCCTGGCCTACTTCGATCACCCCGGCTCCTCCGACGGCCCCACCGAAGCGGTCAACGGACGACTCGAGCACCTACGCGGCATAGCCCTGGGATTCCGCAACCTGGCCAGCGACACCACCCGCAGCCTCATCCACGTCGGATGTCTTAAGGACCACCTCGCAAGCGCCTAAGGGTGTCGATATGTCCCACCTACCACACCCTCAAACACGAAGAGCCCGTAAACTGTCAGAGGTTGTTCCACGTGGTTCTCCTTCACTGGTTCTGATGATGTTTTAGGGCCCTATGTCACACGACACGCTCCATCCAGGCTCTCGAATTGAAACGTCGGATACCGATGATAAGCCTTACTAGTTCTTCAAGGCATACCAACAAATATACGGCTGGCAACGGAATACCTAGAACGAGGCCCCCGATCATAGCCATCGGTACGCCGATGAGCCACGTCGTGGACAGGTCCATCTTGAATACGAACCCGCTGTCGCCGCCAGCGATCAGGACGCCGCGGGAAAGAACCATGTTGCAGACCTTGCACCAGAGCATCACGGCAAAGACTCCAAGAACGCCATGTGCGATCGCTGTCGCCTCCGGCGAGAGGTCCATCAAGGAAAGGTAGGAGGAACGTACGGCGAAGAGAACCAGACCGGTGATCAGACCCCCGACAAAGGAGGCACGGAGCAAATGCCTCGCCAACTTCATCGTTGCTTGCAAGTGACCTGCCCCGATGCTCTGACCGATCAAAACCGCTCCTGCCGCGGCCAGACCGCTCATCAGGGCGGTGCTGAGCGACATGGCAGAAGAGGTGGCGGCGAAGGCAGCGAAGTCCGTGCGGCTTATTCGCCCGAAAATCGCGGCGTACGCCTGCTCCCCGAGAACCCACTGCAGTCCTCCGCCCAGGATCGGGGCCGATCTCCTCAGGATTCGGTTCAGTTCTCGCCTGACGGGTACCATCTCATCGCGATCGCGCTCCTGGATCTCTGCCCGAAGACCTTGCAGGTAGTAGAGCCAGATACCGGAAAGCAGTGCGGCCTCGAAGGCGCGGGCGAGGACGGTTCCCAGCGCAGCCCCCTTGACACCCATCGCTTGAACCGGGCCGATTCCGAAGATCAGCAGGTAGTCGAGAAGAATATTGACGAAGGCCGCAGTGATACTGACCGCGGTCGGCAGGATCGTGACTTCCCGGCTTCGCAGAAGCGCGGAGAGGGATTGGCTGACTGCCAACGGGACATAGCTCCAGCACAGGATTCGCGTAAATTCGGCCGAGGTCGCAATCAGCAGAAAATCCCGTGTGAAAACTGACATGATCGGTGTCGCACCGAGGTAGAAGATTATCGCCAAAATGACGCCGACCAGAACGGCTACTTCCAGGCCCAACTCGACGAGGCGACGGTAGGCGTGCCTGGCCTTTTTCCCCCAGTACTGTGCAGCGAAGATGGACAGCCCTGTCACCCAGGAGGAGAGCAGGAGACCGATTGGCATGACCGCCTTCAGCGAAGCGCCGACGGCGCCTATCGCGAGATCCCCCAACTGACCGACCATGACCTGATCGACGATCTCGAGACTCGCCATGACAATGCTTTGGAGCGTCACCGGCAGTGCCAGGCGCGCAATGCGCCACCACTCGTTCTTTAGTGGGGTGGAGCTGGTTGCTATCGACATAGTCCCACGTACTCCTTGAATGCCTCACCGATGCGTTCCGAGTCCAACTGCCATACTTGCGACCCAAGGTGCACAAATATAACGCATTGTCCGGCGGCCAGGTGCACAGGATCGAGTTTGGTCGGATGGCGTCCACGGACGGCAGCCCCACTCGGGTTCACGAGCACGTCTATTCGGTGATTATAGCCGTTCTCGCCAATGAAATGCCACGCGAGCGCGCTGCCCTCATCGAATACACGTCCGCGCCAGGTGGCGGAATCGTTATAGAGCGAGGCCATCCGGGCGCGAGTTCGAAGAGCCTGCCTCGTAACCGTGCGGAGGTTTGCGGGATCGTTCCAGGGGAGCGCGTGATCGTTGAAGAGCGGCGTCCCCGTGATTGTCGTGCCACTGCCGTCCCCGATGACTGCGTTGATAGCGATCGACGCCTTGAATTCTTGGCCGCTGTGAATCCAGGGGATTCCGGGCAGCATGAGGGCAGCCAGCCAAATTCCCCGTGCTTGGTTGTCCGGCATCGTCGCGAAGGCCCTGACAGAATTATGGTTTTCAAGGGCTCGCAGACACCGGTGCATTCCGTAGGAGGATCCGGCGTCGAGTTCCGCGGCGCGCTTGGCGAACCATTCGCTCCCTGGCTTCTCGGGTATTCCCAAGTGGATGTCGTCAGTAATCAGCAGCGGCGGTTCGTTGAAGTCTTCATACCAGAGTTCGAGATTGGGGGCGGCTTTACGCATGCGTTGTCGATAGTTCTGCGGAAAGCCGTGCCCCATGTCAATGAACACGCCGTCGACGCCCAGAACGTTCTGCGCGTGGTGGAGCGTGGTAGTGATGTATTCCAGCACACCCTCATTCAGCCATTGGTCGTCGACAGCTTGCGGCGTGAAATAGCGTAGCGTGTTGTAGGCAGGGTAGTCGAATTCGGGGTTGGTGAACAGCCGCAAGTAGGTGATGTCGGTCCATGGCTGGTTGTGATCATCGAAGGGCCAGTCGCTGAATGCGGGAGCAGGTACTACGGGATCCTCTCCACCGGAGGAGTAGCCCGTGGTGGAGAGCCTGACCTCCGACGGATCTGGAGTAGGTTGGATCAGGTTCCTGAAAACTGACTCTGCTGTGGGGAGGTCGTGAAGCCGCCCTGTCTCGATTGCGGTCGCGATGCGCGCGTACTGATCGGCTGTGAATGAGGGCTTGCGGAACTCGGTGAACTTACTTCGTCGAATCCAGTACACCCATTCCGGATGATCAGACAGGTAGTCTGAGTCGGGAGCTAGGGCGCGGAGCGGGATTTCTTGGATGACCTTCATGCCAAACCGATGGGCTGCCTCGACCAGAGCACCATACTGCACTTTCGCAGAAAGGCCGAGGCCCGCCTCGACAACCGTATTGTCGAGGCGGCGAGGAGTGGTAATAGCGTAGGGTGAGCCCACGGTCCCTTTCGCTTTCGCTTCACTCATCTCGAAGACCGGGAGGATGTGGAGATGAGTCACTCCGAGATCCTTCAGGTACGGGAGCAGGAGGATCGTGCGCAGGTACGTTCCGCGTGTGATCGGCGTGTAAGGATCCCCGCCCCTGGTCCTGGTTGGGTGGACCCCCTCGAGTGCGGAGAAGTGCCGTATGAAGATGTTGTACACGGCTTGACCGGCGTTGGGTGCCTGTGGCTTGCTACGGAGGATCGAGATAACGGCTCGCTCCAGGGCATCGAGCACACTGACCTCGCGCACCCCTGTCCCGTCGTGAGGTGCGAACCAACAGGCTGGCACCGACTCCACCGTGTCGAGGCCGCGGTGTCTTCCGCTCAGAGCCTTGTGAACCTGGTCAAGGAAGGTCGTTTCAGTTCGCATGCTTGCCGACCAGCCAGGATTCTTGCCAACTCGGATCGGAGCAGCTCAGTTTTGTCGCAGCCGCCGTGATGGTGTGCCACTCGCGCAGCAGCTGCACGTGCGAGGGCAACGCATCGGTGACTGACCGCTTGATAACCGGTAATTCGGACTGGAGGGAATCGATCGCCCGACTGACGGCCACGTCCTCCTTCATGTGGATGAGTTGTGTAAAGTCTTGAAGGAGCAGATCAAGTCCTGCCGTATTCTTAAGGTGGACTTCTAGAAACTCTTCCAGGTGGCGAGCAAGCCTCCAGGCTATGATGCTTTTGTCACGTTCCGTGGTCGGATTATCGATCGACTTTAGGGTCTTGTAAAAATTTCTGTAGAAGTGCTGGTAAACAATGAGGGTTGCTACGCCCCGCCAGTAGGAGTAGAGCTTCGTTTCGTCACTGTATCTCGTGTCGGTGTGCATATGTACGGCGGAACGGTTGTGGTAGACGCGTCCCAAACCGAGCTCGATAATGTTTGCAATCGTGAAGTAGTCGGATCCGAGAGCATAGTCGACGGGCGAGCAGGGAATGTATCTGAAGAGGTCGTACAGGGCCACGTTTCCGCAGTCCGGTTCCTTTTTCGAGTTGAACTCCAGTCGATCCTCGATATATTCACTGGCATTACCTTGGATATGTTCTTCGAGAACAAGGCTAAAGTCTTCAGGTTCGATGCTGAGTGTACGGAAAAATCGATATGCCGGCTCGCGGTTGGGCTGGTGTATGAGGTGATCGATATCGATGCTCCACTTGCCTGTGTAGCCGCCGCCTACCATAAAACACGTCATGCCCTCCGTGTCAACTTCGCCCAGAAAGGACATTTCCAGTTCAAGTGGAGGAATTAGCCGTCCTTCGTTCTCCTGGGCATAGGTGTCGGAGTCGCGCCGGTGTAGATGCCGAGCTCCCATTGCGGAGGCCACCAGGTACAGCCGGTTAAAAACGTTGCCATAGTTGAGCACTCCGGTGTCAGAAATGCTGTCCAGGGCAGCCCTGGAGGGTGGGGGCAGATGACGCTTCAGCGCCTCCTGAAACTCGGCAATGTCGGAGTCATCCAGTCGATATATGTTAAGTTGGGGGTGCTCGGCCGCCACCTCAGAAATGAGGTGCCGGTTATCTGACCGGTTCTCAACGATGACTAAAGGAATTCGTTCGCCGAGCGTGTGTCGCGCGTGTTCGATCTCCGCTACGTGACGCTCCAAGGCGGCGCGCTCGATTGGTCTGTGGGTGGGCACCATAAACACCCTGTCGGAGTGTGTCACTTTATCCTCCATTCTTGACCTGGATGCAGGCATATCGTCGAAGGTGACAGCTAAGCGTGCCTCCTGTGGACGCCGTGGAGAGGTGCTGGATGCAGTGTGTTCAGATGAAACGGAGTGGGATGATGTGTATGTCTCGCGGTGCTATGAATTCAGGAGAGTTCTGAGGTGTCAGGGAGGAGGGGGTGTTCTATGAATTATTTCCTGATGAGAAATCCAGATTTATAGAGCCTGACAGAACTTGATGGCGCAGTGACATACGCAGATGAGGGTGTGGTCGTTCCGTAAGAATGTGAATCCAGGTAGCGTCGCGGCGTTATTTATATCACTCGGTCGATCGTTGGTCAAGCCTCCGGTGAGACTCGTGAAAGATGCCCGTCTACGAGGCTCGGTGCCTGGCGTAGGACTGCCCGCGAATCTTGCGGACCGCGGAGGGCATGACAGGGGTCGGCAAGGTCGTCGGGTGGTTGTTTGATCTCTAGTGGTTCCGACGTGTTGGTGCAGGTGCGGCGTGACTCGCACGGTGATGATGAAGGCTTCTACTTAATTCCGTCGCCAACGAGGTCGCGGAGGTCACGCCGCCGATGTCATCTTCCACCACGGTCGCCCTGACCCACCGGCACCTTGGCAAGGTTCTTAGGAGCGTGGCCGGTCCCAGAGTTCAGCGGGGTGCGCGCCATGACCTGACCAAGGTGTCAAGCCGTAGGTTTTGTGGAGGCTGGTCTATCTGGCGCCGGTGGTTTCCGACTGGGGCTGGCTGATGGTCTGCTGGCCGACGTCGTCGGTGTCTGGGGTCCAGGTGGCTTCGTGCTCGGCGGGGGTACGCATGCCGATGGTGGAGTGGGGCCGGATGGTGCCCGCATTAGTGGGCCCATTCGGCGGTGGCGACCAAGGGCGGCGTCGATGTCCTCCCAAGGTACCTGGTCACATGACAGCCAACGGGGCGATGATTCGACGGCGGTGTACGCCCCGGCCCAGGGTGCCGTGCCCTCGGCGTCTTTCGGGCCAATCATCTAGGATCGACAGTGATGACGACACCGCCCACCGCTGCAGCCGATTCGCCGGCGATGACCTCCTCAACCGCCAACTCCTCAATCCCGGCAGGTTCCACAGCCCCGACCGTCTCATCAGTCAACTCGGCCACCACTCATCCGGAGTCCACCACTCCCGACGCCACGGTCGTCCGCACCCTCACTCTGCCCGAGGACGTCGCCCCGGTGACCCTCCTGGGCGCCCGGGACGAGGTCCTGCGCGCCATCGAGAAGGGCTTCACCGACGTCGACATCCACGTGCGCGGCACCGCCGTCACCGTCTCCGGCCCCGCTGCCCGCGTCGACACCGTCGTCGTCCTGCTCTCCGAGCTCATCGACGTCGCCCGCACCGGCACGCCCCTGACCGCGGACGCCGTCGAACGCGCCGTCGGCCTGCTGGAGACCTCCACCCGCCCCACCGAGGTCCTCACCGACGACATCCTCACCTCCCACGGCCGCACCATCCGCCCCAAGTCCCTCGGCCAGAAGGCCTACACCGACGCCATCGAGGAATCCACCATCACCTTCGGCATCGGCCCCGCCGGCACCGGCAAGACCTACCTGGCCATGGCCAAGGCCGTCGACGCCCTGGCCCGCAAGCGCGTCTCACGCATCATTCTCACCCGCCCCGCCGTCGAGGCCGGCGAGAACCTCGGCTTCCTGCCCGGCAGCCTCACCGACAAGATCGACCCCTACCTGCGCCCCCTCTACGACGCCCTCCACGACATGCTCGAGCCCGAGGCCCTGCCCCGCCTCATGGCCGCCGGCACCATCGAGGTCGCGCCCCTGGCCTACATGCGCGGACGCACCCTCAACGACGCCTTCGTCATCCTCGACGAGGCCCAGAACACCAGCCCCGAGCAGATGAAGATGTTCCTCACCCGCCTCGGCTTCGGCTCGCGCATGGTTGTCACCGGAGACATCTCCCAGGTCGATCTGCCCGGCGGACGCGAGTCCGGCCTCATCGTCGTGCGCAGGATCCTCGCCGGTGTCGAGGGCATCAGCTTCTGCGAGCTCGGATCGGCCGACGTCGTGCGCCACCGCCTCGTGGGCCGCATCATCGAGGCCTACGCCCGCCACGACGCCGAGGTCGCCGCCCAGGATGCCGCCGCCCGACCCGCCGGACCGCCTGGCCGTAGCGGCCGCAACAGCCAGTACCGTCGGGGGAGCAGCAACCGCCCCGCCCGGCCTTACTCGGAGAGGAACCCGCATGACCACTGAGGTCATCAACGAGACCACCACCGTCATCGACGCCGCCGAGTTCGCGGACCTCGCCGACCACGTCCTGACCGCCATGCACGTCAGCCCCGCCGCCGAGCTCAACATCATGTTCATCGACCCCGAGCCCATGGAAGAGCTCCACGTGCGCTGGCTCGACCTGCCCGGCCCCACCGACGTCATGAGCTTCCCCATGGACGAGCTGCGCCCCGGCTCGGCCGACTCGCCCACCCCCGCCGGGACCCTGGGCGACATCGTCCTGTGTCCTCAGGTCGCCGCCAAGCAGGCCCTGGCCGCCGGGCACTCGGCGGTCGAGGAGATGCTCCTGCTCACCGTCCACGGCATCCTCCACCTCCTGGGCTACGACCACGCCGAGCCCGAGGAGAAGAAGGAGATGTTCGACCTCCAGCGCCGCCTCCTGCTGACCTTCCTGGCCGAGCGCGGCAAGTGAGACCCGCGTGACCGGTATCCCCACCGCCGCGCTCATCGCCTGCGCGGTCATCGTCCTGGCTCTGGGCGCCCTGCTCTCGGCCGGAGAGTCCGCCCTGCTGCGCTTCACCCGCGCCGCCGCCGACGACCTCATCGAGGAGGGCCGCCGCGGCGCCGCCCGGGTCCGCCGCCTGGCCGAGCACCGCCCCCGCGTCCTGGGCGCCCTCAGCGTCGCCCGCGTCGCCGTCGACATGCTGGCCGCCGTCCTCATCACCCTGGCCGCCTCCGGGCTCGTGCGCGCCTGGTGGCAGGTCCTGGCCCTGGCCCTGCTGGCCAACATCATCCTGCTGGGAGTCGTCGTCGGCTTCTCTCCGCGCACCTACGGCCGACGCAACCCCGCCGGCACCCTCCTGGCCCTGGGCGGCCTGCTCACCTGGGTCGACGTCCTGGGCGCCCCGCAGCGCCGCCTCCTCTCGCGCACCCGCCGCTCCGAGGCTGCCCCCACCGACGCCGAGACCCGCGAGGCCGTCAACGAGGACCTGCGCGAGATGATCGACGAGATCGGCGAGACCGACACCATCGAGGACGAGGACCGCGAGATGATGCGCTCGGTCGTCGAGCTCGGCCAGACCCTCGTGCGCGAGGTCATGGTCCCACGCACCGACATGGTCACCATCGACGCCCACAAGCCCGCCTCCGCCGCCATGCGCCTGTTCATCCGCTCCGGCTACTCCCGTGTGCCCGTCATCGGGGAGGACGCCGACGACGTGCGCGGCATCCTCTACCTCAAGGACGTCCTGCGCCGCCTGGCTGCCCACCCCGAGCACGAGGAGCTGGCCGTGGCCGGATTCGTTCGGGAGGCCGAGTACGTCCCCGAGACGAAGCCCGCCGACGACCTCCTGCGCGAGATGCAGACCGGTCGCTTCCACATGGCTCTGGCCGTCGACGAGTACGGCGGCACCGCTGGCCTGGTCACCATGGAGGACCTCCTGGAGGAGGTCGTCGGCGAGCTCACCGACGAGCACGACCCCGAGCTGCCCGAGGTCGTCGAAGTCGCCCCCGGCACCTACCGCGTCCCCGCCCGACTCGCCCTGGACGAGCTCGGAGAGCTCTTCGACCTCGAGATCGACGACGACGACGTCGACACCGTCGGCGGCCTGCTCACCAAGGCCATCGGCCGCGTCCCCCTGCCCGGAGCCGCCGGAGACACCCAGGGCGTCCACCTCCAGGCCGAGGAGGCCACCGGCCGCCGCCGCCAGGTCTCCACCATTCTCGCCTCCCGCACCACCGCCCCCGAAGAGGACACCGATGACTGACACCGCCGACCAGACCGCCTCCGCAGCCCGCGACGACCAGCCCCAGCCCCCCGAGGAGGCCACCGAGGAGCTCCTGTCCGAGCCCCTCGAGATGCCGGCGCCCGGCCCCGCCCCGGCCGGCTTCCGCTTCCCTACCGACGCCGAGCTCATGGACGGACCCAACCCGCTGACCGATCCTGACGATGAGGAAGACGGCGAGGACGAGACCGGAGACGAGGCTGACAGCTCCGATGGCTCCGGTGCCGCCATCGGGCTGGACGCAGACGGCTTCCCGATCCTGGACGAGGACGACGACGCGGATGAGGACGAGCCCGCTGACACTGCCGACTCGACCCGCGTCGAGATCGTCGTCCCCGACTTCCCCGAGGACTTCCGCGCCGGTTTCGCCTGCATCGTGGGCCGCCCCAACGCCGGCAAGTCCACCCTCACCAACGCCATGGTCGGCGCCAAGATCGCCATCACCTCCGGGCGCCCACAGACCACCCGCCACAACGTGCGCGGCGTCATCCATAAGGAGAATGCGCAGATCGTCCTGGTCGACACTCCCGGCCTCCACCGCCCCCGCACCCTGTTGGGCAAGCGCCTCAACGACCTGGTGCGCGAGACCCTCACCGATGTCGACGTCGTCGTCTTCTGCATCCCCGCCAACGAGAAGATCGGCCCCGGCGACCGCTTCATCACCCGTGACCTCGCCGAGCTGCGCACCCCTGTGGTCGCCGTGGTCACCAAGGCCGACACCGTCACCCGCGAGGCCCTGGCCGTCCAGCTCCTGGCCGTCAGCGAGCTGGGGGACTGGGCCGACATCGTCCCGGTCTCAGCCCAGCGCAACGAGCAGATCGACGTCCTCGAGGAGGTCCTGCTGGGGCACATGCCCCTGTCTCCGCCGCTCTACCCCACCGGGGAGATCACCGACGAGCCTCAGCAGGTCATGATCGCCGAGCTCGTGCGCGAGGCCGCCCTGGAGGGCGTGCGCGACGAGCTGCCCCACTCCCTGGCCGTCGTCGTCGACGAGATCGCCGACCCCGACGACGAGCGTGAGGTCGGCCGCATCAAGGGCGCCGGAGGTCGTCTCCAGGTGCGCGTGAGCCTCGTCGTCGAGCGCGACTCCCAGAAGGCCATCATCATCGGCAAGGGAGGACGGCGCCTCAAGGAGGTGGGCGTCACCGCCCGTAAGGGCATCGAGGAGCTGCTGGGGCGCAAGGTTTACCTCGACCTGCACGTACGCACCGCCAAGGACTGGCAGTCCGACCCCAAGGCCCTGGCCCGCCTCGGTTTCTGAACCCCTCCGCGCTGCGAGCGGAGTGGTGCGGACGGTATCTGGGACGGGAACGTGCGACACCAGGCGACTCGACATCCGAATCAGTCGCGCACAAGGGGTGCTGTCACGCACACTTGGAAGGTCCAATACCACATCGACCTGGAGACCAAACGCATGACGAACAACGCCGTTCCCAGTCAGCCCCGTACCGACGCAGGTAGCGCAGGGCGCCGCTGCCCCGACGACCTGTGGGCGCTGGGTGAGAGAGCCGTCGCCCGAGCACGCCGGTGGGCTGACGAGTCGGCCTCCGAGCCGGTACCGCGCTCGGCCAAGCTTCTCTCCGGCATCCTCTCCGACCCTGAGGGCCTGACATTCACCACTCGCTTCGTCGACGACGTCGTGCGTCCCACCGACCTCGACGTCGCCAGCACAGCCCTCAAGCGCCTGTCCGCAGGGCGTACCGACTTCCTGCCGCACGCCCTGGCCGGAGCCATGGGCCTGGGCTCGGCCGCCTCCCGCCTCGCCCCGCGCACCGTCACCGCCGTCGCCCGGCGGGTCTTCCGGGAGATCGTCGGTGACCTCGTCGTCGATGCCACCGACAAGGGCCTCGGACCCGCCCTCGCCCGCCTGCGCAAGGGCGGCAACCGCCTCAACGTCAACCTCCTGGGCGAGGCCGTCCTGGGGGAGAAGGAGGCGGCCCGCCGCCTGGCCGAGGTCTCCCGCCTTGTCACCCGCGAGGACGTCGACTACGTCTCGGTCAAGGTCTCCGCCGTCACCGGCCCCCACAACCCCTGGGGCTTCGAGGAGGTCGTCGCCCACGGCGTCCAGGCCCTCCTGCCCCTCTACCGCCTGGCCCGCGACCACGGCGCCTTCCTCAACCTGGACATGGAGGACTACAAGGACCTCGACCTGACCATCGCGGTCTTCACCGCGATCCTCGACCAGGAGGACATGCGCGGCTACGAGGCCGGCATCGTCCTGCAGGCCTACCTGCCCGACTCCCTGGGCGCCATGCAGCGCCTCCAGGAGTGGGCCGCCAAGCGTGTCGCCTCCGGCGGCTCACGAGTCAAGGTCCGCATCGTCAAGGGCGCCAACCTGTCCATGGAGAAGGTCGACGCCGAGATCCACGGCTGGGAGCTGACCACCTGGCCCTCCAAGCAGGCCACCGACACCAACTACAAGCGCATGCTCTCCTGGGCGATGACGCCCGAGCGCACCCGCAACATCCGCCTGGGCGTAGCCGGCCAGAACCTCTTCGACATCGCCTTCGCCTTCGAGCTGCGCGCCGCACGCGGCGTCGAGGACAGCGTCGAGTTCGAGATGCTCTCCGGCATGGCCACCGGCATCCAGGAGGTCGTCCGCCGCGAGACCGGCCACCTCCTGCTGTATGTGCCCGTCGTCAACCCTCACGAGTTCGACGTCGCCATCTCCTACCTGGTGCGCCGCCTGGAGGAGAACGCGGCGCCGGAGAACTTCATGTCCGGTGTCTTCGACCTGGCCAGCAACGAGCAGATCTTCGCCCGCGAGCGCGACCGCTTCCTGGCGGCCCTGTCAGACCTCGACCCGGACGCCCCGGTGCCGGTGCCCAACCGCACCCAGAACCGGCTCGCCGAGCGGGAGGCTGGCATTCCTCAGGAGACCGGGACGGTTGCCGAGCGCGCCAGGAGGCCCTTCGTCTCCGAGCCCGACTCCGACCCGGCCCTGGCCGCCAACCGCCAGTGGGCCCGGGACATCGCCGCCGCCATCCCGGGCTCCACGCGGGGCGTGGCCGAGGTGGAGGCAGGTGCCGCCCGCCTGGCCACGAACGCCGAGGTGGACTCCCTCGTGGCCGCGACGGCCGAGGCTGCCGGCGTCTGGCAGTCCCTGGACCCGGAAGAGCGGGCCGCCGCCTTGCACCGCGTCGGTGACGTGCTGGCCGCCCGGCGCGCCGAGCTCATCGAGGTCGCCGGCTCCGAGGCCGGCAAGACCATCGACCAGTCCGACCCCGAGGTCAGCGAAGCCATCGACTTCTGCCACCACTACGCCGAGGCCTCGCTGCTCCTGCACGACCCCGAGTACATGGTCGGGGCCCGCTTCGCCCCGGTGGACGTCACCGTGGTCGCCTCCCCCTGGAACTTCCCGGTGGCCATCCCCACCGGGGGAGTGGCCGCGGCCCTGGCGGCCGGCAGCGCCGTCATCCTCAAGCCCGCCCCGCCGGCCCGACGCTGCTCGGCCGAGCTCGTGCGCGCCTTCCACGACGCCGGGATCCCCGAGGACCTCGTGGTGCTCGCCCCGCTGGAGGACGGCGACGTCTCACGCCACCTGGTGACCCACAAGGACGTCGACCGCGTGGTCCTCACCGGCTCCTACGACACAGCCCGCCTCTTCCGCTCCTGGAAGCCGGACATGCACCTGCTGGGGGAGACCAGCGGCAAGAACGCCATCATCGTCACCCCCTCGGCCGACCCCGACATCGCCGTGCGCGACGCCGTCTACTCGGCCTTCGCCCACGCCGGCCAGAAGTGCTCGGCCTCCTCCCTGCTGGTCCTGGTCTCCTCGGCCGGCACCTCCGAGCGCATCGCCCGCCAGCTCGTGGACGCAACCGCCTCCCTGAGGGTCAGGCTGCCGCTGTCGCTGGACTCCCAGATGGGGCCCGTCGTCGTGCCCGACGACGAGAAGGCCGTGCGCGGCCTGACCACCCTGGGGGGCGGTGAGCACTGGGTCCTCAAGCCCCGCTACCTCGGTGATGGCCTGTGGACCCCGGGTATCCGAGCCGGGGTCGTACCCGGCAGCGAGTTCCACCTCACCGAGTACTTCGCACCCGTCATCGGCGTCATGCGGGTCGACACGCTCGAGGAGGCCATCGATGCGGTCAACGCGGTCGACTACGGGCTCACCTCCGGGCTCCAGACCCTCGACGCGGCCGAGCTGGCCGTCTGGCTCGACTCGATCCAGGCCGGCAACATCTACGTCAACCGCGGCATCACCGGGGCCATCGTGCGCCGCCAGCCCTTCGGCGGCTGGAAGCGCTCGGTCATCGGCTCGACGACGAAGGCCGGCGGTCCCTCCTACCTGCTGGGACTGGGGGACATCGAGCCCGCAGACGGCCAGTACGTGAAGGAGTCTGCGGGCCAGGGCACTGCGGCGCTGGACCCGCGCGTGGCGAGCCTGTGCGACGCCGTCAGCGGTCAGCTGGGCGAGGACGACCTGGCCGGGCTGCGCCGCGCCCTGGTGGCCGACGCCTCGGCCTGGAGGAGCGCCTACGGCGCCAACCGCGATGTCACGGCACTGGCCTGCGAGCGCAACGTCCTGCGCTACCGACCCACTGACGTCGTCGTGCGCGCCGGGTCTGGAACCGAGCCGGCCGACGTCGTGCGCGTCATGGCGGCCGGCGTGCGCGCCGGAGGGTTCATCAGCCTGTCGGTGGCCGACCGTCTGCCCCAGCCGTTGCAGAACGCGCTGCTGGCAGCAGGCGTCCAGGTGACGGTCGAGGACCAGGACACCTGGGACGCCCGCCTGGCTGAGCTCTCCGCCTCCGGCGGGCTGGGAACGCGTGTGCGTATCCTCGGCCCACGTGAGGAGACCTCGGCCGCCCGCTGGAGCCAGGCCAGCCGGGTGACCGGCGGGAGCCCCGACATCGCCCTGTACACCGGGGCCGTGACGGCCTGCCCGCACTCCGAGCTGCTGCCCTTCCTGCGCGAGCAGGCTGTGGCCATCACCAACCACCGCTTCGGCACCCCGCTGGACCTGGCCGAGGGCCTCCTGTAGGCCGGTCGGCGCCGGACCTCGGACACGTCGCCGAACCGAGTAGTCGGGTGGTGCCCTCCCCAGACGGAGGGCACCACCCGACTACGATGAGTGGCAGCGTTTTACGTCAGACGGGGGAACTCCTCGAGGGAGAAGACCGACTCCACGGGCACGTCGAAGTAGCGGGCGATGCGCAGGGCCAGGTGCAGTGAGGGGGCGTACTCCCCGCGCTCGAGGTAGCCCACCGTCTGGTAATGGACTCCTAGCGCCTCGGCGAGCTCTCGGCGGCTCACCCTGCGGTCGGCGCGCAGGACCGCGATCCGGTTGTGGACGATGTCGTCGGACATGGTCACAGACCGGACTGGGAGCGAATGGTGGACTGCACGCGCGCCAGACTACCGATCGTCTCCTTGCGGAAGCTGTGTCGCACGATGAACGAGGCCCCCGCGAAGCCGAGAACTGTCCATGCCACCAGGACCCCGACGGCAAGCGCCGGGGAGAAGGCTCGGCCCACCTCCCACGAGGGGTCACCCACCAGCACCCAGCGGGTCAAGTGCCCCGACCAGTAGGTGGGTAGTACCAGCTGAACCGCCTGCACCCAGGACGGGAGGCGGTCCATGGGCATGAAGAAACCACTCGTTCCGACGAGGGCGAAGATGGGCAGGTAGGAGGCCATGAAGCTGTAGGCGCCGCGAACGAAGGTGCCCACGAGGAAGCCCAGCGGGACCGTCGCAACAGCCGACAGCGCTATGAGTGGCAGGCAGGCCAGCACCTGGGACGTACTCACGGGCAGCGCCTCAACGAACAGGGCTCCCCCGAGAAGAATGGCACCCTGGAAGACCAGGGTCTGAATGATCGAGGACATCGTCTTTCCGATCGCCCACGCAAGCGGGCCGTGGGGCAGGATGCGCACCCGCAGCAGGGCGCCGCCGATACGGTCGATGTAGGTCTCGCTGGCGATCTGGAGGGTGATGAAGCAGCTGATCGTGCCGATGCTGCTGGCGAGGAACATGGGGCCGAAGGTTGCGTGGGCCTCGGCGTTCACCTGGGTGTTCCTGCCGACGACCACGATGGCGCTTAAGGATGCCAGCAGCGCGACGCTCATTCCGACAATACCTGCTCGAAGATCGGTGGCCGCCTGTCGGGAGGCTGCGCGCAGAACTGCCAGGACGGTGTGAATGCTCATGCTCGGGCCTCCTTGCTGACGAGGGAGAGGTAGGTCTCCTCCAGGGTGGGACGGGTGATGGTCAGCCCGGTAATGGTGTCGAGGTCGAGCCCCTTGACAAAGCACTCGGGGCGGTGGGTGGTGTGGACATGGTGAGCGCCGTCCTGGACCCAGGTGATCTCGGCGCCGCGATCGAGACGCTCGCGCAGCGCCGTGACCGTGCCGTCGGCAAGGATCCGCCCCTCGTTCATGATGAGCACCCGAGAGGCCAGGTGCTCGGCCTCGGCCAGGTCATGGGTGGTCATGATGATGGTGGCGTCATCGTCGACCCGGGCCAGGATGAGATCGTGCAGGCGCGCCTTCGAGACCGGGTCCAGTCCGGTCGTCGGCTCGTCCAGGATGAGGATCTCGGGTGAGGCCATGAGCGCGGCCGCGAAGTCAATGGTGCGTCGCTGCCCGCCGGAGAGCCGTGACAGCCGGGAGCCGGCCTTCTCGCTGAGCCCGACGGCGTCGAGCACCTCGTCGACACTGCTCACCCGGCTTGTCGCCGTCAGCTGGACCGAGCGGATCCACTCCAGCTGGTCCCTCACCCGCCACTTGGCGTGATCAGTCCAGCTCTGCTGCACCAGTCCGATCCGCGCCCAGAAGTCGGCGCCCGCCCGGCGCGGATCGGTGCCGAGCACGCGCACCCTGCCGCTGGTCGGCATCAGTGAACCCAGCAGGTTCTCCACGAGCGTCGTCTTGCCCACGCCGTTGGGGCCGAGCAGGCAGACGACCTCTCCGGCCTCGACCGACAGGTCGATGCCACGCAGCACCGGGGTGTCCCCGTAGGAGAACTCGAGGTTCTCCGTGGTGATGACTGGAGCCATCGCACAAATCCTCCTGAGTAGAGGCGTAACTGAATATAGTAGAGATACTACATCATGACGTTGGTGTTCGTCGGATTGAGAGTGTGGCCTGCGGTGGAGCTCCTTCGGCCTCCGTCTCACACTGCGGTCCCGTGCGGCCGTCCTACCTGACGACGGGGTGTCATCGGGGTAGGGTCTACGTCGTGCGAGCGACTCCAGGCCACCAGGTGAGCCTCCTGCTTAGTCGCCGCGGCGGGGCCTGACAGGCCGGCACCCCGACCGCGGCTGGCTCGTTCTGCTCGGCCACGTTCGCGGCCGCGTTCCTCAGGAGTCAGACGAGTCTTCCGGGAACCGCCGTCGGAACCACGAAGCACCTGATCCCAGGAGAACCCCGATGCGTAACGCCCGCCCCGCCCCCCAGCAGCCCTCCGGTATGCCGTTTGCCAAGTACCGGCCCTTCCTCGACGTCGCCACCATCGATCTGCCCGACCGCACCTGGCCGGACAAGCGCATCACCACCGCCCCCCGTTGGCTGAGCACCGACCTGCGCGACGGCAACCAGTCCCTCATCGAGCCCATGGGGCCCCAGGCCAAGCGCGCCGTCTTCGACCTGCTTGTGACCATGGGCTTCAAGGAGATCGAGATTGGCTTCCCGGCCGCCTCTCAGACCGACTTCGACTTCGTGCGCTCCCTGGTGGACGACGGTGCGATCCCCGAGGACGTCACCATCTCGGTACTCACCCAGTCGCGCGGCGACCTCATCGACCGCACCCTGGACGCCTGCGTCGGCATCCCGCGGGCCACCGTCCACCTCTACAACGCCCTGTCACCCATCTTCCGTGACGTCGTCTTCCGTATGGACCGCGACCAGGTCCGCGAGCTCGCCGTCGACGGCACCCGCCAGATCATGGCCCGCGCCGAGAAGGTCCTGGATGAGGACACGATCTTCGGCTACGAGTACTCCCCGGAGATCTTCGTGGACACCGAGCTCGACTACAGCCTCGAGGTCTGCGAGGCCGTCATGGACGTCTGGCAGCCCGAGGGGGACCGCGAGATCATCCTCAACCTGCCCGCCACCGTCGAGCGCGCCACCCCCAACGTCTACGCCGACCAGATCGAGTGGATGAGCCGACACCTGTCTCATCGCGACTCGGTGTGCCTGTCACTGCACAACCACAATGACCGCGGCTCGGGCGTGGCCACTGCCGAGCTCGGCCTCATGGCCGGCGCCGACCGCGTCGAGGGCTGCCTGTTCGGCCACGGCGAGCGCACCGGCAACGTGGACCTGGTGACCCTGGCCCTCAACCTCTTCAGCCAGGGCGTCGACCCCATGCTCGACCTGTCCGACATCGACGAGGTCCGCCGCATCGTCGAGCGGGCCACCGGCATGGACGTGCCCCCGCGCACCCCCTACGCCGGCGAGCTCGTCTACACCTCCTTCTCCGGCTCCCACCAGGACGCCATCAAGAAGGGCTTCGCCGCGCGCACCACGCAGGTCAACGCCAAGAAGGCCGAGGGGCTCTCCGACGCCGAGGCCGAGATCGCCGTCCCCTGGGCCATGCCCTACCTGCCCATCGACCCCCACGACGTGGGCCGCTCCTACGAGGCCGTCGTACGCGTCAACTCCCAGTCCGGCAAGGGCGGGGTCGCCTACCTGCTGGGCACCACCCGCAAGCTCGAGCTGCCGCGCCGCCTCCAGATCGAGTTCTCCCACATCGTCCAGCGCCACACCGACACCTACGGCGGTGAGGTCGACGGCGCCCGCCTGTGGTCGATCTTCGCCGACGAGTACCTGCCCGCCGCGGCCGCCCCCGAGGCCGAGCTCAGCCGCTGGGGCCGCTTCGAGCTGCGCGGGGCCACCCTGACCTCCACCGGTGACGACAAGGACTCCACCCTCACCGTCACCCTGATCGACGGCGGCCAGGAGAAGCACCTGACCGCCGCCGGCAACGGCCCCCTGGACGCCTTCGTCACCGCCCTGGAGAGCACAGGCCTGAGCGTGCGGATCCTCGACTACGCCGAGCACGCCCTGAGCGAGGGACACGACGCGAAGGCCGCCAGCTACGTCGAGTGCGAGATCGACGGCCAGATCCTGTGGGGCGTTGGCATCGACCCCTCCATCACCACCTCCTCCTTCAAGGCCGTCATCTCCGCCCTCAATCGCGCCCTGCGCTGAGAGGGCGTGAGAGACTGCGCCCGTGACGAGCAGGCTGTACCGGGATGAGGCGATCATCCTGCGCACCTACAAGCTGGGCGAGGCCGACCGCATCATCGTGATGCTCACCCGCCACCACGGCCAGGTGCGCGCCGTGGCAAAGGGGGTGCGCCGCACCACCTCCCGCTTCGGCGCCCGCCTGGAGCCCTTCTCCATGACCGATGTCCAGCTCCACGCCGGGCGCAGCCTCGACGTCGTCACCCAGGCCGAGATCATCGACCCCTTCGGTCGGGCCATGAGCGCCGACTACGCCATGTTCACCTGCGCCTCGACCATGGTGGAGACCGCCGAGCGCCTCAGTGCCGACGACGGAGACCTGGGCACCGAGGCCAGCCCCCAGCAGTACCTGCTGCTGGCCGGGGCCCTGGCCGCCATGTCCCACCGGCGCCACGCCCCCGGACTCATCCTGGACTCCTACCTGCTGCGGGCCCTGGCCCTGGGGGGCTGGGCGCCCTCGTGCTACGACTGCGCCCGGTGCGGTGCACTCGGACCGCACCGGGCTTTCCATGTGCAGGCCGGCGGCGCGGTGTGCGAGTCCTGCCGCTCGGCCGGCGCCGTCGAGGTCGAGCCGGCCACGATGGTGCTCCTGGGGGCCCTGCTCACCGGCGACTGGGCCGTGGCCGACGCCTCCGGCCAGCGCGAGCGCTCGCAGGCCTCCGGGCTCGTCTCGGCCTACACGACCTGGTACCTGGAGCGGCGCCTGCGCTCCCTCGCACTGGTGGAAAGGGCATAACCATGACAGACGTCACCAGAGACATGACGGTCGAGGCCGCCCCGCCCCTGCACCGGCCCGGCCTGACCCCGCCCGTGCTGCCGGCCGCCTCCCTGCCCCAGCACGTCGCTGTTGTCATGGACGGCAACGGGCGCTGGGCCAACGCCCGTGGCCTGCCCCGCACCGAGGGCCACCGGGTGGGGGAGGCCAATATGCTCGACGTCGCCGCCGGCGCCATCGAGATCGGTGTGAAAGAGCTGAGCGTCTACGCCTTCTCCACCGAGAACTGGCGGCGCTCGCCCGGCGAGGTCCGCTTCATCATGGGCTTCGCCCGTAAGGTCCTGCGTGTCCAGCGCGATGTCCTCAACTCCTGGAACGTCAGGCTGCGCTGGATCGGGCGCACCCCGCGCCTGTGGAAGTCCGTCCTGCATGAGCTGCGGGAGGCTGAGCGCATCACCGCCAACAACACGGGCCTGGTCCTCAACCTGTGCATCAACTACGGCGGGCGGGCCGAGATCGCCGACGCCACCCGAGCCATCGCCGAGGACGTCGCCACCGGCCGGCTCAAGGCATCCTCCATCAACGAGAAGACCATCCAGCGTTACCTCTACTCGCCCGCCATGCGGGACGTGGACCTGTTCATCCGCACCGGCGACGAGCAGCGCACCTCCAACTTCCTCATGTGGTCCTCCTCCTACGCCGAGCTCTACTTCTCACCCCTGGCCTGGCCCGACTTCAACCGCACCGAGCTGTGGAGGGCGTGCGAGGTCTACGCCGGGCGCGAGCGCCGCTACGGCGGCGCCGTGGACAGGGTGCTGCACGAGGAGCCCGCCGGTGTCGAGGTCC
The DNA here is from genome assembly GCF_001937665.1 of Actinomyces oris. Lineage (GTDB taxonomy): Bacteria > Actinomycetota > Actinomycetes > Actinomycetales > Actinomycetaceae > Actinomyces > Actinomyces stomatis. The sequence goes on along the minus strand of NZ_MSKL01000005.1, from coordinate 37,819 downwards.
TAGAGGACAACGAGGCGGACGAGGAACCGCACCACGACGGGCAATAGGGAACTGTCTTGTCTCCTCACATCTGAGACATGTGAGTGTCATGGCTGCTGAGACGCTCGCTCCTGCGGGATTCCGGGGTGGGACAAGTTGGCCTGGAGTCGATGGCGGGCGCGATGGAAGAGGCCTGACGGGGCACCAGTGTCCATGACGCTGACATCAACCTTGCTCAGGCGTCGTACTTCGAGGAGAAACCCCAGAATTCCAACGATTTCCGCTGGCCGCTTCCACGGCGAAGCCGCTGATGTCAGCGCTGTGGACACTGGGCTGCTAGTGGGATCGACTCCGCGGGGTCGGTGCGACACCGGCTCCGGCCCGAGTCGGCCTACGCCACGAGGGTGGGGATCCACTGGCCAACGGTTGTGCGTACTGCACGAACCCCCGGCCTACGTGGAGTACCCCCGGCCCTCTTTCAGTAGCTCCCAACCCTCGTGCAGTACACGCCAGGCACCACCCAAGCAACGGCGAAACCCGGCTCAGGCACCGGGCCGATCTGTTCAGTCCTGTGAGGCGTCCTGCGTCGAGCAGGCGGCACACAGGCCGAAGAACTCCGCCGTGTGCTCCATCTGGCTGAAGCCCTGTTGAGCCGAGACCCGCTGAATCCACTTCTCCAGCTCACCGCCGGCAACCTCCACGGTGTAGCCGCAGCTGCGGCACACGATGTGGTGGTGGTGCTCCTGCTTCTCGCAGGCCCGGTAGAGGACCTCGCCCTCGGCGCTGCGCACCTGGTCCACTGCTCCGGTCTCCGCCAGGGCCTGCAGGTTGCGGTAGACGGTGGCCAGACCCACCTTGGTCCCCTCGGCCTCCAGGGCGGAATGGATCTGCTGTGCCGAGCGGAACTCGTCGGTGCGGGCGAGGATGTCGGCGACGGCGGCGCGCTGGCGCGTGGCGCGGGGACGCTGCGCCGTGCTGCTTGCGCTCATGATCTGCCTCCTGATGTGGTGCGGTGCCGTCGGGAGTGGCTGACGAGCTGCAGCAGTCCGGACAGGAGGGCGACGACGGCGTAGCCCCCTACTAGGAGTACCACGATCATGGCACCGGGAGAGGCCGCCACCAGGTAGGTGATCGTCAGACCGGACACGCAGGCCACCACTCCCAGTCCCATCGCCAGGTACATGGTGCGTGCGAAGGAGTGCGAGACGAGCTGGGCGATGGCCACCGGCACGATCATGACGGCCGAGACCAGCAGGGCGCCCACCACCCGCATGGACACTGAGACCGTCAGCGCCGCCACCACTGCCACCAGCACGTTGAGGGCACTGGTGGGCAGCCCGCAGGCGTGGGCGAACTCCTCGTCGTGGCACAGCGCGAACAGCGGGCCGCGCAGTCCCAGCCCCACCAGGAGCACCAGGGTGGCCAGAGCGATGGTGAACCAGGCGTCGGAGACCGAGACCGTGGAGATCGAGCCGAACAGGTAGGAGTTGAGATTCGTGGTCGTACCGCCGGCGACGCGAATGAGGATGACGCCCCCGGCGATGCCGCCGTAGAACAGGATCGCCAGGGCCACGTCGCCCCGGGTGCGGCCGTTGGCGCGGATGACCTCGATCATCACGGCGCCCAGCACGCTGATGATGATCGCCCCGGGCACGGCCCAGGCGTCGTGGGGAGTGACGTTGGCGGCGGCCCCGGCCAGCCAGCCCAGGGCGATGCCGGTCAGGGCGATGTGCCCGATCCCGTCGCCCAGCAGCGCCAGGCCCCGCTGAACCAGGTAGGTGCCCACCACCGGGGCGGCCAGCCCCACCAGGACCGCCACGATGAAGGCCCGCTGGATGAGGGGGCTGGCGAGCATGTCGGAGACGAACTCGATCATGGGCGGGTGCTCCTACCGGAATGGGGGCGCGTTTCAGGCAGCCGATGGTCGAGGACGGGGGCGTGATGGGCCGGAGGGCCTCCGGCGTCAGGGTGGTGGTCGTCATCGCCGTATCCGCTGCGAGCGCGGCGCGGACCGTGGGGCGCACCGGCCCCGCTGTCACGCAGATGAGCGACCTCGTAGGCCGGGCCGTCGGCGACGAGCCGGCCGTCCTGCAGGAGAATCGCCCGCTGGACGACGTCGGAGAGCTCACCCATCTCATGAAGGACCGTCACCAGGGTCAGCCCCTGCGCGCGCAGTCCCTGGAGGATCTCGGCCAGGGACTCACGGCTGGCACGGTCGATGCCGGCCAGGGGCTCATCGAGGATGAGCAGCTCGGGGGAGCGGACCAGGGCCCGGGCGATGAGGACCCGCTGGGCCTGCCCGCCGGAGAAGACCTGGACGTGGTCCGCGGCCCGGTGGGCCAGGCCGACGGCGTCGAGCGCGGCCATGGCCTTCCGCTTGGCGCCCCGCCCCCGGTCGGCCCAGGGCCTGCGCGGTCCCAGGAGCCCGGAGCGCACCACCTCCAGGGCCGTGGCCGGGACGCCTGAGCCCGCACCGATCCGCTGGGGGACGTACCCGACGCGCTCCCAGGGGACCCTGCGGCGGCGCGCGGTTGGGGTGCCCAGTACCTCGATGCTGCCGCTGGACAGGGGAACCAGCCCCAGAACGGCTTTGACGAGGGTGGACTTGCCCGAGCCGTTGGCGCCCAGGATCGCCACGGACTCGCCGCCGCCCACTGCCAGGCTCACGTCGTCCAGGATGAGGGAAGACCCCAGGACGACGCTGAGCTCACGGACCTTGATGGCGAGCGCGGACGACGCCGCCCGGGGTGAGCCGGACGGCGTCGTCACAGACGCTGATGATGTTGGAGATGATGAGGTCATACCGTTGCGATCATGCCAATCTGAGTGGGCGTTATCTGCTTCGGGCCCCGGGCTCACCGGGCCGGCCCCGAGGCTACTGGCACACCAGGGCGGACTTGAGCCGCTCCAGGTTGCTGGACATGGCGTCGCTGTAGTCGCCCCTCTCTGGCTTGGACTCCAGGGGACTGAGAACGCTTGTCTCCGCCCCGGTCTCCGCGGCGATCGCCTTTGCGGGAGTGTCTGAGACCAGCTCCTCGGTGAAGATGGTCTTCACCCCCGTCTTCTCGACCACCGACTTGATGTTGGCCATCTCAGCGGGGCTGGGCTCGGCCTCCGGGTCGATGCCGGAGATGGAGGCCTGGGTCAGGCCGTAGCGCTCGGCCATGTAGCCGAAGGCGGCGTGGGAGGTGATGAAGGTCTTGTGCTGGCAGGTGGACAGGCCCTGCTTGTACTGGTTGTCCAGGTTGGTCAGCGCCGTCTTGAGCTTGTCGAGCCCCGCCTTGTAGTCGTTGGCGTTGGCCGGGTCGATCTGGGCGAAGGAGGCCTCAAGGGTCTCGGCCACCTTGATCATGCGGTCCGGGTCGAGCCAGAAGTGCGGGTCGAGGTCGCTGTCGTGCCCCTCCTCGCCCTCGGCGTGGCTGTGCTCGTCCTTGTGCTCGTCGTGGCCCTCCTCGCTGGCCTGCGCGGTGGCGGCGGCACTCGCCGTGGCCGAGGCGCCGTCGGTGGCCTCCTCGCCGTGCTCGTGCTCCTCCTCGACCCCCTCGTGGTGGACGAGGTTGGCCGGCTTGCTCAGGTCCACCACGGTGGGCCCGGAGCCGATCTCCTTGACAGCCTTGTCCAGGGAGGGCTGGAAGCCGGGAACGTAGGCGATGAGGTCGGCCTTGCCCAGCGAGGCGGTCTCCTTGCCGGAGAGCTCGAAGTCGTGCGGCTCGACGTTGGACGGGGTCACGGTGGAGACCTTGACGAGCTTGCCGCCAATGGCCTCGGCCAGGTACTGGATCGGGTAGAAGGACGTGGAGACCGTCAGGGTCTTGCCCGGGGCGATCGTGTGCGGTGCCGAGGCACTTGACGAGCTCTCGCTCTTCAGGGCGCTGCACGCGCTCATGCCGGCAGCCAGCATCAGGGTGGCTCCGAGCGCCACGATGCGACGGAGATGATGGGAACGAGCCTGTGAAACACTCATGCGAATCATTCTCATACTCTGACAGCCGTGCGTCAAACTCCGAGGGATTCCGTGTGTGCGCTGCTGAGAGCCGGTTTGAACGGCGGTCAGGAGGTGCCCCGGTGCTTACACGCGCATGCGTGGTGCGACGGGCCCCTCACCAACTGTCCGCGACTGTCCGCCTAGACTGTTCCCACTCGTCCCCACCATCCAGGCGGGACCACGACCACTCCTGAAGGAGCATCCGTTGGCATCCACCCCTTCACGTCTTGACGCCGTCATCAACCTCGCCAAGCGGCGCGGGTTCGTCTTCCCCTGCGGCGAGATCTACGGCGGAACCCGCTCGGCCTGGGACTATGGGCCGCTGGGCGTCGAGCTCAAGGAGAACATCAAGCGCCAGTGGTGGCAGTACATGGTCCGCTCGCGCGACGACGTCGTCGGACTGGACTCCTCAGTCATCCTGCCGCGTGAGACCTGGGTCGCCTCCGGCCACGTCGGCGCCTTCACCGACCCGCTCGTGGAGTCCCTGCACACCCACAAGAGGTACCGCGCCGACCAGCTCGTCGAGGACTACGCGGCCCGCAAGGGCCTCGACCCCGAGGCCGTCACCCTCGACATGGTCCCCGACCCCGTCACCGGCCAGCCGGGCTCCTGGACCGAGCCGCGCGAGTTCTCCGGCCTGCTCAAGACCTACCTGGGGCCGGTCGACGACGAGTCCGGCCTGCACTACCTGCGCCCCGAGACCGCCCAGGGCATCTTCATCAACTTCACCAACGTCATGAGCGCGGCCCGCAAGAAGCCGCCCTTCGGCATCGGCCAGGTGGGCAAGTCCTTCCGCAACGAGATCACGCCGGGCAACTTCATCTTCCGCACCCGCGAGTTCGAGCAGATGGAGCTGGAGTTCTTCTGCGAGCCGGGCACCGACGAGGAGTGGCACCAGTACTGGATCGACTACCGCAAGGCCTGGTACACCGACCTGGGCATCAGTGAGGACAACCTGCGCCTCTACGAGCACCCCGCCGAGAAGCTCTCCCACTACTCCAAGCGCACCGTGGACCTGGAGTACCGCTTCGGCTTCGCCGGCTCGGAGTGGGGCGAGCTCGAGGGCATCGCCAACCGCACCGACTTCGACCTGTCCACTCACGCCGAGCACTCCGGCAAGGACATGTCCTACTTCGACCAGACGCGCTCCGAGCGCTGGACCCCTTACGTCATCGAGCCCTCGGCCGGCCTGACCCGCTCGCTCATGGCCTTCCTCGTGGAGGCCTACACCGAGGACGAGGCCCCCAACACCAAGGGCGGGGTGGACAAGCGCATCGTGCTCAGGCTCGATCCGCGCATCGCCCCGGTCAAGGCGGCCGTCCTGCCGCTGAGCCGCAAGGAGGAGCTGACGGGCCCGGCCAAGGAGCTGGCCGCCCGCCTGCGCCGCTCCTGGAATGTGGAGTACGACGACGCCGGTGCGGTCGGTCGTCGCTACCGCCGCCAGGACGAGGTGGGCACCCCCTTCTGCCTGACCTACGACTTCGACTCGCCCGAGGACGGGGCGGTCACCGTGCGCGAGCGCGACACGATGACCCAGGAGCGCATCCCGCTCGAGGGCGTCGAGCGCTACCTGGCTGAGCGCCTCGTCGGCTGCTGAGCCGCGCCGAGCAGGCCGGCGGCGCCACTGACCCGACCACCATCCGGATCCCGCCCCGTGTCCCTGGCTCACGTCAGGGACACGGGGCGGGCATGATGGGACGGTGAGCACCAACTCGACCTCCCCGAGCAACGAGTCTCTTTCCGCTGAGGACCTTCCCGAGCCGTCGGCGGGACCGGTCGGCTCTCACGGCGGCCACAGCCACTCCCACTCCGGGCCCCTGGACCTGGAGGCGGGGGAGGCCCGCCGGGTGCGGATCGTGCTCGGTGTCATCGTCGGCGCCCTGGTCCTGGCCACCGTCGTCGGGCTGTTCGTGCTCTGGCCGGGCAAGAGCTCGCTCATCGGCTCACGCTCCTTCACCGCCGAGGGCGGCTCAGTGGGCAAGGCCACCATCACCTCCACGGACCTGTCCGGTTGTGAGAGCTCCGTGAGCGCCCTGACGGAGGTCAACGGCGTCAAGCAGGAGGAGTTCGCCAAGAGCCACGTGTGCGCCCGCATCACCGAGGGTGAGGGCAAGGACCTGGTCATGCCGGTCCAGCTGGTGGGCGAGCCCCGCAAGCTCGCCCACGCCGGCGACAGGCTCGTCGTCCTCTACTCGCCCCAGGCCGTCCTGTCCGGCTCCCCCTACTCCTTCATCGACTACCAGCGTCAGCTCCCGGTCGGTGCCCTGGCGGTTGTCTACCTCGTGCTCGTTGTCGCCGTGGCCGGGCGCAAGGGCGTCCTGAGCGTCCTGGGTCTACTGGTGGCCACCGGTGTGCTCGCCTTCTTCATGATCCCTGCACTCCTGTCAGGCTCCCACCCGCTGGCGGTGACACTGGTCGGATCGATGGCGATGATGCTGGCCGCCGTCTACGTGGCCCACGGCGTGTCCATCCGTACCACGACGGCCCTGCTGGGAACGGTGGCCGGCATCGTGCTGACCGTGCTGCTCGCCCTGTGGGGGACCGACGCCGCCCACTTGACCGGCGACGTCGACGAGACCGCCCGTCTGCTGGCCTCGCGCACGCACATCGATCTGCAGACGCTGCTGACCTGCGGCATGGTCATCGCCGGGCTCGGCGTCCTCAACGACGTCACCATCACCCAGGCCTCCTCGGTGTGGGAGCTGCACGCCGCCAACCCGCTGCTGTCGCGCACGCGCCTGTTCACCGGCGGGATGAGGATCGGCCGGGACCACATCGCCTCGACCGTCTACACCCTGGCCTTCGCCTACGCCGGTACGGCACTGCCCCTCATCCTGGCCGCCTCCCTCATGGACCGGGCCGTGCTGGACACCATGCTCTCGGGCGAGATCGCCGAGGAGATCGTGCGCACTCTCATCTCCTCCATCGGCCTGGTCCTGGCGATCCCGGCAACGACGGCGATCGCGGCGGCCCTGTGCCGTGTCACCCCGGTCCTCGACGAATAGCTGACGACCGACCTCAGGACCCGGTGAAACCGCTCTCTCAGCCTCCGGAGACGTCGGACTCGGCCTGGCTGAGCATCTCGCGGTGGGCCTCGTCCAGAGCGGGGGAGTCCAACCAGCCGTCGGGCAGGCGGGGAGTCTTGGGGCTGCCGGCCTCCCGGGGGCCCTCGACGATGTCACCGGGGTAGTCGACGACGTCGGGCAGGCGCGAGCGCATCCGCTCCAGGCCGGCGTCGAGCTCATCGAGGGTCCGGATCCCCATGAGGTCGGCACGCGCCGCGCCGCCCACCGGGTAGCCCTTGAGGTACCAGCCCACGTGCTTGCGCAGGTCACGCACCCCCCGGTCCTCGCCCATCTCCTCAGCCAGCATGCGCCCGTGGCGGCGGATCACCTCGATGACGGCGTCCAGGTCCGGGCGGGTGCGTGCCGACGAGCCGTGCATGGCCGCCACGATGTCGGCGAACAGCCAGGGGCGGCCCTGGCAGCCGCGGCCCACGACGACGCCGTCGCAGCCGGTGGTCTCCATCATGCGCACCGCGTCGTCGCCGAGCCAGATGTCCCCGTTGCCGAGCACCGGCAGAGCGGTGGACTCCTTGAGGCGGGCGATCTCCTCCCAGCGGGCCTGACCGGAGTAGTGCTGGCGCGCGCTACGGGCATGCAGGGCAACGGCCGCGATCCCAGCGTTCTCGGCGGCTCGGGCGGCGTCGAGGAACGTCTCATGCTCCTCGTCGATGCCCAGACGCATCTTCATGGTCACCGGCACCTGACGCGCCCGCCCGACGGCGTGGGCAGCGGCCTCACTGGCACGTACTGCCTCGGTGAGGATCGCCGCCAGCAGATCACGTTTCCACGGCAGCGCCGCCCCGCCTCCCTTGCGGGTCACCTTGGGGACCGGGCAGCCGAAGTTGAGGTCGATGTGGTCGGCCAGGTCCTCCTCCACCAGGATCCGCACCGCGGCCCCCACCGTGGCCGGGTCGACCCCGTAGAGCTGGATGGAGCGCACTCTCTCGGCCGGGTCGGTGCGCACCATTGCCAGGGTGCGCTCGTTGCGCTCCACCAGGGCCCGGGTCGTGACCATCTCCGTGACGTACAGGCCCGCCGGTGCCAGTAGGCCGCCGGCGGGTGCGGCCACAGGTCCGGGGCGGGAGGGCCTCAGTGCCTCCGGCAGCGCCGCCTCGGCCATCTCACGGCACAGGCGGCGGAAGGAGGCGTTGGTGACGCCGGCCATGGGGGCGAGCTCGACGGGGGTGGGTACCGCCAACGGCCCGATGCGCAGCGGTGCGGGCGTACGGCCCGAGGCGCAGGCGTCGGGGAGGCGGGGGGAGGTCTCACTCATCGTCACCCCGACATGCTGACACACGGCGGGTTCCGGGGCGGTGACCCGCCCCGTCATACGTCCCGGAACGGAAACAGGTATAGACCACTTGTGAATGAAGTAACAGGGCTGGATCCGGGCCGGCGCATGACGAACTGCTGATGACGAGTGCTCATGCGCGTTACCTTGTGTGCTTGTGCTGATGAACGAAGAGACCGAGCCGTCGATATCACGTTCCGTCGTCGTGACCGGAGCCTCCCGCGGAATCGGGGAGGCGGTTGCGAAGGCGTTTATCGCACAGGGCGACCGGGTGGCGGGTGTCTCCCGCTCCGGTGAGGCCCCCGACGGCGCCCTGGCCCTGGCCGCCGATGTCACCGACCCCGACGCCCTGGCCCAGGCCCTCGCCGCCGCCACCGAGGCGCACGGCCCCATCGAGGTCCTCGTGGCCTCGGCCGGCATCAACCGGGAGTCCCTGGCCGCCCGCACCTCCTCCCAGATGTGGGACGAGGTCATCTCCGCGGACCTGACCGGCACCTTCAACACGGTGCGCGCCGTGACGCCGGCCATGATGCGGGCCCGCAGGGGACGCATCATCCTGGTCTCCTCGGCCATCGCCGCTCGTGGAGGCGTGGGCCTGTCGGCCTACGGCGCCGCCAAGGGCGGTGTGGAGGGTCTGACCCGCTCCCTGGCCCGCGAGCTCGCACCGCGCGGCATCACCGTCAACGCCGTGGCCCCCGGCTTCGTCACCACGGCGATGACCGCCTCCCTGCCCGACCACATCCGCACCGCCTACCTCGAGCAGATCCCCCTGGGGCGCTTCGCCGACGTCGCCGACATCGCCGGCCCCGTCCTCTTCCTGGCCTCACCCGCGGCCGCCTACGTCACCGGTGCGATCCTCGGCGTCGACGGCGGCCTGGGCATGGGGCGCTAGGCGCACGGCAGGGCGCGAGACGCCGTCGGGGCCGTATCCGGGGACCGCCGCGGTGCCGTAGGGTAGAGCCGTGACAACGGATCCCATGCGCCGGCTCGTGCTCGTCCGACACTCCAAGGCCTCTCACGATGCCGTCACCGACCTGGAACGTCCTCTGACCCCCAAGGGCACCGCCCTCGCCGACCTGCTGGCCAAGGAGCTGCGCAAGCGCCTGGAGACCACCGACCTGCTCCTGGTCTCCCCGGCGGCCAGGGCCCGCGAGACCGCCCGCCCCATCCGCGACCGCCTCGAGCCCGCCGACACCCTCGTGCGCGAGGAGATCTACAACCTGGGCCCCAACGGCATCCTCAGAGTTCTGGCCGAGGAGGGCGCAGACGCCAGAACGGTCGTCGTCGTCGGCCACGAGCCCACGATCTCCGTGCTCGCCCACATCCTCCACGACTCCGACGACGACCTGGCCTCCCAGATCTCCTTCGGGGTGCCCACGGCCACCGCCGTCATCATCGACGTCCCCGGCGCCTGGGCGGGCCTGGAACCCAAGAGCGCCCGCATCCGAGAGATCTTCACCGCCCGCAAGCGCGACTGAGGCCGGACACCCCCGAAACAGCCGCCGCTCAGCCCCCGATCAGCTGCAGGACGGCACGCAGGTCACGCACGTGGATGGCAGCATCGGCCTGCTCAACGACCACCGGCTTGGCGCAGAACGCCACCCCCAGTCCCGCGGCCTCCAGCATCCCCAGGTCGTTGGCCCCGTCCCCGACCGCGATGGTGCGCTCCATGGGCACACCGTCCTGCTGGGCCCAGGCGAGCAGGCAGCGGACCTTCTCCTGACGGTCCACGATCCGCCCCAGCACCCGACCGGTGAGACGACCGCCCTCCACCTCCAGGCGGTTGGCCGCCACGTGGTCGATGCCCAGCTGCTCGGCCAGAGGCACCACGACCTCCTCGAAGCCGCCCGAGACGACCCCCACGCGGCAGCCGCGCGCGTGCAGCGTCTCAATGAGCTCGGCCGCCCCCTCAGTGGGACGCACCTCGGCGAGGACCTCTGCGAAGACCTCCTGGCAGACCCCGGCCAGTGTCGCCACCCGCTCACGCAGGGAGGCCGCGAAGTCCATCTCCCCGCGCATCGCCCGGGCCGTGACCTCGGCGACCAGCTCACGAGTCCCGGCGCGCTGGGCGATGAGCTCGATGACCTCCTGCTCGATGAGAGTGGAGTCCACGTCCATGACCAGAAGGCCGGGGCCCTCGGTCACCAGGGGGCCATCGGTCAGCGCCCCGCTGAGACCCACGGAGTCGCCGGCACGGTGTCGAGAGGTGTCGCTCATGACGCCATGCTAGTGGGCGAACCGGTGGGCGAGTACGGCCGCGCCGTCGCCCGGAAGCTCGGGCGACGGCGCGCACATGAACGGCGGTAGGCCTCCGGTCAGCGGGTGACGACCTGCCCCTTGGCCACCACCGTGATGCCGGACTCGGTCACGGTGAAGCCCCGCTCGCGGTCGTGCTCGGGGTCGATCCCCACCATGGCGCCCTCCTCGACCTGGACGTACTTGTCCAGGATGGCGCGATTGACCACGGTGTTGCGGCCCACCTCGGCGCCGTCCATGAGGACCGACTCGCGCACCGACGACCAGGAGTTGACGCGCACACCGGGGGACAGGACCGAGGAGATCACCTCACCACCGGAGACGATGACACCCGGTGAGACGATCGAGTCGACCGCGTGCCCCAGGCGCTCGTGGTGGCCGTAAACGAACTTGGCCGGCGGCATCGCGGCCTGGTAACCGGCGAACAGCGGCCAACGGTCGTTGTACAGGTTGAACACGGGGGTCACCGAGATGAGGTCCTGGTGCGCCTCGAAGAAGGCGTCCACGGTCCCCACGTCGCGCCAGTAGTCGCGGTCGCGCTCGGAGGAGCCGGGCACGTCATTGTCCTTGAAGTCGTAGACGCCGGCCGCACCCTGGTTGACGAACCAGGGCACGATGCTGCCGCCCATGTCGTGCTTGGAGGCCTCATCGGCGGCGTCGACCGTCACGGCCTCCAGGAGCGCGTCGGCGTTCATGATGTAGTTGCCCATCGAGGCCAGGACCTCCTCGGGGGAGTCCGGCAGACCGGGGGTCTCCTTGGGCTTCTCCACGAAGGCCTTGATCCTCCCGCGGTCGGCCGGGTCGGTCTCGATGACGCCGAACTGGTCCGCCAGGGACCGGGGCTGACGGATGCCCGCCACGGTGCAGGGCAGTCCGGAGGCGATGTGGTGGTCCAGCATCTGGGAGAAGTCCATGCGGTAGATGTTGTCCGCACCGGTGATGACCACGTAGTCCGGCCGCTCGTCGTCGAGCAGGTTGAGGGACTGGTAGATCGCGTCGGCACTCCCCAGGAACCAGTGCTTGCCCACACGCTGCTGGGCCGGCACCGGCGCGATGTAGTTGCCCAGCATGTCGGACATGCGCCACGTCTTGGAGATGTGACGGTCCAGGGAGTGGGACTTGTACTGGGTGAGAACCACGACCTTGAGGAAGCCGGAGTTGATCATGTTGGACAGGGAGAAGTCGATGAGCCGGTAGATACCGCCGAAGGGCACGGCCGGCTTGGCACGATCAACGGTCAGGGGCATGAGGCGCTTGCCCTCGCCACCGGCGAGGACGATTGCGAGAACACGAGGTTGAGCCATGTGGCCCACCTTACGTTGCTCGAGAGGCTTGCGGGGCCGAATGGGTCACAAGCCGGGTAGATTCTGCACCGAATCGTTGCCTGGAGCCTCGCCCCGCTCCCTGTGCGCCAAGCGGATCGTCCTGACCGAGACCCCGGATCCCACGCGCGCCCCGACACCCTCCGACGCGGGACGGACCTCAGCCGGACCTTCTCGCAGGAGTCGGTGGAAACCACCGGTGTTGAACGGTCCCGCCGGGGCCCGTGTGCGTATACCGTCAGAGGTGGTGCCCGACACCCACCGCGGGCGCCCGTCCTGCGCCGAGGACGGCGCGGTCAGTCCATCCAGCAGACAGAGGAGAGGCACACCCATGAGGGTCGACCTGCTGACCAAGGAGTACCCACCCTTCATCTACGGCGGCGCCGGGGTCCACGTCAACGAGCTCGCCAAGGTCCTGCGCCCCCTGGCCGACGTCCGTGTCCACGCCTTCGGAGGCCCCCGCGAGCCCGGCACCGAGGGCGCCGACGACGGCGTCACCGGCTACCCCGAGATCGCCGAGCTCGACGGCGCCAACGCCGCCCTGCGCACCTTCGGCGTCGACCTGGAGATGGCCCAGGGCACCGAGGGAACGGACCTCGTCCACTCCCACACCTGGTACGCCAACCTCGCCGGACACCTGGCCGGCCTCCTCCATGGCGTCCCCCACGTCATCAGTGCCCACTCCCTGGAGCCCCTGCGCCCCTGGAAGGCCGAGCAGCTCGGGGGCGGCTACGCCCTGTCCTCCTGGGCGGAGAAGACCGCCTACGAGGCCGCCTCCGGCATCATCGCAGTCTCCAACGGCATGCGCGAGGACATCCTGCGCTCCTACCCGGCCGTCGACCCCGAGCGCGTCAAGGTCGTCCACAACGGCATCGACCTCGAGGCATGGAAGCACCCGCAGGGCGAGGGCGCCGACGCCGCGGCCGCCGCCACCCTCAAACGGCTCGGCATCGACCCCGACCGCCCCGCCGTCGTCTTCGTCGGACGCATCACCCGTCAGAAGGGCCTGCCGCACCTGCTGCGCGCCTGCGAGCAGCTGCCCGCGGACGTGCAGGTCATCCTGTGCGCCGGCGCCCCCGACACCCCCGAGATCAAGGCCGAGGTCGAGGGCCTCGTGGCCAGGCTGCGCGAGAAGCGCACCGGCGTGGTCTGGATCGAGGAGATGCTGCCGCGCCCCGAGCTCATCGCCGTGCTGGCCGCCTCCGACGTCTTCGTGTGCCCCTCGGTCTACGAGCCCCTGGGCATCGTCAACCTCGAGGCCATGGCCGTGGGCCTGCCGGTCGTCGGATCGGCCACCGGTGGCATCCCCGATGTCATCGTCGACGGCGAGACCGGCCTCCTGGTGCCCATCGAGCAGGTCCAGGACGGCACCGGCACCCCCATCGACCCGGCCCGCTTCGAGGCCGACCTGGCCGAGCGCCTCACCACCCTGGTCACCGACACCGAGGCCGCCAGGACCATGGGGCAGGCCGCCCGACGTCGCGTCGAGGAGCATTTCGCCTGGGAGGCCATCGCCCAGCGCACCATGGACGTCTACAACTGGGTCCTGGCCCAGGGCTGAACGGGACGACTCCCGCCCGACCACGCCACCGAGTGGCGTAGGCCCACTACCGGGCCCACCACTCGGTGGCCGCGGCGGCGCCGTGACGCGCCACCGCCAGCAGCGGACGCAGGACGCCGGCTCGCCGCTGCGCCTGAAGGGCGGTCGTGGCCGCGCCGTCATCGTCCAGGGCCAGCTCGCACATCCCCGCCAGCCGCAAGGAGCGCTCCAACAGCTCCCGATCACGGCGCGCCAGCCACGGCGGGATGAGGCGCGGATCCACCACGGCGGTGAGAAGGTCATTGAGGGCATCGGCCATCTCCGGGCGCTCGCGGGCCAGGTCGAGCTCGACGAGCGCCTCGATGGCCTCCTCTGTCGCGGAGTGCACCTGTCTGCGGGCGTGCGCCGCATCCAGGGGAGGCAGTGGGCCGGCCACCGGCTCGGCGTGCCAGGTCACCGAGGTGCCGGAGTCCTCAGGCACCAGCAGCACTCGACCGGGTGCCCCCTCCAGGACGACGCCCTCCTCGATGTCGGGGAGGATCCCCCAGGTGCCGGTGCCACCGGCCGGTGAGGGCAGAACCGCGCTCACCCGGCTCAGTGGGCGGGCGGCGGTGAGCCACTGCGCCAGGCTGACGCGCTCTGGACCGTTGGTGTCGTCGGCGGGGCCGTCGACGACACCGCCGACGACGTCATGGGCGCCGTCGGGGCCTTCAATGAGCGACAGGCCGTGCGATGAGGGCGATGGCGCCCACAGAGCCAGCACGATGCTGACAGGCGGGTTGAGGGGATCCATGGGGGACAACCATAGTGAATGGCGGCGAGGCGGGCCCCGAAGGGGACCGGGCGCCATGCGGATCGCGGCTCTCGTCCCGCATCTGCCCTGTGTGAACTCGGCGTCACGATAGGATCACTTCATGACCAGTGTCCTGCACCTCAACGACGTCTCGCTGCACCGCGGCAGCCACCAGATCCTCAGCCACGTCAGCTGGACCGTGGAGGAGGGCCAGCACTGGGTGCTGCTGGGCTCCAACGGTGCGGGCAAGACCACGATCGCCAGGATCGCCTCGGCCAGGCTCTTCCCCTCCTCCGGCACGGTGGACATCCTCTCCGAGCGGCTCGGGCGCGTGGACGTCTCCGAGCTCCACCCCCGTATCGGCCTGTTGTCCTCAGCCCTGGCCGCTGATGTCCAGAACGGCGAGAAGGTGCTCGGCGTGGTCCTGTCGGCCTCCTACGGGCGCATCGGGCGCTGGCGCGAGGAGTACGACGACTTCGACCTTGAGCGCGCTCACGCCCTTCTGGGCGCCCTGGGGGCCGCTCACCTGGTCGACCGGCTGTGGGGAACGCTGTCATCGGGGGAGCGCAAGCGCGTCGAGCTGGCTCGCGCCCTCATGCCGGACCCGGAGATGCTCTTCCTCGACGAGCCGGCCTCGGGCCTGGACCTGGCAGGTCGTGAACAGCTCCTGGCGGCGCTCACCGAGATCATCTCCTCGCCGGACTCGCCCTCCATGGTCCTGGTGACCCACCACCTGGAGGAGATCCCGGAGGGCTTCACCCATGCACTCACGCTGCGTGAGGGGAAGGTCGTGGGCTCCGGTCCGCTGGAGCAGGTCCTCACCGTGGACACGATCAGCACGACCTTCGGCATGCCGCTGGAGGTCACCTACGACCGCGGTCGCTACGCCGCCAGGGGCCGACCCGGCGGCCACGGCAGGCGCGTCGCCGCGGCCAGGGGCTGACCGGCTCCGGGCGCATCAAGCCGCTTTGGACCGCCCCGTCCCCGCCCGGTACGGGACCACGTACTCACCAACCGCGTTCATCAGGAGGTTCTCATGGAATGGCTGATCTGGGTCGGAGGGGCGTTGCTCCTCATCGTCATTGAGACGGTGACAGCCGACCTCACCTTCCTCATGATTGCCGGTGGTGCGCTGGGAGGAGGACTGACATCCTTCCTCGGTGGACCCGTGTGGGCGCAGGTCGTGGTCTTCGCCTGTGTCTCCACCCTGCTTCTCTTCGCCGTGCGCCCTTGGGCCAAGCGGCGCCTGGCGGCCGCCACCCCGCAGATGAAGACCAACGTCGACGCCCTCATCGGCAGGTCGGCCACCACCATCACCGCGGTGGATGACGGCGGCGGCCGGGTCCGCCTGGGCGGTGAGGAGTGGAGCGCCCGTCTGGCTCCTGCCACCCAGGGGGGCGTCACCCGCCTGGAGGCAGGGGCGAGCGTGACCGTGACACAGATCGACGGGGCCGTGGCGGTGGTCTCCCCGGCGGCGACTTCCGCCACCGCCCCCTCATCCTGACGTGCAGTCTCGGTGTGGGGAGCTCATAGCGGCGCGGACCGGGCCGATGGTGCCCTACTGTGTTGGCATCGTCAGGATCCGGCATCGCGTCTGCTGACCCTCCCCTCCCGCCCTGATATTCCCGGCGTCGGCCCATCAACCGTTCTGACCACCCGTTCAACCCCGCAGGAGGAAACTCGTGCCCTTCGTCTCCATCATCTTGCTTCTCTTGGCCGTGCTGGTCATCGTCGCCATCTTCCGGTCGGTGCGGATCGTCAAGCAGAGCACCGCGATCATCGTTGAGCGCCTCGGGCGCTTCCAGGCGGCCTACGGCGCTGGAATGCACTTCCTGGTGCCCTTCATCGACCGGGTGCGCAACATCATGGACCTGCGTGAGCAGGTCGTCTCCTTCCCGCCTCAGCCGGTCATCACCTCCGACAACCTCGTCGTGAGCATCGACTCGGTGGTCTACTACCAGATCACCGACCCCATGCGTGCCACCTACGAGATCTCCAACTACCTGCAGGCCATTGAGCAGCTG
This sequence comes from Actinomyces oris, assembly GCF_001937665.1. Classification (GTDB taxonomy): domain Bacteria; phylum Actinomycetota; class Actinomycetes; order Actinomycetales; family Actinomycetaceae; genus Actinomyces; species Actinomyces stomatis. Next base: position 21,564 of record NZ_MSKL01000005.1, on the reverse strand, counting down.
ACGGTCACCACGCTGCGTAACGTCGTCGGCTCCATGGACCTGGAGCAGACGCTGACCAGCCGTGACCAGATCAACGGCCAGCTACGCGGTGTCCTGGACCAGGCCACCGGTCGTTGGGGAATCCGCGTCAACAGCGTGGAGCTGAAGTCCATTGACCCGCCGGCCTCCATCCAGGGCTCCATGGAGCAGCAGATGCGCGCCGAGCGCGACCGCCGCGCCGCGATCCTGACCGCCGAGGGCGTCAAGCAGTCCCAGATCCTCACGGCCGAGGGTGACAAGCAGTCCGCCATCCTGCGCGCCGAGGGTCAGGCGCAGTCCGCGATCCTCAAGGCCCAGGGTGAGTCTCGCGCCATCCTCCAGGTCTTCGACGCCATCCACCGCGGCAACGCCGACTCCAAGCTGCTGGCCTACCAGTACCTCCAGACCCTGCCCAAGATCGCCAACGGCTCCTCCTCCAAGATGTGGATCGTGCCCACCGAGTTCACTGCGGCACTCGACGGCATCGCCGGCGCCCTCGGCGGCGGCAAGGACGGAGGCCCCGGCGGCGGCTCGGACCACTCCGACGACGACGCCTCCCGTCCCGGTGTTGACCTCTCGGGCAGCGAGCTCGACCTGGGCATCGCCTCGGACCTGGCCAGCACCAGCCTCCAGGCCCCCGAGGAGGCCCTCGCCCAGGCCCGCGGCGAGGTCGAGTCGGCCTCCCAGGAGGCCAGTGAGGAGCCCGCTCCCAAGGGAGGAGTCTCCCCGAAGGCTCCCGTGGATGAGGTTGACGGCGAAGCCACTGTGGCCGTCCCGACCTCCGAAGGCGTCGAGGGGGCTCACGCCGCACACGGCAGCCACGTGGCCGACCCCGAGGACGAGGGGCAGCAGCCGGGTTCCGTGCCCCCGCGCGGCGGTTACGGCATCCAGGCTCAGCCGGGGTACGGCACGCCTCCCGGCGCGCCCCAGGGACCCTACGGAGCCTGAGCCGGCTGCCCTGAGGCCCGTTGGGAACCAGGAGAGGTCCCAGGGGGCATTCGCTGCGGCGGGAGGAGTGGGCGATCCACGATGATCGGCCTATTCTTCCCGCCGTACTGCTGTGCTGAGCGGGGAAGGACCCAGAAGGTGACGAGCGATGATTATTGAGCTGGACGACGGCGCCGACGAGCGCCTGGCGGACTACACCAGGCTGACGGACGTGGCGCTGCGCCGTCGGCTGGAGACGCAGCGGGGCCTGTACATGGCCGAGTCCTCCAAGGTCATCACGCGGGCCGTGGCCGCCGGGCACTCCCCACGATCCTTCCTCATGGCCCCGCGCCACCTGGCTGAGATGCGCCCGGTCATCGCCTCAGCGGCCGGATGCGGGGGAAACGACGACGGCGGGGAGGTTCCTGTCTTCGTCGCTCCCGAGGAGGTACTGGAGTCCATCACGGGTTTCCACCTGCACCGCGGGGCGCTGGCCGCCATGAACCGGCCCGAGCTGGCCAGTGTTCCCGAGCTCCTGACGGCCGCGCGAGGGGGAGCAGGGGCCAAAAGGGTTGCGATCCTGGAGGACCTGGTGGATCACACGAACGTGGGGGCCGCCTTCCGCAGTGCGGCTGCCCTGGGGATCGACGCCGTTCTGGTCACTCCGCGTTGCGCGGATCCTCTCTACCGGCGCAGCGTGCGTGTCTCCATGGGCACCGTCTTCCAGGTCCCCTGGACCCGGATCGAGCGCTGGCCTGCCATGGATGAGCTCCATGCGCAGGGCTTCACCGTGGCCGCGCTGGCCCTGTCGGAGAACTCGGTGGCGCTGGATGAGTTCGCGGCCTCGCCGGCCTGTACGGAACCGGACTCGCGGGTCGCCGTCGTCCTGGGCACGGAGGGTGACGGGCTGTCCCACTGGACGATTGCCGCGGCCGACGAGGTGGTGCGCATCCCCATGGCCGGGGGAGTGGACTCCCTCAACGTGGCGGCTGCCGCGGCCGTGGCCTTCTGGGCGCTGCGTCTGCCCTGACCCGGACCGGAACCGGCACTGCCAGCAGGTACCGGGTAAGTAGCACGTCGGGGCCGGATCCGTCCATTCACGGATCCGGCCCCGACGTCGTATCAGCGGCCTATCGGGTCGGCTGTGTCGCTATGAGAATCAGGCCTCGGGCGCGGTCACCTTGATGAGCGCGTCACCGGGCTCCACCGAGTCTCCGCCGACGACCTCAACCGAGGCGAAGGAGGCGGTGTTGGTGATGAGCACCGGCGTGGTCAGCGGGTAGCCGGCCTGCTCGATGACGGAGCGATCCACGCGGACGAGCTCTTGACCCTCGCTGACGCGGTCGCCCTGGGAGACCTTGACGTCGAAGCCCTTGCCCTCCAGGTTGACGGTGTCCAGACCCACGTGGATGAGGATCTCCACGCCGTTGTCCAGGGTGATGCCGAAGGCGTGCCCCGAGGAGGGGGCGACGACGACGGTTCCGTCCGCGGGAGCCGTGACGACGATGTCGCCTTCGGGCTCCAGACCGACGCCCTGGCCGACGGCGCCCGAGGAGAACACCGGGTCGGGAACCTTGTCCAGGTCCATGGTTGTGGCCTTGAGCGGTGAGGTGATCTCGGTGACCGCGCCGGGAACGAGGGCCGGCTTGGGCGTGGGGGCCTTGGCGGTCCGGTCGCCCTCCTCAGCGGTACCGGCAGCCGCGGCGGCGCCGTCGGTCTCGGGCTCCTCAGCGGCCTCAGCCGGGGCAGATGCAGAGACCTTGGCGGCCTCCGCGTCGGCCACAGCCGCACGGGCCTCGGCCCGCTCCTCCTTGGTGCGGTAGTCCGTGAAAATGATGAGAGTCATCGAGGTGGCGAAGGCCGCGGCGATGGCGATGCCGTACAGGGCCATGGGGGTGAAGACCGGGATGCTCAGCAGTGAGCTGAACACGAAGGTAGAGGCCTTGATACCGCCGCCGATACCGGTGATGAGACCGCCCACGAGACAGCCGGCCAGCAGACGCGGGTAGATGCGCTTGAAGCGCAGGTGGATACCGTAGAGGCTTGGCTCGGAGATGCCACCGAAGAGGCCGGCGGCCAGGGCACCGGAGGCCGTCTGACGCATGACCTTGTCCTTGTCACGAATGGCCAGGACCAGCACACCGGCGGTGGCGCCGAAGCAGGCGAAGTTCCACGAGCCCATGGGACCCTGGATGAAGTCGTAGCCCAGCGAGCTGATGTTGGCCAGCATGATGGCGTTGAGTGGCCAGTGCAGACCCAGCGGCACCAGGAACGGGTAGAGCAGTGGGATGACGATTGCGAAGACGATCGGAGCGCTCGTGTTGAGCCACGCCAGTCCGGATCCCAGGCCTGTACCGACCCAGATACCTACTGGACCGATGATGAAGGCCGTCACCGGCATCATGATGATGAAGGAGAAGAACGGAACAAACACCATCTGCACGTTAGAGGGAATGAGTTTGGCCAGACCCTTGTAGACCAGGGCCAGGATGGCCACCATCATGAGGGGAACGAAGACCTGGCCGCTGTAGTCGTTGAGCTGCATGGGAACGCCCGCGATATGCGCGACACACAGGTCCTTGTTCAACGTGGCGTTGTGGGTGCAGGTCGTTCCCATTGCCTTGTCGAGTTCAAGGAATGGAGGCGTCATAAGCGCCGCCATGACCGCAGCGCCGACCCAGGGGTCGATGTTGAGCTTCTTGGCGGCGTTGTATGCCACCATGATGGGCAGGAAGTGGAACACCGACTTGAACATGGCCTCCGCGAAGACCTGTGCGGCGGGCTTGTCCGCGGCCGTGAGGTTCGGGTCACTGGCATTGATGACGCCGAGTGAATCCAGTACCGCAAGGCCGGCGATGATGAGCGAGGCGCCCAGCAGCACCGGCAGCAGGGGGCGGAAGGAGTCCGAGAGGTACTCGAAGAAGGCATCGACGTAGGCGTTCTTGCCGCGGGCCTTGGCCCGAGCGGCGGCCTTGACGTCGGCGTCGGACTCACCTGAGCTGGAACCGGAGGAGCTGCCCTGGCTCTTCATGGCCGGCAGGCTGTTGATCTCGTCGTACACGCTCTGTACGGCACCACCGATGACGATCTGGTAACGGTCCCCGGACTGGGGGACTGCGCCCATGACGCCCGGGATGGCCTCGACGGCCGCCTTGTCGATGCCGGAGGCGTCCTTGAGCTCGAAGCGCAGTCGGGTGGCGCAGTGGGTGAAATGGATGATGTTCTCGGCGCCGCCCACGGCGTCGAGGATTGCCTCAGGGGTTGAGGTCGTGGTTGCCATTCGGGCCCTTTCCTACTGGGCGAGGTCGACGACGACGGATGCACGCCGGTGCGCTCCGAGTCCCCGATGGGCTCGCTCTCGGTGGTGGGGATCTGACACCTCGTGCGCCGCACGGGCGCGAAGAAGGTGGTTGAGGAAGAGGGTACTGTCTTATGGCTCAGAACAAAAAGGGAACAGTCCGTCCGGATGGTGCTGCTGGCCTTCTCAAGACGGCCAATGTCCACGAATCTGCGCGATCCCGGTATCCACTGGTAGGTGTTTGCACAGATGAGGCTCTTTGCGTGCACAGCCGCCCAGACCAGTGGGTGCGCCGGCGGAGTGGTTTTTGCACGCTTGAGGCACGCCTCCCCCGCCTCACGTGAAGGAGCCCGACATGAGTGCGCAGACCTTTCTGGTTGCCCAGCCGGCACCGCCGGTCCTACCGAACAATCCGGTTCGCCCTCCCACCACGACTTCGCCTCCCGCCCCGTCCCAGACCGGCTCGCCGGATTCGCCGAGCCTCTACGGTCCACCGGGGTGGACGGTGCGCATCGGCCTGTGGCGCCTGCTTGAGCCCTGGCTCGACACCCCGCGCTGCCTGCCGGGGGAGACGCCACTGCGGCTGGATGCTCTGGGCGCCCCGGTGAGCGACTACGTGCCCTTCCGTGGGATGGACGCCGCCACGGCGGCCGACCTGCTCCTGCGGCTGCCGGCTGCGGCACTGAGTGACCGCCAGAACCTCGCCCCGACCCTCAAGACGTTGCTGTCCGCCTGCGCCGGAGCGGACGGGCAGGTGCGCCTGTCCGGTTACGGCATCGGTCCCCAGCGAGAGGACGAGCGTCTGAGCGTCGAGGCCCTATGGGTCGCCGACGCCGACCTGCAGGACTACGAGGTCCTCGCCGAGCACAGTCGGGCCTGCCAGTGCTCCGCGCTGTGGGATCGGGTCAAGGAGCGGTACGAGCTCGACGCCAGGTGCGTCCCTGACGACATCGTGCGCACCCGGCCAGAGTGGGCCGGCGGAGGGGTCGGCTGGTGGATGTGGTGGGACTGATAGGTCCGTTGCGGCGGGCAGGACCGGCGGGCCCGTACGATGGCGCGCGTGATCAATGTCCAGGACCTCACCATGCGTATCGGTGCCCGCCAGCTCGTCGCTCACGCCGGCTTCCGGGTCGACAAGGGGATGCGCATCGGCCTCGTGGGCCGCAACGGCGCCGGCAAGACCACCATGACCAAGCTGCTCGCCGCCGCCTCCGTGGCCCAGGGAGCCGGCCGTGCCGTCAACGACGCCGATGAGCGCCACGGGCTGGAGGCCGTCGAGCACGAGGGCACGATCACCTGCACCAGCTCGGTGGGCTACCTGCCTCAGGACACCAAGGTCGGGGACCTTGGCGAGATCGCCCGGGACCGGATCCTCTCGGCCCGTGGCATCGACGCGCTCCTGGCCCGCATCCGCAAGGCCGAGGAGCGCATCGCCGTCACCGAGGGTGAGGCTCAGGCCAAGGCCCTGGACCGCTACACGCGCCTGGACCACGAGTTCACCATGGCCGGCGGCTACGCCGCCGCCTCCGAGGCAGCCCGCATCAGCGCCGCCCTGGGCCTGCCCGACCGCGTCCTCGACCAGCCCATCGGCACGCTCTCGGGCGGCCAGCGCCGTCGGGTCGAGCTCTCCCGGGTCCTGTTCCAGCAGCCCGACACGCTCCTGCTCGACGAGCCCACCAACCACCTGGACCACGACTCGATCCTGTGGCTGCGCGACCACCTGCGCACCTACGCCGGTGGCTTCATCGTCATCAGCCACGACGTCGAACTCCTGCGCGACACCGTCAACCAGGTCATGTACCTCGACGCCGGCCGCGGGGTCCTCGACGTCTACCACCTGGGCTGGGACGCCTACCTCAAGCAGCGCGCCGACGACGAGCACCGGCGCCGTCGAGAGCGCGCCAACGCCGAGAAGAAGGCCGCCGTCCTGCGCGCCCAGGGGGAGAAGATGCGGGCCAAGGCCACCAAGGCCGTGGCCGCCCAGCAGATGCTCAAGCGGGCCGAGCGCCTCATGGCCGACCTGGAGGACGAGGCCGCCGTGGAGAAGGTCGCCCACCTGCGCTTCCCCGACCCGGCCCCCTGCGGCAAGACCCCGCTGCGGGCCGCCGGACTGTCCAAGGCCTACGGCTCCTTGGAGGTCTTCGCCGGCGTGGGCCTGGCCATCGACCGCGGCAGCCGGGTCGTGGTCCTGGGCCTCAACGGCGCCGGCAAGACCACGCTCCTGCGCCTGCTCGGCGGGGTGGAGGAGCCCGACTCCGGCGAGGTCATCCCCGGCCACGGTCTCAAGATCGGCTACTACGCCCAGGAGCACGAGACCATCGACACCGAGGCGACCGTCGTGGAGAACCTGCGCCGCGCCGCCCCCGGCATGGACGACACCCAGGTGCGCAGCGTCCTGGGCTCCTTCCTCTTCTCGGGCTCGGACGCCGACAAGCCCGCCCGGGTCCTCTCCGGCGGGGAGAAGACCCGTCTGGCCCTGGCCATGCTCGTGGTCTCCAGCGCCAACGTCCTCCTGCTCGATGAGCCCACGAACAACCTCGACCCGGCCAGCCGCGAGGAGATCCTCGGGGCGCTGGGCACCTTCGCCGGCGCCGTCGTCCTGGTCACCCACGATGAGGGAGCCGTTGAGGCCCTGAACCCCGACCGGGTCCTCCTGCTGCCCGACGGCGACGAGGACCTGTGGGGGCCGGAGTACCTCGAGCTGGTGGCCCTCGCCTGAGGGCGAGGCCGTCACATCCCACCCGGCCCGGGGGCGATGCCGTCGGACACAGTGAGTCCCCTCACCCCGGCTCCGGTGTGGGGACCGCGTAGGGTTGTCACCAGGAACAAGGCATCCGGATGGAGTGTTGGCTCCAACGGATCCTTACGGCTCTCGTCAGAAGAGCCGCCGCAGGACCTTCAGCGGCGCCGCACGGAGCGCCGCAGACACACGTAGGCATACGAGACCAGGAGATGACCATGGCAGAGACCGCCCTGACCGACACCACTGACACCGAGACCCCTGAGCACGAGGTCATCCTCACCGAGACCGCCGCGGCGAAGGTCGCCAACCTCTTGGCCCAGGAGGGTCGCGACGACCTGCGCCTGCGCGTGGCCGTCCAGCCCGGAGGCTGCTCCGGCCTGGTCTACCAGCTCTACTTCGACGAGCGTCTCCTGGACGGCGACGCCGTGCGCGCCTTCCCCACGGGCAGTGACGAGATGGCTAGCGTCGAGGTGGTCGTCGACCGCATGAGCGTGCCCTACCTGTCCGGCGCCACCATCGACTTCGCCGACACCATCGAGAAGCAGGGCTTCACCATCGACAACCCCAACGCCGCCGGAAGCTGCGCCTGCGGCGAGTCCTTCCACTGATCCCTCCCGCGCAGGCCCTCCCTCACGCAAGGAGCTCATGTGCGCCGCACATCCCTGACCCTGACGGCCCTGGCTGCGGCCGCCTGCCTCGCGCTGGCCGGCTGCTCAGGGTCCTCCAAGAACACGTCTGCCACGCCGTCGGCACAGGTGTCCCCGACCCTGACCCCCTCGATCATCAACTGCGCTCAGGAGGCCGGCACCATCGAGACCGACTCCGAGGCGCTTCCGGCAATCGCCGGCGATGCGGAGGCCGAGCCGACCGTCACCTGGAGTGAGGGGAAGCAGGCGCCTGCCAACCTCGTCTCCAAGACGCTCACCGCCGCGGAAGGCCCGGCGGTGACTTCGGGCGACATCATCACCGCCAACTACGTGGGCTGGAAATGGGGTTCAACGGAGGCCTTCGACTCCTCCTTCAAGAAGGGCTCCCCGATCTCCTTCGGCCTGACCGGGGTCATCCCCGGATGGACCTGCGGTCTATCCGGACACAAGGTCGGCGAGCGTGTCCTGCTGTCCATCCCGGGCAAGCTCGGGTACGGCGAGACCGCCGATCCGGCTCGTCCGAACTCGCCGACCGGCCCTCTCGTCTTCGTCGTCGACATCACCGGCCGCATCACGGGCGATGAGCTGACTCCGGCCACCAAGGACGCCACGATCGACTCCGCGGCGGTCAAGAAGCTCGCTGATCGCGGGGTGACGCTTTCCGGGAACCTGGGCGCCCCCGCGGCCGCTCTCGCGAGCCCTCAGGCTGAGGAGCCGCTGCAGCCGGAGGTCGTCGTCGTCGCCCGCGGCAAGGGCGAGGCGATCAAGGAGACCGACACGGTGGCCGTGCAGATGTCCCGCACCTCGTGGGACGGAACGACGCGGAGCTCGACCTGGGAGGATCACGCCCCCAGCGCCATGTCGGCCGCACAGATCCGTGCGGCCGGGGTACCAGTGGGCTCCAGGATCGTGCTGCTGGCCCCCGGTAACTCCAACGGAGGGCAGCGTCAGTCGGCCTACATCTTCGTGATGGACCTCGAGAAGGTCATCTGAGCGGAGAGCTGCTCAGGCAGCCACTCGATACAGCTGTGGCCCGCACCCCGGTCAGGGGCGCGGGCCACAAGTCTGTGCGGCGTGCTGCCAGGGCTCGGCGTCAGCGAACGATGAGGCCCTGGGTCTTGGCGACGGCGTCGGCCAGGCGCTCGGAGACGTCCTGCCAGTTGGCGATGTTCCAGACGGCCTTGACGTAGTCGGCCTTGACGTTGAGGTAGTCGAGGTAGAAGGCGTGCTCCCACATGTCCACCATGAACAGCGGGATGGTGCCCACGGGCACGTTGCCCTGCTGGTCGAAGAGCTGGAAGGTGACGAGCTTTCCGGAGAGGGAGTCGTAGGCGAGCACGGCCCAGCCCGAGCCCTGGATGCCCATGGCGGTGGCGGTGAACTGCGCCTGGAACTTCTCGAAGGAGCCGAAGGAGTCCTTGATGGCCTCCGCGAGCTCGCCCTCGGGCTGGCCTCCGCCATTGGGGGAGAGGTTCTTCCAGAAGATGGAGTGGTTGGTGTGGCCGCCCAGGTTGAAGGCGAGGTTCTTCTCCCACAGGTTGATGGCGGCCAGGTCGCCGGCCTCACGGGCGGCGGCCAGGGCCTCCAGGGCGGCGTTGGCACCGGCGACGTAGGCGGCGTGGTGCTTGTCGTGGTGGAGCTCCATGATCTTGCCGGAGATGTGGGGCTCCAGGGCGGCGTAGTCGTAGGGGAGCTCGGGAAGGGTGTACACGGCCATCAAGGACTGCCTTTCGGTGGGTGAGGTGGCTTCAGTCCCGCCTCAGCAGGGCTCGTTAGGACTGAAGTCCTGAACATGGCTCATGCTAGACGTGGGGCCGGAAGAGGGATAGTGAGCCGCCTTGTGATTACACTGACCGCGGAAACACTGCCGTCCGTACCCGTCCACGAAGGATCCGATATGACCGACCAGGCTGCTTCCGCCCGCCTCGAACTTCTCGTCTTCTCCGACGACGCCACCGTGCGTCGGGAGGTCATCGACGGTGTCGGACGCCGACCTGCCAAGGGCCTGCCGCTGGTGAGCTGGACCGAGGCGGCCACCGCCGAGGGCGTGCGCATGGCCATCAAGGACCGCGAGAAGAAGGACCAGCCGCCCTTCGACGCACTGGTCCTGGACGCCGAGGCCAAGAAGCTCGGCGGCATGGGGCTGGCCCACGAGCTGTTCACCGAGCTCGAGGAGCGCCCCGCCGTCGTCCTGCTGACCGCCCGCCCCCAGGACGACTGGCTGGCCGCCTGGGCCAAGGCGGAGGTCGTCGTGCCCCGCCCCCTGGACCCGCTGAGCCTCCAGGAGGGTGTCGCCAAGGCCCTCACCGCCCGCCGCGGCACCGTCACCCCCGCCGGCTGAGCTCGGCTCCACCCTTCCGGCCAGGCGCCGGAGAGGACCTGAGCCGTCTGGCCGTGGGCCGCTCGCCTTCGTTTCGCATGCATTGAAGCGGCCTTCTACACCGCGCGGCAGGAGATGCTGCCGTGGTCGCGTGCACCGGTGACCCTGCGGTGCTCCACGTCCAGGACATTGAATCCGCTGCGCTCCAGAAGCGAGGCCAGCTCCTGCGAGGGCCAGTAGTAGGCCGGGGCGACCGCGTGGGGGAACTCCTCGACCCGGTCCCCGGCGAAGAACCCGATGAGCAGGCTCCCCTGCGGCTTGAGGCTGCCTCCCAGGGACGTCAGCGTTCCGGGCAGATCCTGAGGCGGGATGTGAATGAGGGAGTACCAGGCCAGGACAGCGCCGTAGACGCTCGTAGGCAGAGAGTCGGAGGAACCCTGCCGATAGGTGACATGCGGGTGCTGATCGCGGGCGATCTCGATGAAGCTCTCGACCGGGTCCACCCCCTCGACCTCCAGGCCCAGGTCATGAAGGTAGGCGGTCCAGTGCCCCGGCCCGCACCCCAGATCAACGATCCGCCCCTGTACCCCTCGCGCCCATCGGGCGATGAGCCGCCTGTCCTCTTCCGCCGTCACCGCCATGTGGCCAAGCGCCTGTGCGTACTCCTCGGCACGAGCGGTGTACGCCGACCACACATCACTGGAGCTCATCGCGCCGAGCCTACAAGGAGCCGAGCCCTCAATCCTCCGAGGCCAGGACCTTGCGATGGCGGGCAGCCGCCCCGATCGGCCACGTGAGCACGGTGGGGTCGCCGTCGACCTCCACGATGCGGGCGCCCTCCTCCAGGACCCAGTCGGCCAGCAGATTCGTCTCCTCAATGCTTGCGACCTCACCGACGCGGCCCGGCCTCTCAACGACCCGGGCGCTGGCGCGCAGCAGCTCGACGGCGGGACGTGGGTCGGCCCCCGGAGCGGTCGTCATGGAGCCGGCCAGCACGCCCCAGCGCACCACCACCAGCTCCCAGCCTCCGACCTCGCGCCTCCTGGCCGCCATGAGATGCGGGCAGGTCAGCAGGGGCCGTACCCGCTCGGCTCGGGCCACCGCGCGCAGCAGGCAGCGCAGGCGCCCCGTCCAGGTTCCGGCCTCCTCGTAACGCTCGGCCTGGGACAGTGCCGCGATGCGCTCCAGCAGGGGAGTGGCCACCAGGTCGACCTCCCCCGACAGGCAGGCCAGCACCTCGGCCGGCTCCGCCGGGACGTCGTCGCGGCGCACCCGGCGCAGCTCGTGGCCGTCCCAGCGGCGCAGACGCAGCACCGACTCGGCGGCGCGCAGGGCCTCCTGGCCTCGGCTGCGCGAGGCGAAGGGGCCGACCGCGCGGTCGACCTCCTCCGTGGGCAGCACGGTGGTGAGTGCCAACCGCGGCTCGGTCCCCGGGCCTGAGCCCTGGGCCAGGTGGAGCCAGGGGCGGCGGCGCGGGGCCCGGGAGCGGCGGTTGACCGGTGGGTCGAGCTCGGCGATCATCCGCAGCTCGCGCACCCGCGCCTCAATGAGCGTGGGGGTGGCGATGTGCCGCACGCTCACGGTGGTGTCCAGCATCTGCGCCACCTTGCGGCGCTTCTCCGCGGCGGTGAAGTAGGAGCGCACCCGACGCTTGAGGTCCACGGCGCTGCCCACGTAGAGCACCTGGTTGGCCGCCGAGCGGAACTGGTAGACGCCGGGGCCACTGGGAAGAGCGTCGGCCAGTCGGCTCTTGGCCCGGCGCCTGGCCGGAACCGGGTCGGAGGCCGTGGTCAGGTCCTCCAGGTGCGTGACGCCGAGCGGCGCCATGACCTCCAGGGCCGAGTGCAGCACGTCCACGGTGGCGCGCGCGTCATCCAGGGCCCGGTGCGTGGGACGGGTCCGGGAGCCCACGAAGGCGGCCAGCGTCCCCAGCTTGTGGTTGGGCACCTCGCTGCGGCTCCAGGCCTTGCGGGCCAGCGCCAGCGTGTCCAGCACGCGGGGCTCGGGCCACTCCAGGCCCAGGGTCGCCGCGGCGCCACGCAGGTGACCGACGTCGAAGCGGGCGTTGTGGGCCACGAGGACGACGTCGTCGGCCAGCAGATCCGCCCAGGACAGGAAGGCCTCCACGCAGGTGCGTACGCCGGGGGCGCCGGCCACCATGGCGTTCGTGATGCCGGTGAGCATCGTGATCTGGGCGGGGATGGCGACACCGGGGTTGACCAGGGTGGAGAAGTCCGCCAGTACCTGTCCGCCGCGCACCTTGACGGCCCCGATCTCGGTCAGAGAGCGAGCGCCCGGCGCCCCACCGGTGGTCTCCAGGTCCACCACGACGAAGGTCGCCCGCTCCAGGGGCGTGCCCATGTCGGCGAAGGACACCTGGGTCCCGATGGTGCTCACGGTCGCAGGCTAGAGGATGGCAGTGACATGCATCCTCGCCAGTAGTCGGGAAGTCGGTGCGAGCAGGGTGGGAAGCACCCTAGAATCATCCCCATACCCGAGCGGCACCGGCCGGCTCCGGTGCCGTCCGTCTCCGATGGTGCAGGACCGTGTGGTGGCCGCCCAGCCAGCAGTTCACAGGAGGCCCCGCGTGGGATACGGACCCATCAAGGCAACAGTCGGCCCGGCCCTGGAGATGCTCTATCAGCCCTGGATCCGCGGTGAGGAGAACATTCCCACCGAGGGAGCGGCGATCCTGGCCTCCAACCACCTGGCGGTCATCGACTCCTTCTTCCTGCCGCTGCTGGTGGACCGTGAGGTCGCCTTCATCGGCAAGGCCGACTACTTCACCGGCAAGGGCGTCAAGGGCTGGGCGGTGAAGAACTTCATGAAGACGGTGGGCACCATCCCCGTGGACCGCTCCGGCGGCAAGGCCTCCCAGGCGGCGCTCCAGGCCGGCATCGACCGCCTGCGCTCGGGTCAGCTCTTCGGCATCTACCCCGAGGGCACGCGCAGCCCCGACGGGCGCCTCTACCGCGGCAAGACAGGTGTGGCCCGCATCGCCCTGGCCACCGGCGCCCCCGTGGTGCCCGTGGCGATGATCGGCTCCAACCTGGCCCAGCCGATTGGTAAGTCCATCCCCTCCACCCGCCACCGCGTCGGCATCGTCATCGGCGAGCCGCTGGACTTCTCCCGCTACAAGGGCCTGGAGAACGACCGCTTCGTGCTGCGCTCCATCACCGACGAGATCATGTACGCGCTCATGGCGCTCTCCGGCCAGGAGTACGTGGACCTCTACGCCGCCGACGTCAAGAAGGCCATGGACTCGGAGAAGAAGACCGCCGATGAGGTCGTCACCGAGATGCTCGCCGCCCAGGCGCAGGCCCGCCCCTCGGCCGCGCCCGTGGCCGCGCCCGGTGGGCGCCCCGCCCCCGAGGTCTCCGTGCCCGAGCCGCCGGAGGACAAGAGCGGCAAGGACAAGAAGAAGGACAAGGCCTCCGACGACGAGGCCGAGCCCGGCGCCGAGTAGGGGCCTTGGGGACGGGGCGACTTCCCCGGCTCCCTGATTCTGTCCGGTTGGTCCCTGTCAGCGGCTACCGATGGCACGTAGACTGACGCCCGGTGCGGCCCGTGCCGCCCGATCCGGCCGGGGCGCTGGCCCCGAGTACCCACAACCCGAAAGGTTCCCGATGTCGATTCGTCGCGTCGCCCTGCTCACCGCTGGCGGTTTCGCCCCCTGTCTGTCCGCCGCCGTCGGCGACCTCATCGAGCGCTACACGCAGGTTGCTCCCGAGGTCGAGATCATCGCCTACCAGTACGGCTACCACGGCCTGCTCACCGGCAACTACATCGTCATCGACGACGAGGCCCGCAAGAACGCCGGCATCCTGCGCGACTTCGGCGGATCCCCGATCGGCAACTCCCGCGTCAAGCTCACCAACGCCAAGAACCTCGTCGAGCGCGGCCTCGTGAAGGAGGGCGTCAACCCCCTGGAGTTCGCCGCCGAACAGCTGCGCAAGGACGGCGTCGACGTCCTGCACACCATTGGTGGTGACGACACCAACACCACCGCCGCGGACCTGGCCGCCTACCTCCACGAGAACGACTACGAGCTCACCGTCGTCGGCCTGCCCAAGACCATCGACAACGACGTCGTCCCGATCCGCCAGTCCCTGGGCGCCTGGACCGCGGCCGACGAGGGCGCCGGCTTCGCCTTCAACGTCATCGGCGAGCACCGCTCCAACCCCCGCATGCTCATCGTCCACGAGTGCATGGGCCGCAACTGCGGCTACCTCACCGCCGAGACCGCCCGCCGCTACCACGACCTGCTCCAGACCAAGCAGTGGGCCCCCTCCCTCGGCCTGACCAAGGAGCGCTGGGACGTCCACGCCGTCTTCGTCCCCGAGATGAAGCTCGACATCGCCGCCGAGGCCGAGCGCCTCAAGGCCATCATGGACGAGCAGGGCAACGTCAACATCTTCCTGTCCGAGGGCGCCGGCGTCCCCGAGATCATCGCGGAGATGGAGGCCGCCGGCCAGGAGGTCCAGCGCGACCCCTTCGGCCACGTCAAGCTCGACACCATCAACCCCGGCCAGTGGTTCGCCAAGCAGTTCGCCGAGCTCATCGGTGCTGAGAAGGTCATGGTCCAGAAGTCCGGCTACTACTCGCGCGCCGCCCACGCCAACGCCGAGGACCTCGCCCTCATCAAGAAGATGTGCGACCTGGCCGTCGACTGCGCCCTGCGCGGCGAGTCCGGCGTCATCGGCCAGGACGAGGAGAACAACGACGAGCTCACCGCGATCGCCTTCCCGCGCATCGCCGGCGCCAAGCCCTTCGACATCACCCAGCAGTGGTTCACCGACCTCATGGCCGACCTGGGCCAGAAGGTCGAGCCCGCCGAGGTCGCCCCCGAGCACTGAGGCTGAGCCCACACACTGAGACACCGCGGCCGGTGCCGTCCTTTGTGACGGCGCCGGCCGCTCTGTTCCGCGATGCGGCCCGATTCCGGGCCATATCCCGACTGTCCTATGCTGACGGGCGTGATGAACGAGCTCTCCGTCGCCCGCACGGACGTACAGGTCCCCGCATGGCGCCACCTGCCCGCCCTCCAGCAGCCGACCTACCCCGATGAGGTCGCGCTGGCCGACGTGGTGGCGGACCTGCGCCGCCGGCCCCCGCTCGTCTTCGCCGGAGAGGTCGACTCCCTGCGCGACCTCATCGCCCAGGCCAGTGCCGGGGACGCCTTCGTCCTCATGGGCGGGGACTGCGCCGAGTCCTTCACCCACAACACGGCCGACAACATCCGCCTCAAGGTCCAGACCATCCTCCAGATGGCCGCGGTCCTCACCTACGGCGCCTCCACGCCCGTGGTCAAGATCGGCCGCATGGCCGGTCAGTACGCCAAGCCCCGCAGCTCGGACACCGAGACCCGCGGCGAGGTCACCCTGCCCTCCTTCCGCGGCGACTCCGTCAACGGCCACGAGTTCACCCCCGAGGCCCGTATCCCCGACCCCACACGCATGCTGGACGCCTACCTGCGCTCGGGCACCACCCTCAACCTCATCCGCGCCTTCACGATGGGCGGCTACGCGGACCTGCGCGAGGTCCACTCCTGGAACCGCGGCTTCACCGCCAACCCCGCCTACAAGCGCTTCGAGTCCTTCGCCGAGGAGATCGACCGGGCCATGCGCTTCATGGAGGCCGCCGGCGTCGACTTCGACGCCCTGCGCCAGGTCGACTTCTACGCCGCCCACGAGGCCCTCCTCCTGGAGTACGAGGACGCCATGATCCGCGAGGACTCCCGCTCCGGGCGCCTGTACGACACCTCCGCCCACATGCTCTGGGTGGGGGAGCGCACCCGCGAGGCCGACGGTGCCCACGTCGCCATCCTCGCCGGCGTCCACAACCCCGTGGGCGTCAAGGTCGGCCCCACCACGTCCCCCGACGACGTCGCCCGGCTCATGGACCGCCTCAACCCCGACGGTTTGCCCGGACGCCTGTCCCTCATCACCCGCATGGGCGCCGACCGCATCCGCGATGCCCTACCGGTACTGGTGGAGGCGGTGCGTGCCGACGGGCGCCCCGTCACCTGGATCGCCGACCCCATGCACGGCAACACCATCACCTCGGACAACGGCTACAAGACCCGCCGCTTCGAGACGATCCTCGACGAGATCCGCGGCTTCTTCGAGGTGCACCGCTCCCTGGGCACCGCCCCGGGCGGCATCCACGTCGAGCTCACCGGCGACGATGTCACCGAGGTCCTCGGCGGCGGCGAGCACATCGACGAGGCCGGCCTGGCCGAGCACTACGAGACCCTCGTCGACCCGCGCCTCAACCACCAGCAGTCCCTCGAGGTCGCCTTCGAGATCGCCGAGATGCTCAAGGGCTGAAAACCTCCACCGAGAGCCCGTCCCACAGTTCCGGCGAAACGTGGCCCGGTCCGCTCCGGCGGAACCGGGCCACAGCCGTCAGAAGATGTTGATGGTGACCTTGGAGTCCGGCTTGACGCTGGAGCCCGGCGCGGGGTCGGTGGAGCGCACCGTCCCGAAGGGGCCGCCCAGGCGCTTGTTGACCTCCACCTTGAGCCCGGCGTCCTCCAGGGTCTTCTTGGCCTCGTCCCGGCTCTTGCCGGTCACGTCGGGGATCGTCACCTTCTCCGGCCCCTTGGAGACGGTCAGGTCCACCGAGTCGCCCTTGTAGTAGCCCGAGGCACCGGCGATGGGCGAGGAGGAGATGACGTTACCCTTGGCCACGGAGTCGGAGTAGCCCTTGCTGACCTTGCCCTTCTTCAGGCCGGTGTCCTCCAGGGCCTTCGTGGCCTCATCCTCGCTCAGACCGGTCACGTCGGGGATCGTGGCCGGTTCCTTGCCCTTGGAGACCACGAGCGAGACCTTCTCAGTGTGTTTGATGACCTTGCCGGCCTTGGGGTCGGAGGAGATGACCTTGCCCGAGTCGATGCTGGCGGAGTACTCCTCGGTGACGTCCCCCAGGTTCAGTCCGGCCGCCTTGATCGCGGCCGTGGCCTGATCCTTGGTCTTTCCGACGACGTCGGGAACGGTCTTGGTCTCCACGCCCCGGGAGACAGCGGCGGTGACGACCTGGCCGAGTCCCACCTTCTGGCCCGCCCTCGGCCGGCAGGAGACGATGCTGCCGGCCGGGACCGTGTCGGAGTAGACGCGCTCCGGCGTGCCCCAGTCGAGCCCCTGCTTCTCCAGGGCGAGCTGTGCCTGGTCCTCGGACATGCCGACGATGTTGGGCACGGAGACCCTCCTGCCCGGACCGGCCGTCAGGTACCAGGTGGCGCTCGCCCCGGTTCCGGCCACGGCGAGCAGCCCGATGATGACCGCACGACGGCGGCTGAAACCGCCGGTGACCGCCTTCCGTGCGGGGACGGCGGTGGTCTTCTGCGCGTCGGCCGCCACGGCCTTGCGTGAGAGTGCGCGTGTTCTCCCCCTGGAGTCCGGGCCGATGGAGCCGATGGGAAGGGAGACGGTGCGCATACCGGCGTGCGACGAGGAGTCCTCGGCTGAGGAGACGTCGGCTTCGTCCTGGGGCTCGTCACCGATGGCGGAGCGGGCGGCCTGAGCGTTGGCCGTCATGACCTCCTGGGTGCGGATCGAGCCGGTGCCGCCACCGCGGCGCACGGAGAGCTCGGAGTCGGTCAGTTCGTCGACGACGTTACGCAGCAGCGCCAGCGCCTCATCGGCGTCGGCCGGGCGCTCCTGCGGCTCACGGCGAGTCATGGTGGCCACGAGCTCGTCGACGTCGGCCGGCATCTCGGGCACCAGCTTGGAGGGCAGGGGCACGTCCTCGTGGACGTTGCGGAAGGCGATCTGAATGGGGGAGTCCGCGGTGAAGGGCTGCTGGCCGGTGAGGAGCTCGTAGAGGACAACCCCGGCGGAGAAGACGTCGGCGCGAGAGGTGGAGTCCCCGGAGGTGATGAGCTCGGGCGCCAGGTAGGCGACCGTGCCCAGCACGTTGCCCGTCGTCGTTTGCGTCACCTCTGTGACCGCCCGGGCCAGACCGAAGTCGGCCACCTTGGCCACAGAGCCGTCCGAGGGCAGCAGGACGTTCTCCGGCTTGATGTCGCGGTGGACCAGGCCGGCCCGGTGGGCGGCGCCGAGCGGGCGCAGCAGCTGGGCCACCAGCCCCAGGGCCTCCTTGACTGACAGTGGTCCTGCTGCGATGAGGTCGCGCAGTGTGGGCCCCTCGACGTACTCCATGACGAGGTAGGCCACCCCGTCGAGGCTGCCCTGATCGAAGACGGCCACCACACCCGGGTTGGACAGGCGTGCCGCGGCCCGCGCCTCACGGCGGAAGCGCGAGACGAAGTCGGGGGAGTCGGCCAGGTGGGCGTGCATGAGCTTGAGCGCCACGGTCCGGTCCAGGCGACGGTCGTGGGCGCGGTAGACGGTGGCCATCCCGCCGCGCGCGAGGCGGTCGACGATCTCGTAGCGAGAGTCGACCAGCCGACCAATGAGGGGATCTGTGACCACGGCGCGATTCTACGATGCCGGTGGTGCCGTGACAGCCGGTGGTCGGATGAGGCGGGTAGTACTGCCCACCCGTCGGGGTGTCCCCGTTTCCTCGGCCGGGTCAGGAGAGCCGGTGTGTCAGCAGGTCCGCCAGCACCGCCAGGTCCTCCAGGGATGCGGTGCTCACCACGCCCTCGTTCCTGAGGCGCTCCAGCGCCCGGCTCCCGGCGTCGCGGTGCATGGTGATGATCTCCTCGTGGGCGGCGCGCGCGCCGCAGTCCTCGATGAGAGCGGCGACCTCGCCGATCTGCTCCGGTGTCGCCTCGGGATTGGCCAGGACGCTGCCGAGCAGCTGCCGGCCGGCCTCGTCGCAAAGTCCCCAGGTCAGGGCCAGCAGCACCGTGCGCTTGCCCTCGCGCAGGTCGTCGCCGGCCGGCTTGCCGGTGGCCTGCGGCGAGCCGAAGACGCCCAGCTCGTCGTCGCGCAGCTGGAAGGCTATGCCGACCTCCTCGCCGAAGGCGGCCAGGTACTCGGCGGTGGGCCCACTCGGATCCAGGCCGGCCAGGAGGGCGCCGATGAGCAGCGGGTGGCGCACCGAGTACCGGGCCGACTTGTGACGCACGACCGACAGGGCGTCGTCGTGCATGCGTCTGGCCGCGGCACCCGGCTCCCGGCCCCAGGGCAGGGGCAGGTTCTCGCTGCGCACATCGAGGAACTGGCCCAGGGCCACCTCGGTGGTCATGGCGTCGAAGGCGCTCCGGGCGTACCGGGCCGCTCTGCTGCCGGTCTCGCAGGAGGCGCGCGACTGCGCCAGTGCGCTCATCTCCTCGCCGGCCAGGGACAGCAGGAGGTCACCGAGAAGGATGGCGCCATTGGCTCCGAAGGTCTGTGGGCGTCCCCGCCAGCCGCGGGCCTCGTGGTCCCGGCCGAAGGCGCGGTGCGCCGCGGGCAGGCCCCGTCGAGTGTCGGCGCCGTCCATGAGATCGTCATGGACCAGGGCGCTGGCCTGGTAGAGCTCCAGCGCCGCACCCAGGTGGACGGCGTCGGAACCGGTCAGGCACTCGGCTCGGTGCTCCGACGTGCTCAGGAGCGCGCAGCCGACGGCCCCCAGGACGGCCCGCATGCGCTTACCCCCGCTCAGGACGCTCTCGGCGGCCTGGAGCAGATCCGGTGCGGCCTGCCCCAGGTCCTCCCAACGCCGGTGGCAATCCTCCAGGACCTCCGTCAGACGGTGCTCGACGGCGGGACGGATACGGCCCAGGGCCGCAGGCAGCGCGCTCATAGCCGCCAGAGTAGACCCAGGGCGGACGTCAGGAGGGGCGGTGACGCTCCCGGCAACGGTTTTGCCGCGGCGGGACGCCGACTGCGAACAAGGTGAGGTCATACTAAGCCGCCCGTGCGGAGAACCTGGGGAATAAACGCTACAATTCTGGGGTTGTCTGCTGTGCCGGATCGGGTTCCCATACCCCGACACCGGCTGTCCGCCCGCCCACGCGAAAGGAACTCCGTGGCTTCTTCCACAGTGACGCGCTCCAGCACCGAGCTCACTGACGACGTCGACGAGACCCCGCTCGACGACGAGGACTTCGACCTCGACGACGACGCCGACTACGACGACGAGGACTACGACGACTCTGACGATGACGACGAGGACTCCTCTGATGAGGACGAGGACCAGGATGACGACTCCGAGGCGCAGACCGTCCAGGAGGATGACGGCCCGGCTCCTGAGCTGCGCGACTACTACCTGGATGTGAGCCTGGAGGAGAACGGCGACGGCTCCAAGCGCAGCCCCTTCAACAACCCCGCCTCGCTCAAAGGGGTCCGCCTGGCTCCCGGGGCGACTCTCTTCGTGCGTTCGCGCACAATTGTGGAGAACCTGGAGATCGCCGGCCACGGCACCCTGGAGGAGCCCATCACGCTGGCTCCCTACGGCCACGGACCGGTGCCCCGGTTCGTCGTGGGCGACTCCGCCCCGATGGTGGCGCGCGACTACCTCGCTCAGAACGGCTACATCTTCCGCGGCTGGGTCATCAAGGGCATTAAGATGCAGCCCTCCATCGCGGCCCTGACCGGTGAGCTCGAGCGCATGCGCCGGGAGGAGGCGGAGAAGGCCGCCTCCAAGAAGTCCGGTAAGCGCGGCAAGTCCCAGGACAAGGACGGCTCCTTCACCGTCTCCGACTCCGACGAGGGCGACGAGCCCGCCCAGCGGGTCGTCACCGCCGGCGCCACCGCGGACCCGGTCAAGGACTACCTCAAGCAGATCGGTAAGGTCGCGCTGCTGAACGCCGAGCAGGAGGTCGAGCTCGCCAAGCGCATCGAGGCCGGCCTCTACGCCGAGCACCGCCTGGCTGAGGAGGGCAACGACCTGCCGGCCAAGCTGCGTCGCGAGCTGCACTGGGTGGCCCAGGACGGCCAGAGGGCCAAGAACCACCTGCTGGAGGCCAACCTGCGACTGGTGGTCTCCCTGGCCAAGCGCTACACGGGGCGCGGCATGCTCTTCCTGGACCTCATCCAGGAGGGCAACCTGGGCCTCATCCGCGCCGTGGAGAAGTTCGACTACACCAAGGGCTTCAAGTTCTCCACCTACGCCACCTGGTGGATCCGCCAGGCCATCACCCGCGCGATGGCGGACCAGGCCCGTACCATCCGCATCCCGGTGCACATGGTCGAGGTCATCAACAAGCTCGCCCGGGTGCAGCGCCAGATGCTCCAGGACCTGGGACGTGAGCCCACCCCGGAGGAGCTGGCGGTCGAGCTGGACATGACCCCGGAGAAGGTGGTCGAGGTCCAGAAGTACGGGCGCGAGCCGATCTCCCTGCACACACCGCTGGGTGAGGACGGGGACTCCGAGTTCGGTGACCTCATTGAGGACTCCGAGGCCGTGGTCCCGGCCGACGCGGTGAGCTTCACCCTCCTGCAGGAGCAGCTCCACGCTGTGTTGGACACCCTCTCGGAGCGCGAGGCAGGCGTGGTCTCCATGCGCTTCGGTCTGACCGACGGCCAGCCCAAGACCCTCGACGAGATCGGCAAGGTCTACGGGGTCACCCGAGAGCGCATCCGCCAGATCGAGTCCAAGACCATGTCCAAGCTGCGCCACCCTTCGCGCAGCCAGGTCCTGCGCGACTACCTGGACTGAGCGGACCTCAGCGGACGAGGGAGCGTCCGGCTCACTCGTGTCAACGGCGTCGGCCCCG
>NZ_MSKL01000004.1:70173-132690 GCF_001937665.1 Actinomyces oris | reverse complement strand
CTGGGCCCCAACCACCCTCACACCCTGTCCTCACGCAATAACCTCGCCAGTGCCTACCAGGCAGCCGGACAACTCGACAAAGCCATCAATCTACACCAGCAGAACCTCGAAGACTCCATCCGCATTTTAGGCCCCAACCACCCCGAAACCCTGTCTTCACGCAACAACCTCGCCAATACCTACCAGACAGTTGGCAAGCTCGACGAGGCCATCGAACTGCACCAGCAGAACCTCAAAGACGTCGAAACCCTTCACGGCCCTAGTCACCCCCATACCCTGTCCTCACGCAACAACCTCGCCAGCACCTACCAGGCAGCCGGACAACTCGACAAAGCCATAGCCTTACAAGAGTCAACCCTCAACGCTCAGCTCCACACCCTGGGCCCCAATCATCCCGACACCCTCATTACACGCATCAACCTCGCGAGCATCTACCAGGCAGCGGGAAGACTCGACGAGGCCGTCAAACTGCACGAGCAAAACCTCGAAGACTCCATCCGTATCATGGGACCCAATCACCCCTACACGCTCAACTCCTGCGACAACCTCGCCTACGCCTACCAAGACACGGGCAGGTTCAACGAAGCCATCCCCCTGTACGAACAGAACCTCAGGGACCGCACCCGCGTCCTAGGACCCAATCACCCCGACACCCTCACCTCGCGCAACAACCTCGCCTACGCCTACCAGGCAGCCGGCAGACTCAACGAGGCCATCCCTATGTTCGAGCAGACCCTCGACGACTGCACCCGCATCCTGGGCCCCCACCACCCCCACACCCTCACCTCACGCAACAACCTCGCCAGCGCCTATCGCGCCGCAGGTCGAATTGAAGAGGCGGAGGCGCTCTTTAAGACACCATCGGACTCAGTGAACGAGCAGAACGGCACCAACGACGACCCTGACCAGGAGACCAGTCACTGACCACCACAGGGCGCCGTCATTGATGTCGGTGTGCTGTGAGACAGTGTCCGCATGCGGATCCTCCACACCTCCGACTGGCACCTGGGGCGCACCTTCCACGGGCGCGTGCTCGATGACGCACACGCCGCCCTCGCCGACCACCTCGTCGAGCTCGTCACCGCCGAAGCAGTCGACGCCGTCCTCGTCGCCGGGGATGTCTACGACCGCGCCATCCCGCCCAACGACGCCGTCGCCCTCCTCGATGAGACGCTGCGCCGCCTGACCGAGCGCACCCGGGTGGTCCTCACCCCCGGCAACCACGACTCCGCCCGCCGCCTCGGCTTCGCCGCCGACCTCATGCGCGAGGGCCTCATCATCCGGGCCCGCACCGCCGGCCTCGACCGCGGCATCATCCTTCCCGACGCCGACGGCAACGAGGCCGCCATCGTCCACGCCCTGCCCTACCTCGACCCCGACGCCGCCCGCGAGATCCTCCCGCCCCTCCTCACCGAACGCCTGGGCGAGGAGACCCCCGCGAAGCACACAACAGGGGAAGGCCGGACCGAGGGAAAAGACGGGGACGCCTCCTCCCAGCCCGGCCCGCCGGAGCGCCCGCGCCTGCCCCGCTCCCACGAGGCCGTCGTCTCCGCCGCCCTGCGCCTCGTGGCGGCGGACCTGGACCGCCTGCGAGCCGGCCGCAGCCGGCGCCTGCCGAGCCTGCTCATGGCCCACGCCTTCGTCGTCGGCGGCGAAGCGTGCGAGTCCGAGCGGGACATTCGCGTCGGCGGCGTCGACTCCGTGCCCTCCGGCGTCTTCACCACCCTGGGCGGCTCGGCCCTGGCCGAGCGCAGCGGTGGCCTGGACTACGTGGCTCTCGGCCACCTCCACCGTCCCCAGGAGCTCACCCGGCCCGCCGGCCCGCGCCTGGTCTACTCCGGCTCGCCCCTGCCCTTCTCCTTCGACGAGGCCGAGGGCGCCCGCAACTCCGCCACCAAGTCCTCCGTGCTGCTGGACCTGGGTGCCGACGGCGTCACCGGCCTCGAACGCATCCCCACCCCGGTCCTGCACCAGGTGCGCACCCTGACCGGCACCATGCCCGAGCTCCTCTCCCCCGCCTTCGACGACGCCACCGGCGCCTGGGTGCGCGTCATTCTCCAGGGTGAGCGGCCACCCGGAGCCCTGGCCACCCTCAAGGAGCGTTTCCCCGACCTCCTGGCCTTCCAGCACGAGGCCCCCACGCGCACCGCCCGCGAGCGCATCGCCGTCACCGCCGCGGCCGACCCGCTGCGCATCACCGAGGACTTCTTCGACGACGTCTGCGGGCGTGCCCCTGAGCCCTCCGAGCGCGGCGTCCTGCGCAGCGCGTACGAGTCCGCCCTGGCGAGCGCGAGGAGCGAGCGATGAGGATCCACTCCCTGACCATGACTGGCATCGGCCCCTACGCGGGGCGGGAGCACATCGACTTCGACGCGGTGGGCGCCTCGGGCCGCTTCCTGCTCACCGGCCCCACCGGCTCGGGCAAGACCACCATCATCGACGCGATCGTCTTCGCCCTCTACGGGGACGTGGCCGACTCGGCCGACTCCTCCAAGGAGCGCATCCGCTCCACCCTCGTGGGCCCGCACACCGAGAGCGTCATCGAGCTCGTCTTCTCCACCGGCGCCGGCGTCTACCGGGTGCGCCGCACCCCCACCTACGAGCGGGCCAAACGGCGCGGCCAGGGCACCACCACCCAGAACGGCACCGTCAAGCTCTGGCACCTGGCCGAGGTCGGTGGGGAGCCGCTCGACGAGCCCGTCACCCGCGTGGGCGACGCCGACGCGGAGATCGCGCGCGCCGTCGGGCTCAGCCGGGAGCAGTTCACGCAGACGGTCGTCCTGCCGCAGGGCAAGTTCGCCCGGTTCCTGCGCGCCGACTCCTCCGAGCGCCAGCACCTCCTCAAGGACGTCTTCGGCACCGGCATCTACGACGCCATCCAGGACGCTCTCATCCAGGCCTCCCGGGACGGGGCCCGGAGGGTCGAGCAGGCCGCGGCCGACCTGCGCGGGCAGGTCGCCTCCCTGGGACGGCACCCCCTCCTCTCTGAGGCCCTCTCCCCCATTGAGACTGCAGATGCCATTGAGGAGGCCGACGGCGCCGATCAGGCAGTTCTCCAGGATGACTCGTCACCGGAGGCCCCGTCCGGAGGGACCCAGGAGGCACTGCCGCTGCCCATGGATGACGCCGACCGTGAGGAGCCGGAGGCGGTCGACGCCGGTCCTGCTCCAACGCCGGCTCAGGCCTTGGAGGCGGCGATGGCCGGTGCCACCCCGGACCTGGTGGCTCTTCGCCGCGTCGGGGCCGAGGTGCTGGAGGCCTCGCGCGGCGGTGCCCGGCGAGCCGATGCTCAGGCCGAGGTCGCGGGGAAAGTGCTCGCTCGGGCTCGGGCCGCTCGTGAGGAGGCCCAGAAGCTCCACGATCTCCTGGAGCGACGCCGGGTGCTGGTCGAGGAGAAGCAGCGGCTGGCCGAGCGTACCGAGCAGGACACCGCCGATGCCCAGCGTCTCCGGAATGCCGAGCACGCCTCCCGGGTGCGGCCCTACCTGACCGCCGAGCAGGCAGCCCGTCGCCGCGCCCAGCAGGCCGTCGCCGCCCTGGCCGCTCGCGCCGACCAGAGCGGCCTGGCCCACCTGGCCGAGCAGGCCGAAGTCACCAGTGCCGGCAGCACAGAGGATGCCGCCGGCAGCGACGCTCACAGCCATGGTGCTGAGGTGACGCCCGCCGCCCTCGTCGAGCCTCTGGTCCGTGAAGCGCGGCGCCAATTCGCCGCGCTCGAGGATGAACCGAGCGGGATAAGGGCCGGCGCTACCGAAGCGGACGCCCTGACCTCGCAGGACTCCGAAGCCACTGAGGCCCCCATGGCGGCCGATGCATCCGAGACGGCCCACGCCGAGGCACTCAGCCCCCGCGCCCTTGACGACCTGGCGCACCAGTACCGTCGCGAGCACGGACAGCTCGAGGCCCTCGTCGACCTGGAGTCCGGACTCCCAGCCCGCGAGAGCGCCGCGGAGCAGCGGGAGGTGGAGCTGCAGCGCGCTGCCGCCCAGCTGGAGCAGCGGGCGGACAAGCTCGCCGAACGCCCCGCGCAGCGCACCGCCCGGGTGGAGGAGCTGGAGGCGGCGCGCGCGGCCCACGAGCGCCTCGAGGGCCTCCAGGACCGCCGTGCCCGGGCCGAGGAGCGTCACCGGGCCGCCCTCGCCGTCGAGCAGCTCAGCGCCCGGCTCACTCAACGGGAAGAAGCGTGTACCCAGGCGGCCGCGCTCGCGCGGGAGGCGACCGAGCGGGTTCGCGCCACCCGCCTGGCCTGGATCTCCGGGACCGCCGGGGCGCTGGCGGGCGAGCTCACCGAGGGCGATCCCTGCCCCGTGTGCGGCTCGACCACGCACCCCTCCCCCGCCTCCGCAGGCACCGACGGCGCCACCCGCCAGCAGGTCGAAACCGCCGAAGAGCACCAGAAGCAGGCCGACGAGGCGCTCAGCGATGCCGTCCGGGAGCGGGACGCCTGTGCCGCCCGACTTGAGGAGGCCCAGCGCGCCAGTGACGGCATGGATGCCCCCACCGCCCAAGAGGCGCTGGAGGCGGCTGCCACCGCCCTGGCCGCGGCTCAGGCCGCAGCCGACGGCGTCGACGAGCTGGTCGAGCGGCTCAAGGCCTTCGATGCCGGCACCGAGCAGGAGCGCGCCGCGCTCGATGCCGCCCGCTCCGTCCAGGAGGCGGCCCGCAGCCGCCTGGAGGCCGAGCGAGAGGCCCTGGCCCAGGACCAGCGGCGCTGCCTGGAGGCGCGCGGGACCCGGCCGAGCGTCACCGCCCGCGCCGCCGCACTCCTCGTGCGGGCCAAGGAGGCCGAGGACGCCTCCGAGGACGTCAACACTGCCCGCGCCGCTCTGACCCAGGCTCGCAGTGCCCTAGCCGACCTGGCCACGGCGCTGAAGGAGGAGGGCTTCACCGATACGGCCCAGGCAACAGCGGCCCTCATGGAGCGAGGCGCTATGGAGACCCTGTCGGCAAGCGTGCACGCCGCCGCCACCGCCCGGGAACGGGTCCGCCTCGGGCTGGAGGACCCGCAGATCGCCGCCCTGAGCGGCCAGCAGGAGGACCGCCTCGAGGATGCCTCCGCTGAGCTCGCCCGGGCGGACGCCGCCGCGAGGCAGGCCGCCTCCCTCCAGGCGCGCACCGCCGAGTCCCACGAGCACCTGCGCCGGGCCGTCGACGGCGTCGAGCAGGCGGCCGCCGCCTATGAGGAGGCGGCCGGCTCCAGCGCCGACCTCATCCGGGTAGCCTCGCTCGCCCGTGGGGAGAACGAGGCCGGCACACCCCTGGCCACCTGGGTGCTGCAGGCCCGTTTCGAGGAGGTCCTCGTCTTCGCCAACGAGCGCCTGTCCCAGATGTCCTCCGGGCGCTACGAGCTCATCCGGGTCGCCGAGGAGGCCGGCCAGCGCCGGCGCCGCAAAGGGCTGGGGCTGGCCGTCGTCGACCACCTCGGAGACGAGCGCGCCCGGGACCCGCGGACCCTCTCGGGCGGGGAGACCTTCTATGTCTCCCTGTCACTGGCCCTCGCCCTGGCCGACGTCGTCTCAGCCGAGTCCGGGGGCGTGAGCCTGGAGACCCTCTTCATCGACGAGGGCTTCGGCACCCTGGACGCCGACACTCTCCAGACGGTCATGGCCGAGATCGACCACCTGCGCGCCGGCGGGCGCACGGTCGGCATCGTCTCCCACGTGGCCGAGCTGCGCGACCAGATCGCGGAGCGCATCGCAGTGCGGCGCGTCGCCTCAGGTGGGTCCACCCTGAGGGTGACCGCCTGAGACGACGCGCCGCGAACGCGTCCTCCTCACCGGTGCCGTCCCAGCGGCCGGCACCGGGCCGCCGTCCTAGTAGACGCCGGAGGAGGACTCAATCGTGATGGTGGGATCGCCGGAGCCCTCCGGCAGCTCCACCTTCCCCGAGAAGGTGAACTTCGCCTTGCGGGAGCTGGGGTTCTTGTCGAAGGCCGACGGCTTGGGCGAACCGGAGATGTTGATCTCGTCGGACTTGAAGGACAGGTCGGTACTGTCCTCGGAGAACTCCACCTTCGTGGCGTCCTTGTCCACCGACAACGAGGTCATGTCCGTGGAGGTCTCGAAGGGGCAGAGCTTGTCCGTGTTCGTCGGAACCGTCGCGCAGGACTTCGTCTGCTCCTTGACCTTCTCCAAGGCCTTGGTCTTCAGCTCATCGGTAGGAGTGGCCTCCACCTTCTGGCTGCCCGCCGTTTCAAAGGACGAGTTCGCACTCGCGCCTGAGGGAATCAGCGTGAGCGAGGACTCCTTCACGGTCAGATACTTGCTGACGGAGTCCGAGGCCGCCACCGGATAGACACCCGGGTAGGCGTACTGGGCCGAGGTACGAGTCCCACCCCACCCACTGTCGTCCTTAGCCAGGTCGACGGCGACCCCGCCGACCTTCAGCCCGGGAAGCGTGGAGGAGCTGAAATCCGTGGAGACCACGAGGGCCTTGTCCACCTTCCAAGTCTCCAGCCCGAAGGAGCCGGAGCTCTTCGAGGCGGTGAAGCTGTACTCGAAGGCCTTTCCGTTCAGGGACAGGTGAGCCTTGATCGTGGCGGAGTTACCGGAGATCGTGGGCTCGTCGATCTTGGAGACCTTGATCCTCGCCGTGGCGGCCTTCATGGCCTCGTCGGTCAACAGCTTGCGCTGGTCATTGGGAACGCTCGGGTCCACCATCTTGGTGGCCTCGGCGGCCTTGCCCTCCGACAGGAGCGTCAGGTAGCTCTCGACCGCCTTGTCGGGCCCGCGCATGCCGTTGACGACGTTGAGCGCGACGACGCCGACCACGACCAGCGCCACCACGACACCGGCCACAGTCAGCCCCAGGACGACCTTGCGGCGCGAGGCCGCGTTCATCGGGGCGGGCTCGGGCAAGGCGCCCGCAGCAGGAGCGCCTGCGGCGGCTGCGCCGTCGAGGCCGGGAGCCGGCGCCTGCGAGGCCGGCGTGGTCTCCACCCACTGGCCGGTCGCCGGATCCACCGAGAAGACCGCACCGGTGGCCGTGTCCGTGGCGGTACTGGCCCCGGTGACCGGGTCGGTGCCGTAAACCCACTGCTGGGCCGACGTCGTCGGCTGAATGCCGGAGGTACCCGCACGCCAGGCCGCGCTGGCCTTCTTCCCACCGGCCAGCTGCAGCACTGCCGGAAAGGTGGAGTAGATCCACATGGGGAGCAGCTCCGCCAGAACGGAGATGATCGCCACCACGATCCCGAACATGAAGAAGGTCAGAGCGTTGGGCTGGATGCCGTAGGAGAGCTGGCGAGCGGCCTCGCCGTCCGAGGAGCGCAGCGGAGCGTCGGTGCCTGAGAAGTGCAGTGGGAGCAGGCCGTAGAAGACGATCGCCGCCAGGACGAGCGACACGAGCGGGAGCTGCCAGACTCGCACCCACTCGGCCCGCCCAGTGCGAGCACGCCTGACGCCCACGCGCACCGCCGCCGCCACGATGGCGATGATCATGGCCACGAACAACAGGATCGACCAGCTGCCGAACCAGGTCCAGGCTTAGGCGTCGCCGCCCTTCTCGCCGCCCAGGGACGGCATGTAGTAGGCCAGGTCCATGGCCTGAGCGGTGTCCGCGGTCAGGCCGCCCAGGGAGCCGAGTCCCAGAGCGATCAGCACCAGGTTGGGCAGCAGAACCGGGAGCAGGAGGATCGAGGCGAACCCCCATCCTCGAGTGAGCGCCGCCGCGATATAGGCGACGATGACGAAGACTCCCAGAACCACACCGAGCGCGACGCTCAAGGCGCCCAGCTCACGGCCGGCCTGCACCACCTGACCCGGCAGGCGCTCGAGCAGGGGCCCGCCGCTGCGGGCCACCACCAGTGCCGCGAAGACCACGACAGTCACCAGCAGGATCGTCATCAGCGGGGAGGACGAGACTACGACCCGCTCCAGCCCCAGCATCTTGATGTTCAGGGAGAAGGGGGCCGTGACCAGGCAGGACAGTAGCGCCACCGCGAAGGCCTCGGCTCCGGCCCTCGCCAGCGTCGGAACGAGCGGGGCCGCCGATCCGTCAACTGCAACGCGACGTCGGGCCAGCACGTAGACCCCGATACCGGCGGCGGTCAGTGCCCCCATCGGAAGTAACGTGAAGGTCAGGGTGACGGTCTCATAGGAGGTTGAGCCCGTCATGGCGAACTGCCCGCCCAGGCTCCAGCCCATGAGCAGCGGCAGCATGGAGAAGGTCGTCGGGAACGTGTCCGTCGTGTCCATGGTCGTGATGGCCACGAGCGTGAGGATCGCGCTGATGGCCGCAGATCCGAGCACGACCGCCAGCGTCAGGCCCGTGGAGGTCAGACCCGGAGCGCGGAGCCACGCGGTGAAGGTCTGTGCCAGGGGCGAGGGCTGCCCGACCTGCTGAGGCTGCGCGAACCCGCCTGGTGCCTGGGGCATTGGCTCTCCCGGAGCAGGCGCGGCGACAGGGGCACCCACGGCCTGAGGGGCGGCCACGGGCTCGACGCCAGCGGCCTGTGCCGGGGGCGGAGGAACCTCGGTCACGCCCGGCGGGGCCGCGACCGCACCCGGCGGTGGTGCCGGAGCAGCGGCGGGTGGCGGTGCCGGCGCGGCAACCGGAGGTTCAGACACGGAGGCACCCGGCGGCGGCGGAACCGGAATTGCGGGGAAGCTGCCGGTCTCTGGCCCAGATGTCATCGGGGGTGGAGGCGCAGAAGCGTCACCGGCGCTGTGTGAGGATTCAGGAGGAAAACTACTGTTAGACACAGGGCTGCCTTCGATAGGGATTCGAACAGGGCAGTTCTACCCCATCAAAACCAGCCACACATCTATTTCGTGACCCGGTCTTGACATGTGACCCCGCTGTCCACAGCCGAGCATCGACGCGGCCACGATCAATGCGCGGAACGTCCTACCGCCTTCTGTCTACCCTTCACCGCCGGCCTGCTCACCGTCTCCCTGCTGGCCATCGCCGCCTTCCTGGCCAGTGCCGTCCTGGGAGCCGTCCTGAGTGCCGTCCTGCTGGTCGCCGGACTGCTGGTCACCCCCCTGCGAGTCAGCTCCCTGCGGGTCGACGCCCTGCTCGGCTGCCTTCTGCTTGACCGTGTTGAGGATGCTGACGAGGTCGTCCCGCCCGGGGAAGGACACTCCTGACTGCAGGGTGTTGAGGACCTGGTCGATGTCGCCAGTCTTGATCTGGCCGGCAAAGTTCTCCGCCTCAGCCATGGTCTGCGTCTTGAGGACACCGGCTCCGTAGTAGACGCCCGCAGCGGTCGCCGCCAGGGGCAGGAACAGCGCGGCCAGAAGCAGCAGTGCCGCCGGAGCCTTCGGCTTCGCCCGGGCCAGGGCCGTGCACGCGACGAAGAAGGCGATGAAGGCCAGTACCGCTCCACCGCCGACCGCGCCGACCGCGGTCCAGTTCGGGGTCCAGGACCGGCTCGAGATGATCTCGAAGACATGAAGCGTGGTCAGCAACGTGTACGTGCCCCATCCCAGGAGCCCGGAGGCCGCCAGCACCATGATCGTCCCCACCGGCAGCGCGGCTGTACGACGGCGCTCTGGCGGGCGAGGAAGCGCCACTGGGCGCTCCGGTTCGGGCTCGTTCCAGGTCTCCTGCACCGGGCCCCGCGAGGCCGCCGGCCGAGCGGGCTCGGGGTTGACGTAGACCGGCTGGACCTGCTGGACCGGCTCAGCCGGGTAGGTAGCCTGCATCGGCATGGCCATCGTCTGCGACGCCGCCTGCATCGGCTGGAGGACCTGGGTGTACTGGCTGCGCTGGTCGGGTGAGGCGGCCAGCTGCGGGGTCGACGTCGACGGCGGCAGGTAGCCCCAGCCCTCGCCCCCGGGCGGCATGGCGATCGCCTCCGTCGCTCCCGCCTGCGCCTCGGCCTGAGCGAGGTCGATCCGCTCGGTCGGCCGTCCACGGTCAACATGGTCGACGCGGTCGACAGCCGCATCACCCTCGGCGTCGTCGTCGAACAGCGGCCCACGGGAGAGAGGACGGGACACGATGAGGCTCCTTGCCACGGGGGGGTATCGATTGGGTCTCTACGCCCCCGAGGCTACGCCACCGACGGCGTAGGCACGAGGAGCCTCAGGTCCTCGTGCGGTGACTCACCGCATGTTGTCTCGCACCGCGAGCGCCGAACGAGGGGCCAGGACCACATGGCCCGTACACGCCTCACCGCTCAGCAGGTCGGTGCCCACGACTCCGGCCACCTCGGCGGCCCGGTCGGCGTGGTTGAGCAGGAAGAGGACAGGCCCGCGCCGCTGGGCCTCCACGCCGTCGGGCAGGTCGGTGACAACAGGTCGCACCCGGGCGTGCGCGCACACCAGTGTCAGCAGGGCTGCCCGGCTGAGGGCGTCGAGGTCGGCGGCCACGTACCAGCCCGCCCCTGCACCTTCAACCACCCGCCGGGTGATGGCGGGCCGCCCGACCAGGTCCGTTCCTCCACCACGACCGTCGAAAACCGCCACGATCTCAACCGTCTCCCACCCCTGCCCGGCTTGCGCATCCTCGGGTGCCTCGTCGATACGGACCTCCTCGGCCCAGCCGCCGGCGCGCAGATCGGGGGCCGGTGAGCCCATCCGATCCAGGACCCGGCGCAGGGACTCGCTGATGGCCTCCAGCCCTGTCCAGGTCTCTGAGCCGGGAGTCCCGACGGCGCGGCTGAGGCGGTTGACGAGCGTGCCCCGGGGATCGGACTGCCCGACCGGGCCGGTCAGGGCGGCGTGATCCGTGACCCGTACCCCGAGCAGCGGCCGCAGGGATCCCAGGTAGCCGCCCAGGACGGCGCCCGCGTTGGGGTCAACGACCCCGGTGGGGCCGGCCACGACGACCTGGGCACCCGCGGCGACCGCCTGCTCCAGGTGCCCGGCGAGCTCGGGACGGTCGATGAACACGGCCGGGACCACGACGAGGCGATAGCCGTCCAGCCTCCGGCCCACCGGGACGATGTCGGTGGTGATCCCGGCCTCCCACAGGCTGCGGTGCCAGGCGCGGGCCGCCTCGAAGCGCTCACCGACCTCGACCGGGCCGATGGCTGTGCTCAGGGCCCACTGGCTCTCCCAGTCCAGGACGACGGCCGCATCGGCCCGCAGCGGCTCCCCCAGGACCGGTCCGAGCCGCTTGAGCGCCTGCCCGGTGGCCACGGTCTCCTCCCAGGTGCGGCTGTCGCGCCCGGCGTGGGGGACCATGCCGGAGTGGAAGGTCTCGGCACCCTGGCGGGACTGGCGCCACTGGAACTGCAGGACGCCGTCGGCGCCGTGGGCCACGCGGGCCAGGGACCACAGGAGGAACTGGCCGGGGCGCTTGGGCGAGTTGCGTCTGCGCCACTGGACGGCGCTGGGCGCCTGCTCCATGAGGATCCAGGGGCGCCCGCCGGCCAGGCCCCGCATGAGGTCACCGGCCCAGGCGACCTCGTGGGCGGCGGCCGGGTCGGCGGGGTCGGGGTAGGAGTCGTCGGAGACGATGTCGAGGGACTCGGCCCAGCGCCAGTAGTCGGTGGCCGGGAAGTCGCCCATGAAGTTGGTGGTCACCGGCCGCGTCGAGCGCTCCCGCAGGATGCGGGCCTCGGCCTCCATGAGGCTGCGCAGCTGATGGTCGCTGAAGCGCCTCCAGTCCAGCACCTGGGCGGGGTTGGGGAAGGTGGGCATGGCGGCGGGCGGGGCGACCTGCTCCAGGCTCGTGTAGCGCTGGGACCAGAAGTCGGTGCCCCAGGCGGCGTTGAGGCGCTCGACGTCGCCGTAGCGCTCGGCCAGCCAGGCTCTGAAGGCCTGGGCGCAGGCGGGGCAGAAGCACTCGGCGGTGTGGCAGCCGTACTCGTTGCCGATGTGCCACATGACGACGCCCGCGTGGTCGCCCAGGCGCTCGGCCAGCGCCGCGGCCAGGGCGGCGGAGCGCTCCCGGTAGACGGTGGAGCTGGGGCAGTACTGCTGGCGCGAGCCCAGGCCCAGGCGCACGCCGTCGGCGTTCATCGGCAGGGACTCGGGGTGGTCGGTGGCCATCCAGGCGGGCGGGGTGGCAGTGGCGGTGGCCAGGTCGACGGCGACACCGGCGTCGTGAAGACGGTCAACGATCTCCACCAGCCAGTCGAGCTCGTAGACGCCCTCGCGCGGCTCGAGGCGCGCCCAGGAGAAGATGCCTAAGGAGACCAGGTTGACGCCGGCCTCGGCCATGAGCTCGAGGTCCGTGGCGAAGGTTGCCTCGTCCCACTGCTCGGGGTTGTAGTCGCCGCCGTAGGCGGGGCTGGTCAGTCCCAGCAGCTCGTGCGGGGCGAGGCGGGGCGTGGCGACACCCGGTGTCTGCTCGGGCCGGGGAGTGGAGGCTGAGGGCGAGGGACTCGTCATGAGGGCGATTCTCCCCCACCTCTCCCCTATACCCTGTGCACCGCGGGCGCCCGGGTCGGCGGGTCCGGGTGGGCTCAGCTGATCGTCGAGCGCGAGCTCGTCAACCAGGCCAGCGGCACCGTGGTGAGGAAGAGCCCCTGCCACTCGCGCTCCCACAGCAGGGCGATGTCGCCGCTGGGCAGCTGGGCCATGCACTGGTAGACGTAGTGGCGCGGGTTGATGACCCGGTTGTGGGGCCAGGTGGAGCCGTCGTCCTTGCTGAGCCGTAGGACGCCGCACCCGCGGAAGGGCAGCATCCGGGAGGCGTTGGCGAAGACGATCCCCCGGCCGTCCGCGCCGTCGGCGACGCCGGCACCGTCGGCGTCTGCCGCTGCGCACTCCAGGCCGATGACAGCGATGGCGTTGGGCTGGGAGAAGATCTCGGGGAGTTGCTCGTCGTAGTCGACCTCGCCCCAGGTGACGCCCCCGTCGTGGGAGACGGCGTGAGCGACCCTGCCCGAGGGGTGCTGGTTGCGGGCCCACACGTGCACGGCGCCGTCGGCTCCTTCGACGAGGACGGACTCGTACAGGCTGGCCCGCTCCTCGGCGAGGTCACGGGAGGAGACGACGGAGCCCAGGACCTCGCGCCCGTCGTTGGGTGAGGCGCCCAGGGTCCAGGTGGCCCCGCCGTCGTCGGAGTAGATGGCGGCGCAGGACAGGTAGCCGGTGCCGCCGGCCTCGTGGCTGTAGTAGACGGGCACGAGGATGCGTCCGGCGTGCTCCGGCGCGGTCAGCTGGATGGCGTTGCCGGGGCCGGTGCCCAGGAAGCACATCCAGTCGGCCTTGACCTGGGCGGTGATGTCGATCGGCTGAGACCAGGTGGTGCCGTCGTCGTCAGAGGTGATCATGAGCAGGTGGGAGCCGCGGTGCTGGAAGAGGCACGCTTCGGGGGCCTGCTCGTGGGCGAGGTAGATGCTGCCGGCCGCCCGACCGCCGAGGAGCACGTCACCTGCGCGGGCCCCGGCTGCATCGTCGTCACTCAGGACGATGCGGTAGTCGGTGGCCTCACCTGAGGCGGTGAGGACGCTGCCGTCGGGCTCGACGGCGAACAGCTCGCCGTCGCGGTTGTGCAGCACGCGGCGCCCCAGCTCGTCGAAGCCGGTGCCGACGACGGCGTTGGGCTGGCCGATGCCGCCGGGGAACTGGTCGACCAGGCAGATGACGCGTCCGCTGGAGCGGTCCTGGACCAGGACGGAGTCGATGAGGCTGGCGCCCAGCGCCCCGGTGCCCGGGAGGCTGAGCAGGGTGCGCATCTCCTCCCAGGTGGCGCCGCCGTCGAGGCTGCGGCGCATGACGAGGTTGATGTCGTTGGGGGCGTCGTTGGGGATCGAGACGCGCTGGTCAGCGCCGGCCAGGATGACGCCGCTGTCCAGGGCGAGCAGGGAGGGGATCCGGTAGGACTCGGCGCCGTGGTAGCCGGTGTCGAACAGGGCGCGCGTGGGCAGCGGGGCGGCCCCGGCCAGGCGCTTGATCTGGGCGTCGGTGAGGGCGGCGTCGTAGACCATGGCGGTCTGCGCCTCGCCGAAGAGGCGCTTGCCGTCCAGGTCGGCCCCCACCACGACGCGCGTCACCGGCGCGATGTCGGCCAGGAAGGCGCTGCCGGGGGTGAGGGCGACCTGGTAGCCGTCGACGTGGATCTCCACCGCGCCGCGGGCCGAGGTGACCACGACGTCGTGCCAGGTCCCGTCATCCCAGTGGCCCGGGGCGCACGCCTCGAGGAGGGGCTCGCCCTCGGGCGAGTCCTCACCGGGAAGCACACGGTAGGTCAGGCCTCTCGCGTCGATGTCGAGGTGGAGAGTGCCTCCCTGGCCGTTCGCGGCGATGATGGTGCCGGCCTGGCCGCGGCCACGGGTGCGGAACAACGCCCGGATGGAGCCGTTGGCCAGGGAGCCGGTACGGCGGGCGTCGCGGGCGGAGAGCTCACTGGCCGCGAACTGGACCAGCGGGGTGGCGGCCAGGGACTGGGCCATGACGGCGCGGTCGCTGAGCGGCTCGGCCCAGGCGGCCAGGCGGGTGACCGCGGCGATCCCGTCGGGGTCGATCACGACGTCGGTCAGTCCGATCTGGGTGAGGAAGGCCGGCAGCGTCGTGGAGAAGCACTCGTAGCCGTCGGCGTAGAGGTGGGTGCCGGCCTCATTGACGGTCAAGGCGATCGTGTGGGGGCGGCCGTCATCGAGGCCCAGGGCGTCCTCGGCATCGAGTACCCGCCGCTGGGTACCTCCCTCGTCCCCCGCTTCGGGGCTGTCCTCCGGAAGGCCGCCGGCACCGAGGACCTGCTCGCCGTCGAGGCGGCCTGCGCGCAGGGACAGCGTGATCCGTCCGTTGGTGCCGGTGAGCACGATGAGGGTGGCGTCGGCCCTGGCGGCGACATCGAGAAGAATCGTGCCGTGCCCGCAGGCGGCCAGGGCGGCAACATCGTGCTCGCTGAGGCTCAGGGGGGAGGTCTCGGATGCGGTGAGATCGAAGATCATGGGGACGTCCTTCATGCCGGCATCAGCTCTCCACCGGCGTTGTGCGACCGGCAGTGCCGTGCGCGACGGTGCGTCACCGCACATCCAGTCATATGATGTCTGATGTATCGCGCACTGTAGCACGATCCCAGAACCTCAAGGAGACCACATGTCCACTACCTCAGAGAATCGGTCTGAGAATCCTGCTGAGCCCCGCACCGTACCCTTCGTTGTCGGCGCCTACCCCATGCTTCCACCGGACGACGAGGACCGCCGCGGAGCCGCCGACCTGTACGCCGCCCTGGGCGACCTCGGTTGGGTCGACGGCATCGAGCTCCCCTTCCGGGAGGCCCTGGACGCACCCGAGCCGTGGCTGGCCGAGCAGCTGGCGGGGCGCTTCCACCAGTGCGTCGTCACGGCGATCCCGGGAACCATGGGGCGCGCCGGGGCCGACCCCGTCTTCGGACTGGCATCGCCCGACGACGACGGACGCGCTCAGGCGCTGGCCTACACCCGCTCACTGCTGGAGGCCGTCGACCGCCTGCACGAGGCTGCGGGCGAGCAGCTCGTCACCCGGGTGGAGCTGCACTCGGCGCCGCACCACCAGGCGACCCCCGATGCCTTCCACGCCTCCTTGAGCGAGCTGAGCGAGGACTTCACCTCCCGTGAACTGGGGATGATCGTGGAGCACTGCGACGCCGAGGGCGGCGTGGGCCCCTCGGAGAAGGCCTTCCTCCCGCTGAGCCAGGAGATCGCCGCCTGCCGGGACACTGCGGCACTCATCACCGTCAACTGGGGCCGTTCAGTCATCGAGACCCACGACCCGGCCACCCCGGAGAGCCACGTGCGCGAGCTCGTTGAGGCCGGCCGGCTGGGCGGCGTCATGATCTCCGGCGCCGGCCCCGAGGAGACGCAGTGGGCCTGGGCGTGGGCTGACGCGCACCTGCCACTGGCCGAGCAGGAACCGACCAGCTGGCTCACCCCGGAGCGGGTGGCCGCCACGATGCGGGCCGCCGGAGGCTCGCAGGTCTACGAGGGCCTCAAGATCAACACCCCGGCTCGCGCCTCCCTGGAGGACAAGCTCGCCTGGGTGCGCCGTGTGCGCGAGACCATGCTCACCGCCTGAGTCCAGCTCCTCCCCGCTCGGCCTCATACGACGTTCGGCCCGCTCCCCTGCTGGGGAGCGGGCCGAACGCTATGAGAGCCTCAGGCCGCGTGGGCCCGGTGGGGGCTCGATCAGAACTCGACGTCCTCGCTGCTGGAGAAGCCGGTACGGAAGTCGTCGGAGAAGTCCGCACGCAGGTCTCCGCCGAAGTGGAAGTCGTCCAGGGCGACGGACTCGCCGAAGACGCCGTCTCCCAGGTCCACGCGGGAGAAGACCTCGGCCTTGACCTCCTCGGTGGGCTCGACCTCGATGTCCGAGTAGCGGGCCAGGCCCGTACCGGCGGGGATGAGCTTACCGAGGATGACGTTCTCCTTGAGGCCCAGCAGCGGGTCGGACTTGCCGTTCATGGCGGCCTCGGTGAGCACGCGCGTGGTCTCCTGGAAGGAGGCGGCACTCAGCCAGGAGTCCGTGGCCAGCGAGGCCTTGGTGATTCCCATGAGCTCGGTACGGCCGGTGGCGGTCTTGCCGCCCTCGGCCATGACCCGACGGTTCTCGGCGCGGTAGTGCATGACGTCCACGAGGTCGCCCTGGAGGAGGCGGGTGTCCCCGGAGTCCAGCACGGTCACGCGGCGCAGCATCTGGCGCACGATGACCTCGATGTGCTTGGAGTGGATGTCCACGCCCTGGGAGCGGTAGACCTCCTGGACCTCCTCGACGAGGTGGCGCTGGGTGGCGGCCACTGAGCGCAGGCGCAGGACCTTCTTGGGGTCGACCGGTCCCTCGGTGAGGGCCTGGCCGGGCTCGACGTGGTCGCCGTCGTTCACCAGCAGGCGCTGACGGCGCGAGACCGGGACGATGACGTCCTCCTCGCCGTCGTCGCGGGTGATGACCAGGCGCTTGCCGTCGGCGTCGTCCTCGATCTTGAGGGTGCCGGCGGCCTCGGCCACGGCGGCCTCGCCCTTGGGGGTGCGGGCCTCGAAGAGCTCCTGCACACGGGGCAGACCCTGGGTGATGTCGGCGGCGCCGGCCGCACCACCGGTGTGGAAGGTACGCATGGTCAGCTGCGTGCCGGGCTCACCGATGGACTGGGCGGCGATGATGCCGACGGCCTCACCGATGTCGACGCGCTTACCGGTGGCCAGCGAGCGGCCGTAGCAGGCGGCGCAGGTGCCGACGTTGGAGTCGCAGGTGAGCACGGAGCGGACCGTGATCTCCTCGATGCCCGCGTCGATGGCGGCCCGGATCTCGGCGTCACCCAGGTCGGCGCCGGCCTCGATGATGAGGTTGCCCTCGGCGTCGATGGCGTCGCGCGCCAGGGTGGTGCCGAACACGGTGGTGCCCAGGATCTCCGAGGGCTCCTTGATGCGCTCGTCGCCGGCGTCGATCCAGGAGAAGATCCGCTTGGTCAGGCCCTTGCGGGTGCCGCAGTCCTCCTCGCGGACGATGACGTCCTGGGAGACGTCGACCAGACGACGCGTGAGGTAGCCGGAGTCGGCGGTACGCAGCGCCGTGTCCGCCAGGCCCTTACGGGCGCCGTGAGTGGCGATGAAGTACTCCAGGACGCTCAGGCCCTCGCGGTAGTTCGACTTGATCGGGCGCTCGATGAGGCGCTGCTTGGGGTCGGCCACCAGACCACGCATACCGGCGAGCTGTCGGATCTGGTCCCAGTTGCCTCGGGCCCCGGAGACCACCATCTGGTAGACGGTGTTGCGCTGGGGGAAGTTCTCACGCATCGCCTCGGCGACCTCGGCGGTGGCCTTGGTCCAGATGTCGATGAGCGAGGCGTACCGGTCGTCCTCGGTGAGGGCACCGAGCTCGAACTGCTCCTCGATCTCAGCGGCCTCGTTCTCGTAGCGGACGAGGATCTCCTGCTTGGCCTCCGGGGAGACGACGTCGGCGAAGGCGACGGTGATACCGGACCAGGTGGACCAGTAGAAACCGTTGGCCTTGAGGGCGTCCAGGGAGGCGGCGACCTCGACGCGCGAGTAGTTCTCCGCCAGGGCGTTGACGATGTTGCCCAGCTGCTTCTTGTCCACGACGTAGTTGACGTAGGGGAAGGTCTCGGGCAGCGAGGTGTTGAACAGGGCCCGGCCCAGCGAGGTACGCAGGGTGATCGGGTCGCCCTCGCTCCAGTCCTCGGGCGGCCGCCAGCCCTCGGGCGCGGCGATGCCCTCCTCGAAGCGGATGTCGCAGGCGGCGTTGACGTGGAGCTTGCCGAAGTCGTAGGCCATGACCGCCTCAGCGAAGGAGGAGAAGGCCGGGACGATCTCGTTGCCCTCGGCGTCGCGCTCGACCTCGACCGCCGGGTCGGGGTCGGAGGTGAGGTAGTAGGTGCCGATGATCATGTCCTGGCTGGGCATGGTCACGGGGCGCCCGTCGGACGGCTTGAGGATGTTGTTGGAGGACAGCATGAGGATGCGGGCCTCGGCCTGCGCCTCGGCACCCAGCGGCAGGTGGACGGCCATCTGGTCGCCGTCGAAGTCGGCGTTGAAGGCGCCGCACACGAGCGGGTGCAGCTGGATGGCCTTGCCCTCGATGAGCTGGGGCTCGAATGCCTGGATGCCCAGGCGGTGCAGGGTGGGGGCGCGGTTGAGCAGCACGGGGTGCTCGCGGATGACCTCGGCCAGGACGTCCCAGACCTTGGGGTTGGCGCGCTCGACCATGCGCTTGGCGGCCTTGACGTTCTGGGCCTCCTTGAGCTCGACGAGCCGCTTCATGACGAAGGGCTTGAACAGCTCCAGGGCCATCTGGCTGGGCAGACCGCACTGGTGGAGCTTGAGCTGGGGTCCGACGACGATGACGCTACGGCCGGAGTAGTCCACGCGCTTGCCCAGGAGGTTCTGACGGAAGCGGCCCTGCTTGCCCTTGAGCATGTCGGACAGGGACTTCAGCGGGCGGTTGCCCACGCCGGTGACCGGGCGGCCGCGGCGGCCGTTGTCGAACAGGGCGTCGACGGCGTCCTGAAGCATGCGCTTCTCGTTGTTGACGATGATCGTCGGAGCGCCCAGGTCCATGAGCCGCTTGAGGCGGTTGTTGCGGTTGATGACACGGCGGTAGAGGTCGTTGAGGTCACTGGTGGCGAAGCGGCCACCGTCGAGCTGGACCATGGGGCGCAGGTCCGGCGGGATGACCGGGATGTTGTCCAGGACCATCGACTCCGGGGCGGTGCCCGTCATGCGGAAGGCGTTGACGACCTTGAGGCGCTTGATGGCGCGGGTCTTGCGCTGGCCGGTTCCGTTCTCGACGATCTCGGCCAGGGCTGCGGCCTCACCCTCCAGGTCGAAGCTGCGCAGGCGGGCCTGGATGGCCTCGGCACCCATGGAGCCCTTGAAGTAGATGCCGTAGTCGGCGACCATGTCGCGGTAAAGGACCTCGTCACCCTCCAGGTCACCGACCTTGAGGCCCACGAAGCGGTCCCACACCTTGTCCATGTGCTCCAGGGCGCGCTGGTTACGGCGGCGCATGGCCGTGATCTCACGCTCGGCGGTCTTGCGGAGCTTGTCGCGCTGGGATGCCTCGGCACCCTCGGACTCGAGCTGGGCGAGGTCCTCCTCGAGGCGCTGCTGGCGCGCCTCGACCTCGGCCTGGCCGGACTCCTCGAGGTGCTTCTTCTTGACCTCCAGCTCGTTGCGCAGCGAGGGCAGGTCGTCGTGACGGCCCTCCTCGTCAACCTCGGTGACCATGTAGGCCGCGAAGTAGATGACCTTCTCCAGGTCCTTGGGCGCGAGGTTGAGCAGGTAGCCCAGGCGCGAGGGGACGCCCTTGAAGTACCAGATGTGGGTGACCGGAGCGGCGAGCTTGATGTGGGCCATGCGCTCGCGACGCACCTTGGAGCGAGTGACCTCGACTCCGCAGCGCTCGCAGACGATCCCCTTGTAGCGCACGCGCTTGTACTTGCCGCAGGCGCACTCCCAGTCGCGGGTGGGGCCGAAGATCTTCTCGCAGAAGAGGCCGTCCTTCTCGGGCTTGAGGGTGCGGTAGTTGATGGTCTCGGGCTTCTTGACCTCGCCGTGGGACCACGAGCGAATGTCCTCCGCGGTGGCGAGGCCGAGCTGGATCCTGTCGAACACGTTGGCGTCGAGCACAGTTCCTACTTCCGATGGTGAATCTCATCAGGTGGTGGTCTGGGGGCGTTCCGTCGTCGTTGTTCCATGACTCCGACGGCGCCTGCGAGCCTGGTGGGAGGGCGGGCGGCGGGTGCGCCACCCGCCCTCAACCGGGGCTCGATGAAGTTGTCACGAAGTCGTCACCAGGCGGTGGCCACTCAGATCTCGTCAACCGTGGAGGCCGTGGCCCCGCCCGGACGCCGGCCCAGGTCGAAGCCGAGCTCCTCGGCGGCGCGCGAGCCGTCGTCATCGGTGTCGTCCAGGGCGATGGCGACGCCCTCAGCGTCCAGGGCCTCGACGTTCAGGCACAGCGACTGCATCTCCTTCATGAGCACCTTGAAGGACTCGGGGATGCCGGGCTCGGGGATGTCCTCGCCCTTAACGATGGCCTCGTAGACCTTGACACGGCCGTTGACGTCGTCGGACTTGACGGTGAGGAGCTCCTGGAGGGCGTGGGCGGCGCCGTACGCCTCCATGGCCCACACCTCCATCTCACCGAAGCGCTGACCACCGAACTGGGCCTTACCACCCAGCGGCTGCTGGGTGATCATGGAGTACGGACCCGTGGAGCGGGCGTGGATCTTGTCGTCCACGAGGTGGTGGAGCTTGAGGATGTACATGTAGCCCACCGAAATGGGGTACGGGAAGGGCTCACCGGAGCGGCCGTCGAACAGGCGCGCCTTACCGTTGGGCTCGACCAGCTGCAGACCGTCGGAGGTCGGCAGCGTGGAGTTCAGCAGGCCCATGAGCTCGTTGTCCCTCACACCGTCGAAGACGGGCGTGGCCACGGGCGTGCGGGGCTCGGCCTTGATGCCGTTCTCGGGGAGGTTGGCGGTCCAGGCCTCGCCGGCCTCGCGGGCGGCGGTGGCGTCCCAGCCGCGGGAGGCGACCCATCCCAGGTGCAGCTCGAGGACCTGACCGACGTTCATACGGCTGGGCACGCCCAGCGGGTTGAGGATGACGTCGACCGGGGTGCCGTCAGCCAGGAAGGGCATGTCCTCCACGGGCAGGATCTTGGAGATGACGCCCTTGTTGCCGTGGCGGCCGGAGAGCTTGTCACCCACGGTGATCTTGCGGCGCTGGGCGATGTAGACGCGCACCATGCGGTTGACGCCCGCGGGCAGCTCGGCGTCGTCGGAGGCGGCGTCGATCTCACGCACGCCGGTGACGATCCCGTACTCGCCGTGGGGCACGCGCAGGGAGGTGTCGCGGACCTCACGGGCCTTCTCACCGAAGATGGCGCGCAGGAGGCGCTCCTCGCTGGTCAGCTCGGTCTCCCCCTTGGGGGTCACCTTGCCCACGAGGATGTCACCGCTGCGGACCTCGGCGCCGATGCGGATGATGCCGCGCTCGTCGAGGTTGGCCAGGGTCTCCTCAGAGACGTTGGGGATGTCGCGGGTGATCTCCTCGGCGCCCAGCTTGGTGTCGCGGGCGTCGACCTCGTGCTCCTCGATGTGGATCGAGGTGAGCATGTCCTCGGCGACCACGCGCTGGGAGATGATGATGGCGTCCTCGTAGTTGAGGCCCTCCCAGGTCATGAAGGCGACCAGGAGGTTCTGGCCCAGGGCCAGGTCGCCCTCGTTGGTGGCGGGGCCGTCGGCCAGGACCGAGCCGACCTCGACGCGCTCGCCCTCGGTGGCCACGACCCGCTGGTTGTAGCAGTTGCCCTGGTTGGAGCGGCGGAACTTGGCGACCTTGTAGACGTTCTCGGTGCCGTCGTCGTTCGCCACGCGCACGAAGTCCGCGCAGACCTCGGTGACGACACCGGCCTTGTCGGCCACGAGGACGTCACCGGCGTCGACGGCGGTGCGCCGCTCCATGCCCGTACCCACCAGCGGGGCATCGGGGCGGATGAGCGGCACGGCCTGGCGCTGCATGTTGGCGCCCATGAGGGCGCGGTTGGCGTCGTCGTGCTCGAGGAAGGGGATGAGGGAGGTACCCACCGACACCATCTGGCGCGGGGAGACGTCCATGAGGTCGACCTGCGAGGAGGGCACGAGGGCCGGCTCACCGCCGGTGACGCGGCACAGGACGTGGTCCTCGGCGAAGTGGCCGTCCTCGGTGAGGGTGACGTTGGCCTGGGCGATGACGTGGCGGTCCTCGTCGTCGGCCGTCAGGTAGTGGGTCTCGTCGGTGACCCGGCCATCGACGACGACGCGGTAGGGGGTCTCGACGAAGCCGAAGGGGTTGATGCGTCCGAAGGTCGCCAGCGAGCCGATGAGGCCGATGTTGGGGCCCTCGGGGGACTCGATGGGGCACATGCGCCCGTAGTGCGAGGTGTGGACGTCACGGACCTCCATGGAGGCGCGCTCACGGGACAGACCGCCGGGGCCCAGGGCGCTCAGGCGGCGCTTGTGGGTCAGACCCGCCAGCGGGTTGTTCTGGTCCATGAACTGGCTCAGCTGGGAGGTGCCGAAGAACTCCTTGATCGCGGCCGTCACGGGCCGGATGTTGATGAGCGTGTTCGGCGTGATGGCCTCGACGTCCTGGGTGGTCATGCGCTCGCGCACCTGACGCTCCATACGGCTCATACCGGTGCGCACCTGCGCCTGGATGAGCTCGCCCACCGCGCGGATGCGGCGGTTGCCCAGGTGGTCGATGTCGTCGTACTCGACGGCGATCTCGGTGATCTCGCCGTCGCGCACGCCCTCGACGGTCTCAGCGCCGGCGTGCAGGGCCAGCAGGTAGCGCAGGGCCGCGACGATGTCCTCGATGCGCAGGGTCGACTCGGTCAGGTCCGAGGCCAGGCCCAGCTTCTTGTTGATCTTGTAGCGACCGACCTTGGCCAGGTCGTAGCGCTTGGGGTTGAAGTAGAAGTTCTCCAGCAGGGTGCGCCCGGCCTCGACGCTCGGCGGCTCACCGGGGCGGATCTTCTTGTAGATGTCCAGGAGCGCCTCGTCCTGGGTGGTGATCTTGCGGTCCTCGTCCAGGGCGGAGGTCAGGGCCGGGAAGTCGGCGAACTCCTTGCGGATCTCCGACTCGTCCATGCCCAGGGCCAGCAGGAAGACGGTGATGTCCTGCTTGCGCTTGCGGTCGATGCGCACTGCGACGCGGTCGGACTTGTCGATCTCGAACTCGAGCCAGGCTCCGCGCGAGGGGATGAACTTGACGTTGTAGACGTACTTGTCCGTGGCCTTCTCGGTGGTGCGC
This sequence comes from Actinomyces oris, assembly GCF_001937665.1. Taxonomy (GTDB): domain Bacteria; phylum Actinomycetota; class Actinomycetes; order Actinomycetales; family Actinomycetaceae; genus Actinomyces; species Actinomyces stomatis. The sequence goes on along the minus strand of NZ_MSKL01000004.1, from coordinate 109,556 downwards.
TCGAAGTACACGCCCGGCGAGCGCACGAGCTGGGAGACGACGACGCGCTCGGAGCCGTTGACGATGAAGGTGCCCTTGTCGGTCATGAGCGGGAAGTCGCCCATGAAGACCGTCTGGGACTTGATCTCTCCGGTGGAGAAGTTCTCGAAGTCCGCCACCACGTAGAGGGGGGCGGAGTAGGTGAGGTCCTTCTCCTGGCACTCCTCGGCCGTGTACTTCGGCTCCTCGAAGCGGTGGTCGTGGAAGGACAGGGCCATGGTCTCGCCGAAGTCTTCGATCGGGGAGATCTCGTCGAAGATCTCCTCCAGACCGGAGGTCTCGGGCAGGGAGCCCGGGTGCGCCTTGTTGGCGGCGGTCATCCGCTCGCGCCACCTCTCGTTACCGACGAGCCAGTCGAAGCTCTCGGTCTGAAGGGCAAGCAGATTCGGAGCCTGCATGGGCTCGGCGATCTTGGCAAAGTTGATACGACGCGACGCGGTACGGGCGGCGATGTCAGCAGCAGTGGGTGCGGAGGTGCGCGAGGCAGCCAAAGGGGGATCCTTCCCTCAGATCGGGGATCACACAACGCACACCGCGGCACTGGGTTGAGTAGAATCTCCGTTGCCGGGCTCACGCCCGCCAGGGTTCCGACGGGCCGGGGCCCGCGCGGAGGGCAGATACTCCTCGCGCCAATACACACAATGCACGCAAAGCGCTAGCGTACACGGCCGACGTCAAGGACTCCACGCCGATCCCCACTGGATCCTTGCGATTCCCACCACAGTCGCGCATACTGCCCCACCCGTGTCTGCCGCGTGAAGTGAGTCCCTCGGTGCTACCCGCTCTCTGAGCGACTGCCGGCCGGATCGCTCCAGGCCACAGCTGCCCCCGCGCTCCTCCCAACCATCCACTCCCCCGGCCCCGACAGCCCCTGCACGTCCCCGCCCCCGCAGCCTCTGCGCCCGCCCGATCCTTTCCGGCCGACGGCGTCGAGAACGCACTTTCCGATCGGCGACTGCGTTCTCCTCCAAACCACTGGGAGCTGACCTCAGTGACCTGGAGGACATCGCAGTCCTCGGCGCACATGTACGTCCCCGAGCCCGACGACGTCGCGACGAGCACGTCGATCCCGTCCACCGGCCGGGAAGCGGACGTTCAGTGGCCACTGCGGGCTCCACAGCGAAGCCCTCCTGCCCTCAGACGCCGCCGAATCCACACCCACGAAGCTCTGCGCTCGTCATGCCCCGATCCTCTTGAGAAGACTCGCTGCATGAGCCCCATCCCAATCACTGCCAGCCGCCCCGCTTCCGTCTGCCCGGTCCCGGCGCACCTTCGGCCGACCATCATCTACTCAGGCCGCCGCAAGCGCTTCCACGCGTCGCGCAATCCTGGTCTGCTGCGACTCATGCCGGGCGCCTACCTGCACGCAGTCCCGGGAAGGCGACGCTGGGAGCAGCGGTTCATGGTGTCCCTAGCGCGTGCGATCGCTGCACAGCAACTCCTACCGTCCGCTACCTGCCTGTCTCACACGTCGGCCGCTCTGATTCAGGGGCTGGCCATGTGGACGCGAGAGCCGGATGTCTACCTCGCCGTCTCCGGCAACCCGCGTTTAACCACAACCACAATGCCCGCGTTCCGGTACCCGTCGTCGGGCGTACCGACCCCCATCGATACGACGCACCCCGAGGCCACCCCGATCCGAATGCACCGTCGCCGGCTTCAGCTGCGGGACGAGGAGATCGAGGTGGTCGGAGGGGTTCCCGTCACGTCCGTGCTGCGCACCGCCTTCGACTGCGCCTGCGACGAGCCTCCATACAACGCGCTCTCCATCGCCGATGCGGCCCTGAACCGGCACTGCCAACCTGATCCGTGGCACCGCGACTCCTGCACCACGCGGCTGCGCTCGGCTCGAGCCTGCTGGGAGGAGCTCGTGGCACGTCATCGGGGGCGGCGAGGGATAGCGCAGGCGCGTGCGGTACTGGCCGCCGCCACCCCTTGGGCGGTCTCGCCCGGGGAGAGTGTGCTGCGGTGGATGACGCTCGTGGTAGGGCTGCCCGAGGCCATCGCCCAGTACCCGGTTCCGGGGTTGTCGAAGGACCGGTTCCTGGACCTGGGTTGGCCCGATCACCGTGTCGTCGCGGAGTTCGACGGCCGCACCAAGTACCGCACTGAGGAGGACGTCTTCCTCGAGAAGCTCCGCCAGGACGAGCTCGAAACGCAGGGGTGGAGGTTCTTCCGGACGACGTGGTCCTCGCTCAGCGACATGCGCACCCAGGCCGACCGGCTGCTGTCGATGTTCCCCCTGGAGGTGGTCTCCCGTCTCTCGCCGGTGGCCGGGCTTCAAGGTGGCGGGCTGTGGGGCGAGCGTCCACCGGGAGTGCTGGTGCCATGAGGTCACGATCCCCGACGCCGTCTCCTGACTTATCGCGTGCGCCCACCGACGTCGAGAACGTAATTTCCGATCGGCGACTGCGTTCTCCTCCAAACCACTGGGAGCGGACCTCAGTGACCTGGAGGACATCGCAGTCCTCGGCACACATGTACGTCCCCGATCCCCGCCAGCCCCTCCGACACAGACACCAACCGATCTCCGACCCGACGGCGCTCCACCAGCCTGAGCCCGACGACGTCGAAGCCGCGGAAGCCGGGCAGCACCAGCCCCCCCCGAAACGCGACCGGGTCCCGCCCACCTGGTGGTGGACGGGACCCAGACATGCTGGACTTCCCCAGCCGTTGGCGCCCCTCAGGCCGCCTCAGGCAGCGGGGAGGGACTCACTTGAGGGTGACGGTGGCGCCGGCGCCCTCGAGCTGCTCCTTGGCCTTCTCGGCGGCCTCCTTGTTGGCGCCCTCGAGGACGGGCTTGGGAGCGCCGTCGACGAGCTCCTTGGCCTCCTTCAGGCCGAGGGAGGTCAGGGCGCGCACCTCCTTGATGACCTGGATCTTCTTGTCGCCGGCGGCCTCGAGAATGACGTCGAACTCGTCCTTCTCCTCGGCGGCGGCCTCGCCACCGGCAGCGCCGGGGGCAGCGGCAACGGCCACGGCAGCCGGGGCGGCGGCGGTAACGTCGAAGGTCTCCTCGAAGGCCTTGACGAACTCGGACAGCTCGATGAGGGTGAGCTCCTTGAACTGCTCGATGAGCTCTTCGGTGGTCAGCTTCGCCATGATGGGCGTTCCTTCCTTATCAGGTTCCTGCGCGCGCAGGGTTGGTGGATGACGCGTGCGGCCTCAGGCCGCGGTCTCCTGCTTCTCGCGCAGGGCGTCGACGGTGCGCACGGCCTTGGAGGCCGGTGCGGCGAAGAGGTACGCAGCCTTGGACAGGGACGCCTTGACGGCGCCCGCGGTCTTGGCGAGCAGCACCTCGCGGGACTCGAGAGAGGCAAGCTTGTCAACGCCGTCGGCGGACAGCACGGTGCCGTCCATGACACCGCCCTTGATGACGAGCTGCTGGTTGTCCTTGGCGAAGTCACGCAGAGCCTTGGCGGCCTCGACCGGCTCACCGGTGACGAACGTCAGGGCGGAGGGGCCCGTGAGGTCATCGGCGAAGTCCTCGAGCCCGACCTGGCGGGCGGCGATCGCAGCAAGCGTGTTCTTCACCACGGTGTACTCGGCGTTACCGGCGAGGGAACGACGCAGCTCCTTGAGCTGGGCGACACTCAGTCCCCGGTACTCAGTCAGCAGGACCGCGTCAGCCTGGCGGAACTTGTCCGCCAACGCAGCAACGGCTGCTTCCTTGTCAGGCCGTGCCATGGGCCCTCCTTCCGTGGTATGCCGCAGGGGTCCATTCACTGGAAAAGCCCCGCGCCGGTGGGCACGGGGCTTGATCTCGGGCACGCCCGACGAAGTCTCGTTCTCACCTGCGCCGGCCCCACCTGACGTGGACTTGGTCCCGCCGAAGCGGGCGACCTGCGGTCTTTGGCAGAGAGCACCATACCCAGCAGCGGGCTCTGCTGCGCAAGGCAGGCGGCCGTGGAACTGGTCACGTCACCGCGAATGCTCGCCAGGAGCGGACCCGGCCGATCCAGGACTCAGGGGGCAACGGTCGCTCCGACGCCGGGCGTGTCCCTCACCCGCCTGCGATGCCGGCCGCCTCAAACTCCAAGGCTCTCGGCCAGCGCCTCTCGCTCCGTGACGTCGTACCAGAGCAGGTCGGCCTCGGCGGCGCGCTCGAAGGCGTCCTCGTCACCGAGTCTGGCGGCTCGCACATCGGACTCCGCCTCGGGCTCATCCACGAGCAGGGCGGCGACGTCCTCCCAGGCGATCTCGCCGACGACCTCGATCGTGCCGGGCAGGACGTCACCCTCCACGGGAAGCTCGCGCACGTTCTCGGCGTCGACATCGGCCGCGATGACGATGCGCCGGTCGGCCAGCCCCGAGGCCTCGGGCTCGGCCAGGAGAACGAGAGAGGCGTCGGCGGCGCACAGCGAGGCGGAGACCTCCAGGCCCTCCTCATCCTCATCGGGCAGGGCACGAGCGAGAGCAGGGGTGGCGGCGTGAGCCGCGAACGGCTTGTGCGAGGAACCGAGGACGCTTGCGCGCAGGTGGGCGGCGGTGGCGGGCAGGTAGATGCGCATGCCCCCAGTCTGCCCTACCGTCGCGCTCGACCTCCCACGAAGCACAGGGAGCCTCCCACCCGGCACCGTTCACGCGAGCACCCGGTCTCAGTAGCGGTGTCGCCCGGTTCCCGGCGGCACCGACGGAGGGTCACCCGGACCCCGGTCATCTCCCCTGTCCGGGGTACGGCCCACCTGCGGGCCTCGCGCCGGCCCCGGGGGCCTTCCGGCGCCCGACGCCGTCCCCGCAGCGGACCACGGCGCCGCCGAGGGCCGGTGCGGCGTGCCGGGGACCGGTCCCGGCGCCGGTAGCGGCTGAGCCTGTGGTCTCACCGGAGGCCGGCTCGGAGGTGGTTCCTGCAGCCGCCCCTGCGGCTGATTCCCCGGCTGAATCGATGGCGGCAGAGCCTGGAGGGACTGCTGCGGGACGTGGGCGAGGCCTGCGGAGCCCCGGGGAGCCGGCAGCCGCTCACCAACCACCTGCCCCCCGTCCCCGCCTCTGCGGCGACGCCTCGCGCCTCTGTTGCGCGCGGTTGAACGGTTCCTGCCTCTGGCGGTTGCGGCCTGGTCCGCGGGATCCCGGTGTCCACCACGCCTCTTCGAGCGCCGCAGCAGGGAACGACGCGGGGATCGGGCCTTGCGGGCCGTCGCCGCCTGAGGATCGATCCGGTCGACCAGCGCACTCAGGGCCTTGCCCAGTGAACTGGTGGGCGCCCCTTCCAGGACGGTGCACCCCTGCAGCAGGCAGGCATCGGCCGTCGCCGCGTCGTCGGGCAGGAGCACAATGTCCTCCAGCCCGCCGAAACGCGCCAGCGCCTCGCGCAGAGCATGTTGGGGAGAAGGACCTGCGGCCGAGGCACGCACCCGGTTGATGACGACCTCGACCCGACCGGCGGGGTTCATGGAGGCCCCCATCTCATCGAGGAGCTGAAGCAGACGGCGCACCCCGACGGGATCGGCTCCGCCGACGACCAGAACGACGTCGGCATGCGACACCAGGTCGGCGGTGACGGCCCCGCGGCCGGGCTCCAGGGTGAAGTCGTCGACATCGTCATCGACGGGACCACCGGCGACGTCGACGACGGTCCAGGCCGCGGCCCGGCGGCACTGCAGCCAGACCTCGGTCATCGAGGCCGGCGGCAGCTCGCGCCAGCGGCCGGATCGCCCCAGGCCGCCCAGCAGGAAGAGCCCGCCGCCCACCGGCGCCAGGACCCGCTGAAAGCTCTCGGCGTCAAGCCGGCCGTGGGTGGCCAGACGGGCCGCCCCGGCCAGAGCCGAGGAGTCCTCCGGCATGCCGAGGAGCTGCACGAGGCTGGGAGCCTCCACATCGGCGTCCACGAGGATCGCACCGCCGGAAGAGGCCAGACCGTGGGCGAGGGAGGCGGACACCGTCGAACGCCCGGGGGCGCCGTGAGGCCCCCACACCAGGACGATCCTCCCCTGGCGCCCCTCATCCGCCGGGCTCATCGCAGCCGGGAAGGAGTGCTCCGGCACGCCCGTCGCAGCCGGCTCCGGACCGGGCCGGCGGTTCTGTCCCGAGTCGCCCCAGGTTCCTGCGCCGTTGGAGGTCGGTGGCGGCGGCGAGGGCACCATCGCGTCCTCTGAGGAGCCGGGAGACTGGCGCCACAGCTCTTCGAGCCAGGCGGTCTCCTGGGCGGCGGCCTTCGAGCCCGTCGAAGCGGGGGTGGCAGCGCTCGACCAGTCGGTGTCCGCGGCCACCGGCGCGGTCACGGTCTCCGACACTGCAGCGCTGGCCGGTCCCGTCCCCTGGGATGATCCGCCGGAGGGCGCGCCACGACGCACGAGGTCCTGCATCGCCGAGCAGACGCGGCCGGGCTCCGTATCGCGTCTGAGAACCGGCCATCCCGCGCTGCGCCAGCGCTCCTCCTCGTGGGGCTCCACCAGGAGCAGTCCGCTCAGGCCGGCGCGTGCGAGCCGATCCAGGACGGTGCGGTCGATCTCATCGAAGCCGGTGTCCAGCAGGGCGAAGCTCGCCAGTCCGGCCATCCCGGCTGAGAGCAGCTCGGGCAGATCGGCGCATCGGCGGACGACGCACAGCCCGCTTCCCGACTGGCTCAGCGCACGCAGGATGTCGGCGTCGTCGCCGCTCAGAGCCAGGAGGACTCCGGCTCCCGGGGCGCTCACGAGGCCTTCTCCGCGGGCGCTTCCTGACCCGTGGGAACCAGGACGAGAGCCCCCTCCTGCCCCACGGCGCTGAGAACGGCGGCGAGGGATGCCTCGGGGACCTTGACCTCCACCCCGGTGCTGGGTCCGGAGATCAGCCCCTTGCTGGGCTCACCGACCGAGGCGATGACCAGCCCTGTGGCCACGCTGCGGGCTCCGTCCCCTTCAGCCTGTCCCGGTTGGGCGCTTTGACCGCTCTGAGCCGCCTGTCCGCCCTGCCCGGCCTGTGCAGTGGCGGGAGCCTGGGCCGCGGGTCTGCCCGCCGCCCCCTCCTTGGGCACGATCCACAGATCGACGTAGTCGCCGACCTTCGTTGAGGCCGGTAGGTTGGAGGCGACATTGAGAACCACTGGCCGCAGGGTCTGCTCCCCGCCGCTGTTCACAGCCGCCGTGGCCAGCAGCTCCCCCTTGCGCATGGAGCGCGTGGACACGGCGCCGTCCGGCAGGTGCCCGGCCTCGACATAGGCATCGGTGCCGGGATGAGCCTCGACCACCGTGAGAACACCGTCGGCGGTCAGGTCCGTCCCGGGAGCGACGTCCTGGGACAGCACGTAGACGCGGGTGGTGTCAGCGGCCGCATCGACCGCCCAGGCCCCCAGGGCCACAGCCGTGGCAACCAGGACCACTCCCCCGGCCATACGCGGGTCCTTCCATGCAGGACGGCGCCAACGACCACTACGGGATCGCTCAGGGGTGGTCAGGGATCGGGTACGGCGAGATGACATCACGGGAATCCTCCTTGATCTCCTGCAATCATCGTTGGGATAAAATAATACCTCAAGGTTATCCACAAGCATCTTTAAGAATTGTGGAGAGGATCCAGCAGTGGGATCATCGTGGTATGAGCACACGATTCCTGACCATCGCCGACGTCGCCGAGCAGCTTCAGCTGTCCGCCCAGGCCGTGCGCGCCCTCATCCGCACCGGTGATCTCCCTGCTATTCAGGTCGGCGCCCGCAAGCTCTGGCGCATCGAGGACCAGGCCCTGGAGGACTACATTCAGCGCCAGCTCGCCTCAACCAGGGCCATGGTCGCGGCGGGTTGGATCGAGGACGAGGAGTCCTGAGACACCCCACCCGGTAGCCGAGGTCAGCGACTGCGCAGCACCTCGATGGCGGCGGTCATGACGCTGACGACCCCCGCGCCACCCGCCCCGGAAGCACGACGCGAACGGACTCCGCCCTCAGGGTCGACAGCGACATCAACATGGTCCGCACCCACCCGGACCAGTCGCCCCACCACTTCCCCGGAACCCACGACCAGGCGCACCCGCGCTCCCCGCCGAGCGATCTCACGCATCAGAGCCGTCAGCGTGGGCCGACGTCGGCCATCCCGGGGCGCCGGACCGGCCAGCGACACCATGGTGGCCACCGCACCCACCGGGACAATGGCCTGCAACCCCTCCCCCTCATCGACGAGGACGTAGGAGGGCTCAACCCGAGAGACAACACCGTCGACCGGAACGCCGCTGCGAGTCCGCAGGTGGATGAGCCGCCCCACCGAGCCTCGCAGACGGTCGACGACCTCGATGGAGGCCTGCTCGGCCTCCGCGAGCTCGGCGCTCTGCGCCACCAGGTCCGCACGGCGTTCAGCATCGAAGCTGCTCTCCAGGTCGGCAAGCATCGCGTCCCAGTCCATAGGACCACCTCACCACAGTCCACACGCCGAGGAAAGCGATCCGGGGCGGCTCGGACCTCGCTCCGCCGGCAACAACCACCCCCACTACCACGACTCAGAAACACGGCATACTATATCGTCACTATTGACATCTTCGCACCATCGGAGTACACCTAACATTACCAAACAACATCATTGGTGATGGAGGACGACATGGGAACTCGTCGACGGCTGGCACTGCTGGCCGGAGTGTCAGGGACTGTCCTGACACTTCTGGGGCACACGGCCCACAGCGCCACGGAGCGGCTTCTGGGGGTCCCTCCGCAGTCCTGGAGCCTGAGTGAGCTGTCCGACGCCGTCGTCGCCGGCACCTGTGCAATCGGGACTCTGGGAGCCTTGTGGCACGTGGTCTCAGCCCTCCTGGCGCTCATGGCGCTTCCCGGGGAGAACGGGCACAGCTCCGTCCGTCGAGGCGGCGCCTGCGCACTGGCGGCCAGGATTCTCGAGGCCTGGGGAGCGCCTGCGGTCAGGCGCATCACCGCCTCCGCACTGCTCGTCTCCCTGTCCTCGGCGCCGGCACTGGCCGCCGAGGAGCCCACCGGCGGGGACGATCTGGGATGGCGCCCCACCAGCTCAGCACCCGCCTCACCACCGGTCCAGTCCTCGACGCCGTCACCTCAAGCCGACCAGCCCGGCCAGAAGGCCACCGCGGAGGCGGAAGCATCCCAGTCCCCGCCCGATGGCTCCACGGCTTCACCCGAGCATGCCCCTTCGAGCACTTCGACCGGCTCCAGCGGCTCGGACAACGCGAGCCAGTCGGCGCAGTCGACCCCGCCGGGCAGCTCCCGGACACAGCCCTCCACCACCCCTGACCCCCAGACCTCGTCGACCCCCACTCATACCGTCGTGCCCGGCGAGAGCCTGTGGTCGATCACTGCCCACCTCCTGCCCGCCGACTCCGGCCCCGCGCAGATCGCACAGGCCTGGCCGGTCCTGTATCGCGCCAACTCCAACGTCGTCGGCACCGACCCGTCACTGATCCGGCCCGGCACAGTCCTGAGCGTCCCGGATTCCCTGTCCGCACCGAGCACGAAGACAGGAGGCCAGACGCCATCGCGATGAACCACCCAGCGCCAGCGCCGGCGGCCTCGAATGCCGCCCCCGTTCCACCTCGCACTCCGTGCCCACCAAGCACCCGCCTACTCTCAGGAGCCCGCCATGACCGCAACCGCCATCACCCGAGCCACTCGTCCCGCGCACCACCAGACCAGCCCTCAACGTCGCAGCCGCCCCGCACCGAGCCACCCGACGCCGACTCGCGCCGTTCCACAGAAACCCTCCAGGCCCGTGAACCGCTCCGGCTCAGTCATGCGGGGAGACTCTCCGACAAGACGACCTGGCACCGGCACCGGCACCGACGCCTCACGCACAGCCGCGATCGTGGTGACTGCCGCCAGTGAGGTCCTGGCCGGGCTACGCCCCGTGGATCACCTGATCCGCTGGACCAGCCCCTCCCTGTTCGAGGCACTCGCCCGCCGGGCGGGGCTGGCCGCCCGGATGCTGGGGCGCCAGGCGAGCCCACGACGGCCACGCATCCGCAGCGTGCGCACCGAGCTGACAATGTCGGGGGCCTGCGAGGCAACCGTTCTCCTGGAGGAGGGCAACCGAGTCCGGGCCGCGGCGGCCCGTCTGGAGCTGCTGCGCGAACGCTGGATCCTCACCGGCCTGGAGATGGCGTGATCCCGTCGGAGCCCGGTTGGTCACCGGGCTCCGACGGGATCACCGACAGCCGCGTCAGCTCTCGCTGAGTCTCAGTGCCGGCGCTTCTTCTTGGAGCGACGACGCTCGGCCCGATTGCCGCCCGACTCGGAGACCCTGCGCGAGGAGGCTCCTGACCTCTCCTCCTCACCGGACTCGCTGGGACCGGAGTAGGTGACCCGCTGCTCCATGGACGCCTGGCCGGTGTCCCCCAGCACCGTGCCGTTCCCCTGGCCGGCCGCCTGGCCCACGCGGATGCCGGCCGCGGCGGTGGCGTTGGCCTTGGCGACCGCCTGGGCGGCCTCGACGGTACCGTCCTCGGCGGCGCGCTGGGCAGCGGCGTCGAAGCGGGTGACGTTGGCGAAGATCTGCTCGACGGTCTCCTCCCGGATCCCCTCCATCATCGCCCGGAACATACGGGCGCCCTCGTTGGCGTACTCCACGAGGGGGTCGCGCTGAGCCATGGCCCGCAGACCGATCCCCTCCTTGAGGTAGTCCATCTCGTAGAGGTGCTCCCGCCAGCGCTTGTCCACCACGGCCAGCAGGATGCGGCGCTCCAGGGTGCGCATGGGCTCCTCGCCGAGCTGGACGTGGGCCAGGGCGTTGGCCTCAATGCGGGCCTCGGCGTCCTCGTAGGCCACGGCGACGTCCTCGCTGAGCTCCTCGATGAGGCGCTCCGAGGTCAGTGCGTTCTTGCCGCCCAGCGCCTCGACGACCTCCTCCTGGGTCAGGCCGACCGGATAGAGGCGGCCGAGCTCGCCCCACAGGGCGTCCAGGTCCCACTCGTCGGGGCGCCCCTCGGCCGTTCCGGCCTCAACGATGGAGGTGACGGCCTGGGTCCGGAAGGCCTCGATCTGGGGCTCGAGGTCCTCACCGTCCAGGACGCGGCGGCGCTCGGAGTAGACCTTCTCGCGCTGCTCGGTCATGACGTCGTCGTACTTGAGGACGTTCTTGCGGATCTCGTAGTTGCGCGACTCCACCTGACGCTGGGCGCCGGCGATGCCTCGGGTGACCATCTTGGACTCCAGGGGGACGTCATCGGGGTAGGCGCCCGAGGACATGATGCGCTGGGCGAGCCCGGAGGCGAACATGCGCATGAGGTCGTCCTCCATGGACAGGTAGAAGCGGGACTCGCCCGGGTCCCCCTGACGGCCGGAGCGGCCCCGCAGCTGGTTGTCGATGCGCCGCGACTCGTGACGCTCAGTACCCAGCACGTAGAGGCCACCGAGCTCGACGACCTCGTCGTGCTCGGCCCGGCAGGCCTCCTTGGCGGCGGACAGAGCCTCGGGCCAGGCCTTCTCATACTCCTCGGCGTTCTCCTCGGGGTCCAGGCCGGCCTCCTTGAGGGCGGTGACCGCGATGTGCTCGGCGTTGCCGCCCAGCATGATGTCGGTTCCGCGACCGGCCATGTTGGTGGCCACGGTGACGGCGCCCTTGCGACCGGCCATGGCCACGACGGCGGCCTCGCGGGCGTGCTGCTTAGCGTTGAGGACCTCGTGCGGGATGCCCTGCTCGCGCAGACGCTCGGAGAGGATCTCCGACTTCTCCACGCTGGTGGTACCCACCAGGACCGGCTGGCCGAGCTCGTGACGCTCGGCGATGTCGTCGACGACGGCGTCGAGCTTGGCCTCGACGGTAGTGTAGACGAGGTCGGGCTGGTCCTCACGGATCATGGGTTTGTTGGTGGGGATCGGGACGACGCCGATCTTGTAGGTGCCGGCGAACTCGGCGGCCTCGGTCTCAGCGGTACCGGTCATGCCCGAGCGCGAGCCCTCGGGGTAGAGGCGGAAGTAGTTCTGGAGGGTGATGGTGGCCAGGGTCTGGTTCTCGGCCTTGATCTCCACACGCTCCTTGGCCTCGATGGCCTGGTGCATGCCCTCGTTGTAGCGGCGGCCGGGCAGGACGCGACCGGTGTGCTCGTCGACGATGAGGACCTCACCGTCGCGCACGATGTAGTCCTTGTCCCGGTGGAAGAGCTCCTTGGCCTTGATGGCGTTGTTGAGGAAGCCGATCAGGGGGGTGTTCTCCGACTCGTAGAGGTTGTCCACCCCGAGGTAGTCCTCCACCCGCTCGATGCCGGCGGACAGCACGCCCACGGTGCGCTTCTTCTCGTCGACCTCGTAGTCCTTGCCCGCGCGCAGGCGCTCGGAGATCGTGGCGAACTCCTTATACCACTTGTTGACGTCTCCGCTGGCCGGACCGGAGATGATGAGCGGGGTACGGGCCTCGTCGATGAGGATGGAGTCGACCTCGTCGACGATGACGAAGGCGTGGCCGCGCTGGACCAGGTCCTCGGGGCGCTGAGCCATGTTGTCGCGCAGGTAGTCGAAGCCGAACTCGTTGTTGGTGCCGTAGGTGATGTCACAGGCGTACTGCTCACGGCGCTCGACGGGCGTCTGGCCCACGAGGATGCAGCCGGTGGTCAGCCCCAGGAAGCGGTGGACGCGCCCCATGAGGTCGGACTGATACTCGGCGAGGTAGTCGTTGACGGTCACGACGTGGACGCCCTTGCCGGTCAGGGCCCTCAGGTAGGAGGGCATCGTGGCCACGAGGGTCTTGCCCTCACCGGTCTTCATCTCGGCGATGTTGCCGCGGTGGAGGGCGGCCCCACCCATGATCTGGACGTGGTAGGGGCGCATGCCCAGGACGCGGTCGGCCGCCTCCACCACCGTGGCGAAGGCCTCGGGAAGCAGATCGTCGAGAGTCTCGCCGTCCTGGTAGCGCTCCTTGAGCTCATCAGTCATCTCATGCAACTCGGCGTCGGAGAGCTCGCTGTACTCGTCGGCAAGAGCCTCCACCTGGTCGGCGATGGCATCAAGCTTCTTCAGGGTGCGGCCCTCGCCAATGCGAAGGATCCGGTCCACGATCGACACGCTGCATTCTCCCTTGGGACGTCATATTGCGAAGAGCGGTGATGAGACAGAGGCGGTATCAGCCAGTCAGCCGACTCGCCATCGGCGCAGGATCGGCTCGGTATCGGCTCAGGTCTCACCGGCTACCTGCCTCCGTACTCTAGTGGACCTCGGTGGGCGGCGGTCTTTCCAGTACCGAGATTCTTCCCACCGAGGACACGGGCGGGGCACGGGGCCACAGGAGACGGTGATGGCGACCGCCCTGTCGCAGTGTGGACCGCGAGCGCCGCCAGGAGCGGGAAGGCCCCTTCTTGCGTCACAGTGAGGGCATGGCGCACCACCGGCACGAGCCCTGGCATCCCGCCGCATTCCGTCTGCCATCGGGCTTGTCGGTGGATTTCTCACCGGGCCTGTCCCTGGGACTGCCGACCAGCTGTGCGGGCTGCGGCCGATGGGAGACGGCGCTGTGCCCGCGGTGCCGGGCGCTGCTCGAGGCGGAGCCCTTCGCCGTGGAGCATGCCGACGCCGCCGGCGACCTGGACATCCAGGCTCTGGCGTCCTACACCGGGCCGGTGCGCACCATGGTCCTGGGCTGGAAGAACGGTGCCCGGGAGGATCTGTCGGAGGTGATGGTCCGTTGCGGTCGACGCCTGGGGCGCTGGTGGGCGCTGAGACACGCGCCGGACGAGCTCTGGGCGGACTCGCCCCGGGGAGCGCGGGCTCTGCTCGTGGTCCCGGCACCCTCCGGGCTCGCACGCCGGCTGCGCGGCCGGCTGGTGGCGGCCCACCTGGCCGACGCCGTCACCCAGGGGATCTGCGGACAGTGGGCCGAGCAGGTGCGCTCCGCTCCCCCTGCCGCCCCATCGGCCGCTGAGGCGCCGGCTCCGACGTCGACGCCGCCTCCCGGAGCACCGCCCGCGGCGCTCGTGCTGAGCACGGATCTGCTGCGTCGCCGGGGCGGCGCAGCGCACCAGGCGGGTCGCTCCGCCCGTCAGCGGCGGGACAACCGCTCTGCGGCTCCACGCCTGCTGGCTCCCGTCGCCGGGCTGCCGATCCTGCTGGTCGACGACGTCGTGACCACCGGGGCCACTCTGGGCGCCTGCGCCCGGGCACTGCGGGCGGGCGGCGGGCGGGTCCTGGGGGCTCTGGCGCTGAGCGCCACCCAGCCCCCGGCGCATGCGCGCGTCATGGTGCCTCCCAGCCCCCGGCGGTCATGGGACTCCGCAGTGCCCGTGACGACATTTGATCCGGGAGTGCCGGACTTGTCCGCCTGCGGCGATCAGGAGGCTTCTTCCGGGCGCGGCGCACGCGAAAGGGAAGCGTGAACAGCCCCATATGGTGTACCTTATGTGGCACAACGCACAGGCGGTTCCCGACGCCGACAAGGACAGTCGACAGGGTCCCCGCCTCGGTGCCTGAGGGCCCTCACGAGGTGATCAGGAGGTGATGACACCAGTCCCGAACCCGCCGTGAGACGTGGCGGGTACTTGTCGCAACGGCCCGTCAGGGTCGGCCCACGAGCCCAGAAAGAGGTTCCACCATGGATATCACCGTCGTCGGTCGTAACGCTGAGATCAGTTCTCGCCTGCGCGACTACGTCGAGGACAAGGCTGTCAAGGTTGAGCAGTTCGACCCCCGGGTCCAGCGCGTCGAGGTGGAGGTCACCCATGAGCGCAACCCGCGTCAGGCCGACACCGCCGAGAGAGTGGAGATCACCGTCGTCTCCAAGGGCCCGATCATCCGGGCGGAGGCCTCCTCCTCGGACCGCTTCGCCGCTTTTGATATCGCCATGGGCAAGCTGACCGAGCGCCTCCGCCGGGCCAGGGACCGCAAGAAGGACCACCACCGCCGTCACACCGTGGCCGCGCCGAACGAGGACCTCCAGACAGCACCTGACACGGAGGAGCCCCTCGTTCCCGAGACGGGTGACGCGCCGATTGAGGACTCCCCCTCCGCACCCACCGAACCAGGCGTCGCCGTTGAGGCGCAGCTCGGCGACTCCCCGGTGATCGTGCGTCAGAAGCTGCACGAGGCCAGGCCGATGACCGTTGACGAGGCCCTCTACCAGATGGAGCTCGTGGGGCACCCCTTCTACCTGTTCATCGAGAAGTCCACCAAGCAGCCCTGCGCCGTCTACCACCGTCACGGGTGGACCTACGGCGTCATCCGTCTGGACGCCCAGGTGCTGTAGCCCCGTCCGGCCCCGCGTCGCGGGGTCCGTCCTGATATCCGGGTGCTCCGCGGTCCTGACCGACCGGGGGCACCCGGAACCGCGTTCAGAGGCGTCGTCGGGACGCGAGCCGAGCGACCGGAGCGACTCGAGAGATCAGGGCAGGGAGAAGGAGGGGTCGGAGACCTCCGAGGTGAGCACCCGCCACGTCGCCCCACGACGCTGCCAGGTCTGCTCGCCCTCGTCGATGATGATGAGGGACTCCTCGGAGCGGTCGGAGATGACGGAGCGGGCTCCGCGCACCCCGACCAGCGTGTTGACCGCACCGCCGACCTGGATGAGACGCACCTCTGGCACGCCCCCGCCCTCGGCTCCGGCAGCGGCCAGGACGCACACCGCGTTGGGGGCGCACCAGGAGAGTCCGCGCGTGCCCGCCCCACTGGCGCGAGGCATCTCCAGGGCCGGCCCCAGCCCGGTGGGACGGCCGTCCTGGTCCCTGATGATGATGGCGACGGCTACCCGTCCGTCGGTTCGACGCACGGCGATCCGCTCGGACTCCACGGACAGGTCGAAGGCCGTAATCGCACCGTCCTGCAGCCAGGACGATTCCAGGGTGGCACGCTGCCCCGAGCCGTTGACGGCGGTGAGCCGTCCCTCGGCCAGCAACCACGCCCAGCCGTGCCGGTCGCCCAGCGGCGCCCCCAGCCCACCGGCACCCGCGGAGGGGTCCCCCACCGAGAGGATGACACTGGCCGACTGCTGCCCCCGGGGCAGACGCAGCAGGCTGGAGGCCGACAACGCGTAGACGGCCCCGTCCGCCCCCAGGCTCGGGCTACGGGCATCACTGGTCCCCAGGACCCGGTCGGTCGCCAGGGTGATGCGCCTGGCCCCCGTGCCGCGGACGACGGAGCCCTCAGACATCCCCACGATGCCCCCGACCTCGGGGGCCATCGGTGTCAGCTGGGCGGGGGCGCCGAGGTCGACGGTGCCGGCGAGCACCCGGACGCGGTCGATGCCGCTGATCTGGACGAGGCTCTGCTCGATCTGGGCCACCATGAGACGACGGGCCTCCTCCGAGGCGGGGTCGGAGTCCGCGCTCAGGTGGACGGTGGCGGTACCCGACTCGACGACGACCCCCCGCCCCGCCCGCTCGGCGTTGCGCGGGATGAGGCTGAAGGCCCCCTTCGAGAGCCAGGCCGACGGTCCGGCCAGCAGCCCCGAGACGAGGGAGTCCGCCTGCGAGCTGCGCGGGTACCACCTCAGCTCGGGGACGAACCTGGACCGATCACGGGACAGGAAGGCCAGGGAGCTGACCGCGAAGTTCTGCATGAGTCGGGAGAAGGGCAGCAGGATGCCCTGAGGCAGACCGACGATGCGCCACTGACCGGTGGAGTTGGTGGCCAGGGAGAACTCGCCGGTATAGGTGGACCCCTCCTGGGCGGGGGTGAAGACGCCCCGGGAGTCCAGGACTCCCATCTGTCCGGAGGTCACCGTGAAGGAGCCGTTGGCCGCTACCGAGACCTGCGGCTCGGTCGATCCGCTGTAGGCGCTCACCGTCTCCAGGGGCTTCCACTGCGCGACGGCGTGCTCACTGAGGAACTGCTTGGCGGTGGCGAAGTCATCGGAGAACCCCGCGATGGCGGCACGCAGGAAACCGTTGACGATGTCTTCGGCTGAGTCCCCCTCGCCCGGTCCGGGCGCGGTCTCGATGAGGGCGTTGGTGTCGGAGGCGGCCACTCCGGAGCGGGTGACGCCGCTGGAGCTCGGAAGCGCTGTGCAGCCGGCCAGCACGCCGGCGGCCGTGGCCGAGATCAGTCCCAGTGCGCTGCGCCGAGACAGAGCGGACGACCGGGGAATCCCAGAGGTCTCGACGGGCTCGGTGGGCTCGGAGGACGTGCGCCCCTCGGCAAAGGCATTGCGGTGCGTCGGCCGCTTCATCGGCGCCACCCCTCTTCCTCGGTCTCCTCGGGTGTGCGGGTGGCGGGCTCCTGACCGGGGAGGACGACGACGACCCGGCCGACGTCCTCGGTGACCGCGTCATGGCTCTCCCCGGCCAAGGGGATGTCACCCAGGACGACGCTCTGGCGTGCCCGGCGCGTGGCGGGCGCAGGTCCCAGGGGTCCGACCGGGGAGAAGGACGACTCCTCGTCGATGAGGATCCCGGCACGGGCCACGGCGGGTGCGTCCTGCGGGACGAGCTCGAGCGGTCCGGGACCATTCAGTCGGCCGGGACCGCCGTCGGATCCCTGGGTACGGGGCAGGACCAGCAGGAAGGAGGAGCCGTCGGCCGGCCACCCCCAGGCCGACAGGCGACCGCCGTGCAGGCGGGCGTCCTCCATGGCGATGGACAGCCCGAGGCCGGTTCCTCCCAGGCTGCGCTTGCGCGAGGGGTCGGCGCGATAGAAGCGGTCGAAGACCTTGGTGACGACGTCGGGACTCATCCCGATCCCGTGGTCGCGCACCCGCACCGCGACCGCGTCCTCGTCCACGGCGACGGTAACGTCCAGCGGATGGCCCTCGCCGTGCTCGAGCGCGTTGACCACGAGGTTGCGGATGATGCGCTCGACCCTGGTGACATCGATCTCCGCGGTGGCCGGTTCCTCGGGAAGGTGAAGGCGCAGCTCGGTGCCGGTGGCGTCGAAGTGGAACTGGGTGGTCTCAATGACGTTGTCGACCACCTGGGCGAGGTCGATCTCCTCCAGCCGGAGCTTGACGTTTCCGGAGTCGATGCGGGAGATGTCCAGCAGGTCGGTGAGCATGGTCTCGAAGCGGTCCACTGAGCTCGACAGGACCTGAATGCTGCGCAGGGCGAAGGGATCGGAGATCTCCTCGCGCGCGTCCTGGATCTGTTCAGTGGCCAGGCGGATCGAGGCCAGCGGGGTACGCAGCTCGTGGGAGACGTCGGAGACGAAGAGGCGCTGCACCTTGGACAGGGACTCCAGGCGCTCGATCTGGTCCTCCAGCGAGGTCGCCATGTGATTGAAGGACCTGGCCAGGGTGGATATCTCGTCCTCCCCCTCAATGCTCAATCGCTCGGCCAGCAGCCCGGAGGCCAGCCGTTCAGCGGCCCGGGCGGTGTGCCGCACGGGGCTGAGCACCCATCTGGTGAAGGCCCACACCACGACGATGAGAATGGCCAGGAAGCCCAGACCACCAATGGTGATGTTGCGCGAGGCCAGGGAGACGACGCGCTGCTCACTGGCCAGGCTGTAGACGAGGTAGAGGTCGTACTCCCCGGCAAGGGGCAGGCTCACCCGGGTCCCCACGATGAGCCCGGGATCCGTGCCCCCCTCATCGTTGGGAACGGCCACCGACTGCCAGTACTGCGCCCGCGCCCCACCCTCGTCGAGGGCCCGGGACATCTCACCGGTGATGAGGGAGCGCAGGCGGGTGTCGGTCTCCAGGTCGTTGACGACCGTCGTCGAGGTCTCCTCCTCATTGCGCAGCATGAGAACCCCCACCCCTCCTGAGGAGGAGATCGAGTTCTTGGCCCCGTTGACCTGTCGCTCCGCCGCGGCCGAGACCTCATCAACGGTGACTGCAGTGGTCGAGTCGAACTCGGCCTGGGCGACGCTGGCGCGCAACGCGGCGTCAGCAAGGATGACGTCACGCTGATCGGCGAACACCTCGGACCGGATGCGATCGGTCACGAAGGTCAGCAGCAGCACGATGAGGAGCAGGCCGATCACGGTCGCGGTACACACCATGCGAACCTCAAGGCTGCGACGCAGCAGCCCCGGCAGAGGCAGACGCCGAACCAGCCGCTCCTCCGCGGTGCCCACCGATGACCCCATCGACGTGCCCACTGAATTACGCATCGGGTTCATTGTATGGCGCCCGATGCGCCGTCGCTCACGCGGATTCGCCGACCCTGTAGCCGACACCGCGCACCGTCACCACGATCGAGGGACGCTCGGGGTCCTTCTCGATCTTGGCCCGCAGGCGCTGGACGTGGACATTGACCAGGCGGGTATCCGCCGGGTGCTGGTAGCCCCACACCTGGCTGAGGAGCTCCTCACGGGTGAAGACCTTCCACGGCGAACGGGCCAGGGTCACCAGCAGCTCGAACTCCAGCGGCGTCAGGGAGATGACCGACTCACCGCGCTTGACCTGGTGACCGGCGACGTCGATGTCGAGGTCCCCCGCACGCACGTGCTCGGCCGCACCGGGGTTGGTGCGACGCAGACGGGTGGAGACGCGGGCCAGCAGCTCCTTGGACTTGAAGGGCTTGGTCACGTAGTCGTCCGCGCCCGCCTCGAGGCCGGCGACGACGTCCTGCGTGTCGGTCCGCGCGGTCAGCATGATGATCGGCACGTCGGACTCGGAGCGGATGAGCCGGCAGATCTCGACGCCGTCGAGCCCCGGAAGCATGAGGTCGAGCAGGACCAGATCGGGGTTGACCTCATGGAAGGCGTCCAGGGCCTTGGCCCCGTCATGACAAAGTGTGGGCGTGTAGCTCTCCGACTCCAGCATGATGCCGATCATCTCGGCCAGGGATGCATCGTCGTCGACGACCAGAATGCGCGTGCTCATAGCCCGTATCTTGGCATGAGCCCCAGGACCCGAGGGACATCCAGACCACCGAGGAGGCATCCACAGTTTCCTCAGGTCTCTAAGAGAATCCCTTCAGTTACGGGAAAAAACGGCACCAGAACGCCCGAGAGCCGGAATTATTGCGGCCGAACCGTGATCTTTGAGGCGCCTTCAGACCCTGCCCGGAGTACGCCCGCAGGGGCTCACGCAGCCCCAGCAGCCTGATTTCCTCCTTCAGGGGGAGGGCGCGACGTCGGCCGGGCATGACAGCATGGGCTTATGAGTACCGAATCCCACCCTGACGACGTCAGTCCGAACGGAGTCCCGGGCCGCGAGGCTCCCACTGCCCCCGGTAGCGGCTTCGTCGGAGGCGACCAGGACGGATGGCAGGCCCCCGACGCCGGCGCCTTCACAGGAGCACCCTCCTACCCGGCACAGAACTCAGCACAGGGATCGCAGTATCCCGGTTACGGCAGCTACCACACGCCACCGGTCGGCCAGCCCGGCTACCCACCCCACACACCCGGCGGCCAGCCCGGCTACCCGCCCCACACGCCCGGCGGCCAGCCCGGCTACGGAGGCGCCTCGGGGCCCGGTTACGGCCCTTATCCCGGCGCTACTTATCCCGGCGCTGCTGGAGGCCCCGGCGCACCCGGGTACCCGGGCTACGGCGGCTACGCATCGGTCCTGGCCCCCAAGCCGTCAATCATCCCGTTGCGACCGCTGTCCATCGGGGAGATCCTCGGAGGCGCCTTCGAGTCCCTGCGCGCCAACCCCAAGGCGATGTTCGTGCCCTCGCTGGTGGTGATGAGCATCGTGGGGCTCCTGACCGCCGGCAGCCTCGCCCTGTTCCTGTCCCGGCTCGGCCTGCCGAACCTGGCGTCCGGGCAGGTTGAGCTCTCCGAGGCCGAGTCCAGGGCCCGCCTGGACCAGCTCGGGTCGTCGTTCGTGGCTCTGCTCGTCCAGCTCGGGGTGACCAGCGTGCTGAGCATGTTGGCCACCTCGATCCTCATCGGCCTGCTCATCGTGACCGTCTCACGCACCATTCTGGGCCGCAAGGCGTCCCTGAGCGACGTGTGGCAGCGCACCCGGCCGCGGGTCTGGGCACTCATCGGTCAGACGCTCCTCATCCAGCTCATCATCACCGTTGTGACAGTCGTCTTCATCGCGATCGGCTTCGGTATCGGCTGGGCACTCCTGGGGAACATCATCGCCAGCGGGGCTGACGAGGACTCCGCCGGGGTCATCATCCTCGGCGTCCTGCTGATCCTGGCGCTGATCGTCGTGTTCGGGCTGTCGATCTTCGCCCTGATGTGCAAGCTGTGCCTGGCGCCGGCGGCGCTGGTCCTGGAGAACATCGGTGTCCTTGAGGGGATCTCCCGTTCCTGGGCCCTCACGCGGGGCTACTTCTGGCGGATCGTCGGCATCCGACTGCTCTCCTTCCTCATCGTCCTCTTCGCCACCCAGATGGCGTCCTACGGCGTCTCCTTCATCACACAGGGGCTCCTGCTCGCCGCTCCGGACGCCACGATCGCGCTCCTAGTGCTGTCGACGATGCTCAACAGCCTCATCCAGGCCGCGATCGTGCCCTTCGACTCCGCCGTGGTCGCGCTCATGTACACCGACCTGCGGATGCGCTCCGAGGGCCTGGACGTCGAGCTGCGTCACGCCGCCGGGGTATGAGCCGGCCGTGGTCCCTCTCAGCACGATCAGCGCCGAGGCCCCGGCGACCCCCGAGGCCGACGAGGCCCGGCGGGCCGCGGGCAGGGAGCTCTCCCGCCCGATCTACCACGACCATCACGATCTGTGGGACCGGATCTGGAGCTGGATCCGGGAGCACTTCGATGCCAGCAGCATGGTTCCAGGGGTTCCCGCCTGGGTGTCGACGACCATCGTGGTCCTCGTCGTCGCCACCGTCATCGCATTGCTGATCCTCCTGCTGACCAGGTTCTCCTCGGCGCGCCGGGTATCGACGACACCGTCACTGTCAGTACTCACCGACGACCGTGACGCCGCCACCCTGACCCGAGCCGCGGATGCGGCGTCCGCACAGGCCGACTTCGCCACCGCCGTCGTCGAACGGTTCCGCGCCATCATCCGCTCCCTCGACGAACGCGGGATCATCGACGAGTATCCGGGCATGACGGCCCTGGAGGCGGCCACGCTCACCCACCAGGCCCTCGGCGAGCACCGGCTCGTGGCCCCGCTGCTTGAGGCAGCCCACCTGTTCGACGCCGTCCTCTACGGTCGAGTGGTCTCCACCCGGTCCCAGGACCAGCGGATGCGTGAGCTCGCCGATCAGATGGCCACGGTTGCGCCCCCAACCGGGCGCGCCCTCGTCGGCGCCTCCGCCGAGGATCCGGGAGCACAGGCATGAGCACGTCCACGACGACATCTCAGCAGTCCGGGCCCCCGTCCTCCCCGATCGACGACTCCGCGGACCAGGTGACAGACCAGCGCTGGTCCCAGCGCTGGCGCCGGTGGCGCCCCGGTGTCATCGCCGTGTCCCTCATGCTCATCCCCGTCCTGCTCACCGTGTGGGCCCGGACCATCACCTCCACGGTCCCTCTGGCCATCGACAACCCCAAGGAATGGGGAACCATGGCCGTCGCCGAGCTGCTGCGCCACGAGGGGATCTCCGTGAGCAAGGCGAGCAGCGTCTCCGAGGCCCTGGATGCCAGTCGCCAGGGCGCGACCATCGCCGTGGTCAACGCCGACCGTCTCAGCGACCAGGACAGGCAGGCCCTGGCCCAGGCGGGCGGAGACGTCGTCGTCATCGGCTCCGAGGGCGGCAGCGACGCTCTGACGGGACTGACGGGCATGACCGCCAAGGGCACCGCGGCAACGGCCTCCACCACCCTGGCGCCGCAGTGCGACGACATCGACGCCCAGGCCGCCCAGAGCCTGGCCGGTACACGCGCCTCCGTGTCCCTGCAGGGCGATGACGACGCCGTCGGCTGCTTCCCAGTGGGTGAGGACCGTTACGCCTATGCCACAGACTCCCTGCCCAGCGGGGCCACGCTGCGTGTCCTGCCCGATCCCGCACCGGTGACCAACACGCACCTGGCCAAGGAGGGGCACGCGGCCCTGGGCGTACGCGCGCTGGGCCACCACAACCGCGTCCTGTGGCTGGACGGGCAGCGCACAGAGACCCCCTCCGTGTGGAACTCCGCCTCCACACCCCCCTGGCTACCGGTCCTCATCCTTCAGCTCATCGTCATCGCCGGTGTGCTGGCAGTCGTCCAGGGGCGCCGCTTCGGCGGCGTCGTGAGTGAGGACCTGCCCGTCGTCGTGCGCTCCACCGAGACCACGGTGGCGCGCGGGCGTCTCTACCGTCAGGGCTCGGACCGGCCCCGGGCCGCTCAGGCCCTGCGCTCGGGTACCGCGCTGCGTCTGGGCGCCGCTTTGGGCCTGCCCCCCGGGACCTCGCGCCGCGACGTGATCGCCGCCGTCGCCATGGCCTCGGGAACCGCCCCGACCACGGTGGACTCTCTTCTCTACGGTCCGCCACCCTCCAGCAACAGTGCCCTGGCCACCCTGGCAGTTCAGCTTGACCAACTCGAGAGCGAGGTTCACTCCACATGAGCACGGACAGCACCGACCCCCGTCGCGAACCGGGCATCGCAGGTGATACGGGCACCGGCGTCCCCCACCCTCAGGCCCCCGGGGGCCCGGACGCCTCGGGTACCCGCAGTGCCACCCAGGCCCCTCAGGCGGCCCCCCACGAGGAGGCCGCCTCCGACCCGCGCAAGCGCCTGGTGGCCGTGCGCAGCGAGGTGAGCAAGGCCGTCGTCGGCCAGGAGGCCGCTGTGACCGGACTGGTCATCGCCCTGCTCGCCGGCGGGCACGTCCTGCTCGAGGGAGTCCCCGGCGTGGCCAAGACCCTCCTGGTGCGGTCGCTGGCCACAGCGCTGGACGTGGAGACCAAACGCATCCAGTTCACCCCCGATCTCATGCCCGGGGACGTCACCGGCTCTCTCATCTACGACTCCCGCAGCGCGCAGTTCTCCTTCCGGGCCGGCCCCGTCTTCACCAACCTCCTGTTGGCCGACGAGATCAACCGCACTCCTCCCAAGACGCAGTCGGCACTGCTGGAGGCCATGGAGGAGCGCCAGGTCTCCATTGACGGAGAGCCCCGGGGTCTGCCGGATCCGTTCATGGTGATCGCCACCCAGAACCCCGTGGAGTACGAGGGGACCTACCCGCTTCCCGAGGCTCAGCTGGACCGTTTCCTGCTCAAGCTGGTGCTGCCCCTGCCCGAGCGGGCCCAGGAGATCGAGGTGCTCTCCCGCCACGCCTCGGGATTCGATCCACGCGACCTGCCCTCGGCAGGGCTACAGGCGGTCGCCGGGGTCCAGGACCTGGCTCAGGCCCGGGCCCAGGCGAGCACGGTCGGAGTCACGCCCGAAGTGCTGGCCTACGCGGTGGACCTCGTGCGCGCCACCCGGTCCATGCCCTCGGTGGCCCTGGGGGTCTCACCCCGCGGAGCCACCGCGCTCCTGGCCGCGTCGCGGGCCTGGGCATGGCTCGCCGGCCGTTCCTTCGTCACTCCCGATGACATCAAGGCCCTGGCTCTGCCGGCTCTGCGCCATCGCATCAAGCTGCACGCCGAGGCCGAGATGGAGGGCATCACCCCTCAGTCCGTCATCGAGTCCGTGCTGAGAACCGTTCCGGTCCCGCGCTGAGACGCCGGTCTCGGACGACCAAGAGCACAGAACCGATCACCTGACCGACTCATGACAGGAGTGGCATGTTCCTGACGATGCGCGCCGTGTGGGCGATGCTTGCGGGGATCGTCCTGGTCCTCATCGCGCCACGCCCGGCGACCGTGCTGGCCTGGGCCGGCGTGGTCACCGTCCTCGTCATGATCGACGTGGTCTGCGCTCCCTCGCCCGGAGTGCTGCGGGCCTCACGCTCGGTGAGCCACGGAGTGCGGTTGGGTGAGTCGATCACCGCGACGCTCACGATCACCAACACCGGTCGGCGCCCGGCCCGTCTCCTGCTGCGCGATGCCTGGCCCCCGAGCGCAGGGGCGACCCACGAGCGTGGGACGATGACGCTCCCACCGGCCCAGCGCCGTCGTCATTCCACGGTACTCACGCCCCGACGCCGGGGGGATCGCGAAGCGGGACCGATGACCGTCAGGCTGATGGGTCCTCTGGGCATCGCGGGGCGGCAGGCGTCATTGAACGTTCCGGCCTCCGTCCGGGTCCTGCCCGCCTTCCGCTCACGTCGTCACCTGCACTCGCGCCTGGCCCGGTTGCGGGAGATGGACGGACGCAGCGCCGTCATGGTGCGCGGTGAGGGGACCGAGTTCGACTCCCTGCGCGAGTACGTCGTCGGAGATGACGTGCGCTCCATCGACTGGCGCTCCACGGCCCGCCGAGGCGAGGTGCTGGTGCGCACCTGGCGACCGGAGCGCGATCGGAGGGTGCTCGTCATCATCGACT
Organism: Actinomyces oris; assembly: GCF_001937665.1. GTDB lineage: Bacteria > Actinomycetota > Actinomycetes > Actinomycetales > Actinomycetaceae > Actinomyces > Actinomyces stomatis. The sequence continues at coordinate 84,463 of NZ_MSKL01000004.1, read as the reverse complement.
CAGGTCGCCTGTCGGCCGCCCGGCTGGGGGACGCCCCCCGACTCGACGCCCAGATCGAGGCCACCCTGCTGCTGGCGGCCCTGGCCTCCCGCGCCGGCGACCGGGTCGACGTCCTGGCCATGGACGACGCCGTGCGCGCACAGGTGCGAGGCAGTTCCGGACCGGTGCTCATGACCGAGCTGGCCGAGCACCTGACGGACGTGGAACCGCGCCTGACCGAGCTCGACTGGACCCTCATGGCCTCCCTGGTGCGTACGACGCTCTCGCAGCGCGCGCTGGTGGTTGTCATCTCCGCCCTGGACGGCAGCGGAGGGGACGCGACGATGATTCGGACGCTGACGACTCTGGCCCGGGATCACACGGTCGTTCTCGCCTCGGCCCTGGACCCCGAGCTGGAGGAGCTCAGGGCTGCTCGAGACGACACTGACTCGGTGTACGTGGCCGCCTCCGCGGAGAAGGACCTGGTGGAGCTGGACGCCGTACGCCGCCGTCTGCGCCGTGGCGGGGTCGAGGTCGTGGAGGCTGCGGACCAGGGGCTCGCACCGGCACTGGCCGACTGCTACCTGGGCCTCAAGGCGGCGGGGCGGCTATGAGGTGCACCGTGCCGTCACCCGGCTCAGCCGGCCTCGGGTTGGACGTAGCCGGCCTCGTCATCCTCGAGGTCCCCCGTGGCTCCTCCGGCGACGGCGGAGCGCCCCAGGATGAGCGTGTAGGCCCACAGCAGTGCCAGTGCGCCGGATCCGATGGTGATCTTCACCGGCCAGGCAATGGGGGCCGGAGTCACGAAGGCCTCAATGAGCCCGGCAACGGCCAGGGCGGCGGTCAGGCCCACGGCCACCGTGATGAGGGCGCGTCCCTCGGCGGCCAGCGCGGCGGAGCGGCTGCGGGGGCCGGGGACCAGCATGGTCCAGAAGAGCTTGAGCCCGGCGGCACCGGCAATGAAGATGCAGGTCAGCTCCAGCAGGCCGTGAGGCGAGATGAGCGAGAAGAATACGCCGAGCATGTCGTGGTCGGCCATGATCGCCCCGGCATGCCCCACGTTGACGGCGTTGGTGTAGAGCATGGCGAGCGGCACGAGACCGGTGATCCCTCCAGCCACGCAGACCGCCGCGACACGGGCGTTGTTCGTCCACACCACAGCGGCGAAGTCCGAGGCGGAGTATGTGGAGTAGTAGGACTCGAAGGCCTCATGGGCGTAAGCGTCCAGCTTCTCGGGGCTGCCCAGGGCGGCCATGGCCTCAGGACTGCGCAGGGTCCACACCCCCACCACCAGCGCCAGGGCGATCTCGGCCACCATGACCCCGCAGGTCCACCAACGGATGCGGTACAGGGCCGCGGGCACGGACTGGAGAACGAAGCGACGCACCGAGTGGCTCCTCACCTCCCGCGTTCCGGTCAGACGGCCACGAGCCACCGCTACACGGGAGGACAGCTCGGCGATGAGCTGCGGATCCGGTGCGGCCGAGCGCACCCGCGACAGATGGCGGGCACACGTACGGTAAAGGGCCACGAGCTCGTCGGTCTCAGCGCCGCTGAGGTGGCGACGCCCCACGAGTACATCGAGACGTTCCCACTGATCGCGGTGAGCCGCAGAAAAGGCATCAAGATCCACGCAAGGAGTCTGTCACGATGACCGCGTCACCCACATCCTCCGAGCGGATGATCGAGCCCGAGCTGCTCATCACCGGCGAGGCAGTCGCCCTGGACATCACCCCGGCAACAGTCGTCAATCGCATCACCTCGGGGCTCGTCGACTACACCGTCTACGCCCTGGGGGCAGGACTGTCCGTGCTCATGGTCATGGCACTGACCATCGCCGACGGCTCAGATCTCCAGGAGAATCTCGCGTTCCTCCAGGCGCTGCTGTCCCTGGTCGCCCTCGCCTGGCTGGTCGTCATCCCACTGCTCGTCGAGTTCCTCAGCGGGGGCCGGAGCCTGGGCCGCATGGTGACCGGGGCCCGGGTGGTGCGGGACGACGGCGGCACCGTCAAGCTGCGTCACTGCCTGGTGCGGACCCTGCTCGCCGTCGTTGAGATCTGGGGCACCTGGGCCGTGCCGGCCCTGTGCGCCAGCATCGTCTCCAAGCGGGGGAAGCGGTTCGGGGACATGTTGGCCGGCACCTACGTGGTGCGAGAGCATCACCGGTCTCACACGGCGCCGCCGCTGCTGATGCCCCCCGAGCTGACCGAGTGGGCTGCGGGCACGGACCTGCGCGCCCTGCCCGGGGACCTGAGTCTGACGGCGCGAACCTTCCTGCAACGGGCCTCCTCCCTCATGCCCGCCTCCCGCCACCAGCTGGGGCTGGAACTGGCCTCTCAGGTCCAGGGATACGTCTCTCCCCCGCCGCCTGCGGGCACGCACCCCGAACGGTTCCTCGCCGCGGTTCTCACCGAGCGGCGTAACCGTGAGCTGGTGCTGGAGAGCCGCGACCGCCGACTGGAGGAGGACGTGCTCCGGGACATGGCTCGTCCGCCCTATGAGGTGGGTCGGGAGTCCCGGCGGCGCTGAAGCGCCCCTGACTCGCCCCCAGGCCGGATCGTCCAGGGCGGGACGGGGGCGCGCAGCCTCATCCCAGCGGGGCGGGACCGGGTACGCGTAGCGCCTCGTGGACCAGGAGGATCGGCACGCCGTCGCGCACCGGGTAGGCCAGGCCCGTACCCCGAGAGACGAGGGTCGGACATCCGGCGTCGTCGACGCCGTCAAAGAGCTCGCCCCCGCTCAGCGGGCAGCGCAGAGCGGACCTCAGCCCTATGGGGAGGACCGGCCCGGGCTCGGGCACGGATGCGTTGTCCGACAGGCTCATACGTCGTCCTTCTGTCCGCGCAGGACCCGCAGGTGCCCTCGCCGCAGGATCTCGTCCTCGGCGATCTCCGGCGGGGGCGGCAGCGGGGCCGTCAGGGACGCCGGCATGATCCCGCCGGGGCGGGGCCGGTGCTCGGCCGGCGAGGCGACGGGGCGCGGAGCGCGGGATGCCTCACGAACGGCGTCGGCCAGGGCCAGGAGGTCGTCCTCGCTGGGCGGCGCCGGCTCGAACTCGGTGGCCAGGCGGATGATCTGCCAGCCCCGGGGGGCGGTGAAGGAGGAGACGTGCTTATCGCACAGGTCGTAGGCCTCGGGCTGCGCCTCGGTGGCCAGCGGCCCCAGCACGATGGTCGAGTCCGCATAGACGGAAGTCAGGGTGGCCACGGCTGGGCGCTCGCAGCCGGGCTTGCGGCAGTGTCGGACTCTTCTCACGCTCGCAGGTTACCGTGCCGCTGCCCGCCGGTCATCCAGACGCCACCTAGGCTGGCCGATGTGACCGACCTGTTCCCCTTCCCGCCCGGGCCGATTCCGCCGCGATCCGCCACTGCACCGGCGCGGCGCCCGAGCAGTCGTCGTGATCGTCACGGTCGGGGGATGCGTGGTCCGCTCCTGCCGCCGAACCTGCCGGCCTGGCGCACTCGCGCCGAGCGCTTCGATGAGCTCGTCGTGGACGCGGCCCAGGACCTGGCCAGGCGTTGGCCGTCGGTGGATCAGATCCAGTTCGCCGTCGAGGAGGTCCCTCCCTCGGACCCGGCGCCCTGGGAGCGCTCAGTAGTGCTGGGACGCGGCTTCACCGCAGAGCCGCGAGCGGGGCTGCCGGCGCGCGTCGTCATCTACCGACGACCGGTGGCCTCCCGAGCCACGAACGAGGCCGAGCTGGCCGATCTGGTGCGCCGTGTCGTCGTCGAGCAGGTGGCCCTCATGCTGGGACGCCGCCCCGAGGAGATCGACCCGGGCTCGGCGCGGTGAGTCGGGCTCTCCCCCCCCCGCCTGGGCGGAGCCCGTCAGTCCAGCAGGATGCGGCGCTGGGCCTGAACGGCGGCGTCGGGCTGAGCCGGCACGGTGGAGATGAGCGTCCCGGCCAGGTCTCCCCCGGCCTGAGCGGTCACGATGGTGGCGGCGGCCAAGCCGCTCGATGTGCGCGATGCCCCCGACGAGTCCTCCTGACCGGCCGAGTTCAGGCGGACGGCGGCGACCTTGGCCGGCACCTCGACGACGACGGAGCTGCCCTTGGCGACCTTGACGTCCTGGCGCCAGGAACCGTCGAGGGAGGACAGGGTGACGGAGGTGGCCGCGCCACTGTTGGCCACAGTGACCGCGGAGCTCAGGGAGGCCGAGCGCGGCACGGCCAGCAGGCCGGAGTCCGCGGCTCCCGGCAGGGCGGCCTGCGCCCATGCCTGGTCATGGACGAGGGCCTTGGATCGCGCAGGGTACTCACCACCGCTGCGCACCATGCGGACAGCGGCTCCCACCGGCGTGCTCGAGGTGACCTGCACACCGTAGGTGCCTGCGGGCACACCGGCCAGCTGGATGTCGAAGACGGAGCCTGCGTCAATGGTCACGGACTGCGCCCCGCTCAGCGAGCGGGCCCCGTCCTTGCCGAGCATGGTCACCGACACGGTCGCCGGGGCCTGTCCAGGATTGACGATGCGCACGGCCGGGGTGTCGGAGGAGTCGGCACCGGTCTTGGCCTGGGGAACCTCGCCCTGTGAGGCGGGCTCGACGATCTCCACGCCGGGGATCACGAGGTCGGTGGCCGGAGCGGCTCCCGGGGTGATGACGTCGGTGCCGGCGGGGGTCTCCCCGTCGAGGGACTCGGTGACGAGCGCGGGCACCACGGAGCCGCCGTCGGCCTCGACGGATACGGCGATACGCGGGTCCTGGCTGCCCTTCGTCTCCAGGGCCAGGGAGGAGGAGCCGCCCGCGGGCACGGTGACCTCCCCGTTGCTGGGCAGGCTGAGTCGGCCGATGGATCCGTAGAGGGTGACCTTCGCGGTGGCGGGGGTGACGCCGGGGTTGGTCAGTCGCAGCTCGGCCGACGAGCCCGCCGCGATGGAGCCGCCCACGATCCAGGACATGGCGGCCGGCTGGGTGCAGGGAGCCGCGGTGAGCCCCCGCAGGTCACCGCTCTTGGTCAGAGTCGTCACCGATCCGACGGCGTTGGCCACCCGGCCGTCAGCGGGGACGAGGGCGAGGATGCCGCCCTCGGCGCTGTTCATCGAGGTGACGGTGTCGGTGGGAACGCTCCGACCCGCGTAGGTGGCCGACTGGGCGGCCCCGGTTCCCTTCGCGGGAACGATGGCGGTGGTGGAGTCCATGGCGCCGACGTCGGTGCCCCGCAACGTATTGGTGGGCGCATGCGGGCACACGTAGGTGGTGGCGCCTCCGGGCTGGGCCAGGCTCAGGGCCTGCAGCTGCGGGGTCGGTGTGGTCGGTGCGGCGTGCTCCCACCAGGCGACGCCTCCGACGGCAGCGGCGAGCGCGACCGAGGTCAGGATGCCGACGCCGCGAGCGACCGTCTGCCCCAGCGGCCGGCGGTGTCGCCTGGAGCTGCCGGAGCCCCTCCGACGCTTCTTAGAGGGGGTGTCGGGCTCGCCAGTGTCCGGGGCCTTGGAGGAGGAGTCGTCCGTGTCGGCCGTCTCCTCGTCGTCCGCGTGGGCGTCATCCTGGGCGGCGTCGCCGGTATCGGCCGTCTCCTCGTCGTCAGTGCCGGCGCCATCCTCGGCAGGATCAGCGGAGGCGCTGTCCGTGTCCTGATCCTGGCTCACGGGACCGCCGGCGGACTCGTCCTCGACCTCGTCCACGGTGGCGGTCTCGTCGTCCGCCTGCTCCGGGCCCGGGCTCATCGACTCGTGCTCCGGGGGCCGGGACTCAGACGTGCCCTGCGACTCCTGCTGGCTGTCGGTGTCGTCCTCACGGGGCTGAGTCATGAGGCCATCTCCTTTCCGCGTCGCAGGGGCAGTGCCGCCACCAGGGTCAGAGCCCAGACGGCCCAGATCGTGTAGGTCGCGGCGGCGGTGGACTTGCGGGTGTGGGTGACGACCAGCTCCCCGCCCTCGGAGCCGACGGCGAAGCCCTGCTTCCAGCTGCCGTCCTGGGTGAGGACCTTTGTGGCCTCGAGGCGCCGACCATCGAGGGTGGCGCTCCAGCCGGCGTCGGCCCGCTCCACCATGACGAGGGTTCGGGCGCCCGATCCAGCGGGGATCCGAGTGCGGGTCCCCGAGCCGGTACCGGTGGAGGCGACCGGGGTGACCTCGCCTCCGGCGTCGACGAGGCTCAGGCGGGCCGAGTCGGGATGCGCCGAAGACGTGACCCGCCAGGAGTTGCCCGAAGTGGTCTGGGCGAGCTGTTCCAGTCCTGGCGTCGAGGCCAGGCCCACACGGGCCTCGGCGGTGACGGCGTCACCCTCCTTGTGATCGAGCAGGACGACGGCGATGCCGTGGGCCGCCAGAGCATCGGCGGCCCCCTTGTCCTGGCCGGCGGTGGCGCGGGTGACGATCTGGGCGAGCTCGGCGTCAGCCGGGTCCTCCAGAACGAGAGCCTGAGCGGAGGAGGTGAGGCTGCGCCCCTTCCCCTGCCCGTCCCTGGTGGGCTTGAATCCGGGGGCGGCCAGGGCCCCCGCGGCACGGGTGCGCGCCTCGATATTGACCGCTCCGGGCAGGACGTCGCTGATCTGGGTGCCGGGCCCGCGCCAGATGGTGGCCTGGAGCCCCTGAGGGGTGGAGGTGAGTCTGAGGACCCTGCCAGCCGCCCCCGACCCCTGGAACTGCTCGGCGATGAGCGGGATCTGCTGGGGCGTGGAGTGCAGCGCCAGGACCTGCGGGTTGCTGCCGCGGTGGGCCTGGTAGGACCAGACGGCGCCGACCACCACCGGGGCGAGCAGGACGAGACAGGCCGCGGTCGTGAAGGCCGCCCTGAGTCGGCGTGATCCCGCCCGCCTCGCCTTCGTGTCGGCGGCCGTGGAGGACGTCGCGTCGGTGTCCTTCCGACTCCGGCGCTCCAGGGCTCGACGGCCGCCTCCGGCCCGTTGTCCGATCAGGGTCAAGATGGCCTCGCCCGCGGTCAGGGCCGCCGTGAGGAAACCGCTCAGCGCCAGGGAGAGACCGGCCCCGGCCCAGCCGTTGACGGGGGCCAGGCCGCCTCCGGCGACGTCCGGGCCCAACCCGGTCGGGGTGCGCAGGCAGACCCCGGCCAGGACGAGGCCGCCCAGGGCCAGGAGGATGCCGGTGCGGGCCACCCGGACGCGTCGGGAGACGAACAGACCGAGGACGCCGAGGACCGGGACCAGCGCGAGCACTACCCGGAGCAGAGCGCTCCAGGGCCCCGAGGTGACGAGGGCGTTCAGGTCCACGGGAGAGCCGGCCAGCAGGTCGAGACTGCTCGGTGCCGGTGCGGAGACGGGCAGGCCGATATCGGTCAGCAGCAGCCGAACCCCCTCGGCCCAACCGGCCCTCTGGCCCAGGCGCCAGGCGCCCCACCAGGCCGGGGCGGCGGTGACCAGCATGGGAACCAGAGTGAGGATGAGTTTGAACCCGCGTCGCGTGGTCACGGACAGCAGCAGGATGATGACAGTCAGCACGGCCGCAGTGGCCGGGACGGCCGCGACGACGACGCTCAGCAGCAGTCCCGCGACAGCGGCGGCCGTCGCCGACCCGTACCCGTACTTCTCGGTGGAGGGCAGGTCGACCTCGGCCTCCGGGGCGGCCGGGTCGGGGGCATTGAGGGATTCGAGAACCTCGCGCGCGGTCGCCAGGGCGGAGGCCGCTCGACCGGCCTCCGCCTCGTCCTCACCACGGTCATGAGTGTCATCGCCCGAGGTCCCGGCCTCAGTATCGGCGGAGGCCGTCACACTCGTGGTGCTCGGCTCCGCAGCCGCGCCCACCGAGGCGTCATCCGAGGCGGGCGCCTTCTCAGCGTCCCCCTCCTGCGAGGACTCGGTGGCGTCCTGGACGCTCGAGGCGGCCTGCGCCTCCTCGTCCAGGTGGGCGAGATCGGCGACTCTCTCGGTGGAGAAGCGGTCGAGCTCGGCGCGTTCCTCATCAGTGAGCAGGTGGGCACCCACCAGCCCGGACAGAACGAGGTCCCGCCGGTCGGCGCCCACGGCGCGGGCCAGGGCAAGCAGCGCCCAGGGAAGGACGAGGTGGACCAGGAGAGCGCCGAGACGTCCTTGTCCCAAGGAGAGCAGGAGGCCGGGAGCCAGCGCCCACACGAGCGCGGCCCAGGCCCGCAGAGCCACCTTCCGGGTCATCGTGCCGGCGGCGAACCATGCCCCCAGTGCCGCCAGGGGCACGGCCAGGAGTATCAGAGCACTGATGAGTGCGCTGGTCTCCAACCCCACCAGCCGCCCCAGAGCCGCCGGCCCGGCCAGGATGGCCAGGAACGGGGTGACGCCGCCCGGGTAGCCGTCCGCCGTGGCGATCCAGGTGCTCCAGGCGGTGTCCCACATCTGACGCCAGCCGCCGCTGAACAGGGGCAGAGCCCCACCGGTGATGGAGCGGGTGAGCAGCAGCCGGGACAGGCCGAAGGTGCTCAGCGCCAGCACCAGCACCATGACCGCGCTCAGGGTGCGGCGCCGGCTACGGGCCAATGCGGCCAGCTCACGCAGCTCGAGCTCACTGGGGGCTGCCGCTCGGGCACGACGCTCGCGCTCCTGGCGGGTGCGGTCACGACGCACCCCACGGATCTCGGCCGACGTCGCGTAGAGACGCCCCAGCGCGGATGCGGGCACCTTGGTGTGCTGGGCGAGCCGGCGTCTGGCCGCTCTGATCCGTCGGCCACGTCCGGCCACGGTCAGAGCCGCAGCGAGCTCGTCACGGGCGAGCGCCGGTGCCTTGGATGCGAGTCGCCACACGACCCGCATCAGTCCCAGAACGACGAACCAGGTCAGCAGCAGACCGATGGGGCGGGTGGAGAAGGCCGCCCAGTTGGTGAGCTGGGCACTGCGCCGAGCCCGGAAGGATCTCTCCGGGTCGGGCTCGGGGAGCTTGACCGCGATGGCCTCGGCATCGGTACGGGGCTGCGCACTGGAGGAGTGCGAGACGGATGCGGGGCGGCGGAGCCCCTGGTAGGAGGCCCGTCGGTGGCGGATGACGGCGGTGGGTTCGACGATGACGCGGTATCCGGCCAGGCGCGCGGCACGTGAGAACTCCAGACCGTCGCCGAAGGGACCGAGCCACGGGGCGATGCCGCCGATCTCTTCCCACACGGCCCGGTCGACGAGGGCGCCGGCCGTTCCCACGGCCAGGACATCGCTGCGGTCGTCGTGCTGGCCCTGGTCGACCTCGCCGGGGACGATGTCGTTGGCGCGACGGGCCGAGGCGGTGGCGCGCAGCCCGACCTCGAGGAGCAGCTCGGGGTTGTCCCAGCCCACCTGCTTGGGACCGACGACTCCCACGGAGCGCGCATTGGTCGCAGCAGTGAGGAGCCGCTCGAGGCAGTCCTGAGCAGGAGCGGAGTCGTCATGAAGCAGCCAGAACCACACTTGGTGCTCCGGCATCTCCGGGGTGGCCTCGGTGGGCGCGACGAGCCGCTGCTCGTAGGCGGTGATCGGTGAGAGCGCTCCGGTGGGGCCGGTGATGGGACCGGAGCCTGACAGCAGAAGGTCCCGCACCGAGGTGCGCGGCCCGCTCGAGGTGGCCTCACTGTCTGAATCCTCTACGCCGTCGACAGCCTCCGGACTACGGCGTTTGCGGTTGCCGGCGGCGACGAGTCCGGCATAGGCGGCCAGCCCCCGGGCGACGGCGTCTCCGAAGCTCTTGGCCTCCTTGGCCCTAACGACGCGCACTGCGGTGACGGCGTCCAGTCCCGACCTCTCAACAAGCTCCTCGATCGGGGTCCCGTCCCCCAGCCCGTTGGCTCGCGAGGCGACATCGACGACGAGAACGACGTCGGGCGCACAGGTCTGTGCGGTGATCGCGGACAGTGTCTGCGCCAGAAACGGGCTCGCCCCGGCCGACACGACGACGGCCAGGGCTCCTACCCGACTGGCTCCCTGTGTGGAGCCGGTGCGGGTCATACTGCGCGACGCTTGAGCTTGCGCCGCTCGCGCTCCGACATACCGCCCCAGATACCGAAGCGCTCATCGTTGGCGAGGGCGTACTCGAGGCACTCCTCACGAACCTCACAAGTCGCACAGACTCGCTTGGCCTCGCGTGTGGAACCACCCTTCTCAGGGAAGAACGCCTCCGGGTCCGTCTGAGCGCACAGAGCGCGCTCCTGCCATGCCAGAGGACCTTCATCGACGTCGTCACCGCCACCAAAAAGGAGCGACAGTACTTCCGCGTCAGGCTCCTCCGGGTGCTTCAGTGGGCCGTCGCCGAGGATGTTCCACATGCCGGCCTCCCTTCGATCCGAGCTTCTTGCCAGTAAGAATTACATGCGTGTGAGACAAGGCCAGTCAAGCCACCGAGGGAAACTTCACCCTCTCGTGACCACCGACATCATTCCTTGATATCTCAAGGAATAACCCCATCTGGTCGCCACCATATGTCGACTTCCTACAAATCCCCTGGGAGGCTCCCACTGCCTGGCTGACAGCGGGAATACACACGGAATTTCAGAGAATTTCAGGGGGCCTGGCGCACGTTTCCATATTGCCCCGACCGGCTGGATGCCACCAGGGAGTTTCCTGATAGTCAGTAGATCTGCTTCAATCAGAGTCATGCGCGACCCCCTGCTCCCGCTGCTCCCCGGCCCTCAGGATGCCGACAGGCCGTGGCTCATTTGTTATCGAATCGACGAGCGAGTCGAGCTGACCGGACACGTCCTGTCCATGTGGATGGCGAAGATCGCGGGATTGATCACAGCAGAGTCAGTGCCGGGTGACGGAGTCCATGTGGGGCTTCCTCCGCACTGGCGGACCGTCGCCTGGGCGTGCGGTACGTGGATGGCGGGGCGCAGTGTGCTCCTGGGAAGCAGTGAGGAGATCAGCGCCGCCGGCCTCGTCCCCGAGCTGAGTGTGGCCTTCACCCCGGAGGACCTCTGCGATGAGGCCGAGGCACAGGTACTGGTCCCCCCAGCCTCGCTGGCGCTGCGTTGGCCGGGAGAGCTGCCCGCCCTCGTACTCGACGGCGCCGCCGACCTCATGCACTATCCCGACCATTTCACTCCGGTAAGCGCCGCTGCTGACCTGATGTGTCTCAGCGACCTCGGTGACCGCGGCGTCCTCTCCTCCGATCCCGCTGCGCCTGCGGCTCAGGGCGGACCTGCGGGCACTGCCCCGTCAGATCCACGACCCACGTCCCTGACGCGCGCCCAGCTGGTGGCCCAGGTCGAGGCGTCCTGCCGAACCGCAGGAGCCGACAACCGGTCCGCCTCACGTGCTGCCCTGGTGCGCCATGCCGACACCGCCCAGATGCTCCAGGAGGTACTGGTCGCCTGGCGCTCGGGGCGCACAGCGGTGATTCTCACCCCCGAGGCGGGTGACGACATCGCCGCGACCGCCATCCGGCAGGAAGGCATCACCGAGTGGACCGGCGGGGCTCAGCCCCACTGAGCACCGGGGTCAGGGGACATCGGCCTGGACAAGGGTGCCCTCCCCTTCAACGGAGAGGCTGCGTTCGTCGGCACCGACGAACACCGCCTCGCCCTGGGCGAGCGTCTGCGAGTCGGCCTGGGTCACCAGCGTCATGGCGCCCTCGACGGCCAGGAGGATGCGTGGTCCCCGTCCGGGGACCGGCAGGCGGCCGTCGGCGGCCACCACGGTGGTCACCATGAGCTCGAAGTCATCCACCGGCGCGTAGTAAGCCCGGGTCGCGCGAGACAGGTACTCGGGGGCCGGGCGCACCGGCGGCGCCGCCACGTAGTCGACACAGGCCAGCATCTCGGGGACATCGATGTGCTTGGCGGTCAGTCCGGCGCGCAGCACGTTGTCGGAGGAGGCCATGACCTCCACGCCCAGACCGGAGATGTAGGCGTGAACGCTTCCCGCGGGCACGAACAGCGCCTCACCGGGCTGCAGGGTGACCGGGTTGAGCAGGAGCGCAGCGGCGATGCCGGGGTCCCCGGGGAAGGTACCCGCCATCTTCACGACGTTGGAGTCCACTCGCAGCGACGGGGACGTGCCGGCCTCGAACCTGGCTGCGATCTCAGTGACAAGGGCGTCGATCTCCTGGGGACTCGGACGCGTGGCGGCTGAGACGACGTCGGAGAAGACCTGCCTGATGCCGTAGCGGGTGGGGTTGAGGCGCAGGGTGCGGCGCATCCTGCGGGCCAGAGGGCTGTCCAGGCCGGCGAGGACCTCGACGGCGCGGCGCGGGGCCCGGAAACCGGCGACGGCCTGGAAACGGGTGAGGGCCAGGACCATCTCCGGCTTGTGGTTCGTGTCCTTGTAGTTGCGGGAGGGATGGTCCAGGGCGATGCCCGCCTCCTCCTCCAGGGCGTAGCCCTCAGCGGCCTGGGCCTGACTGGGGTGGACCTGGAGGGACAGTGGCTGCTCGGGCGCAATGAGCTTGAGGAGGAAGGGCAGCCGGTGCCCGAAGCGCCAGATGATGTCCTCACCCAGGAGACGCTCCGGCTCGGCGTCGATGAGATCGGACAGGGAACCGCCTTCAGCGACCTGGGCCGGACCGGCCGGGTGGGAGCCGTACCAGGCCTCGGCCCACGGGGCGCCGTCGTCGGCCACACCCAGGAGCGCGGGAATGGCGGAGGTCGACCCCCAGGCGTACTGCTGGCGGGCGGGCTCAAGTCGTCTCATAGCGCCTCACCGTACCGACTCTCAGGCACGTCCTAGCCCTTGTTACCGTACCGGTACGGTGGTGGCGCGTCCTAGGCCTTGGCCCCGGGAGCCGGGAAGGGCGTGACGTCGGCCAGGCGGGGGTGCGCCTTGTCCTTGTCGGAGAGGATCGCATCGCTCAGCGCGATCGGCCAGGGCACATTCGCCGTCTCGTCGGCCAGGTTGAGGAAGGTGTACTGGGCGTCGGCCGACCAGTGGTCGTTGACCAGGTAGGTGTAGGCAGTATTGGGTTCCAGCGTCTGGTAGGCGTTGCCCACGCCCCGAGGCACGAACACCGCCACCGACGGGTCGATCTCGCAGGTGTAGACGGACCCGAAGGAGGGCCCCTCGCGCAGGTCCACCCAGGCTCCGAAGACCCGGCCGGTGGCCACAGAGACGAACTTGTCCCAGGGCTCGGCGTGAATACCCCGGGTCACCCCGACCTCATTGTTGAAGGAGATGTTGTTCTGAACCGGACCGAAGTCGGGCAGCCCCAGGGCCAGCATCTTCTCCCTCTGCCAGTTCTCCTTGAACCAGCCGCGGTTGTCCCCGTGAACAGTCAGGTCGATCCGCAGGAATCCCGGAATCGGCGTCTTCTCGATCGCGAGCGGCTTGCCCAGCTCGATCTGCCCCATGAACAGTCCCTTCCGCACGTGTCAGTCCCGATATCGGCGTCGCCACCTCGGCGCAGCCCTGTTGACGGAGTCTAACGGCGCCACCGCACCAGTACCTCAGGGACGCGGCCGCACGAGCCGAACGTGCCGCGCACCACGGACATGCACCCCGGATTCGCCCGATCCTGGTGCCACTCGAGGGCCCGGATGGGTCATGCTTGGGGCATGCGAGGAATCATTCTGGCCGGAGGCTCCGGCACACGACTCAACCCGATCACCCTGGGGACCTCCAAGCAGCTGGTGCCCGTCTATGACAAGCCGATGATCTACTACCCGCTGAGCACCCTCATGCTCGCCGGGATCCAGGACGTCCTCATCATCACCACCCCCCATGACGCCCCCTCCTTCCACCGCCTCCTGGGCGACGGCTCCCAGCTCGGAGTCAACCTGTCCTACACCGTCCAGCAGGAGCCCAACGGCCTGGCCCAGGCCTTCGTCCTGGGTGCCGACTTCATCGGCTCCGAGAGTGCCGCCCTGGTCCTGGGCGACAACATCTTCTACGGCCCCGGCATGGGCACGCAGCTGCGCCGTCACACCAACCCCGACGGCGGCGTCGTCTACGCCTACCAGGTTGCCGACCCCACGGCCTACGGCGTCGTCGAGTTCGACGAGGACTTCAAGGCCATCTCCATCGAGGAAAAGCCCGCCCGCCCCCGCTCCAACTACGCCGTGCCCGGCCTGTACTTCTATGACAACGACGTCGTCGAGATCGCGGGGAACCTCAAGCCCTCCGCCCGCGGCGAGTACGAGATCACCGACGTCAACCGCACCTACCTGGAGGCCGGCAGGCTCACCGTCGAGGTCCTCCCCCGCGGTACCGCCTGGCTCGACACCGGTACCTTCGACTCCCTGGCCGACGCCACCAGCTTCATCCGCACCGTCCAGCACCGTCAGGGCCTCAATATCGGCGCCCCCGAGGAGGTCGCCTGGCGCATGGGCTTCATCGACGACGAAGGGCTGCGCCGGCGCGCCGAGCCCCTGGTCAAGTCCGGCTACGGCGCCTACCTCCTGGGCCTGCTGGAGCACCAGCAGGCCTGAACGGCCACCGGAGCATCCGACGCCGGCTCCTTGAACCAGTACCGCGGGCGGGCGGCACCAGCTG
>NZ_MSKL01000004.1:22686-70127 GCF_001937665.1 Actinomyces oris | reverse complement strand
GGGCGGGCGGCACCAGCTGGTGCCGCCCGCCCGCAGCCTTCAGCGTCGACTCGACTACACGACCCCGTTCCTGACGAGGACGCCGGAGAGCCGGCTACTCCTGCTGATCGGCTGTACGCGTCAGCAGCGCCGCAGCGATCCCCAATGCCGCGGTGGCAACGCATGTCGTGAGGAACCAGACCGTCATCGGTGGCACGGGCACGTTCCACCACCACTCGATCTCCTTGTTGAGATTGAACTCCCAGGGCTCCCTGTTCCCGTGAACATACCGCATGATCAGCGTATGCAGGCTGATCGCCTGGCAGACCGCCCCGCAGATGAAGACCCAGACGGCCTGCGGGGCCGTGAACCATTCCCTTTCATCCTGATCAATGGACAGCATGAGGAAGAAGGTGGGCGCCAGCAGCGGGAAGAGATACCGGGCCTGGTACTCCTCGATAGGATTCATGGCACCGTTCGCGTAGAACACCGCCGGGAGCCCGATCATCGTCACCACAAGAACCGCTAGAGCCGCCCACTTGCGCCACCCACCACGACGAAGAGACACTGCCACAAATGCTCCCGCCGCCATAATAGTCAACATATGGGGGCTGCGGATCTGCAAAGGAACATCGTACCAACCCGGGCTCCACGCATGCCCCCAGAACCCGCCAAGATACTTCGGTGCGGTCTCTATCCCGACGATCAGCTTCTCGAAGAAAGACTGTTCAGCAGCAGAATGAGCCGGCTCCTCAAGCCGGGAGAAGATAGAGACCCTGGACACCTGCAACGACGACATGAAGGTGAAGAATACGAAGACAACGACTCCGGCAGCAACACACAGCTCTCGCCACCATCGCCGAGCCCGTCGCACAGCGAAAATCAGAGCAAGACCGATAACAAGAAGAACCAACAAGGACTTCCCGACAACCGAATCCATCAAATTCGCGACACGGGAGAAGTAGGCGACTTTAGACGTCTGGGACGATGATGTGAAGACAATGGAGCCGACGACAGCCGCCCCGACAAGAACGCTCAGCTCCGGCCATCTCCGACGAGTCCATCGCACACTGAAGAGCAGGGCGAGGCCAACAATAAGAAGGAAGAAGGCCGCATCATACCGAGATGTCAGGCACATGACGGCACCAGTCACGGCACAGAGCAGCAGGATGCTGCGGGGACGCCCTTCCTGCTGAGTTGCCAGATACAGCGCCGAGGTATACACCAGCAGCCCTGAGATGGACCATGAACTGGGATTGACGGAGGAGATGAAATAGACCCCCATGGGGATCCACGAGGCTGCGACCGCCCCGATCAGCGGTCGCTTCAACCTCTGGGGAGCACAGAAGCCGATTGCCCCCAGAAGAGTGACAGCGATCAGCACATTGACCCCGCGCATGACCAGTACCGAGGTCTGCACGTCATGCCCGACGAAGAGGTGATGAAAGTGGTAGTAGCCAACCGGGTAGGCGCCGTTGTCAAAACGCGCCGACCACCCTATCTCGGAGTCCTGATATCCAGGCACACACCCCGCAGAGATACTCGATTTGAAGGTATAGCATTCCACGACATCGCTGGCCACCGCGATGGGGACACGGACCACTGGCTTACCATTGACCGTATCCATCTTGCATGACCCGTCCGCCGGACGCGGGCACCAAATGCTACCCAGGTGATAGTCCTCGTCAGGAGAGCCCTGCACTGGCGAGGACACCGCCCACCCGAGCCCGGTGAGCAGCATGAGGAATAGGAGAAGCCCAGCGATCAGTGCCGATCGCCGCGGCGACGCCACTGAAGTCGCAGAGCGGACTGAAGTCGGCAGTCGTAAGTATTTTGCGAGCTCACGTCTCATGCTGATCTCCGACGGGAAACAGGGACTAGGGATTGCAATCCGGTCGGATTCAACCTACAGGAGCTCCCGAAGATAAGCCTCCAGGCGCTCCGAGGAGTCGGCCGGGGTGAAGCCCGTGGCCTTGATCTTGGAAAGATCCAGGGCAGAGCTCAGCGGCCGCGGGGCGATCCCCTCCTGATCGGCGTAGTACTCCTCGGTGGTGACGGACGTGACCTCGTCGGGACTGTGTCCGGCACGCTCATAGACCCGCTTGGCGATATCGGCCCAGGAGAGGATCGGACCGTCGCCGGAGAGGTTGTAGGTGCCGTAATCGGCGCCCGAGGAAATGAGGTGGATGATCCCCGCGGCCAGGTCGGAGGCGAAGGTGAGGCGGCCGGTCTGGTCGGACACGACACTCGGCGCGATGCCGCGCTCAGCCAGGGAGAGCATCGTCTTGACGAAGTTCTTCCCATCGCCCACCACCCAGGAGGTGCGCACCAGGTAGTGGCGGGGGCAGACGCTGACGGCGGCGTCCCCTGCGGCCTTGGACTGCCCATAGACCCCCAGCGGCGAGGGGGTCTCCTCCTCGGTGTGAACCGGTGTGGCGCCGTCGAAGGTGTACTCGGTGGAGATGTGCACCAGGGTCAGGCCGTGCTGGGTGGCCGCCCGAGCCAGATTGACCGGCCCCACCGTATTGGCTCGCCAGGACAGACGGCGGCCCTCAGGGGTCTCCGCCCCGTCCACATTGGTCCAGGCGGCGGCATTGATGATGACGTCGTAGCCGGACCAGTCCCAGGCGGACATGGCGGCCGTGTCAGAGATGTCCACCTCCGGCAGATCGACGCCGGTGGGCTGGAATCCCGCCTGTGGCAGGAGCGCCATGAGCGCACGCCCCAGCTGTCCGTTGGCACCGGTGACGAGAACGCGGCAGCGCGTCTGCCCTTCTTCGCGCCCGGCACATGGGAGGGAGGTCCCCTCAGTCTGCAGAGGCATGCTCTCGTTCACTGGCCGTCTTTTCCTTCCCGCCAGGCGTCGTCTCGCCGAAGTCCCACATAGGAGTGACCTACCAGTGAAGCCTACACGAGCACGCTGCAGTGAAAGAGAGTCAATCGAGGGGCACGAGGCGTCAGCGCGCCATGGCGGCGCGGTAGGCCTCGACGTGCGCCTGGGCGGAGGCCTTCCAGGTGAACTCGGCGGCCCGCTGGAGGGCGGCGGCTCCCAGAGCCCGACGCCGCTCGGGCTGGGCGTCCAGGACCACGAGGGCCCGGGCAATGGCCTGAGCATCGGAGCCGCAGTAGGCCACGGCGTCGCCACCGACCTCCGGCAGGCTCAGCTCGCGGGTGGTGAGGACGGCGGCCCCGCAGGCCATGGCCTCAAGCACCGGCAGGCCGAAGCCCTCGCCGATGGAGGGGTAGGCCAGGATCTCGCATCCGGACAGGAACCCGGGCAGATCCTCCAGGGGCAGGTAGCCGGGCCGCAGAACGTTCAGGTTCGGGGGGACCTCGGCCAGGGCGGGCTCGATGTCCGCGTCCCAGCCGGGTCCTCCGGCCAGGACCAGGGCCGGGGCGTCGTCGGAGTCATGGAAGACCGCCCTCCAGGCGCGCACCAGGTTGGGAACGTTCTTGCGGGGCTCGAGGGTCCCCAGGAAACCGATGTAGCGCTTGCCCTCCAGGCCGAGGGAGGCGGCCACGCGGGCCCGTTCGGCGTCGTCGACCGGATGGAACATGGAGGTGTCCACGCCGTGGTAGGCGACGTGGAAGCGCTCGGGGCTGCCGCCGACGTACTTGATGGTCTCGTCGCGAGTGGCCTTGGAGGGCACGACGAGCGCGTCGGCCCGACGCACGGCCCGGCGGATGGCGCTGGTGAAGAACTTCTGCTTGAAGGGCGAGTGCGCCTGCGGGTGGGAGAAGAACGTGGCGTCGTGAAGGGTGACGACCACGGGCACCTGGTGCAGGGCCGGGAAAGTGTAGTGAGGCGAGTGCAGGACATCGGGGCGGATCCGATGAATGAGGGCAGGCAGCCCCGTCTGCTCCCAGGCCATTCGGGCGCCGCGCGACTCCATGGACTGCGGGACCGGGAAGAGGTGGGCACGAGGCACCTTGGCGGAGAAGTGCGCCACATCCCGTTGCTGGACGGCCATGGCCAGGTTGACGCCTGAGGCGATGAGCTCGGGCACGAGGTCATCGACATAGCGCCCCACACCTCCGAGATCAGCCGGGATCGCCGTCGCATCAAGAAGAACCTTCATGACGGCAGGCTACCGCGCCGCGCGCGGCCACCCCGTACTCTGAGCCCATGAGCGCAGATCATTCCCGCCCGGCGCACTCCCCGGTCCCTTCCTCCCCCTCCGACTCCCGCACGGCTACGTCCGATGTCAACGGCTCCCGCCGCCCTGTTCGTCCCCGCGGCCCGCGGGTGGGCATGGTGGTGGAGCAGCTGTGGCAGCCCGTCCCCGGGGGCTCGGGCACCTACATCGTCGAGCTGTCCCGGGCCCTGCGCGCCCGGCAGGTGCCCGTGGCCGGAATCACCGCCCGCCACCAGGCGGCGCCGTCGCCCAGGGAGACGGGCCTGCCGCCCATGCCGATGCGCTCGTCCCACCTGCCGCGCGCCGCCCTGTACGAGTCCTGGAACCGCCTGGGACTGCCACGGGCCGAGTCCATCCTGCCCGGCGCCCAGCTCATTCACGCCACGACCTGGGCCCTGCCCCCCACCTCGCTGCCGCTGGCCGTCACCGTGCACGACCTGGCCTTCCTGCGCGCGCCCGAGCACTTCACCGCACGCGGCAACGCCTACTTCAGCCGTTCCCTGGAGCGCGTCATCGCCGAGGCGAGCGCCATCATCGTCCCTTCCCAGGCCACTGCCGACGACTGCATCGCGGCGGGGATCGATGCCGCCCGCCTCTATGTCATTCCGCACGGGGTGCGCACTCGTCCCGTCAGCGACGAGCAGATCGGGGACTTCCGGGCCACCCGGGGCCTCACGCGCGACTACATCCTGTGGACGGGCACGCGCGAGCCGCGCAAGAACCTGCTGGGACTGCTGCGGGCCTTCGCCCTCCTCATCGAGGAGCACGACGACGCCGGCGACCTCGACCTGGTCCTCGTCGGTCCGGCCGGGTGGGGCGACGACGCCGCCGAGCGCGAGCTGCTGACCCGGCTGGGGGATCGGGTCCACGTCACCGGCAGGCTCGATGACGACGAGCTGGCGGCCGCCTACTGCGGCGCCCGCGCCTTCTGCTTCCCCTCCATCTGGGAGGGCTTCGGTCTGCCGGTCCTGGAGGCCATGGCCTACGGGACCCCCGTCGTCACCAGCACCGGGACCTGCATGGCCGAGGTGTGCGGGGAGACCGGCCTGCTGGCCGACCCCGCCTCACCGCACGAGATCGCGGGCAGGCTCGCCCGGGCCGTCGGTCCGGAGCACGACGAGCTGGCCGCGGCCGGCCGCGAGCGCGCCCGGACCTTCACCTGGGAGGCCTGCGCCGCTGCGCACACGGAGGTCTACCACGCCCTCATCGGGGGTGCGGTGTGACGCAGCCCGTCAGGCGTCCCTCAGCTCGCATCGTCATCGTCAACTGGCGCCAGGCCGAGCTGACGATCCGGGCGGCCCGCTCCATCCGTGAGCAGCTGGGAGACGGGGACGTGCTCGTCATCGTGGACAACGCCTCCGGCGACGGCTCGGTCGAGCGGCTTCGCCGGGAGGGGCTCACGGTGGTCGAGTCGAGCGAGAACCTGGGCTTCGGCGCCGGAGTCAACCTCGGTGCCCAGGGCATGGTTGAGGATGTCCTGGTCCTGCTCAACAATGACGCGGTGGCCGAGCCCGATTTCCTCGAGGCGCTCCTGAGGACCTTGAGCGATCCGCCATCCGCAACGGCTCCGGCAGCGGCGACGGCACGGATCCTGCTGGCCGGCCGTTGGAGACCCGCCGCTCAGGGTCGGCAGGACGCGCTCGTCTCACCACGCACCGGCAGGTGGACGCGTGTCAGTGACGAGGCCGCTGCCCGCGGCGAGGGTGAGGTCCTGGTCAACTCCACGGGCAACCAGGTGGACGCCTCCGGCAATGGCTACGACCGCGACTGGCTGGTGCCTGCCGGGCAGGAGCACTCCCCCAGTGAGGTCTTCGGCCTGTGCGGGGGCGCCTGCGCGATCCGACGCGAGGCGTGGCAGGCCCTGGGCGGCTTCCGCGAGGACCTGTTCATGTACTACGAGGACACGGACCTGTCCTGGCGCCTGCGCGAGCGCGGTTGGCGAGTCGTCTACGTGCGCGAGGCAGTGGTACTCCACGAGCACGCCTCCTCCTCGGGTACTGGCTCAGCGATGTTCATCCGGGTCAACACCCGCAACCGGATCCTGACGGCCGCCGCGCACAGCCCGGCCCCGGTGGTGATGCAGGCACTGGCCCGCACGGTGGTGCGGGCCCTGCGGGGACCGCAGCGCGGCCCGGTGATGACAGGACTCGCCCAGGCCGTTGCCGGCCTACCGCGCGAGCTGCGTCAGCGTTCGAGGGGCCGCGCGAGACGCCCGTCGAGAATCCACTGATTGCGGCAACCGACTACGCCGACCGCACCCAACGGCTACAGTTGCATAACTGGGACGTTGTCGGAACGCCCCGACCCCTTCGGCAGTAATCGCCACGCACGCCGCGTACCCCTCATCGGATCAAGGAGGACCCCCGAAGATGGCTGGACAAGCCGCACGATCCCCACGAGTCACCGTGGTGACCCGGACTCGGAATCGTCCCCTGATGCTCACCAGAGCGGTCCAGTCGGTTGGAGCGCAGACCTTCCAGGACCTCGAGCTCGTCATCGTCAATGACGCCGGCGAGGGCGAAGCGGTGGACCAGGCCCTGGCGAGCGCACCCGAATGGCTGCGGGAGCGCACCCAGGTGGTCACCAACGAGACCTCCCATGGCCGCGAGGCCGCCCTGGAGGACGGCTTGGCCGTCTCCTCCTGCGAGTTCTTCGCCATCCATGACGACGACGACTCCTGGGAGCCCGGCTTCCTGGCGGCATGCGTGGCTCACCTCGATGAGAACCCCGGCCACGGTGCCGTGGCGGCAAGCTGCGACCTGATTTTCGAGACCGTCACCAACGAGGCCCTGACCGAGCTCAAGCGAGAGGCGCTGGCACCGGGCAAGGAGAGCTGGACCCTCATCGACACGATGGTGGCCAACTACGTACCGCCGATCTCCCAGCTCATTCGCCGCGAGGTGGCCGACCGCATCGGTCACTGGGACGGCAACCTGCTGACCCAGGCCGACTGGGACTTCAACCTCCGTCTGCTGGCGACCTCGCCGGTGGGATTCATCGCCGGCGAGCCGCTGGCGTACTGGCACCACCGCGACTCCACCGACGAGACGATGGGCAACTCCGTCGTCGTCGACGACGTCCGTCACCGCATCGACAACCTCGCCATTCGGGACCGCTACACGCGGCTGTCCCTCGAGGGCGACGGAGCCGCAGGCTCCTCCGACGGTCCGGCCGAGCCGGCCGGCCTGGGACTCATGCTGGTCTCAGCGGAGTACTACCACCGGCTCGAGCAGCAGCTGAAGCAGCAGGACGCCCAGATCGCGAAGCTTCATGAGGGCATGTACGACCTGCATCTCTCGGTCCGGCAGGTCCTGGTCCAGCTCCACGACGCCAAGGCGAAGATCGACCATCTGGAGGCCACGGTCAAGCCCTTCTTCCGCACCGTGGCACAGCACGTCAAGAGGATCCGGCGGCGCTGAGCGACGGCCCCGCCGGTGCCCTCAGTCCTTCTTGGCAACCGTGACCATGGGGCGCGACGGGGAGATCCGTTCGTAGTGAGCGCCCAGGGCCACCAGGCCCCCGGACTCCATGCGCGGTCCGGGGACGATGTCGAATGAGGTGGCCTTCTGGTAGGCGTCGATGACGCTGGAGAGCTGCCAGGGCTGGATGGATCCGGAGATGAGGTAGGCGCCCGGGCGCAGCATCATCGCGGGGATGGAGACGTCCACGGTCCCCTCTCCCGGCTCGATCGTCTCGGGCTGGAAGCCGTCGTCGAGACCGTGCAGGCCCCAGGCGAAGATGCCCTCACGGGTGTCGATGGAGCAGCCGAAGACGGGCTTCTCGATCGTCTCCTCGCAGCGGTAGTGCAGCCGGATGGTGGCCTCGTCCCCGGTGCGCATGGAGCCCACAGGCCTGCCCGTGCGGTCGAGCAGCTCGATCCGCGTGATCTGAGCCTCCCCGCTGCCGAAGCGGGTGCCTTGTCCGTCCTTGACCTTCTTGGCGCCGTGGGTGATATCTGAGTACTTGTCAATGACCTCGGGGGCCGCTCCGACCTCCTTGAGCCGGCCGTGGTCGAGCCAGGCAACCTCGTCGCAGAAGGTGCGCATCTGGGCGAGTCCGTGGGAGACGACGACGACGGTGCGGCCGTCCTCGCGGAACTCGGCGAACTTGTCCATGCAGCGTTCCTGGAACTCCATGTCTCCGACGGCCAGGACCTCATCGACCAGAAGGATCTCCGGCTCGACGTGGATGGACACGGAGAAGCCCAGACGCACGTACATGCCCGAGGAGTAGTTCTTCACCGGCTGGTCGATGAACTCCCCGACCCCGGAGAAGTCAACGATGTCATCGAACTTGGCCTCGATCTCCTTACGGCTCATCCCCAGGATGGCGCCATTGAGGAAGATGTTCTCCCGCCCGGAGAGCTCGGGGTGGAAGCCGGATCCGACCTCCAGCATGGCGGCCATGCGCCCACGGGCGGTGATGGAGCCGGAGTCGGGGGCCAGGATCTTGGCGATGCACTTGAGCAGGGTGGACTTGCCCGATCCGTTGTGCCCCATGAGCCCGAAGGTCTTGCCCTCGGGGATGTCGAAGGTGATGTCCTTGAGCGCCCAGAAGTCCTCGTAGACGCCGCGGCTGCGCTGCAGAATGGCGCCCTTGAGGGACTGGTTGCGGTGGTGGTAGATCCTGAAACGCTTGGAGACGTCCTCAATGCGCACGGCGGGCGATGCGGAGGTTCCATGTGATGCAGCCATCTTGAGTCTCAGAGCTCCTCAACGATGCTCGCCGAGTGCCGGCGGAAGAAGGTCAGGCCCAGCGTGAGCATGACGACCGCCCACCCCAGACAGGCCAGGGAGACGGGCAGTGACGGCAGGGCGAAGTCGTACAGGCAGGATCGGAAGGCCTCGAGGTAGGTCTCGGCGGGGTTGAGCCGAGCGATCGTCGCGATGGGGATCGGAGCTCCGTTGATCTGCCAACCGGCGTCGAACAGGCGGTTCTGAACCCCGTTGAGCATGGTCAAGGGGAAGACGACGCCGGAGGCGTACATCCAGATCTGGTTGAAGATCTGCCACAGGTGGCCCAGGTCCCGGAAGTAGACGGTCGCGATGGACAGGATGAGCCCCAGTCCGACGGCGAACATGCCCGACAGCAGGGTGACGACGACCAGCGCCGGAATCATGAGGAGGACCCCGGGGCCCCCCATGATCATGGCGATGATGACCAGCACGAGCAGCTCGAAGGCGAAGTCCACGGCCAGGGACAGCACCGCGGAGTAGATGAGGACCTGGCGGGGGAAGTAGACCTTGGTGAGGAGCCCCGCGTTGTTCACGAGGGCATTCATGGACGTCATGATGCCGCTGGAGAAGAAGGTCCAGCTGAGCACCCCGATGCCGATCCACAGTGCGAAGGAGTCGATCCCGGAGTTGCGGCCCGGCTCCACGCCTCCGCGGAAGACGACGCCGAAGATGAGGGCGAAGATGGCGATGGTGGCCAGAGGGTTGATGAAGGACCACAGACGGCCCAGCGTCGTTCCCTTGAACTCGGAGGAGACCGAGCGCTGGGTCAGCCGCAGGGTGAGGTCCAGTGTCTGACGGGCATCCTCTGAACGGAGCAGTCGAGACAGCTGCATGGGCTCACGCCTCCTTCGCTGTGCCGGTGGGCATCGGTGGAACCGCCCCCTCCTGGGCGTCGATCCAGTCGCACAGGCGGTTGATGCCCTCGGTGACGCCGACTCGCGGCTCCCAGTCCAGCATCTGACGGGCACGCGCGGTATCCGCCCAGGCGGCACGCACGTCACCGTCGCGGAACTGTCCGGTGACGTGCGGGGCGGGCGCCCCGTAGTGCTCGGCGATGGCCTGAGCGACCTGCATGATGGTGGTCCGCTCCCCCAGGCCGATGTCGTAGGGCAGGGCCGCTGCGGGCGAGCGCAGGACTCCGGCCACGATGGCGGAGGCGACGTCGTCGATGAAGACGAAGTCCCGCACGATCTGACCGTCCTCGTAGACCGGGATGGACCGACCGGACCTGGCCAGGCGGGCGAAGAGGGAGACGATGCCGGTATAGGGGTTGATGAGGGACTGACCGGGGCCGTAGACGTTCTGAAGCCGGAAGAGCACCGGGGTGACGCCGAAGGATCCGCACCAGGAGGTCACCAGGTTCTCCTGGCAGAACTTGGTGGCGGCATAGACATTGGCCGGGGACGCCTTGACGGCGGTGGAGGACTGGACCAAGGGGGTCAGGCCGGTGAAGTCCCACTGCCCGGCCTCGAGCATTGCGTGGGTGCGCTGGCCGGGGTAGGAGGTCCGTCCTTCGGCGTCGACCCACTGCCCCTCGCCGTAGACGGCTCGGGAGGAGGCCAGGACGATCTTGTCGGGGCGGATCTCGTGGCGCACGAGGGCATCGAGCATCTGGGTGGTGCCGACGACGTTGACGCTCGCGTGGCGGGAGGCCTCGGTGAGGGACTGACCGGTTCCGGTCTCCGCGGCCAGATGGACGATGACGTCCGGGGTGACCTCACTGAAGAGGAGGTCCCAGTCCTCAGCAGTGGACACGTCCAGGCGGCGCAGCTCCACGCGATCGTCGAGCTCCGCGGGGCGCTCCTGGGACAGGTGGATCTGCGGATGCATGTTGTCCATGGCCACGACGCGGTCGAAGGCGTCAGCCAGGTCACGCGAGATCGCGCAACCGATGAATCCGGCACCACCTGTCACGAGGCAGGTACGGGTCACGAGAGTCTCCCTTGGGTTGTCGAGTCGGGCCGATGGCGCGCTGACGGGGCACGCCACGACCTCGCCACTATTCTCAGCGCTGCCGGAGCCAATAGTGCCAGCAGATGCCGTTGCCTTCGACACGCCCAGGGGTCGTAGGCCACTACCGCGGGCCGTGACTGACCACCCGGACCCGCCCCCGGTGCGGGTCAGCGTTCAGCCTCGGAGACCTCGGGCCGCCAGGTCATGCCTTGGAATGCCTTGGTGAAGAAGCCGACGACGACATCAGTGACCTTCACCAGCGCCACCGACAGGGCGAAGATGATGACGCACTCGGCGGCCAACAGCATGTAGCGCTGAATGGGGTAGAAGCCGGCGACGTCGATCTTCTCAAGGACCTGTTCGATCACCACATGGTGGACGAGGAAGATCGGGTAGGAGTACGTGGCGATGAGACTGACAACGGCCCGCACCGGCTGGATCGCCACGTAGCGGCCGGCCACCACGAGGATGAGGAAGACCGAGATCCCGACGATCGTGGTAGCCACGTCCTCGGGGATCCTCCCGGGGAACATGGCTGAGACGGCCAGAACCGCTGCCGCCGGAACCACCACGGCCCCGTGTAGCCGACGGATGTACAGGACGAGGTAGCTGCCGAAGGCCAGCTCGGGAAGACGCGTGGTCAGCACCGCGGCGGAGGGGTAGGCAGGGAAGTAACGCGACATGATGACGATGGTGGCGGCGTAGGCCACGAGGAGCACGGCTCCGGTGATGACCGGGAAGCGGTCAATAGCCCACAGCAGCACCGGGAAGACGAGGTAGTACAGGAGGATGAAACCGAGGAACCACTCGCCCAGCAGATACATCGTCCGGAAGTAGAAGGCCTGGGCGAGTCCGTCAATACCCAGCACCGTGAGGATGAAGGACTTCGCTGGGGCTGCGTTGGGGGATCTGCCATTGGCGGCGAGGAAGAGGGCGAACGTTCCCAGGATCCAGGCGGTCCAGAACATCGGGTAGATGCTGCGGAAGCGCTTCCAGTAGAAGCGTTTGAGGTTGATCGGCCGCCGGTAGGTGAGCGTCAGGGCCGCCCCGGAGATGATGAGGAACAGGGAGACACCCAGCGAACCCGAGTAAATGCCGAAGGGCTCGTGGGTCAGGACGTACCCGCCGCCATGATCGCGGAGGTGGGCATTGAAGTGGGTGAGGACGATGAGCACAGCGGCCACAGCCCTGATGAGGTCCAGGTAGAAGATCCTGGTCCTTGTCCTTGCTTGTTGTGCCGGTTTCGTTGTCATGTCCGGCATCGCAGCACCATCCGGATACTAGGCTCCTCGCAGTCTATGGTAGGCGCGTCTGGCCGGCCCCTTGAGGACCGGTTGGAAGGCCGACGGAACCCACCGATTCAGCCGCCCCTTGAGCCATTGCCGGGTTGTCGGCGGGGCCTGGATCATCTGCACCATCTGCGTCTCCGTGGCCCTGCCCCAGCGGTCAGCGACGGCGGAGGTGAGGTCGCGCACGTAGAAGGACAGGTTCGTCAGCTCAATGCGGGCGAAGGAGTCGGAGAAGAGCCAGCCGCAGTAGTAACCGGCTCCCTGGGCCACGTAACCGTGAGCGCGCTCGATGGCGTGCATGATGGTGCCGTCGATGTCGCAGGGCTCGGGCGGGAACTCCTCCCACTGCCAGTCGTGGTCGAACAGTGGCTTGAGGGCCTTGGGACGGAACCAGAACATGGAGCCCAGCGGCGCGACGGGCTCCTTGTCCGGGTCGAGGGGGGCATGGATCCCCAGCTCGTGCAGGAGCGCCTCAGTGCGGTCGAAGTTCGGGCCCCAGCCCAAGGTGTAGACCGGGAAGTAGTCGGCGTGGTTCGGCGGTGTGGGAGTCAGGAGGCCCAGGCGCGGCTCGGCCTCGAAGGTGGCGATGACGTTCTTGACGAAGTCGCGCGTCGGCAGCAGGTTCTCGAAGCACTTGTAGGCGAAGCCGTCACCCACCGAGTACGGGGAGAGCTGGGTGACCTTCTTGTCGTGGGTGTAGCACACGACGTCGTAGTTCTGGACGACGTCCTTCCACCCCACGAGGAAGGGGCCGACGTCGCGTCCCCGGTTCTCCACGAGGCGCACCTCGATGTTGAAGGGGAGCCCCTGGCAGGCGGCCTTGACCTGCTCGACCTTCTCCGGGCTCGAGGTGCTCAGGAAGATGTCGATGCCCTCGGGCATGTTGCGGATGTACTCCAGCGTCGGCTCGACCAGCTCCATGTAGTACAGGTGCGCGATGAGAGCGACCTTCTGCTGCTTGGGCTCGCGGGTGACGGTCTGCGTGGGCAGGACGTAGGTGAGCTGGAGGTTCTTCACCAGGTCCGCCATGTTCATGGAGCGCAGGGCGTTGTCCCAGATGAGGTTGACATCGAAGTCCGTGTGGTCACGCAGGTAGGCGTAGAGCTCGGCGCTGGGCTGGCCCACGGACTGGCGCAGGACGTCGTCGTAGGGGCGGAAGAAGGAACGGCGCTTGAAGATCGGGCAGCGCTTGTCCCGGATGACCTCGACCGGGGCGAAGAGAATGGGGCTGAAGTTGAAGCCCTCCATGTCCTCGGTGTTGACGTAGACGTCGGAGGTGAAACCGAGGCGCTCGAAGCGCTGGGTGAAGGGAACCTCGTGCATGCCCACCGACTGCTCGTAGCCGTTGATCTCGGGCATCTCGTCCCAGTAGTCCTGAAAGGCCTTGGAGGTGACCAGGGAGCGGCGGTAGGCGTGGAAGTGGGACTGGAGGTGGCGGGGAAGATAACCCTCTTCGGCATAGCCGAAGGGGTCGAAGGGGACCTCGTGGAACCAGGTGATGCCCCAGAAGTCGATGTTCCGACGGGCCATCTCGGTGAACATCTCCTTGAAGGGGTAGACCGGCCCCATGATGGTGGCGTTGAACAGCACGACCTCATCGAACTCGGAGAGCCTCTCCCAGCCGTGGCTCTCCATGGCCGTCTTGTAGGCCCAGACGTCCAGTCCCTCGTTCTCCCGCAGGATGATGTTGTCCGTGAAGGCACCCAGCTTGGCGTAGCTCTTGGCCGTCAGCTCGCCGTTGACGACGATGGTCAGCTCGGAGAGGTTCTTCACCATATCGGCGAGCAGAGTCTCCACGTAGGAGTCCACGACGCCCTGGGCGTCGAAGAAGAAGAAGATCCCGAGTCGCTTCGGGTCCTCGCCAAGCGTTGCCATGGTGTCCCTTCTAGACAGTGGTTCAGAGCCGCTCACTGCGGCAGGGGAAAGAGCGGGCGATACGGGTCCACCCGAACGCGTCAGCTTGCGCTTGATGCGAGGATACGGCGGATCTTCGTCGGATCGCCCCATACACCGGGTGAGTCGTAGGGCCGATCCGGAAATGCCCCGTACTCCAGGGTGATGCCCAGGTCGTTGTCCCGGATGTAGGCCTCGACGCGCTCGGCCAGGGTCATGGGTTCGCCGGTGCAGGCGTTGATGATGCCGTCGACCTCGGTCTGGTCCACGATCGCGGCGATCTGCTCGCCCAGGCCGTCCACGGAGATGAAGTCGTAGCGGTTCTTGCCGGTGGTGAAGGGGAAGGTGGTGCGCCCCTCCTCGGCGGCTGCCAGGAGCTTGGAGAAGATCGAGTTGCCGAACTTGTCGTCTCCGACGATGTAGTAGGCGCGGATCCACTGAGCGATGGCGCCGTGGGCCTGGGCGGACAGGAAGGTGGCCTCGCGCAGGGCGTTCTTGGCGATGCCGTACAGCGAGGCGGGAGCGCAGGGCGAGTTCTCATCGATGGCGCCCTCCCAGTAGCCGACCTCATGCATGGTGCCCATGACGGCGAGCTGGGGCAGGCCACCGGCGTAGAGGTTCTCGATCAGGTGGAAGTGCTTGGCCAGGTCGTCCAGGTGGGCGTGGGAGGCGTGCTTGAAACCGTCGCGCCAGGCCATGTGCAGGACGACGTCGGGGCGCCCCATCTGATCGTAGATGTCCGTGTCCCCGGAGAAGAGCTCCAGCTGGACCTTCTCAGCCCGCTCGTCGACGCCGTCGAGCCGCAGGTCGAGGGCCTTGACAGTCAGGCCCCGCTCCAGCAGTGCGGTGACGACGTGGCGGCCGATGTAGCCGCCGGCTCCAGTGACGAGAACTGTCTGTGCCATGGACCGGAATCCTAACAGGTGGGGGTCTCACGATGAGGCGGAGGGGTGGAAGGGCGGGATCCCGTCACGCGTCGGAGGCGGGCCGCGCGGATCGCCGGGGGCGCAGACGCCCGCCGAGGGATCTCGCCGCTCCCTTGACGCCATCGGTGACGCCCTTCGCCCCACCAGTGACGTAACGGTATGCGGGTTTGAGGGCGCCCGCCATCTCAGGGTGATGGACATCGACGTAGGAGCGCATTCTCGGCCCCAGCCCGGCCCGGGGCCCGAACCGGGCCTGCAGGAACCTGACCTGTTCGTCGGTGTAGGCCGGTAGGTCCGCGGTGAGGGCCCGCTGCTTGTAGGCCAGGGCGCCGTAGAGCCGCCCGGCCCAGGTGGGGGTGAGCACCTCGCGGGGGTGGAAGCCGCTGGACATGGCCGCGTAGACGGTCAGCAGCTCGAGCACCTCGGCGACGCGGGCGCGCCGCAGACGCCGCACCGACTCCTCGGGGTCGGCGGCTGCCTGCTCGGTCATCCGCACCAGCTCCTTGGCCCCCTCACTCAGTGTGCGCAGCGCCTCCGGGCGAGCCAGGAACATGGCGCCGACCGGCACCGCCGGGGCGATCGGGTCCAGGGCCGCCGTCAGGCCGAGCCGCCGGGACAGGGCCTCGGCCGCGCCGGCCAGGCCGTCCCACTGGGGCCCGCCGTGAGGCCAGCCGATGTGGCAGGCGGCGGGCATGACCACCCCGAGGCTGGGGTGAGACTCGAAGAGGTCGATGAGACCGGCCACGTGTCCCGGCGAGTCCAGCAGGCAGTCGAGGATCTGGCGGCGGGCGACGTTGTCGGCCCCCTGCTCGGGACCGTTCAGGGGCCCCGCCGTGATCCTCAGGACGAGGTCCACACCGTCATCGCCGCCACCGCTGCCATCGCTGACGCCGTCACCATTGGAGGAGGCGGAGCGCCCGGGATCCCACAGGTCGTCGCACTCGGTGAGGAAGGCGATGGTTCCGCGCGGATCGAGGTCGCGCACCGCGCGGAAGGCGACAGCCGTGTCCCCCGCCGCCCCGTCCTCGTCCACTGGGCGGCGGCCGGTGACGCGCTCCAGGTCGGCGGCATCCAGCGGTTCGGGTGAGGTGACCACCACCCGCCAGTGCGGTGGCAGGCTCGCCAGGCGCTGAGCAAGACCGTCCGCCTCGGCGCGCTCGCCCCCCTCCCCTGCTGCCGGGACGTGTACGACGACGCAGCCCGAGGGCTGCCGAGCGGGCGAGCTCGCGTCTGGGCCGGGCTCTGCGGACCCGAGGGCGGACTCGGTCACGACCTCGGTGAGCCCCGCGTTGACGATGAGGTCACGGGCGGCCGCGGTATGGACGACGTCGGACAGAATGAGGTCCTCGTTGTAGCCCGCCTGTGCAGCGGCCTTCAGCAGGTCCCCGCCGACGACCGCCTGGCGGTCCTGGTGAAGGGGATCGTGGAAGAACGCCCGGCGCTTGAGCAGGGGGCAGCCATCGGCCAGCAGTGCCGGGGCCTCCTCGATGGCCGGGTTGTCCGAGTGGTAGCGGTCCACGGGGAAGGCGACCTCGTAGGAGTGGCCGATCCCGGTGAAGTGGTCGGTGAAGCGCGACTCGTGCCACTGGATGGAGTCGCGGTAGGAGGAGACCGGCGGCATCTGCTCCCAGTACTCCCGGAAGGCCGGGTCCGACAGCAGCCGACGGCGCACCGCGATCCAGTGCGACTGGATGTGACGGGGCAGCTCGCGCTTGGCGAGGAAGGGGTGGGGGCGCATGACGCCGTGCTCGGTCATGCCCCAGAACGAGATGTCGCGCCGGCTTCCGGTCCGGGTGAGAACCTCCTCCCAGGGTCGTAGCGGCGCGTAGTAGGTGTGGTTGGTCAGGATGAGCTCGTCGAAGTCGGCGAGCCGGTCCCAGCCGAGGTGCTCCAGCCCGGCCCGGTAGGCGCCGACGTCGAGCCCCTCGTTGGGGCGCTCAAGGATCTCGTCGCAGGAGGTCTCCAGCCGAGCCCGGTCGGCATCATCGACGGGAGAGTTGGAGACCACCAGGATGTGCTCCGCATGGGGGCGCAAGGAGGCCAGGGCATGGACGACGTAGTCACGGACCTGATGATGAGAATCGAAGTGGAAGTAGACGATTCCTCGGTTCATGTGGCGGCCCTTCCCGGCAGGCTGGTCGACGAAGGCGGTTGATGAAGAAACAGCGGGGCGGCCAGTGTCTCATGCACTCCTGACCGCCCCGCCGCGCGCCTCGATCCGATATCAGCCGATCGTCGCCGTTCCCGTGGGTGAAACGGAGATCCGTCCCTTCTCGAAGGTCTGGGTCACGGTTCCGTCTGCTTGGCGGACCTCATAACCGACGGGCAGCCCCATCTTGGAGCGCTCCCCACCAGCAGCGGTCCAGGCCGTCAGCAGTCCAGGCCGTCAGAATCGCCCCACGCACGAAGCTGGCCTTGCCCCCGGAACGCCAGTAGGCAACACCTCCCTCGAAGCTCTGACGGAAGCCGCCACCAGGACCGCTCACCACACCGCTGCGCGGGTAACCCATCGAGCCCTTCTCGTACCAGTAGCCGCCCCAGGCACTCAGCACCGGCTCGGCCACGAACTGCGCCCCGGTCGCCCGGGTCCAGTACGCCACACCGTGCTCAAAACGCTGATACACCCCACCCTTGGACGAGGCGATCTCACTGGTCGTGGGCAGCCCCATCTTGGAGCGCTCCCCACCAGCAGCAGTCCAGGCCGTCAGAATCGCCCCACGCAGGGTCACGGATCCCGGGGCGGTCGACGACGCCGAGCCGCCATCGATCTGTGTCTGCGCGATGGAGCGGATGGCGCTGAGCTTGGAGTAGCCGACGTTCCCGGGGCAGGTGGTGTAGCCGACATCCCGGTGCCCCAGGATCCGGGGCATCGAGATGGTGGAGCCCGCCTGGTAGCGCTCAGTGGTCCACACGTGCAGACCCGCATGGCCGTTGGCATCCGCGATGCCGGCGCGCTTGAAGAACCATCCGGCCATCCTGCCCACCGCGTTCAGCTGAGCATCCGAGGGACTGACGCTGCTGTAGTCGCCCATCATGGACAGGCCCATGGTGCCGGTGTTGACGCCGCGGGCGTGCGCTCCGACGCTCATCTCGCCGGCGGGAGCGGCCACGGAGCCGGAGCGTCCTTCGAAGACGGTGCCGTACTTGTCGATGAGGAAGTTGTAGCCGATGTCGCCCCAGTCCAGGGTGACCGCGTGGTAGTAGTAGATGCCCCGCACGATGGAGGCGGACTGCCCGGCGGAGTAGTTGTTGGTGCCGGCAGTGTGGTGGACGACGACGTGACCGGCGTCCTCGTAGTCGGGGTCCCAGCTCATGTAGGAGGGGTTGGCGCCCCACTCGGCTCGGGTGGTGACCGGCACCGGCAGCCCGTTGGCGGTCGTCCCAGCCGGCGCAGCAGCCGGCACTGAGACCGGCACAGTGGCTGGGACAGCGGCTGGCACAGCGCTCTCGGACAGCGCCGTCGTGGTCGACACCGCAGACGTGGTGGATGCCGTCGTCAGCTCCGGAGCCGACAGAACAGCCGGCCCACCTACATCCCCCGACACCTCGTCCCGACCGGGCCCGGGCTGCCAAGCGGCTGCCTCCTCAACGACCGGTGTCGGCGTGGCATCGGTGGTCGAGACGTCACCCGAGTCCAGGACCTCCTCGCCCTGGGGCTGGGAGGGGACGAGGACGAGCTTGAGCCCAGCGGGCAGTGAGCTCCCGACAACGGAGGCCTGGACGGCGTCGGCCCCGCCGGTGACGAACTCACCGGTGCCGGCGGTCTCGCGGTCGTCGCGCCCGGAGTCAGCCGCCTCATTGAGGTACCAGGGAGACCAGGTGCCGTTCTCGCGAACACGCAGGTAGATGCGCACGCCCTCGGGAAGGTCAGCGCCGCCGGCCCAGGTGAAGCCCGCAACGAGGAAGCGGTCCACCTGAAGCGGGTCGGTCAGGAGGGCGGCGTCGGCCTGCGGGTCGGTCGCAGCGGGCAGGACGGAGGGGACCCGACCGCCGGTCGCCAGCGCCGGGAGCACCGAGGCACCGTTGCCACTGCCCGAGCCGCTGGCTCCTTGGGCCGACGGCGTCGACGCCTCCGGACCGTGCGGGGCGTCGCCACCGGTACCCGACCCAGTACCAGGCCGGGCGTCACCAGTGGCGCCCGACCCGGCATCAGGCCGAGCGTCACCATTGGCGCCCGACCCGGCATCAGGCCGAGCGCCACCATTGGCGCCCGACCCAGTATTAGGCCGGGCGTCGTCGAGACCCGACTGGGCGATATCGGTGGCCTGTCCGCCGGAGGTGGTCAGGTCGAGGATCTGGACCGGAGCGGGACTGTCGGCCTGGCCGGCGGAGCCGGCAGCATGACCGGAGGCGCTGCCCGGGCCACCGGGGTCACCGGCCTCAGGTGCGGCGACGGCCACGGGGACCAGGCCGGACAGGAGGAGCGGGGCCAGAGCGGCCAGCCCGACAGCACGGTAGACAGTGCGGACACGAGGACGAGGGACTTTCATGGGGTTCCTTTGGAGGTGAATGCCTGCCGGCGTCGATCGGGCCTCACCACCGCAGCCGCCGACGCCGATCCCTCGGGTGGCGGTATTTAATTTCTGAATAGTTTCCGAGAGATTAATGATAGTTTACTGATAAAAACGGAGACATCTGACATCATTTCTCGCTCGCAGCCACCCGGACCGCGACACGGACCTCATCTTTTCTTGATAGATCAAGGTTCTTCCGAGATGTCGACGAACCGTTGCAATCTGATTTCGCCACCGCGGACGAATTGTGCGGCAGGACGCCAATGGAGAGCAGATGGGACCACCCCGGGCTCTCGTGGGCTCGAGCGAGCTCCTGTGGCATGATGGCGTCGGCCATGACGGGCCTTCAGCGCCCGCAGTTCCCACATATCGGAGCGAGTTCTATGCACGTCCTCATCACCGGAGGCGCCGGCTTCATTGGCGCCAACTTCGTCCACCAGACCCTGGTGCGTCACCCGGACGCCACCGTCACCGTCCTGGACAAGCTCACCTACGCCGGGAACAAGGGCTCGCTGGCGGACCTGGATGACCGTGTCACGCTCGTCGTCGGAGACATCGCTGACGCCGACGTCGTCGACCCGCTCGTGGCCGAGGCCGACGTCGTCGTCCACTTCGCGGCCGAGTCCCACAACGACAACTCGCTGCGAGACCCCTCCCCCTTCATCCAGACCAACCTCGTGGGCACCTTCACCCTCCTAGAGGCGGCACGGCGCCACAAGACGCGCTTCCACCACGTCTCCACCGACGAGGTCTACGGAGACCTGGAGCTGGACGACCCGGCCAAGTTCGAGCCGACGACGCCCTACAACCCCTCCTCCCCCTACTCCTCGTCCAAGGCCGGAAGCGATCTGCTCGTGCGCGCCTGGGTGCGCTCCTTCGACGTGGAGGCCACGATCTCCAACTGCTCGAACAACTACGGCCCCTACCAGCACATCGAGAAGTTCATCCCGCGCCAGATCACCAACCTCATCGATGGCGTGCGTCCCAAGCTCTACGGCGCCGGTGAGAACGTGCGCGACTGGATCCACGTCCTGGACCACAACGACGCCGTGTGGGACATCATCGAGAAGGGCCGCATCGGCGAGACCTACCTCATCGGCGCCGACGGCGAGAAGAACAACAAGGAGGTCGTCGAGCTGATCCTGGAGCTCATGGGCCACGCGCCCGACGACTACGAGCACGTCGCCGACCGCCCTGGCCACGACATGCGCTACGCCATCGACAACTCCAAGCTGGTCGAGGAGCTCGGCTGGGCACCGAGGTTCACCGACTTCCGCTCCGGCCTGCAGGCCACCATCGACTGGTACCGGGACAACGAGGCCTGGTGGCGCCCGCTCAAGGCCGAGGTCGAGGCCAAGTACGCCGCCCAGGGGCAGTAACCGGGAAGCGTCGTCGCCGACGGCTCATGATGTGTGGGGTCCCCTGCAGGGACTCCACACTCGTCTCCGTCGCCGGTCCCGGAGCACGTCCCGGTTCGTCAGGCAGACCTCTACGGGCGCGAGACGGCCGGGTAGGCGAGGTATGACAGGCGGGCGGCGTTGGCCCGCGAGTGCCGCAGCCCCGCCTGGATGACCCCCAGCATCATCCACAGGAAACCGAGCGTCACCAGTCCGACGCTCAGGAAGAAGGTGGGGAAGCGGGGGACGTCGCCGAACTTCAGGAAGTGCCCGACAACCGGGATGCCCAGGACGACGGCGACGACCCACGTGAGGAACCCCAAGGTGCCGTAGAAGAGGATGGGGCGCTCATCGCGCACGAGACGCCCAATGAGCCCCAGGATCTTGAATCCGTCGGAGAAGGTGTTGAGCTTGGACTCCGTGCCGGCGGCGCGCTCCTTGAAGCCGACCGGCACCTCGACCTGGGGCACGCGCAGAGTGGCGGCATGAACCGTCAGCTCGGTCTCGATCTCGAACTCCCGGCTCATGGCGGGGAAGGACTTGACGAACCGGCGCGAGAAGACGCGGTAGCCGGAGAGCATATCGGTGACGTGGGTCCCGAAGACCCGGGAGGTCAGGCGGTTGAAGGCCTTGTTACCGGCCTCATGGCCGGGGCGGTAGGAGCTCTTCTCCTGCACGTCACGGCGAACGCCCAGGACGTGGTCGTAGGGCCCCTCCAGGAGGGCCGCGATCATATCGGGCAGGGCGGCGGCGTCATAGGTGTCATCACCATCGATCATGACGTAGATATCGGCCTCGACATCGGCGAAGGCCCGGCGGACCACGTTGCCCTTGCCCTTGCGCTCCTCACGGCGAACGATGGCACCGGCGGCGGCCGCGACCTCGGCGGTGCGGTCGGTTGAGCAGTTGTCATAGACGAAGACGCGCATCGTGGGAACGGCCGCCAGGAGGTCGGCGACGACCTTTGCGATCGCGCCCTCCTCGTTGTGGCACGGGACGATCGCTGCGATATCGAGCTTGGAGAGATCCACCTGGTTCCAATCAGGACGAGTGCTGAGTAGGGGCTATTCTAGCGGCACCCGCTGCGAGCCCGGCGATCGTGTGAATGGTGCCGGTGCTGAGGCGCTTTCTCATGTGCCCCCGGACTGGAGATCAACGCCCGTGCCACTGTGCCTACCGCCCCCGTTCCGCTCCGCCTCCCCATCCGACCGGTCCGAGGACCTGACGGAGGGGGGAAACCGTCACCTGCGGCGTCGGGCAGCGGCCTCGATTCTCTTCGCGGCGGCCTTCGCAGCGGTGGACGCCGCCTCACAAGTGGTGGGGCGGGTCCAACGGGCCACCGGCCTGCTCCAGGAGGGCTCCTTCAACCCAGTGCGTCTCCTGGTGGCACTGGTTCTCAGCGGCGCCGCGTGCTGGGGGCTCCTGGCGCTGGTGGACCTGGCCGCGCGGCGCAGGAGCCGCCGTTCGCAGGAAGTCGGAGCGCAGCCCGGGGCGGGGTGGAGGGACCGCCGTCGGCTGGCACTGCTGGCATTCCTGATTCCGCTGATCTGTTGGTCCCTCCTGTACGCGCACCTGTGGCCGATGGCCTCGATGAACGACACGGCCTGGATCCTGAGGGATCCGATCGGGGCAGGGGCCCAGCACCCGATCACCTACGGACTTTCGATCGGGGTCCTGTTCCGTCTGGGACGCCTGGTCGGAGGCGATCTGACCGGCGTCGTGCTGCTGTCGGTGGGGCAGATGCTGCTGTGGGCGGCCTGCGTGAGCGGCGTCGCGGTCTTCCTGGACCGTCAGGGCGCCTCGCGCCGGGTGACCGGGCTTCTCATCGCCTACTGCACGCTCATGCCGCTGGTGGCCGACTACTCCTTCGCCGTGGTCAAGGACGCGGCCTTCTCCCTGTTCACCACCCTGCTCATCCCGGTGCTGCTGGTGGTGCGCGCCAGTGCCGGGCAGGTGCTGATGAGCAGGCGCGGCATCGCGGTGGTGGTGGCGGCACCGGCGGGGTTCGCGCTCATGCGCAACAACGCCCTGCCGGTGGTTCTGGTGATCCTGGCGCTGATGGTGTGGTGGTCGCGGGCGCACCTGCGCCGAGCGCTGGTGGTCAGCGCCGTCACCCTGGTCATCATCGTCGTTCCCACGGCTGCGACGGCGCAGTCCCAGCACGCCAAGGAGGCCCTGGGGATCCCGCTGCAGATGATCGGCTACACACTGGTCCACGACGCCGACTGCCTGCCGTCGGCAAGCCGGCAGGTCTTCGACAACGTCCTGGAGCCCGAGGTCTGGAAACAGGTCTACCGGCCCGCCAGCGTCGACCCGACCAAGGACTCCCCGACCTTCAACAACGCCTACCTCGACACGCACCGCGGCCAGTTCCTCTCCGCGTGGGGGCGGGCCTTGGTGGCCTGTCCCCGCCCCTTCGTCACAGGATTCCTCGTGCATACCGCCAACCTGTGGCGCTTCGACGCCGACCCGATCAGCACCGATGGGCAGTCCCGCTTCATCTCCGCGGTCTCGAACTACCCGGCCGGCCGGGACCAGCTGATTCGGGACTACGCCAACGCCGGCGTCATCAACCACTCGCTCCTGCCGCAGCCGCTGCAGCGGGTGGCGGGCACCGCCGTACGGGTCATGGAGGCCACGCCGGGTCCGGGAACCTGGATGTGGGTGGTGGCACTGAGCGTGGTCGGGTTCGTCTACGCCGGGCGGCGGGAGTGGGTGGCGATCTATGCCCCTGTGATCCTGCTGTGGGCGACGCTCCTGATCGCGGCGCCCACCGTCACACCGTTCCGCTACATGGTGCCCATCATCATGGTTGCGCCGATCGGCCTCGCCATCCTGCTGGGCACCGACCGAGCCACCTGGGAGCCGGCACGGCTGAGTAGTGCGCGTTCCCGTAGGAGTCCCAGTCCTGAATCCATGTGAGGAGAACCCCGTGATCCGTATCATCGCCACGTTCCGTGTCCGTTCCGACGCCGTTGAGGAGTTCCGCGCACTTGCCGGCGAGCTCGTGGAGGGCTCACGGGCCGAGGACGGCAATCTCGCCTACGACCTGTGCGTGGCCAGGGACGATACCGCCTCTTTCGTCGTGCTCGAGACCTGGCGCGACGACACCGCGATCGAGGCCCACAACGCCTCAGCGCACTTCACCACTCTCGTGCCCCGGATGGTCGACCTCTGCGCCGAGCCACCGTCAGTGGTCCAGTACACCGAGGTCTGAACGCAGAACGCCTGGGCCCGTCAGTCGCAGGCGGTGATGCGCCACAGGGAGGCGCTGCCCTCGGAGTCGACGAGCTCGAGCCCCTCGCTGGGGATCCGGGTCAAACGCGCGTCCCAGCGCAGGGGGGCGGCACCTGTCTCCGAGCCCGAGGCCGTGGCGTCCGAGCTGCTGTAGAAGTAGCGCACGCCCAGACGGTTGAGGAGTGCGCAGGTCTGGGAGCCCTTCTGCCCCAGGGCGGGCCAGGCAGAGGCGAGGGCGGCCCCCGGGGTTCCCGGTGCAGTCTTGTCGCGCGTCGGGTAGACGACGTGGACACCACCCAGGGACCACAGGTGGGCCGCCCCCCTCGATGGCGCCCCGAGGACGACCGCGTCGTCGGGCAGTACGCTCCCCGAGCGCCGGATGAGCGTGATGGAGTCCTTGGTCAGCAGGGTCCCGTACTGGATGCGCCGCGGGTCGTAGACGGAGGCGGCGAGGTTGCGCTCCAGGGGCGTCCTCGCCGCCACCGGCAGGAGCACGAGCGCTACCAGCATGGCGGCCGCCGCCCGCTCCGGCCGCACCCCGCTGACCCGCGAGGCAGTCCGGCGCAGCACCTCCCACAGTCGTCGTCCGGGTCGCCCGGCACCAGCCTGTGCCAGGAGGACGAACGCAGGCAGGATGGCGAGCGGAAGGATCCGGGCCTTCTGGAGGTACCAGGGCGCTCCGAGCTGACGGCCGGCCCACTGGGGTCCACCCACCAGGACCAGGAGGAGCAGCGACAGCAGCCACATGATGAGCCAGGGGCGCTGATCTCGCCGCGATCGCGCCGACCATGCCGCTGCCAGGGTGAGCAGGCCGATCACGATGCCGATGGGCACGGTGGCCCCCGGGACCGTCCCGTACATCGGCAGATCGATGATCGCCTGCCCCAGGGTTGCCACGGCACCGGCCACTCCCCCGGCGGGACGCCGGTAGCCCAGGACGGAGGCCAGGGAGCCGCGCATGAACCAGGTCCCCGTGGCCAGGACCAGCATGGCCACGACCGCCCCCGCTGCAAGGAGGGCTCGACCGCCCCGTCTGGTGGTGCTGCGACGCCACAGGGAGACGACGGCGTCGGCCAGGAAGGGCAGGGTCAGGACGACGAGGTTGAACAGGCCGGTGCCGTGCGCGGCCACCACGCCGCCGGCCGCGGCCAGGGCGAGCAGGACCAGCACCAGAAGGAGACGCCGTGAGCCGGTTCCCCGACGCAGCAGATCGTAGAGCACGAGGACGCCGGGAAGCCCCAGAACGCTCAGGGCGTAGGGCCACACCGTCAGGGACGTCATTGGAAGCAGCGGGAAACCCACCACCGCGGCACTGAGTGCGAGCACCGCGGCGACTGCGCAGGTCCGTTGCCGCCGGCGGGCTCCGTCCGCCCCCGGTTCCCAGGCGGCGTCAAGACCGGTGACCCGGGCGAGCAGCCCCAGCAGGCTCAGCGGCCAGGCCACCGCGGTAAGGGCCAGTACCCCCGCGGTGCTGACCGGGACCGGGCCGCCCGGCGCCAGTGCCAGAGCCCCGTGCCAGACCGTGGGGTAGTAGACGGCACGACCGGAGTAGAGGGCGGAGAGGCCCCCCAGCATTGAGGCGTTGCCTCCCTCGCGGATGGCCGCCACCGCGTTGAGGTGGAAGGTGGCGTCGAAGGTTTGTGCGGGGTAGGCGGGGCCGGGCAGGACGGACAGAATCGCCCCTGCCGGCACGACGACGGCAACGATCAGCCCCCCGGCCAGGATCATCCGCTCGGCCCGGCCCAGCGGCGCCGCTCGTCGCACGCGCTCGGGCGGTGGGCCGGCGATCAGATGCGCCATCAGTGCCAAGGCGACCGTCAGGGCGGCGATCACCGCCCACCCCCAGGGGCGCCAGGGCAGTGCAAGGGCGTGGGCGAGGATCTCCGCCACTCCGATGATCGCCGAGCTGAGCGCGGGAGCCACCGCCAGCGACGGGAGTGCCGCCAGGCGCGCCGAGCGCCCCACGATCCAGCCGGGCATCAGCAGCAGACCGGCCACGACGAGCGTGGCGGCCGCCAGGATCCAGCCGGAGTCTCCGGCCGGCCCGGCCGCCACGCTCGCAGTCATTCCTGCTGCCGACCTCAGTGCGCCTCCGGAGTCACTCGCCTCCGCCGATGGTCAGACGGGGCACACCGGTCCACTTGGCGGCATCGGTGGCGCGACGGCCGTCCAGCAGGAGGCGCAGCCCGGGCAGGTCGGCGGCGGTGAGCTCGGCGTACTCGGGGTGGTCGGCCTGGACAATGGCGACGTCGACCTGCTCCCCCAGGTGGTAGGGGGTCCAGCCGAAGTCGGACAGTTCCTCGTCGGTGTACATCGGGTCGTGAACGAGGACCTCGGCGCCGGCCTCACGCAGGGCCTCCACGGTGGGGAAGACACCGGAGAAGGCGGTCTCCTTGACCTTGCCACGGTAGGAGGCTCCCAGCACGACGACGCGCAGCCCCTTGAGCGAACCGAGCACCTCGGTGGCCCGGCCCACCACGTAGGCGGGCATCGTGGCGTTGAAGGTGCGGGCGGTGCGCACCACGGAGGCGTCGGGGTCGGTGGACAGGTACAGGCGCGGGTAGACCGGGATGCAGTGCCCGCCCACCGCGATGCCGGGGCGGTGGATGTGGGAGTAGGGCTGGGAGTTGCAGGCCTCGATGACGCGCTCGATGTCGAAGCCGGCCTTGTCCGCGTAGACGGCGAACTGGTTGGCCAGGCCGATGTTGACGTCGCGGTAGGTGGTCTCGGCGAGCTTGGCCATCTCAGCGGCCTCGGCGGTGCCCATGTCCCACACGCCGTTGGGACGGGGCAGGTCGTCGCGCTCGTCGAAGTCGAGGACGGACTCGTAGAAGGCGATGCCGGCCTGGGTGCCGGCCTCGTCCAGGCCGCCCACGAGCTTGGGGTAGCGGCGCAGGTCGGCGAAGACGCGGCCGGTGAGAACCCGCTCGGGACTGAAGACGAGGTGGAAGTCCGCGCCCTCCTTCAGACCGCTGATCTCCTCGATCATGGGCTTGAAGCGGCCCCGCAGGGTGCCCACGGGCAGAGTGGTCTCGTAGGAGATGAGGGTGTTGGGGGTCAGGTGGGCGGCCAGGGAGCGGGTGGCGTCGTCCATCCAGGCGAAGTCCGGCTCCCAGGTGGCGTCATTGACGAAGAGCGGCACGACCAGGACGATCGCGTCGGCCTCCGGGATGGCCTCGGCATAGTCGGTGGTGGCGCGCAGGGCGCCGTTGCCGGTGGCGGGGCTCAG
Source organism: Actinomyces oris (assembly GCF_001937665.1). Taxonomy (GTDB): domain Bacteria; phylum Actinomycetota; class Actinomycetes; order Actinomycetales; family Actinomycetaceae; genus Actinomyces; species Actinomyces stomatis. The sequence goes on along the minus strand of NZ_MSKL01000004.1, from coordinate 42,838 downwards.
CGCGGCGAGCTTCTCGGCCAGGTGGGCCTCGCCGGGGAAGGGCTCGGTCCCGGCGTTGACGGCCTCGACAACGGCGGGGTTGACGTCGACTCCGATGACCTCGTGGCCCTTGTCTGCGTACTGGACAGCCAGAGGCAGTCCGATCTTGCCCAGGGCGACGACGGCGATGCGCATACGGGTTGGTCCTTCCGACGGATCAGGCTGAGACTCAGATTGATGCTCAGGTGGCGGCTCGGGTAGCAGCCCTCCGTATGATACGGCGCTTACCATGTCCACATGCACGACTTGGACCACACGGACCGCACGGACACGACCGCATCCGGATACCGGCTTCACTTGACATCTTCGACGTGGACGCACGGTCCCGCGAGTACCGAGTCCCCGGCGTCCTCGTCGCCTCTGTCAGGCCAGTGCCACGTGTGGCGCCCGCTTCCGCCCGGGCCCGGCGACCTGGAGTCCCTGCGGCAGGAGCAGCCCGGCCGGCGCACCGGGGCGTGGACGCTCATCGAGGCGGGCGACGGCGTCGTACGCCTGACCACGGATCGCACCCGTTCCCACCACCTCCTCTTCACCCGCGCGGGTGACACCTGGATCATCAGCGACGACCCTCAGGAGCTGCGTCGACACGCCCCCACCTGGGCCCGCGATGAGCAGGCCGCCGAGGTCTTCCTGCACGCGGGCTTCACGCCGGGGACGCGGACGCTGGCCCATGAGGTCTACGCCACTCCTGCGGGCTCGGTGGTGGAGCTGAGGTCCGACGGCACCTGGAGCAGCCGCTCGTGGGAGACCTACCGTTACGACGCTGATCCGATCACGTCCCCTGAGGAGTTCGCGGATGTCTTCCGCACCGCGCTCGACACCGCGGTCGAGCGCGTTCTTCAGGAGACCGACGGCCGCCAGCTCCTGGTCCCCCTCTCCGGCGGGCTGGACTCCCGGCTGCTGGCCGTCTGGCTCAAGCGCCACGGGGCCCGTGACGTCGTGACCTTCACCTACGGGGTGCCGGGCAGCACCGAGGTAGCCATCTCCCGGGGCGTGGCCGAGGCGCTCGAGATGGACTGGTTCACGGTCGACCTGGACCCCACCGAGATGGCTCGCACCTGGGCCGGGCCCGACGGCGTCGACTTCCAGAAGCGCACCTGGGGCCTGACCTCCCTGCCGCACGTCCAGGACTGGTACGCCCTGCTCCAGATGCGGCGGAGCGCCCTGATCGACACCGACGCGGTGTTTCTGCCCGGCCACACGATCGTCGGGAACATGCATGACGAGCACCTGCTCGAGGGCGGACCGTCACGCAACGACGTGCTCACCACCGTGACCCGGCACCACTCACTGCTCCAGGGGGACCGCAGCGCGTGGCGCCACCTGCCCCTGCTGCGCCGGGCGGTGGTGCAGGGCGCCCAGGAGGTCTCCTTCCCGATCGGCCGGGGCAAGGACCTGGCCGGAAGCGGACGCTCCATCCAGGAGCTCGTGGAGCGGGTGAACCTCCAGGAGCGTCAGGCCAAGTACATCAACGAGTCCTTCAAGGCCTACGAGGCCTTCGGATACGGCTGGGCACTGCCGATGCTCGACACCGAGGTCTGGCGCACCTGGCTGCGGGGCTCGGAGGACCTGACCGCCACTCGCGACTGGTACGCGCAGTTCACGGCGGAGGCCTACGCCGAGGCGACGGGCACCGCCTCGCAGCTCTTCGAGGCGCCGGCCGCACGGATCCCCGCAGGGCCGCGGCGCCTGCTCATGGCGGCGCTGACCGTCACCGGCACCCGCACGGCCCTGTCACGAGCGGTCTCCATGAGAACCATGCTTCACCATCCCATGGCCTTCGAGGCGTTCAATGCCCCCATGCCCCGCACCGAGCAGATCATGCGCATGGCTCGGGGGGCCACCTCGACGGGCCTGTGGACCCGACTGTTCCTGCAGGGGACCTGGGGCGCCGAGCCCGTCGCACCCATGGGCACGGACGGCACGGGAGACCTGAGCCGAGACTGAGACGCTGACGCTCTCAGGCGGCCGTGGCCGTCAGCCGCAGATGTCGATACGCCACAGCGAGGCCGAGCCACCGCTGTCGATGAGGGTGAACCCGCTGGAGGTGTCGACCCCGTACAGCCCGGGCCGGATCTTGCTGAGCTGGGAGTTGTTGAAGCGGATGTCCTTGTCCGCGTAGAAGTAGCGGATCCCGTGCTGCTGAAGGATCTCGCACACGTGGGGGTCGGTGCGGATCTGCTTGAAGTGCTCGCGCAAGTAGATCCCGTCCGCGTCGTCGGCCGCCTGGCCGGGGAAGACCCACACGCTGCGCATACCGGTGAGGATGGGAATGTATCCCGTTCCAGCCACCGGGTCACCGATGACGACGGCGTTGTCCGGCAGCTCCTCGGGCAGCCGGCGGATCATGTCGAGCTCGGCCTTGTCCGCGATGAAGCGGGTGTCGCCGTGCACCGGCAGGTAGCCCTCACGCACGTCGGAGGCGATGGCGTGGCTCCCGACCACCATGGCCGGCGCGCACAGGACGAGGACGATACAGGCGGCCACCACCCGGTTCACCACCGAGATCGTCGGGTCGGAGAGTCCAACGCGGGCGAAGGCGCCGTTGAAGCCGGAGCGGACCCGACGGACCACCGGGGCCAGCCATGTGCGCAGAGCGTCCAAGGCGACGACGACGAGGAGTACGGCCAGGACGGCGGTCATCGCCTTGAGCCGGTGCGGGTTGCGGTAGAACAGGCCGGTGATCGATGAGAGCACCGGGATCGGGGCGATGGCGGCCAGGATGAGGGACATGCTCAGGATCCAGCCCACCACCAGCTCCCAGTTGCGCCGCCGCCACAGGCAGATCGCGGCGCCCAGGAGACTCAGGACCGTCAACGGCAGCTCAATCCACTCGGTGGCCCATCCTCCGAAGTAGTTCAGGGCGATGGGGATGAGGAGCTTGGTGGCGGGGTTGCTCCAGTCCAGCTCGGTGTACCTGCCGAAGTGGTGCTGCTGAGGACCGGGCAGGAAGACGAAGGCGACGAGTACGACCACCGCCAGGAGGGCACCGATCCACCAGGCCGCAGCCAGGGGGCGGCGTCCGGCGCGCCAGCTCCTGATCCCCGAGCGCACCGCGTAGCACAGGACGATGCCGAACAGCGGCCACAGGAGCATCGCAGCCGCCGAGGTGTGGATGAGGCAGGACCCGACGAAGAAGGGGATGATGGCGCTCAGTGCCATAGCCGCACGCGCCCGTGCGCCCCGTTCTGACGTGTTCTGCTCGCGGGCGGCCACCACCAGGAGGGTGCGGGCTCGGCGCCAGCACTCGATGGACATGGCGATGACGGCCGGGCAGGTGGCCACCGCCATGCAGTAGGGCCACAACGCGGCACCGTAGGTGAGCCGCCAGGGGAACACCGGGGCCAGAAGCGAGGCGGCCAGCGCCAGGTAGGGGGCCTGGCGGACCTTCGGCAGCGCGGTACGCGCCAGGTAGACCAGGCCGAGGTACCACACCAGCGCCACGGCCAGCAGCAGGACGTTGTTGGCGATGAGCGTCTCACGCCAGCTCCACGCGCCCAGGCTGGCGACCTGGTGCCACACGATCGGGTAGAAGCCCGCGTGGCTCGTCAACCCGAACATGCCGGCGTTCGGGTTGAACATCGAGGCGTAGTCCTCGCGCTCGATGATGGCGACCTGCATGTAGTGGTAGAGGGCGTCACCGCTCTGGGAGACGGCGTTCGGCGGGATCGTGAGAATGACGGGCAGTGCGGTGACGGCCCAGAACACCAGGACCGTCAGGAAGAGCCTGCGCTCGGCGCGTCCGCCATCGGTGCGCATGGTCATACCCTCCCGCTGATCCTCGGGCATGAGGAGGATCCCCGGGTCCCAGCGGTCGATGAGACGCTTCGTCGTGGAGGCGACAAGAGCCAGGATCGCAGTCGTCACCATGACGGGGATCCAGCCCCAGGGCTTGCCGACGGCGGCCTGGAAGAGCCCGTCGGCCGTCAGGATGAGGGCGCTGATGGTCGGGGCCAGCGCCACGGGGCGGATCCCTCTCATCCCGGCGGCGCGCAGCACGAGCCACCCGACCCCGAAGAGCGCAGACAGAAGCAGGAGCGCGGTTGGCAGGGTGTTGAACCAGTCGACCAGGCTGTTGGTCACCAACGTTGTTCCTCACTCACTCGACGTACGTCATTGAACTCAGCATTCTTCTTGCTGCCGTCAGCGGCCCCGACGGCGGCCTCCTGCACAATGTGGGCGGCGGACTGCCCTGTGGCACGCAGCGAGCGATGGTCCTCGACCCAGTCGTGGAAGCGCTGCGCCGTCGCGGGCCTCGCGCCCGAGGCGATCTCGGCGTCGTAGACGTCCAGCGCCGTGCGCATGGCCTCGGCGACCGCCGCCGCGTCGTGCTCGGCCGCCCATCCCAGGTCGAAGTCCTGCACGTCCGCGGACACCGGCCCGCGACCGGCGAAGAGCACCGGTGTGCCGCACCCCAGGGCGGAGAGGACCTTGGTGGGGTAGGCGAAGTCGTAGCCCTGTCCGGGCTTGATCGACACCAGGGCCGCCGCGGCGCCCCGCTGCCATACGGCGGCCTCGGCCGCCGGCACGGCCGGGTGCATGATGACGGCCGGAGCGCCGTCGGCCCCCGCGGGCAGCTGGGAGGCGGCTTGAGTGATCTCCTCCCAGGCCGTCCCCCGGCCCAGGAAGAGCAGCTGGGCCTTCGGATGAGTGCGTCGCACCTGGGCCAGGGCGTGGACGAAGACGTCGGCTCCCTGCCACTCCGACGCCGTTCCGGCGTAGACGAAGTACGGCCCGCTCAGCCCGATCCGAGCGCGATCCTGCTCAGAGGGAGTCGGACCGTGGGCGTCGAAGACAGCGGTGTCGATCCCGTTGGGCACGACCCGTATCCGCTGCGTCCAGGCGTCATCGTCCTCTGCCGCGTTCACGAGCTCGGCGACGGACTGGGCGACCCCGTCATTGACGGCGATGACTCGCGCGGCCCCGCCGACGGCGAAGGCCTCGAGCATCTTGACGACCCGGACGACGATGTCGGCGGCACCGGTGGAGGCGGCGGCCGCCGACCAGACGTCCGCGGCGTACCACACGTAGGGGATCCTGCGCAGGGCCGCCACCACCCGAACGACCGCACCGGTCGTTGGGGGCGGTTCCACGAGGATCGCCTCCGGACGAGAGGCCGTCAGCAGCCTCAGAGCCAGGGGCAGATCGAAGGAGAGATAGGGCACGTAGCCGCGCAGGTAGCCCGAGGAGTCCCGCAGGACCGGCCAGCGGGAGACCCGGACCCCGTCAGGATCGGGGTCGCCCTGCGGCGCGTCGGCCGGGGCCCGGCTGGTGAGGACCCGCACCGCCACCCCGTCAGCCACGAGCGCCTTCTCCACGCTGTCGAGCCGGAAGGAGGCGGCAGCGGCCTCGGGCAGGTGGATGCGGGTGGCCACCAGGACGCCGCCCGGTCGACCGGATCGGGCGCACCGACGAGACGTCACCCCCTTCGCCAGCGCAGCCACCGTGCCGCCGAGGATCAGAGCGCCCAGCGACGCTTTGACGAAGCCTCGTGCACTCATCGGATTCCTCCTGCTCGCAGCGTGCGGGCCGGGGCGAGCTCACCGGCCCGAATCGCCTCCATGTCCTTGGCGACCGTGCGAGCCCGACTGAGCCAGGTGTGCTCCTGCCGAGCCTCTCGGGCACGACCGGCGGCCTCGGCGACCTCTTGGGGGCGCTCAAGGAGTCCGCGCAGCAGCCCGGAGAGCTCGCCGGCATCGTAGGGAAGGGTCCAACCGGCACCGGCGGCGCCCACGACCTCGGCGGCCAGGGTCCCCTGGGAGGCGATGACCGGTTTGCCGCGTCCGAGGTACTCGTAAAGCTTGACCGGGGAGGCGAACTCCCGATACGGGTCGGGCTCAACGAACAGGACGCAGAGGTCCGCGCGCTCGTAGAGGGCGGAGAGCTCCTCTCCGGAACGGTGAACGACCTCGATCCTACCGCCGGCGGCGTCCACCAGGTCGGCGTACTGGTCGCCGGCCGCCTCCCACTGGTCGGGACGGGTGCAGATGGTCAGGCTGGTGCCGGGGACGTCGAGGATGGCGCGCAGGCACTCCTGGAGCCGGTAGTGGCCGCCCAGCCCACCGATGTAGAGCAGGTTGAGCTCGCCGTCGGCGTGGGAGGAGGGCGCCTCATCAACGATCTCGCAGCCCGGGGGCAGCGGGGCCATGCGCTCCTCGGGGAACCCGGGGACGTGGGCGCCCATACGCATCGAGGGCAGGTAGAGGCGGTCGATGTAGCGGGAGTACCAGGCGAGGTCGTAGCGGTAGACGCAGCCCATGGCCGTGGCCAGCGCGGTTCCGACTCGTTCGCGATAGTCCGGGAACGCCCAGTAGATGTCCCGGTAGAACAGGGATGTGGGCACACCGTGCCGGTGCATCAGCCGCATGAGCGCCGGGTCCACGAAGGGGTGGGGCGGGAGGTGACGCGGCTCGGTCAGCATGGTGGGGATGGTCGCGCACTCGGAGTAGAGGAAGTCAATGCGCTCCCCGCCCTGAAGACGGTCCCTCAGGGCCCGCAGGCGGCGGGATCGCTCCCGCGCCGAGCCGGTGACGTCCAGAACGGTGTAACCGAGGTCCCGGAAGGCGTCGAGCATGCGCACAGGTCGGATACCGGAAGCCGACGACGCCTCCCGATCCAGGGGAAATGGGGCGTGGTAGACGATCGCAGCCATACGGTGCCTCGCCTCCTTTAGGGGGTATCTCAGGAACCAGGCGCGGCCGCACCAGGCAGACAGACTCGAGCGCGAATGATAGTACCATTGGCCGATCACAGTTATGCCACGACAACGGCGGGCAGGATCCTCACGGTGGCGGTGACCAACCGGGGCGCGCAGCCGACTAGACACAGCCCTTTCAGCGCCGCCTCAGCGATATTCACGACCGTACGAAAAGACGCCCCCGCGCTTGATGCGTTGGTCTCCGGTGGCACCGGAGCCTGCGGAGTCACGGTAGAGTCTCGGCCATGCGTGTCATGTCAGTAGTGGGCGCCCGGCCCCAGTTCGTCAAGCTAGCCCCGATCGACGCCGCTTTCCGAGAGGCCGGCATCGACCATGTGATTGTTCACACTGGGCAGCACTACGACCCGATGCTCTCCGACGTCTTCTTCAGCGACCTGGGGATCTCGGCCCCGGACGTCCACCTGGGAGTCGGCTCAGGATCGCACGGGGTGCAGACCGGAACGATGCTCGCAGCCATGGACGAGACCATCGAGACCCACCGCCCCGACTGGGTCCTGGTCTACGGGGACACGAACTCCACGCTGGCCGGGGCCCTGTCCGCCGTCAAGCTCCACGTGCCCATCGCCCACCTGGAGGCGGGCCTGCGGTCCTTCAACCGGGCCATGCCCGAGGAGATCAACCGGATCCTGACCGACCACGCCGCCGACCTGCTGCTGGCACCGACCGAGGTGGGGGCCGCTCACCTGGCCGACGAGGGGCTGGCCGAGCGGACCGTCGTCGTGGGCGACGTGATGACCGACATCCTGTTCTCGGTGCGCGACTCCGTCATCGATGAGCCCTCCCCTGTCATGACCGAGCTGGACCTGCCCGAGGGCGGCTACTCGCTGGCCACCATCCACCGGGCGGAGAACACCGACGACCGCGAGCGACTGCGCTCCATCCTGGATTCACTGGCGGCGGTCGATCACCCCGTGGTCCTCCTGGCGCACCCGCGTCTGGTGGCCAAGTGCGACGAGCACGGCATCGCCCTGGGGGACTCCGGCAACCTGCGGATGCACCCGCCTCTGGCCTACCCCGAGCTCGTCGCCTCGACCCTGCACGCACGCGGCGTGGTCACCGACTCCGGCGGTCTGCAGAAGGAGGCCTTCCTACTGCGCGTGCCGTGCACCACGGTGCGTCCCCAGACCGAGTGGGTGGAGACCGTCAACCTGGGATGGAACGTCCTGGTCGAGCCCGGTCAGGCCCTGGTGAGCGCCGCCTCCCGTCCGAGGCCGACCGAGCCCGCCGAGGCCGATGCCCACCCCTACGGGGACGGCAACGCCGCGAGCCGAGTGGTTCAGGCCCTCACTGACCACCTGCCCGGCTGATCGCCTCAGCACCGGCTCCTTCAGCAGCATCATGCGCGTCACCATCGTCACCACCTGGTTCCCCACGGGCCGCTCCCCCGGTCTCGGGGTCTTCGTGGCACGCCACGCCGCCTCCATGGCGGCAGCCGGCCACGACATTCGCGTCGTCCACCTCGCCTCGACCTCCGTCGACGACGGCGTGCGGCACGATCGAGTGATGGGTCTGCCCGTCGTCCGCCTGCCCATGACGCTGTCGCGGCCCCATGAGCTGCTCGCAGCCAGACGGGAGCTGGCGGCCCTGACTCGGGGCAGCGACGTCGTCCACACCCACGCGGTCTCCACCCTCCTGCCCTACGCCCTGGGTCGGCCCCGCCAGCCGTGGCTCCACACGGAGCACTGGTCGGGGATCGCCCAGCGCGGTGCTGAGCTCGGTTCCCTGGCGCGGGCGGGCGCTCAGGTGGTTCTGCGTCTGGAGCGCAGGCCCGACGTCGTCACCACCGTCTCCGACCAGCTCGCCGCCGACCTGCGGGCCTACCGCCCCAACGGCGAGATCCTGACGGTCCCCAATGAGGTCACCATGCCTGAGGAGCCGGCGCCGCGCCGCAGCATCGAGGTGGGGCGCGACACGCTGCGGATCGTCGGCATCGGGGGGCTCATCGAGCGCAAGCGCCCCGACCTGGCCGTCGAGGTGGTCGCGGCGCTGGCCGAGCAGGGGGTGCCGGCCCGGCTGACCTGGGTGGGTGGCGGGCCGCTGGCTGATCACTGCGCCGATCTCGCTGAGCGCCTGGGCGTCGACCTGGAGCTGACAGGTCAGCTCCCGGGCGATCAGGTTCAGCAGATCCTGGCCGACAGTGATCTCTTCCTCGTCCCCACGCTCGCGGAGACCTTCTTCCTGGGCGCCGCCGAGGCCGTTGCCGCAGGCCGGCCGGTGGTCACCAGTGATCGGGGAGCGCACACCAGCTTCCTGGATCCCTCGGTGACCGAGATCGTCAGTCAGGACGACCCGGCGACGTGGGCCGGTGCGGTCGTCGACGTCATGCAGCGCTGCGAGGGTCTGACGGCGCGAGACATCCAGGACACGCTGCCGCGGGCCTTCTCCCCCAGCGAGGTGGCGCGCGCCTACGGCCGCGCCTACGAGACCGCCGTCACTGAGTACTCCCGGCGCTCCCGCTGATCTCACCGCACGCCTGCTCGTAGAGCTCTCGGCAGGCCTTGACGAAGGTCTCCTCCCCGAAGCGCCGGCGAGCGCGGGCCCGGATGGTCTCAGGGCAGTAGCCCCCGGCGCGGATCGCGTCGGTCACCTGGGTGAGGGCCTCGGTCAGGGCGGCGACGAGGGCGTCGTCGTCGGCCTGGGCCTCAGCGGGCAGGACGAGGCCGGTCTCGGGCTCGACCATGAAGCGTCCCGCCCAGGTGGGCGTGGCCACGCAGGCGAGCCCCAGGGCCTGCGCCTCGGCCAGGACGGTGCCCCCGGCCTCGACCTCGCTGGCCAGGACGAAGACGTCGCTGGCGGCCATGAGTCCGCTGACCTCGTCGTGGGGCACTCGGCCGGTGAAGGTGGAGGTCTGCTCAATGCCCTCGGCCCGGGCCAGCTCTCTGAGGGCCTCGATCTCGTGATCCTCCCCTCCGACGAGGAGCAGTCGCGTGGGCTCGCGCCCGGCGGCGAGATCGGCGCGTGCCAGGCGGGCGACAGCGCGGATGGTCTCCTCGGGGCGCTTGTTACGCCCCAGGTGGGAGACATGGCAGACAGTCAGGGCTCTGGCGTTGTCGCCCTGGCGGTCCTGGTCGGCGGGCCTGGAGACGTCGAAGACGTCGTCGTTGACCGGCAGGGCGATGCTCCTCCACTCCCCGAGCCGCCAGTAGTCCCGCAGGGCCTCGGCGAAGGGGGTGGAGACGACGGCCCGTCCTCCGGCATGCCTCAGATCGCGCCGCAGGGCCCGGTACCGCCATCCGTGGACGCTGCGGTCCGTCGAGCTGGGGCGGTGCTCGGTGATGGCCAGTCCGGCGCCCCAGTGCTCGGCGGCATAGCGGCCGACGTGAATACCGGTGAACACCGAGTGGGCGTGAACGACGTCAGGGGCCGCCTGTGCCCCGCCACTGCCGGAAGGCTCAGGCAGACTGCGGATCGTCTCCTCATAGAGCCGCACCGCTCGGGCCGCTACGGCGCGAGCCGCCATCCGGTCCCCGGGCAGCGCTCCCTTGGGGATCGTGGGCACCGTGCCGCGCACGACGACGATCCCCTCCTCGACATCCGCCGTCAGCTCCCGGCGCGCCTGCCAGAAGGAGACCGGCTCCAAGGCGATGACGCCCACTCGCATCCCGCCGCGCTGAAGCATGCGCGCCTGGTCACGGAAGAAGGAACCGTTGTGGGGGCGGGACCGGTCCGGGTACCACGAGGGAGTGAGGACGACGTGCACGTCACTGCTCCTCATCGTGAGGATCGGCGGGTACGGAGGCGGAGGGCTCAGGCTCGCCTGCGGCCTCGTAGTGCCCCTCATTGGCCTCCGAGGCCGGGGGGCGCGAGTCGAAGCCGCGGGCTGCGGCGTCGGCCATGAGGATCTGTCCCACGAGGATGACGCACATGATGGCACCCAGGATGTAGGTGGTCGTCAGCAGCGAGTACGGGCTGAACCAGAGCCAGGCCAGCGGGACGGCGGCATAGACCACCGAGAAGATCAGCATCCAGTCCTGGTTCTCCGTGACGACGAAGAGGTTGGACAGCGGCGAGGTGACCAGCAGAATGAACAGCCAGGGTGTCAGCGCTCGAGCGAAGCCGCCCGACTCGACCCACTGGCTGCCGAAGAGCAGGGGGAAGAGCCACGGCGAGACGACGAAGAGCAGGGCGAAGGGAACGGACCCGATCATGAGGACCCGTTTGATGACCTGACGCACCAGCGGGCGCATCTGTCCGGGCTGCAGCGTGGCGAGCTTGTGGAAGAAGACCTGGCCCACGGCGGCGTTGATGAGGGCCATCGGAACCTCCAGGCAGCGCCACGCCAGGTTGAACTGGCCCAGACTGGCCACCGAGTAGGAGCCCACGAGCAGGTTGATGCCGTTGAGCCGCACGGCGTCGACGAAGGCGTTGAGGCCGTTGAGCAGGGGCATGCGCCGGTAGCGGCGGGCGACCTGCCGCAGACTGGGAGCCTCCGGCGGCAGCGGCCGGTGCAGCGGCTTGGCCTTGCGCCCCAGGTTGACGAAGGCCCAGAGCTGCCCGATCGTCTGACCGATCAGCAGGCCCCCGACACTGACCATCCCCGCCGCCCCCAGGACGAGCTGGCCGAGGGACTGCCCGACCTGCTGCTCGATCCGGTTGATCGAGATCGTCCGGTAGTCCGACTGGCGGTTGTACCAGTACTGGAGGAGCTGAACCGTCGACAGCAGCAGCGTGGTCACGCCCAGCAGCGGCATCCAAACGGCGATATCGGCTCCCCACTGCCGGGTGATCAGCGGTTTGAGGAGGAAGGCCACGACGCTCGTGACGACCGAGACCACCACGATGCACACCATTCCCAGGCGGGCGCAGGCCAGGGCCCAGGCGTCCTTCTTGGGCAGCATGATCGTCATGTCGTAGCGCAGCGCCGCCACAGCCGTGATGATCGAGACCACCGAGGTGTAGCGCGCGAGCTGGCCGAGGTCCGCGTCGGAGAAGATGCGGGTGAGGACCATCGTCATGCCGAAGACGATGGCCTGGGCGGTGGCCGTCCCGCTGACCAGTGTCAGGACATGGCGCAGGAACGGGGAGGACTCCATGACCGAGCGGACCCGGGCAAGCACTCCCGCCACGGGTCCGCTCGAGGCGACTGACCGGTTCAGAGCTCGACCGTCCGGTTCTCGCTCGCCGAGGTCAGCACCGCCTCGACGACGTCGAGCGTGGCCACGCCCTCGGCCATGGTGACGTGGCGCTGGGCCACGCCGCGCACGGCGTCGCGGAAGTTCTCCTGCTCCAGGGCCAGCGGCTCGCGCTTGGGGATCGCGTAGCGGATCACGTCGCCCTCGCTGACCCCCCGGAAGGCGGCGACCTGGTCCCAGGTGGAGGCCACGGTGCCGTTGGCGTGGAAGGTGAGGTCCCCGGTGAGGGTGTCCGCCACGAAGGATCCCTTCTCCCCGGTGACGATTGTGACGCGCTCCTTGAAGGGGGTGAGCCAGTTGACCTGGTGGCTGACGATGATGCCGCCCTCCAGCAGGCCGGTGGCCACCATCATGTCCTCGGTCTGGCGCCCGGAGCGGTGCGTGACCTGCGCGGCCACGGAGGTGTAGCGGGCGCCGGCGACCCAGGCGGTCAGGTCGATGTCGTGGGTGGCCAGGTCCTTGACGACACCGACGTCGCTGATACGGGCCGGGAAGGGGCCCTGGCGGCGGGTGAGGACCTGGTAGACCTCGCCGAGCTCGCCGGCGTCGAGACGCTCGCGCAGGGCCCGCAGGGCGGGGTTGCAGCGCTCGACGTAGCCGACGGCGCCCACCAGCCCCCGCTCGGCGAAGGCGGCGGCCACGCGGCGGCCTGCGGCGGCGTCGTGGGCGATGGGCTTCTCCACCATGGTGTGCACGCCGGCCTCGGCCAGGGCCAGGGCGACGTCCTCGTGGTAGACGGTGGGGACGGCCACCATGGCGGCGTCCAGTCCGGCGTCGATGAGGGCGTGGACATCAGGCAGGACCGCCAGCTCACCGGCGACGCCGAAGCGGTCCCCGCCGGGATCGGCCACAGCCACGAGCTCCATGCCCTCGGTGGCGCGGATGACCCGGGCATGGTGACGTCCCATGGAGCCCAGGCCGATGAGGCCCACGCGCAGCGGGTTGTCCGCTGTGCCCTTGTCGGACAGGTGGTGGACCTCGGGCAACGCGGTCATCGTGGCCTGGCCGTCGAGAGCGCCGTTCTCACTCATGTCAGGCACCTGCCTTCACGGTGGCGGCCACGGCCTGGCCGATGCGCTCCAGGTCCGCCTCGCTCAGGGAGGGGTGCACCGGCAGGGAGAGGCACTCACGGGCGGCCTTCTCGGTTCCGGGCAGCTCGAGGCCCTCGGCGTAGTGGGCCAGGGAGGCCAGGCGGTGGTTGGGAATCGGGTAGTAGACGCCGCTGCCGACCTGCCACTCCTCGCGCAGGGCGGCCTGGACGGCGTCGCGCTCGGTGCCCGTGGCCCCCTCGAGGCGGATCGTGTACTGGTGGTAGACGTGCGTGTAGCCCTCGGGAACGAGGGGGGTGACGACGCCGTCGACGCCCGTCAGCAGCTCGTTGAGGCGCTCGGCATTGGCCTGGCGAGCAGCGGTCCAGCCGGCCAGCTTGGTCAGCTGGACGCGGCCGACGGCGGCGGCCACGTCCGTCATGCGGTTGTTGAGGCCCACCAGCTCGTTGGCGTACTGCTGCTCCATGCCCTGGTTGCGGATGAGCCGGCAGCGGCGGGCCAGCTCGGCGTCGGCCGTGGTGATCATGCCGCCCTCAAGGCTGGTCATGTTCTTGGTGGGGTAGAAGGAGAAGGAGCCCCAGGCCCCGAAAGCACCCACCGGCTTACCGTCGATGGCGGCGCCGTGCGCCTGGGCGCAGTCCTCGAAGACGGCCAGGCCGTGACGCTCGGCGATGGCGAGGATCTCAGGCATGTTGGCGGGCAGGCCGTAGAGGTGGACCACCTCGATGGCTGCCGTGCGCTCAGTGATGGAGGCCTCGACGCTGGCGGGGTCGAGGGTGAAGGTCACCGGGTCGATGTCGGCGAAGACCGGCACGGCGCCACTGATGGCCACCGAGTTGCCGGTGGCGGCGAAGGTGAAGGAGGGGACGATGACCTCCGGGGCCTCTCCGGCGCGCTCCTGGAGCTCAGTGGCCAGCGTGGCCACGTGCTGGGCCGAGGTGCCGGAGTTGACGGCCACGCAGTGGACGCCGTCGACGACCTGGGCGGAGAACTCCTCCTCGAAGGCCTTGACCTGGGGCCCCTGGACGACCATGCCCGAGGCGAGGACGGCGTCGACGGCGTCGCGCTCCTCCTGTCCGATGATCGGCTTGGCTGCTGGGATGAACTCGCGTGACATCAGTGGGTGACCTCTCGGATGGTGATGGATTCGGAGCTGGACTGCGTACCGGCCCCGGAACCGGGCTCGGTATCGACCTGCTCGTACAGGGTCCCGGTGACGGGGCAGCGCCAGCGCGGGGCTCCGTCGGGGCCGGGGTCGGCAGGGGTGAGGGGCTCGCCGGCGCGCCCGACCCAGCCGATGCGGCGGGCGGGAACCCCGGCGACCAGGGCGTGGGCGGGAACGTCCTTGGTGACCACGGCGCCTGCGGCCACTGTGGCCCAGGCCCCGATACGCACCGGGGCGACGCACACGGCGCGGGCGCCGATCGATGCGCCCTCGTCGATGGTGACTCCTACGGGCTCCCAGTCGGCGGCGGACTTGAGTGAGCCGTCGGGGTTGACGGCCCGGGGGAAGTGATCGTTGGTCAGCGTGACCGCTGGACCGATGAACACCCCGTCGGCCAGGCGGGTCGGTTCGTAGACGAGGGCGTAGTTCTGCACCTTGCAGCTGTCCCCCATGACGACGCCCTCACCGATGTAGGCGCCACGCCCGACGATGCAGTCCCGCCCGAGGACGGCGTGCTCACGGACCTGTGCGAGGTGCCAGATGCTGGTGCCCTCTCCGAGGACGGCGTCCTCGGAGACATCGGCGGACGGGGCGATGCGGGTGGCCACGGCGACTCCTGTGCGGGCGGCTCGGACCGCCCTGACGATCGAAAGAGTCCGGTCAACCTGGTGGCTGCCGGAGGCCGTGCCGCTCCGGTCGCCGGGGGCGGCGGGCGCTGCACGACCTGCCCCATCCTAGGGGACTCCTCCTCCCGAGACGACGCCTGGGCACGCCCCGAACGAGACCTACCCCACCAACAGCGACCGCCCCCGCCTGCCGCAAGAGGGATGACACCCCCTCATCGCGTGCAAGAATGCAGTAGTGACTACCTCCAACGCACCGCAGACCGGGGGGCCCACCCCGGTGCCCCCGGTCACCGACACCTGGCTCGTCATTCCCTTGTACAACGAAGCAACCGTCGTGCGCGAGGTCATCTCCCAGGCTCGCAAGATCTTCCCCTACGTCGTTGTCGTCGACGACGGCTCCAAGGACGGCTCGGCCCAGGAGGCGGCCGCCGCGGGGGCCGTGGTCGTGCGTCACCCGGTCAACCTCGGCCAGGGCGCCGCGCTGCAGACGGGCTTCTCCTACGTCCTGGAGAAGACGAATGCCGACTACATCGTCACTTTCGACGCCGACGGCCAGCACTCCACCACGGACGCCGCCGCCATGGTCGCGGCGGCGCGCGATGAGGATCTCGCCGTCGTCCTCGGCTCACGCTTCCTCGAGGGGCCCTCGCCGGTGGGTTGGCTCAAGCGAGTCGTCCTGCGCACGGCGGCGGCCGTCAGCTCGCACACCTCCGGCATGCGCCTGACCGATGCCCACAACGGTCTGCGGGTGATCCGCCGCGACGTCCTGGCGCAGCTCGACCTCAAACAGAACCGGATGGCGCACGCCAGCGAGATCATTCGCAAGATCGGCGCCACCGGCATGCCCTGGCGCGAGTTCCCGGTGCACATCGTCTACACCGACTACTCCCGCTCCAAGGGCCAGTCCCTGTGGAACTCGGTCAACATTCTGGTCGACCTGCTCTTCTCCTGAGCCCGACACGGAAGGCACAGCCCATGATTCATCAGTTCGCCGCCCAGGTCACTCCGATCACGAACCACCAGTTCTACATCCAGGCCGCCCTGATCCTGGCCGTGATCGCCGTCGGCTGGATGATGCTGCGCACCCCCGGCGGGGCCCGTCACATGGCTGCCCGAAGGCTGGTCACCCTGGCCTTCGTGGCCTTCGCCATCTTCAACATCACCTTCCCCTGGGTGATGAGCTCGATCGCGCACCGGATGGGAGTCGGGCGAGGCACTGACTTCCTGCTGTACGCCCTGGTCATCGCCTTCCTGGCGCAGATCCTCTCCTCCTTCCGACGCAACAGCGCCAGAGAGCGGCAGATCACGCACCTGGCCCGGCGCATCGCCCTGGACAACGCGCCCGAACCACCTGCTGCCGCACGACTCACCACTGCGACTCACGACTGAGCACAAGGCGTCCGGCAGGCGCCGAGCGCCCTCCCCTCAGCGCCGGGAGGCGCGGACCTCGAGCTCTTCACGCAGACGCAGCCCGCCGGAGAGCAGCCAGCGCACTGGCGCCTGCCATGGGGAGTCATAGACGCCGTAGAGGTAGTGCCGGGCAGAGGCGTGATGCGCCCGGATCATCTTCTCGGGGCGCGCCTTCCAGCTGGCCCCCTGCTCATGGATGACGACGGAGTCGAGCACCTGCATGTTGAGCCATCCGGCTCGTCCGACCCGCTCCCCCAGGTCCACGTCCTCGAAGAACATGAAGTAGTCGTCATCGAAGCCCTTCAGGCGCCTCCAGGCGGAGGCGGGCAGAAGCAGGCAGGCCCCGGAGAGCCAGCCCACTGTTCGGGTCCGGTCAGAAGCCCCCTGTCCGACTGTGTTGTGATAGGCGGCGGAGAAGGGGTTGGTCGGCCAGATTCTGCCCAGGACGGCGTGTCCGGCGCCCTTGACCAGGGAGGGCAGGGCACGCCCGGAGGGGTAGACGGTGCCGTCGGGATTGAGTAGGAGGGGCCCCAGGCAGCCGGCCGCCGGGTTGGCCAGGCCCGCATCGATGAGGGCGTCCAGGCTCCCGGGCCTCCAGACGAGATCGGGATTGGCCACCACGATCCAGTCCTCCTCCAGCCCCGCGGCTGCGAGGTTGGCGCCCGCCCCGTAACCGAGGTTGGTGCCGTCCCCGACGACGCGCGCCCCGTGGCGCTGAGCGGCGGCAGTGACGATGTCGTGCTCGGTGCCGTTGTCCGCGATGACGACGACGAGCCGACGAGCCGTCGCTGTGGCCAGGGAGGCCAGGAAACGCTCCAGCTCCTCACCTGGGTTGAAGGCGACCGTCACCACTCGCACGCTCTGCTCGTCGGGAGCGCCGGGCGCTGACGCACCGGAGGGACCCGAGTCCGATCGCCCGCTCGGTTGGCTGATATCACCATTCGCCTCCACGTCGCCCCTTCCCGTAGTCGGGGCGGCGGCCTGAGCCCCCAAGCGCTCCTCTACCTGATCCGAAGCACTGAGGGCAGTGGCCGAGGTACTGGTCGGCATGGGTTTCGCAACACTGGTCACGGAGAGAGCCTAGCCCTGTTACCCGTGTGAGAGGCTTCACCCCCCATTGGGTAAATCTCATGTAACAGGTGTAGGAAGCCCCATATGGTTCTCCCCTCTCATTCCCTATGATCGCTTCCGTGCCTCAGTTCAGTAAGCCGCGCGCGCGGCACTCCTCCAAAGAACTCGGACGCCGCCTGGCCCGCCGAGCAGGGTTCAGCCTGCTCGCAGTGACGATCTTCGTCGTCTCCGCCGCGGGCTTCGCGTGGCACAACATCCAGTCACGCATTAAGTGGTTCGACATCGACAGCCTGCTCTCCGAGGAGGACCGGCCCGGCACCAAGCCGCCGGACAGCTACGAGGGTCGAGCCGTCAACCTCCTGATTCTGGGCACCGACTCCCGTGCGGGGAACAACAACGTCGACGGATCACAGGGCGATGACGAGGTCTCCGTGGCCCGCTCCGACACGGCGCTGGTCATGCACATCTCGGCTGACCGCAAGCGCGTCGACGCCGTATCCATCCCCCGCGACACCCTGGTCGACATCCCCGAGTGCACGACTCTCGATGGCAACAAGGTCCCCGCCGATGAGGACGAGCAGTTCAACAAGGCCTTCGCCAACGGAGCCGGCAGCAGCAGTGACAACAAGAAGGCCGTGGCCTCCGGAGCGGCCTGCACCCTCAAGACCGTGGAGAAGATGACGCACGTCCGCATTGACGACTTCGTCGTCGTCGACTTCGCCGGCCTGTCCAAGGTGGTCGACTCCCTCGGAGGCGTTCACGTGCAGGTGGATGAGGCCATCGATGACTCCGAGTACACCGGTTTCAAGCTCGATGAGGGCTGCCAGAAGCTGAACGGCGAGAACGCCCTGCAGTACGCCCGTGTCCGACACGGGGTGAGTGACGGCTCGGACATCTCCCGTATCGCACGTCAGCAGAACCTCATGAGGGCCATGGCCTCCAAGGCGCTGTCCTCCAACCTCATCACGCAGTCCGGCTTCCTGACCAACACCCTCGAGACGCTCACCACCTCTGAGCGCATCGGTCAGATCGGTAACCTGTCGGGCCTGGCCTACTCCATCCAGGGCGTCGGCATCGACAAGATCAACTTCATCACCATGCCGCACGAGCCCGCAGACGACCCGAACCAAGTGGTCCCCACAGAGGGCGCCAAGAAGGTCTGGAAGGCCCTCGAGGAGGACAAGCCGGTCCCCTCCGACACCTCGGCTCCGGCCTCGTCGGACTCGAGCGCCGCCGCGGATGACTCCGCCTCGGAGAACACTGATGAGTCCTCCGAGACCTCCGAGCCCACCAAGGCCGCCCCGACGCAGGCTCCTGCGTCCCAGACCCCGAAGGCGAGTGCTCCCCAGCAGCAACCCGCCGCGAAACCGACCACCCCAGCCTGCCCCGCCTGAGGCAGAATCATCGGTGTGACTCCGACAGACGACTCACTCCCGCCCTCGATCACGCCTGGCTCCGGCGGAGGCAGGCCTCCACGTCGGCAGCGCCCCATTGATGCTGTCAACCAGCGCAGCCGCGAGCGCGGGGAGGCACCCGATGGCGAGTCCGTTGCCCAGCCCACTGATGTCGCCGGCGGCTCCCCGCGCCGCCCGTCATCGACAGCTGCCCGACAACCCCAGCGGCACTCAGTCCTGGGCCGTCAGGACAGCGACAAGCCGGCCTCGCCTCAGTCCGCCTCTGAGCGAGAGGGCCAGCAGCCGCCCTCGGTCCAGCCCCGTCGCTCCACCACCCCGTCTCAGCGAGGCAGTCACGCCCGGGCCGGGTCGAGTGCGATCCCCTTGGAGTCGGATGCCGCCGAAGGCAGTGCCGCGTCCGGGCCTGAGCGCACACGGGCGATGCCCGTGCGACGCGGCACCTACCCCGTAGGGTCCCCGGGCCCACAGTCCCCACGAGAGCCGGTTCCGGGTGAACCGGCTCTCAAGCCCGAGCAGCCGCGCCAGCCGAAGCGATTCCGTCCGAGATGGCGCCGGATCGTGGGCTGGACGGTCGCCGTCATCGTCGTCGTCCTGGCACTGATCGCAGCCCGGGTCGCCTGGCTGTGGAACGACGTCTCCTCCCAGCTCCACCGCGTCGACGCCCTGTCCGGGGCGGCCGACACTCCGGGCGAGACCTGGCTCATCGTGGGGTCCGACGCGCGCGGAGGCGCCGTCCAGGACGAGACAGAGGGGGCGCGCGCCGACTCCATCATGCTGCTGCACAAGGCGGAGAACGGGCAGACGAGCCTGACCTCCCTGCCGCGTGACACCTTCGTGGACATCCCCGAGTACGGGGAGAACAAGATCAACGCCGCCTACTCCTTCGGCGGTCCCAAGCTGTTGGTCCAGACCGTGGAGAAGCTCTCCGGGCTGACCGTGGACCACTACGTGGAGGTCGGCATGACCGGGGTGTCCCAGATGGTCGACGCCGTCGGCGGGGTCGATGTCTGCCTGGACTACGACGTCGCCGACGAGGACTCGGGCCTGGTCTGGGACACCTCCCACGGCAAGTGTCAGACGGTGGACGGGTCGAAGGCACTGGCCTACTCCCGGATGCGCAAGTCGGACCCGACTGGCGATGTCGGGCGTGGCCAGCGCCAGCGTGCCGTCATCTCCGCGGTGGTCTCCAAGGCGGCCGCGCCGTCCACCGCATTCTCCTTCTCCCGGCAGGACGCCCTGGTCGACGCCGGCACGAATGCCCTCACGGTGGATCAGAGCGCAGGCACCATGAGCATCGCCCAGATGGTCCTGGCCTTCCGATCCGCCTCCGGCAGTGGCCTGACCGGCGCACCGCCCATTGAGGACACCGCCTACGCCCCCGAGGACGCCGATATTGGCGAGACGGTGCTGCTGCAGGACACGACCGCTCCGGACTTCTTCTCCAAGCTGCGCGACGGGAAGCTGACGACGACCGACTTCAACCAGTCCTGACGCGGGGCATCCACGCAGCAGGCGGGCTGACACCTC
>NZ_MSKL01000004.1:0-22637 GCF_001937665.1 Actinomyces oris | reverse complement strand
GAGGTGTCAGCCCGCCTGCTGAGATCTGTTCGGGTCCGAGGAGCGCTCAGCTGAAGTGGGGCCGGTTGGGGTCGGCCTGCCATGAGGTGTAGGACGAGGCGACGATGTCGTCCAGGTCGTGCTCGGCCTTCCATCCCAGGACCTCGCCGATGCGGGTGGCGTTGCCGATGAGCTGGGGCGGGTCGCCGGCGCGGCGGGCGAGCTCCTCGGGTTCCAGGTCCAGGCCCGTGGAGGCGATGACCTTGGAGACGACCTCCCGCACCGATGCGCCCTGGCCGGTGCCGACGTTGAAGACGTGCTCGGCCATCTCCTGGCCGCCGGCCAGGTAGTCCAGGGCGGCGATGTGGGCGACCGCCAGGTCCTTGACGTGGATGTAGTCGCGTACGCAGGTGCCGTCGGGGGTGGGGTAGTCGGTGCCGAAGATCTTGGGGGTCTCGCCCTTGGAGAGGCGGTCGAGCACCATGGGGATGAGGTTGAGGGTGGCCATGTCGCCCAGGTCGTCCCAGCCGGCGCCGGCGACGTTGAAGTAGCGCAGGCCGGCCCAGCGCAGCCCCCAGGCCTTCCCTGCGTCGGCCATCATCCACTCCCCGATGAGCTTGGTCTCGCCGTAGGGGTTGATGGGGCGGCAGTCGATGTCCTCGGGAACGACCTCCACCGGGGGCATGCCGTAGACGGCGGCGGAGGAGGAGAAGATCATCTGCTTGACGCCGGCCGTCTCCATGGCCAGCAGCATGTTCGCCAGACCACCCACGTTCTGCTGGTAGTACCAGGCGGGGCGCTCCACGGACTCGCCCACCTGCTTGCGGGCGGCGAAGTGGATGACGGCGGTGACGCCGCGCGAGGTCATGACCTCAGCAAGGGTCTCGGGGGCCTGGCCGCTGGCGACGTCGAGCTCGACGAGGGAGGCTCCCTTGACTCGCTCCGGCGTCCCGTAGGACAGGTCATCGACGACGACGACCTCCTCCCCGCGCTCGAGGAGAAGTCGGACCACGTGCGCGCCGATGTAGCCGGCGCCTCCAGCAACGAGAATGCTCATGCCCACAGTCTACCCACACTCGCTCAGAAACGAACAGAAACGAACGTGAGATCCATGCGGCAGTGCATTCCCCACCCAACACCCCCTCGCAGCTGTAAACCCGTGTACACTGACACCACAACACCCCCCAGGCCTCTCGCTCATCAGAGCACGCCCAAATCGGGGGGTTTTTACATACCAACACCCTACAATTGGAGGATGAATCCTCCAGGTCAACATTACGATAAACCAGCGCTCAATGAGAACGACCTCATTGAGCGCTACATTGAACGCGGACTCATCATCACGGACCGGAATCGCACCGCCAGGTACCTCCGACATATCGGATACTATCGACTCTCCCCCTACACAATCCCCTTCCAAGCCGACCGAACCACCCACTCCTTCAGACCGGACACCACCTTCGACGACATCCTCTATATCTATGTGTTCGATCGACAGCTGCGCCTCCTGACAATGGACGTACTTGAACGCGTCGAGGTCGCAGTGCGTGCCGCAGTGTCCAACACGATGTCAACACACGGCGAAGGCGGAGCCTTCTGGTACCAAAATGCCTCCAACTACCAAAACCGCAGAGGATACTCCGCAACGATTGAGCGCATCGAGGACCTCATAAGACGCGAGCGGCAACATACCCCCTCGGATCGCGGCGAACAGGCGGATCGCCTCCACTACCCAGATGCACTCTCGCACTACCTTGCCACCTACTCGTCTCCAGCGACACCGCCGTCCTGGCTGGTTATCGAACTACTCACCGCCGGTGAGCTTCAACATCTTTACGCCAGCCTGCCCCTCAAATATCGTAAAATAATTGCTCGGGAGCTCGACCTCCCTGACCAGGTGCTGCAGTCTTGGCTCAAGACCTACGTGAGGGTGCGCAACATCTGCGCCCATCACGGACGCCTCTGGAACAGATTCCTTGGCGTTTATCCAGCCATCCCCAGAAGCCCGACCGTCCGCTGGCTCAACGATCGCAGCACCTTTGATACCGGCAACCCGAGAGCCTTGGAAAGAAAGAGGCTCTACCCTGTTCTCGTCTCTCTTCAGTCGATCTTGTTCACCATCAGCCCGCACTCAACATGGGCTCTGAGACTGCATACTCTTTTAGAGAAGTACCACGACATCCCACTGAATGCCTTGGGAATGAAAGCCAACTGGGACGCCGACGAGTTCTGGCAGGAGGCCTTCGAGGCCTGCTCCTGACGCGATCAACGACCTTCGCACGCTTCGCGTCGTCGGTTGATCATCAATCCTGCAGCCGCTCGCGCAGGGCAGCACCCTTGGCGTGGGCAACCTCGCCGAGGTCCTTCTGGAAGGCTCGCATGGCGTCACCCAGGCGGGCGGCCTCCTGTCCCTGACCGGACGCGAGGATGCGCACCGCCAGCAGCCCGGCGTTACGGGCCCCGCCGATGGAGACCGTGGCCACTGGGACCCCGGCCGGCATCTGCACGATGGACAGCAGGGAGTCCATACCGTCGAGGTACTTCAGCGGTACCGGCACCCCGATCACCGGCAGCTCGGTGACGGCCGCCAGCATCCCGGGCAGGTGAGCCGCTCCCCCGGCACCGGCGATGATGACGCGCAGTCCCCTCTCGGCGGCAGCGCGCCCGTAGTCGATCATCTCGGTGGGCATGCGGTGGGCCGAGACGACGTCGGCCTCATAGGCCACCCCGAACTCGTCGAGAACCTCGGCGGCGGCTCCCAAGACCGGCCAGTCCGAGTCCGACCCCATGACGATGCCGACCACCGGCCGCCCCGAGCCTGCCGTGCCCGTCGTCGTTCCGCTGACCTCATTCATGAATGTCCTCCCTGTCTTCTGTGTACTGCGAAGCACTCCGCCAAGTCCGGCTCAGGCATCCCCGCGCAGGATGGCGACGGCCCCGCGCGCCTGCTCGACGACGTCGGCGACCTCCTGCCCCTGGCCGACCGTCATGGTGACGTGCCCGAGCTTGCGGCCCGGTCGCCACTGCTTGCCATAGAGATGAATGCGAGCCTCGGGTTGAGCGCCCATGGCCCGGGACAGGGCGTCACCCCCCGGCTCGTGCTGACCACCGATGAGGTTGACCATGACGGTAGTGGGCGCCGTGGCGTCAGTGGCACCCAGTGGCAGGTCGAGAACCGCCCGCAGATGCTGGGCGAACTGGCTGGTGACGGCCCCGTCCTGGGTCCAGTGACCGGAGTTGTGGGGACGCATCGCCAGCTCGTTGACGTACAGGCGCGTGGGCTCCCCGAAGGTCTCCACGGCGAAGAGCTCGACGGCGAGCACTCCGGTCACCCCGGCACGTTCGGCGACCGTGCGGCCGATGAGCTCGGCCTCCTCGACGGCGACCGAGTCGAGACCGGGTGCCGGCGCCAGCACCTCGGCGCACATACCGTCCTCCTGGACCGTCTGAGCCACCGGCCACACCGCCACCTGCCCACTGGGGGTGCGGGCCAGCAGGACGGCGAGCTCACGGGTGAAGGGGATCGCCTGCTCCACCAGGAGACTGGTCACCGCCGCCCCGCCGAGGCTGCCTCCCCCACCGGTACCACGTCCGTCACCCTGACCGGCTCGAGCACGGGCCACCGAGGCGATCCACTCGGCCGCCTCACCCTCGCGCAGGGACTCGGCGCTGCGCACCAGCAGGACCCCGTGACCGTCATAACCTCCGCGCGGCGTCTTGAGCACCACGGGCCAGCCGTGCTCGCCGGCGAAGGCCTCAACGGCGTCGGCCATCTGCTCAGCGCTGTCCTGCTGCGGTCCGCCGACCTCCGCCCAGGCTGGCTGCGGAAGCCCGGCCTCGCTCATGGCCCGACGCATGGCCAGCTTGTCGCGAGCCAGTTCGAGGGCCTGCGGCGTGGGTTGGACGCTGACGCCCTCGTCCTGGAGACGCTCCAGAAGGCTTGAGTCCTGGTGCTCGTGCTCGAAAGTGAGGACCGCAGCCGGTTCCCCTCCGAGTCCCTGAGTACCGTCCCCGGCGACGACGGCACGCACGGCCGCCTCGTCGTCGGCGGCCCCGACGGGAGCGTCCGGGGTCACCTGTCCGGTGGACCCGTCCGCGGCCTCCACCAATGCCCTCAGGTGAATACCCAGGGCACTGGCCTCTTCCTGCATCATGCGGGCCAGCTGCCCGCCTCCAATCACGGCAACGATGGGTACGCTCACGCCTCAAGGCTACCCGCCCACCGCGCATTCTCACCGCGCTCGGGTCCAGACCGTAGGGTGGGAGCCGTGACCCCACCCGTCTCAGAGTCCTCCACCGCCCAGCAGACCCCGCACTCGCCTTCGACTCGCGGCGCGCCCTCGAGTCCTCACCACCGGCTGCAGGTCCTGGCGGTCTGGGCCGCGGCGAGCGCCCTGACCTTCGTCATCCTGCGGCTGGGCGCCCAGGACACACCCGCCACCCCGTGGGCCGGGGCCGCACCGTCCTGGGAGGAGCACATGCGCTTCTGGGACGCCGGCTGGTACAACCGGATCCTTGAGGAGGGCTACCCGGATCGGCTGCCCGTGGGCGCCAACGGGCGGATCACCCAGAACACCTGGGCCTTCATGCCGCTGCTGAGCGCCCTGGCCTCCCTGCTGGGCTGGACCGGCTGGTCCTTCTACGTGCGCGCCACCATCGTGTCGATCCTGGCCTCGGCGTTAGCGGCGGTCGTCATGGACCGCTGGCTCTCACCGATGACGGGGAGGCGGGCCTCCCTGTGGGCGGTGGCGCTGGTCTGGTCCTCGCCGTGCGCCGCAATTCTCCAGGTCCCCTACGCCGAGTCCCTGGGGCTGGTACTGGTGGGGCTGACACTGTGGCTGGCGAGCCGCGGGCGGGCACTGACTGCGATTCCCCTCGCGCTGGCCGCCTGCTTCGCCCGCCCCGTCGGTGTCCCGCTGGGGGCGGCGCTGGGGTTGTGGTGGGTCTGGGAGGTGGCCTGCGCCCGGGGCTGGGTCCCATCCTCCTGGTTCCCACGTCTTCTGCCCGACCACACCCCTCAAGTACCGGGCGCGCGTCGACGGCTGCTGGCGCTGGCACTGCTCACCTGCTCGGCAGCCCTGAGCTGGCCGGTCATCGCCTGGCTGGTCACGGGCCGGCAGGATGCTTACACCGCCACTGAGACCTCCTGGCGCGGCGCGGACCTGGCGCCCGTCGTGCAGTGGGCGACCCGCTTGGGCGACTGGGTGGGCCCGCATCTGGCCCTGGCCCTGCTGACCGTCGTGCTGGCCACGGTGGGCCTGCTGCTGAGCGCCCCGGGGCTGCGGGCCCTGGGACCTGCGGCCTGGTTCTGGTGCCTGGGCTACCTGCTCTACCTCCTGGCCTTCTTCGACCCGACGACGTCGGTGCTGCGTCTCCTGCTGCCTCTGGCCCCAGCGGGCTGGGCGCTGGCCGCGGCGGCCGGCACCACCCGCAGGCGACTGGCGCTGCTGGCGGCCTGCGTCACCGGCCAGCTGTTCTGGGTCTCCTGGGTGTGGGACTTGGGCAGTGTCAGTATTCACTGGGTTCCGTGAACGGCCTCGGCTTGCATGACCTGACTGTCATCGACATAGGATGCCCGCCATGACGCTTTCCTCCGGCAATTCCTTGACGCAGAGGCTCATCGCCCTGGTCAAGGAGTTCATGCAGTTCGGCATGGTGGGCGCTGCGGCCTACGTGATCGACGTCGGCCTGTTCAACCTGTTCCAGCACGGCCCCACCGGATTCCTCTCCGG
Source organism: Actinomyces oris (assembly GCF_001937665.1). Lineage (GTDB taxonomy): Bacteria > Actinomycetota > Actinomycetes > Actinomycetales > Actinomycetaceae > Actinomyces > Actinomyces stomatis. The sequence goes on along the minus strand of NZ_MSKL01000004.1, from coordinate 16,926 downwards.
TCACCCGAACTCCGCCCAGCTGATGGCGTCCTCGATCGCGACCGTCTTCTCGTGGATCGCGAACCGCTACTGGACCTACCGGGGCCGCACCCAGAAGAACGTCGCGCGTGAGGCCACCTTGTTCATCCTGGCCAACCTGGGCGGCATCGCCATCACGCAGTTCTGTCTGCTCTTCACCCACCACGTCCTGGGGCTGACCTCGCCGCTGGCGGACAACATCGCGGCCTACGTCGTCGGCTTCGGCCTGGGGACGGCATTCCGGTTCGTCTTCTACCACTACATCGTCTTCACTGGACACAAGGACCGCTCCCCCGGCGACGACGACACCGACAGCTCCAGTCCCCAGGGGCAGGCCGGCAGCGGGACTGAGCCCCGCACCGTCCCCGTCTCGGTTCGCCCCTGACGCCCGACAGAACCAGCGCAGCAGGCTGCGATATCGGGGTGCCCGATTCCACAGCCCGGAGGGGATCGCTCTCACGGCATGGCCGCCGGGGCACCGTTTAGCCTTGCACGGTGACTGCCCTGACCGCCTTGGCCCCGGCGCTGAATCTGCCCGCCGCCCTCCCCTCCGCCCACGCACCGATGCTCGGCCCCGAGTGGCTCGATGCCACCTTCATCATCAAAGCCTTCGTCGGCTGGATCGGCCCCTGGGCCATCCTCGGCGTCATGCTCGTCATCTTCGCCGAGACCGGCCTGCTCATCGGCTTCTTCCTGCCCGGTGACTCACTGCTGTTCACCCTGGGGATGTTCGTGGCCATCGGCGAGACCAACCCGGCCGAAGGAGTTCCCGTCCCCATCTGGGTGGCGGCCCCCCTCGTGTGGCTCGCGGCCATTGCCGGCAACCAGACCGGCTACCTCATCGGCCGCAAGGCGGGACCCGCGATCTTCAACAAGCCCGACTCACGCCTGTTCAAGCAGGAGCACGTGGACCGCACCTCGGACTTCTTCGAGCGCCACGGCGGCAAGGCCGTCACCCTGGCTCAGTTCGTGCCGATCGTACGCACCTTCACGCCCGTCATCGCCGGTGTCGGCAAGATGAACTACCGCCACTTCATCACCTTCAACATCCTGGGCGCCACGTTCTGGGCCTTCGGCATCACCTGGCTGGGTTACTTCCTGGGAACGATCAAGTGGATCCAGGACAACATCGACGCCATGATCCTCATGATCGTCTTCATCTCGGTGGCTCCGATGCTCATCTCCGGCGTCTCGAAGCTCATCAAGTCCCGCCGCCAGAAGTCCTGACGCCTCTGAGTGGACGCACACCGTGGGCTTCGAGGACTGAACCCGGGTTCAGTCCTCGAAGCCCACGCTGCGTCCTCGCCATGTCGCGAGCGGTCAGCAGCGAGTCAGAAGCGACGACGTCGACCGACGGAGACCAGCGCGCCCTGCGGCAGGACGTTATTGGGGTCCAGGGACTTGGGGACGGCGTTGAGGAGGATGGAGAAGACGGCCGGACTGCGCTGGGACAGCTCGATACGGCCGCCGTCGGCCTCGACAAGGTCCTTGGCCAGCGCCAGCCCGACACCGGTGGAGCCGTAGCCGGAGACGTGCCGCTCGAAGACGTGTGGCGCGATGTCCTCGGCCACGCCGTCGCCCTCGTCGGCGATATCGACGAAGACCGCGTGACCGCCGTTGGCGCTGCGCACGCTCACCGAGGTCGTCCCGGCTCCGTAGCGCAAGGAGTTCTCGATGACAGTGGCCAGGACCTGAGCCAGGGATCCGGGAGTGGCCAGGACCGGGTGGCTGATCTCGTCGGAGAAGGTGATGGTGCGCCCGGCCTGCTCGAAGGCCGGCTCCCACTCCTCACGCTGCTGGGCGAAGATGTCCTTGAGGTGCAGGGCCTCCGTGGTGCCGCCTCCGGTGCGGCGTGAGACCTTGAGCAGGTCCTCGACGACGCCGGTGAGCCTCTCGACCTGTTCCAGGCAGGCGTGGGCCTCTGCGCGCACCTCCTCCTCACCGGCGAGCAGCTCGATCTCCTCCAGGCGCAGCGACAGGCTGGTCAGCGGCGTGCGCAGCTGGTGGGAGGCGTCGGAGGCGAACTGCCGCTCGGCGGCGATGCGTCCGGCCACGCGCTCCGCCGAACGCACGAGCTCGGCCTGGACCAGGTCGATCTCCTCGATCCCCGAGGAGCGCAGCCGCGGACGGACCTGACCACTGCCGAGCTGCTCGGCCTCGGCGGCCAGGTAGATGAGTGGGGCCGAGATGCGTCTGGACACCCGGGAGGCCACGACGGAGGCCGCCGTCAGTGCGGTGCCGGTGAGCACCAGAACCGTGAGGACGACCGTACCGATGATGGTGACCCGGTCACCGCCTCCGGCGGAGCGCAACGCGCTGACGATCCAGGCGCCCCCCAGTGGCAGCCCCAGCAGGAGGACCGCCACGGACACCGCCGACATCGTCATCGTCATGGCGTAACGACGCATGGCAAGTCCCCCTTCAGCCTCGATCGGTGTGTCGAGGCGGCTGCAGCCTCCAGCACCCCGTTCCGGGAGGCCCTCCCGGTCAGCGGCTCAGCCGGCGGTCAGAAGGTAACCCTCCCCCTGGGCCAGCAGAAGCGCTGGCCGCTCCTCATCGTCACCGAGCTTGCGACGCAGCCAGGTCACGTGCATCTGAAGGGTCTGGGGACTCCCGGTGGGATCCTCGCCCCAGACCTCCTTGAGGATGTCCTCACCGGAGGCGACCTCACCGCCGGCGCGCACCAGGACCCGGAGCAGCTCGAACTCCCGGGTCGTCAGCTGCAGCTCACGCGAGCCGACGAAGGCCCGGTGAGCGGCGACGTCGACCCGGATCTCTCCGACACTCAGCTCATCCTCCGTGGCCTCCCCCGAGGCACGGCGGACCTGCGCCCGCACGCGAGCCAGCAGCTCGGCCAGGCGGAATGGCTTGGTGACGTAGTCATCGGCCCCGGCGTCCAGACCGACGACGAGGTCGGAGTCCTCACTGCGCGCGGTGAGCATGAGGATCGGGATGGTCAGGCCCTGGGCCCGCACCTGACGGGCCACGTCCAGGCCGTCGATGTCCGGCAGCCCCAGGTCCAGGACGATGATGTCAGCGGCCGAGACCTCCTCGAGGGCGCCTTTACCGGTGCCATGAGTCAGGACCTCATAGCCCTCGCGTCCAAAGGCGCGGGCGAGGGGCTCGGAGATGGCAGGGTCGTCTTCGACGAGCAGAACAGTTGTCACATCCGCGATGTTAGGTGACGACACACCCCCACCGCCATCGTCCCAGAGGTGGAGAAGATACCAAGACGTGACCACTGCCGGGACGGCGACTCCCCCGCTCTCCCACGCCCAGAACACTTTTCCGTGAGGATACCGCGGAAAACCTCGATTCCACGTTGCTCCTTCAAGAGCTGAGCGAACAAAGAATCACGAGATGGTAACGGAACCGCGATCCCGGTCCTACGGCTCAGAGACGGGTCGGCGAGGTTCTCTCCAGCGACCAGGGCACAATCTGCCCCAGCCCCTTGGCCACCACCTCATGGCACTGCCCCACCCGGTACCGATCCGCCTGAGACGAGCGGAGAATGGCCATGGCAGTTGACTCATCCAGACGGATGCTGCCGGGTTCGGCCGCGTCCACAAGCCGTGAGGCCAGGTTGACGGTGGGGCCGAAGACGTCCCCGGAGCGGGAGATGACCCGCCCTTCGACGAGGCTGGCTCGAACCCGGATCGCGTCCGGCCCCTTCTGGAGCTCATCGACCAGGGCGGTGACGACGTCGGCGGCGATCAGAAGGTCATCGGAGATGTACATGACGGCGTCCCCGATCGTCTTGACCACCCGCGCCCCCCGGGATGTGATGACGTCCCGGGCCGTGTTCTCGAAGCCCTCGAGCATGTGAGTCAGGGCGGCTTTACTCATGCCCTGAGCGCGCTGGGTGAAGGAGACGATGTCGACGAATCCCAGGGAGCGGATGAGCGGGTAGAGGTCGGGACCGGTGTCCTCTCTGCCCCGGGTCGACACCTCGGCGTCGGTGCGTCCCAGGATGGAGGCCATGTGACGGCGCCACACGTAGGTCAGCTGGCGCGACAAGAGCTCCACGAGGCCATCGATACGGTCGAGGGCGACCAGCCGTGCGGAGGTGTCGTCCAGCCCGAGACGCTCACTGAGGTCGGTGACGAAGGTCTCCAGCTCCCACAGGACCAGCCGGTCCATGGTGTAGGACTGGGCTCTGAGGAGCTCGAGCACGCTGGCCGAGGCCAGGGAGGAGTCGCTGGTCTCGTCGATGAGCGCCACGGTGTCTTGAAGCGCGGCGACATCCTGCTCGGTGAAGTGAATCGCATCGGGGTCGACGTCGGCGAAGCCCATGGCGCGCCAGAACTTCTGCGCCATCTCCATGCTGGTTCCGGCCCGCTGAGCCACCTCGGTCAGGGTGAGGCTGGGGGACGCCCCCAGCAGCAGGCACTCATGCCCCACCAAGGTGGTCCGCCCCTCAGGGTCCACCTCAGCAGCAGCCTCGCCCCCGACCCCGTGGGAGTCCGGTGCGCGCCCCTCGCTCGCTTGGCTGTCTAATGTCACCCTGCCACAGTAGCGCAGATCACACGCCTATGCCCATTGAGCGACCGACCACATGGAGCGGCAACGAGTTCGCGGTTCTCACGGCTCCTGGCACTCAGCCCCTCACACGCACGAGGGTCACATCGCCGGCGCGGACCTCGGTGTCACCGCCCTGATTGCGCAGCACGAGGGCGGGGGTGACGTCGACGGCGAGTCCGCTGAGCTCACCGTCAGGAGCCTGGACACTGACCCGCTTCCCCAGGGTGGTCAGCGCCGCACGCAGCCTGCGCCCGAGTGCGCCGTCCCCGGCGTCGACGTCCCCACCGGCCTCCTCCCACTGACCGATGAGCTGAACCAACTGATGGCCGATCGCCGCGAGAACGACCTCCGCAGTGTCCGCGCACGCACCTCCACCGCCCGCGCCGACGGCACCGAGCGTGCACAGGGAGCCGGCCCAGGGGACCGGCAGGTCCTCAGCCGCCTGCCCGATGTTGACGCCGATGCCGAGGATAACCATCGGAGCCTCGTCACGGTCGGCGGGGACCGCATCGGGTGCGAGCCCCCGAGGCGCGCACCCGTCGGGGCCTTCCGGAGTGACGAGCTCACTGAGAACGCCGGCGACCTTGCGCGTGCCGGCCCAGCCGGGTACCGCGGGCACGACTGCTGGGTCATCAGGCACGGCGACGACGTCATTGGGCCACTTGGTCCCCACCCGCCAGGGCAGATCCTCGACAAGGGGGGCCAGAGCATCGCGGACGGCCAGGCCACCCAGCAGCGGCAGCCACGTCAGGCAGTCAACGGGAACGAGGGGCCGCAGGACCACGGAGACCAGGAGGGCGCCGCCGTCGTCGGGGGTGACCCAGGCGCGTCCGGATCGCCCCCTGCCTGCGGTCTGCCTCAGCGCCCGGAGTGCCGACAGGTGCGGCCAGGCTCCACGTTCAGACCCCGTGAGGGCCGCGCGCAGGTCGTCCTGGGTGGATCCGGTGACGGGAACGGTGTCGAGTCGTGAGAAGGGGCTACCGCCTGGGCTCATGGTCCGAGCCTACCGGCACGTATAGGCTGACGGCGTGATTCTCCTGGCCTCGAAGTCATCCGGCCGCCTGGCCACCCTGCGAGCCGCCGGCGTCGACCCGCTGGTGCGAGTCTCCAGCGTTGATGAGGAGGCCATGCTCGGCGAGCTGATCCAGCGGCGCCGCGACGCAGGGCTGACAGCCCCGAGCGCGGCCGAGCAGGTGCAGGCCCTGGCTCGGGCCAAGGCGCTCGACGTCATGGCATCCACCGACCCGCAGGAGGCCGAGGTGGTCGTGGGCTGCGACTCCATGCTGGAGATCTCCGGTCAGGTCGTCGGCAAGCCGGCCGATGCGGCTCAAGCCCGTGAGCGCTGGCAGATGATGAGCGGAGGCACCGGCACCCTGCACACGGGACACTTCCTGGTGCGCACTGCGGACGGCGCCATCGCCGAGGGGGTCAGTTCGGCCACCATCCATTTCGGCTCCCCGTCGCCGGCCGAGGTCGAGGCCTACATCGCCACCGGTGAGCCGCTGTGGTGCGCCGGCGCCTTCACCATCGATGGACTGGGCGGAGCCTTCATCGAGGGGATCGATGGCGACCCCCACGGCGTCGTGGGTATCTCCCTGCCGCTGCTGCGCCGACTTCTGGCAGACCTGGAGGTGCTCTGGACAGACCTGTGGGCGCCGCCGCCGGTGGCGAAACCGACTGACGACGCCCACTGATCGCGCAGGTGGGTGCGCAGGAGCGTCAGGAGGCCGAGGCCGCCGAGAACCCGGAGGAGTCCGGGGCCTGAGCGATGACTCGCATGAGCTCGGCCAAGGCGACCTGCTGCTCACGGCTGAGGCGGTCGACGACGTGACGGCGCACGCCGTCGAGGTGCACCGGAGCCGCCTCGCGCAGGAAGTCGAAGCCCTCCTGAGTCAAGGTGCAGTTGACACCGCGGCGGTCGGAGTCGCAGGAGCTGCGCTCGACGTACCCCACGCTCTCCAAGCGCCGGACCGTATGAGTCAGCCGCGAGCGGGAGTGCGAGACGTGCTCGGCAAGAGTGGACATGCGCAGGGTGTGGTCGGGCGCCTCGGACAGGCGCACCAGGATCTCGTACTCGTGCATGGAGATGCCGCATCCGGCCTCGAGCTCGCGGTTGAGGCGGGCTGTGACCGAGGTGGAGGCCGCCAGGAAGGACCGCCAGGCATCCATCTCGATCTCATCGAGTCGACGGAAGCCCTCCTGCTCCGAGGAGTCGTTCTGTCCGCAGCTCGAGGTGGATTCCTGGCCGCAGCCGCCCACCAGCCCCCGGCCGCGCTCGGGCGAACCGGCCGACTCCTGGTTGTAGGTGGCCTCAACGGCCTCCTGATCGCTCTGAGTCCACGTCATCTCAACGTCCTCGGCGTAGGCCGTCGTCTCCACCATCGTCCGCTCTGCGGTAATCACCTTTATCGACTCCTCTCAGCACCGACCCGGATAGGCCGTGAACCCTCAAGCGCGAACTTGTTGTCTGCCTTTGGCTTTCACACAAGCGCGGCTCTGCTTCTTTTTTATCACACTCGGTCGGAGCCCCAGCACCCCAGCGCAGTGCCCCACAACATCGGACATCCTTGAAAACACATGTCACACCCCCACTTTTCCTTGCTGCTCAGCGGATTTAGGAAACTGGAACTCGTACGGGAAAACAATTCGGACACTGACTTCATGTCACCTGACATACGTCAGATTGACAATCAAAATACCCACCTTTGTTACGCTATCATCCCCGTTGACCGATGATTGGGAAGTGGCTGATAATTCGTTTCCACCTTCTCATCTCACATCCTTCAAGACAACAATGAATCGCCGTCAAAATTCCCTCCAGCAGGCAATCATTATTCCCTCATGCTGCGATAGGGGGAATGGGCGCCTGCGTCGTCCTCCGGCAGCGGTCATGGGGTGGCGGCGTCATCGACGCCGCAGGATGGGCCGCCGCCCCTGAGCGATGTCTCCACTGGTGGGATCAACAGCGAGCGTCACCCACAGCCCCTCCGCGCCGTACTCGGACTCAGGAACATCAGCAGAACCAATGAATACCAGGCTTATCTGCCGTCGAGGCGAAGACTCGACGAGTGCGAGACTGATCGCCCCGAGCAGCAGGCCATGAGCGACGACCTCACCGGAACCGGCCGACAGCCCAGCCTCGGATGCTCTGCCGGGCAGGAGATGGATGGGGTTCCGATCTCCGCTGACCTCCGCCCAGGAGGCGATATCAGCGTAGGAGAGCCGGTAGAAGCTGGAATCGGATAGCGTATCAAATCCATCCCCGGAGGCCGTGAGTTTCCCGTTCTCGACGGCGTCCGGCTGAGGCGACCGGGTACGGCGGGCGAGCTCGTGGGTCACGCACCAGCGCCGGCCCGTCACCGACACCTCGACCGTCGCCTGGATGAGCTCCCACCCCGCGCGCTCGACCTGCCGGATCGATACTCCATCGGGCACGGCACGCCCCGTGGCCGCCTCGGCTCCCGCCGGGCTCGCGCTCATCCGGCAACGGCGGTGCACCAGGCCCTCCCAGGCGGCGTCACCCCGATGGTCCCGCACCCACCCCTGGACCTGGTGCATGGCCTGCACAGCGGGAAGAATCGCTGCCGCTCCACGCAGGGCCCGGTGGTGCGTCTCGCAGGACGAGGACTCGGAGGAGCCGGTTGCGAGTACCCCGGTCAGAACTGCTGCGAGCCGCTCGAGGGCGTCGTCACAGAGGCTGAGACCGTTCACCCCTCCGATGCTAGGCGCCGGCCCCGAGGAGACGACGAAGCCCCGCCGACATCGTGTCGACGGGGCTCGCTCCGCGGTCACAAGGCGGCTGCGACCGCGATCGCTAGGCGATTCTCAGCGGGTCTCGCGGTGCTCAGTGTGCTTGCCGCAGCGAGCGCAGAACTTGGCGATGCTGAGACGGTCGGGGGTGTTCCGACGGTTCTTCTTGGTGATGTAGTTGCGCTCCTTGCACTCCGAGCAGGCCAGAGTGATCTTGGGGCGAACGTCGGCGGACTTGCTGGCCACGTTTGTCTCCTCGTGTCGATCCTCGAGCATGCGACGGAACGCTGTACTCGAAAGCTTGCGTAGCGGGGGAGGGACTCGAACCCTCGACCTCACGATTATGAGTCGTGCGCTCTAACCAGCTGAGCTACCTCGCCATAGGAACACAATGGGGGCCAGTGGCCCCCGCTGTGAGAGCCCCGAAAGGGAATCGAACCCTTGACCTTCTCCTTACCATGGAGACGCTCTGCCGACTGAGCTATCGGGGCAACGAGCCGAATCCTAGGCAGATCCGAATCGCTCTGGCAATTCGTTCCGCCGTGGCTTCGCTCACTGCGGGCCTCGCCGGGTTGGCGAGGTGGGATCAACGAGTGATCGCCGTGGCGGGTGAGGGATTCGAACCCCCGTAGCATTACGCGGCTGATTTACAGTCAGCTCCCATTGGCCGCTCGGGCAACCCGCCTTGGCTCCATGCTCCGACCTCCCGGTCATCGCTTGGCGCCGTGGAAGAATAGCAAGGCAGCGGCGCGCAGCGCCAATCGCCCCCGTAGGACCCTCCTCACAGAACAACCCGCCTAGACTCGGGTCGACTGAAGTCCCGCCCCGGAAAGGACTGCCGCCATGGCCAATGACTCCTCCTTCGACGTCGTCTCCCGCCTCGACCGCCAGGAGGTGGACAACGCCGTCAACCAGTGCGCCAAGGAGATCTCCCAGCGCTATGACTTCCGCGGTGTCGACGCCTCCGTGAGCCTGTCGGGCGACACCATCACCCTGGAGGCCAATACGGCCGAGCGGGTCATGGCGATCCTGGACGTCCTGGAGTCCAAGCTCTTCCGCCGCGGCGTCTCCCTCAAGGCCCTGGATCTGGGAGACAAGGAGCCGCGCCCCTCGGGCAAGATCTATCGTCTGGCCTGCCCGCTGCGCGAGGGACTCACCCAGGAGGTGGCCAAGAGGATCACCAAGGCGATCCGCGATGAGGGCCCCAAGAGCGTCAAGGCCACGATCCAGGGCGACGAGGTGCGCGTGACCTCCAAGTCCCGCGACGACCTCCAGGCGGTCATCGCCCTGCTGAAGAACCTCGACGTCGACGCCGCCCTCCAGTTCGTCAACTACCGCTGAGGCACCCGCCCCTGCGGCTAGGCCGACAGCAGCGTCAGGACGGCCTTGACGCGGCGGTGGACGGCGGCGTCGGGCAGCAGGCCGAGCTTGGCGAAGATCCGCTGGGTGTGCTTCTCCACGGCCCCCTCGGTGACCACCATGATCTCGGCGATGCCGGCGTTGGTGTGACCCTCGGCCATGAGGGCCAGGACCTCCCGCTCACGGGGCGTGAGCTCGGTGAGCGGGTCGTCGCGCCGGCCTCGCTGGAGGACCTGGGAGACGACGTCGGGATCCAGGACGAGCTCACCGCGCGCCACCCGCTCGACCGCGCCGAGGAAGGCGTCGATGTCGCCCACCCGGTCCTTGAGGAGGTAGCCCAGGGCGCCGCCGCCGTCGGCCAGGAGGTCGGGCAGGTAGCCGGCGACGACGTACTGGCTCAGCAGCAGGATGGGTGCACCCGGCCACTGGGCGCGGATGCGGGTGGTGGCGCGCAGGCCCTCGTCGGTGTGGGAGGGGGGCATGCGGATATCGGCGACGACGACGTCGGGTCGCAGCCGCAGGGCCTCCTTCACGAGGGCCTCGCCGTCCCCCACTCCCCCGACGACCTCGTGGCCGCCGTCGGCCAGGATGAGTGCCAGTCCCTCCCGCAGGAGGACGGAGTCATCAGCGATCAGAACGCGCACGGGATCATCGCCTCCAGTGTGGTCGGCCCGCCGGTCGGGGACGTGACTGTGAGCCTACCGTCGACACCGCTGAGGCGCTCAACCAGGCCGGCCAGGCCGTGTCCCTTGGCGGTCGAGGCCCCTCCGATGCCGTTGTCGCTGATCCTCACGCGCAGGACGCCGTCGACGACGCGGGCATCGACGCCGGCGGCCGTGGCCCCGGAGTGCTTGTTGAGGTTGGCCAATGCCTCGCTGACCACGAAGTAGGCGGCCTGGGAGACGTGGTCGGGCAGGTCCGGCAGCTCGGTGCTCACGGTGACGGGGACGGAGGAGCGGGTGGCGGCCTCGGTGATGGCTGCCGCCAGGCCGCGGTCGATGAGGACGGGTGGGGCGATGCCGCGGGAGAGCTGACGCAGTTCGTCGAGGGTCTGTTGAGTCTGATCCATGGCGCCCTGGATGATCGCCGAGGCCGCCGCCGGATCCTTCTCGGCCTGGCGCTGGGCCCGGGCCAGGTCCATGCGCAGACGCACGAGGCGCTGCTGGGGGCCGTCGTGGATGTCGCGCTCGAGGCGGCGGCGGGTGTCGGCCTCGGCGCGCTGGACGGCGGCCCGGGAGGTCTGGAGGCGGCTGACCTCGCTGCGCCAGGAGAGCATGGCGCGGATGAGACCCGTCTGCATGGCGGCCAGGCCCCGTAGGACGGCGGGGGCGGTCAGGGAGAAGACGATGCCGCAGGTGAGGTTGAATCCGATGTCCCAGAGCAGCTCCGGCTGCAGGCCCAGAAGATGAGCCAGCCCCTGACGCTGCTGTCCGATGGTCGGGTCGAGGACCAGGTCAAGAGTGATATCGGCGATGGGGGCCAGCAGGCCGCCCACGGCCAGGGCCAGCCACACGACGCTGATGATCCAGGTGATGAGGGAGACCGGGAAGTAGATGACGGCCCACAGCAGGTCCATCCAGCGCTGGGGGTCGCGCAGGCGCTGGAAGAGCCGACGGCGTGCGGAGACTCCCGGCTCGGACTTGAGGTAGCCGCCGGGCACCGGCTCGCGTCCGTCCACGCGCGCCACGGCGAGGCGGGCGATGTTGGCGAAGCCCCCAGCGATGCTCAGGTCGATGACGAGCAGCAGCAGCCCGACCCAAACGATGGTGGTGACCACGCCGAGGGCGGTCAGCGGCACGACGAGGTAGAAGGCGAGCAGGCTCAGTGGCCCGCTGAGGAGGAGGAAGGCGGCGTCCCTGCCGAGCTGCCGGTAGCGCGCCGCCCATATCGATCGGTTCATGCCTCATATCCTCCTCAGGCCTGGAATCACGCCCAATCCTGCCACCTGGCGGGACCTTGGTGGGGCTAGCCCGACACGGCCTTGAGGCAGCGGGCGGCTCAGCCACCGAGTCGTGCGGTCAGGCTGTGGGCGAGCTCACCGGCCCACCTCCCATAGCGGGCCTCACCGGGGCGGCTGAGGCAGTACAGGAGGTTGCCCATACGGTCGAGGAGCTCATAGGCGTCGCGGCGCTCCAGCAGCCGTTGCGGATCAGTGGCACCGGCGTCCTGCGCGAGCCGCACGTACTCGGCGACGAAGGCGGCGACGTCGTCGGGCGTCATGGGCAGGTACCAGGGCCCGCCGGTCACCCGGCCTCCGATGAGGGCCAGGTCCTTGGCGGCATCTCCGGGGCCGGACCACTCGAAGTCGATGAGTCGTGGCAGGCCGTCGGGGCCGAGGACGACATTGGTGGCGACGGCGTCGCCGTGGATGAGCGGGTGGGTGGGGACCGCCTCGAAGGCCGGGGCGAGGCGGGTGAGCTCGCGGCTCCAGGCGGGCAGGAGTGCACGGACGCGGGGGTCGGCGAGTGTCTCCGGGTGGTGCTCCCCCCACCAGGTCAGCAGCTCCTCCCCCTGCTCGCCGGCGCTTGGCACGAAGGCGGCCGAGGGCGGGGGACCTGAGGCGAGGGCCTCGTGCAGGCGGGCGAGCTGGTGGGCGAGGGCAGTGGCGAGTCGCCGGTTCCAGTCGGTGGCGCGCAGCGCCCGGCCGGGGACGTGGGTGGTCACCATGTAGGGGGTGCCGAGCGGATTGTCGGCACTGGTCTCCAGGCCGACGGCACTGGTTCCCAGTTCGGGCGGGACGCGTCTGAGAACCTCGAACTCGGTCTCCATGGAGCGGGGCATGTCATGAGGCAGGTGCCGCGGAAGGCGCAGGACCCGGGCCTGCTCGCCGGAGCCGATTCGCCAGGCCGTGTAGCTCTCGCCGGCCCCTAGTCGCTCGACCGGTCCGGCCGTCACGCCGTGCAGCTCACCGGCGTCGATGGCGGCCCTGATGCGCTGGGTGATGTCGTCGACGGTCAGGGGCGGGCTGTCCACTCCCCTATCTCATCATCACTGGCGAGGCCGCTGCCAACGGCAACACGGACACTGCCGTCCGGTTAGTATCCGGGGAGCGTCCTCATGCACATCGTTCATCGTCCTTCTCCGAAAGCGCCCCATGAGCATTCCTTCACCGCGGACTTCGCCGCAGCCGGCGCAGTTCTTCCCGCAGATGCCGCTGCCCGAGCATCCGCATCGTCCGCGGTGGAGGTGGGCACGGGTCCTCATTCCGATCGGTATCGGAGCCGCCGTGTTCGCCGCTGTGGGCCTCCTGGGCTGGTGGATAGTCACCTCCTCCTCCATCGAGAACGCGAAGACTGGTCATTGTCTGGCGCACGTCGTCACCTCGAGCAACGACCCATCCATCACCAGCTGCACCTCCGCTGAAGCCGAGTTCAAGGTGACGGGGCGGGTCGATGAGCCGGGGAAGTGCGTTCCCGTCCCCGGAACCACGAGCGTCTACGACACCGGAGAGGACTATCTGTGCCTGGCCGATCCAGACCCGGAAGCGGATCCGCAGCGCGCGGTCAACCGCGTCCGGACCGGTGACTGCGTCGTCATCAATGACAAGGCGCACCTGGAGAAGGAGGCAGTCATCACCGACTGCGCGAGCTCGGGAACCTATCCCGTGCTGGCCGTTCTCAAGGATGTCAGCGAGTCATCCACGGGCCAGACGGCGTACGACCACTACGCCGAGCTCTGCAAGAAGGCCGGTACCCCTGAACCCGAAACCGTCTACCAGTTTCACATGCGCCGTATTCCGTCCAACGGGGGTCGCTACGACTCCAGCATCGGGGCCGACATCGCCCTGTGCCTGGGGCCGCAGAACTAGCTGCCGGCACTGCCCGCGCGGATGACGACCCGGGCCGCCTCGAGGGCGGTGAGCCGGGCGGTGTCGAGGCGGAGGTCGGCCTCGGGCCAGGGTGCGTAGTCGCGGTGCTGCACCGCCCGCCAGTCCGGCAGCTCGAGTCCCTTAATGTCGCTGACCCGTTGCTGGGCGCGGCGGCGGTGCTCGGCCGTATCGGAGCAGGTGAGCTCGACGGCGAGATACCGGGCGCCCAGGTCTGAGGCTGTCTCCTCCCACAGGCTGCGGGTGAGGGGCAGCGGGTTGACGCACTCGACCAGGACGTCTCCGCCCGAGGCCAGGACGTCTCGGGCGACGGCGGCGGCCGCGTAGTATCCGGCGCCTGCGGGCATGCCGGGGAGCATCTCGCCGCTGTCCCGCAGGGCCTGCTCGATGGAGTCGATGCGCAGCCAGGTCGGCGGTCGGCTCTGCGGCCGCGCCTCGGCCCGCAGGCGCAGGATCTCCCGGCAGACGGTGGTCTTGCCGACTGCCGGTAGTCCGCCGACGACGGTCAGGGTCGCCATCAGTACCTGGCCATCTGCTCGAGGCGATCGACCTCACTGCGCCAGGAGAGCATGGCGCGGATGAGCCCCGACTGCATGGCGGCCAGGCCCCGTAGGACGAAGGGGGCGGTCAGGGAGAAGATGACGCCGGCGCTCAGGTGGATGACGATCTCCCAGAGCAGGGGCGGATACAGGCCCAGAAACTCGGCGAGACTCTGACTCTGGTCTCCGATGGACGCGTTACGAATCAACTCAAGAATGACGTCGATAACGGGGGAGAATAAACCACCCACGGCCAGTGCCAGCCATCCGACGGCGAGGATCCAGGTGACCAGGGAGACCGGGAAGTAGACGATGACCCACAGCAGGTCCATCCAGCGCTGAGGGTCATGCAGACGCCGGAGGAGCCGACGGCGCGCGGAGGCCCCCGGAACAGGAGACAGGTAAGCGCCAGGTCTGGGGTCACGCCCGTCCAGACGCGCCACACGGAGACGGGCCAGGTTGGCGAAGCCCCCGGAGATGCTCAACGCCAGGATCAGGAGGAAGAGGCCGATCCCGATGATGACGGTGCCCGCACCGGCTGCGGTCAGCGGCAGGACGAGGCAGAAGGCGAACAGGCTCAGTGGCCCGCTGAGGAAGAGGAAGGCGGCATCCCGGCCGAGTCGGCGGTAGCGCGCGGCCCATACTGATCGGTTCATGCCCCCCATCTTCCTCAGGCCTGGAATCACGCCCAATCCTGCCACCTGGAAAGACCTTGGTGGGGCTAGCCCGACACGGCAGCCGGAAGGACGCGGCAGCCCGCCGACGACGGACAGAGGCACCGTCAGTACCCTGCCATCTGCTCGAGACGGGCGATGCGCTTGTCCATGGGCGGGTGGGTGGCGAAGAGGTTGCGCAGACTCCCGAAGGGGTTGGCGATCATCATGGAGGAGACCGGCTCGAGGCGCGGGTCCTGCCCCATGGGCACGCGCGAGATACCCGACTCGAGCTTGCTGAGTGCGCTGGCCAGGGCGAGCGGGTCCTGGGTGAGCTCGGCGCCGTCGTGATCGGCGTCGTACTCGCGGGTCCTGGAGATGGCGAACTGGGTGATGGCGGCGGCCAGGGGCGCCAGGAGCGAGAGCAGCAGGACGGTGATGATGCTGCCACCGTCCCGGTCGCGCCGGTTGCCGCCGCCGAACCACAGGGTCATGGTGATCATCGAGGAGATGACTCCGGCGATGCCCGCGGCCACCGAGGAGGTGAGGATGTCTCGGTTGTAGACGTGGGAGAGCTCGTGCCCCAGGACGCCGCGCAGCTCGCGCTCATTGAGGAGCTGAAGAATGCCCTGGGTGCAGCACACGGCGGCGTGCGAGGGACTGCGGCCGGTGGCGAAGGCGTTGGGGCTCATCGTGGGGGCCACGTAGAGGCGTGGCATGGGCTGTCCGGCGGCGGCGGAGAGCTCACGCACAATGGCGTACATCTGGGGCTGCTGGTCCTCGGTGACCTCAATGGCCCCCATGGCGCGCACCGCGATCTTGTCGGAGTTCCAGAAGCCGTAGGCGGTCTGCACCAGGCCGAAGACCGGCGCGATGATCAGCCAGACGGCGGAACCCGTGGCCCGGGCCAGTACGTAGCCGATCAGGAGGAGCAGGCTCCACATGCCGCCCAGGAGGACGGCGGTCTTGAGACCGTTATAGTGGTGAGTCCTTGTCATGACTGGAGACTATGGGATGAACCTGTGTCTCACCTATGTCCGCTGGCGCGCGATGACGCGGGCCGAGCTCATGCCGCAGTCCAGGTAGCGCAGGGCGTCCCGGAAGTCGTCGGGGTGGAAGGTGGTTCCCGGCGCCTCCCGCACGAGGGTCCAGTACTCCCCCATCGAGTCGACGACGGCGTACCCGGTGTCGTTGAAGCCGGCCCGCTCGTAGAAGGTGAGCCGCCGGCGTCGCTGCTCGGCGTTGTCGGCCTCGGCGATGACGGGTTCGATGTCCAGGACGATGGTGCAGCCGGGGTGACGGCGCTCGAGCTCGGCCAGGAGGCGGGTGCCCAGGCCCCGACCGCGGGCGGCGTCGTCGACGGCGAGGTAGAAGAGGTAGAGCAGACGGGAGCGGGGGCGGCGCACGCTCCAGGTCAGGGCGACGGGGTCCGGGGAGGCCTCGTGGGCGGGGCCGGCTGGTTCGTCCCACCAGGCGACGAGGTCGATGCCGCGCCGCAGGCTGAGCAGGTGGATGAGTGCCCAGGGCAGGCGCTCATCCTCGGGGAAGGCACGCAGGTAGAGGTCGTGCGCCCAGCGATCGGTTCCGCCGGCGAAGCGGATGCGACGGGTTCTCACCGCTCAGCTCAGCAGGTCGGCGACGTCCGCCGTGGGGATGTTCAGGGCCTGGCCGACCCCAGCGGTGTAGAGCGTCCCGGCGTGGGTGCTCAGGCCGCGCGCGAGGTCGGGGCGCGCCGTGATGGCGCCTCGCCAGCCCTCGTCGGCCAGGGCCAGGGCGTAGGGCAGGGTCGCGTTGGTCAACGCGTAGGTGGAGGTGTGCGGGACGGCTCCGGGCATGTTGGCCACGCAGTAGAAGATCTTGCCGTCCACCTCGAAGGTGGGCTCCGAGTGGGTGGTGGGGCGGGAGCCCTCGAAGCAGCCTCCCTGGTCGATGGCGATGTCGACCAGCACGCTGCCGGGCCGCATGGTCTCCACCATGGCACGCGTGACGAGGTTCGGGGTGCGGGCCCCGGGCACGAGGACGGCGCCGATGACCAGGTCCGCCCCGGCGCAGGCCTGGGCCACGTCGAGCTCGGTGGAGAAGCGGGTGCGAATGGTCCCGCCGTCGAGCTCCTCGATCCGGCGCATGCGCAGCGGGTCGACGTCGAAGACGGTGACGTCAGCGCCCATGCCGGCGGCGACCCGCGCGGCGCTCAGGCCGGCGGTGCCTCCGCCCAGGATGACGACGCTCCCCCGCCGCACCCCGGCGGCGCCGCCCAGGA
>NZ_MSKL01000003.1 GCF_001937665.1 Actinomyces oris | reverse complement strand
GGCGTCCTTGCTGCCGGTGATTGGGGGTCCGGCCTTCGTGCGGGCTCCGATCGAGGCGGTCGTGGCCCTGGTGGTGCTGTCTTACAGCGACCTGGCCGTGATCGCCCGTGGCTACACAGACTGGCGCATGACCCGCCCCCAGCGCATGATCGAGGGCCGGCTCACCGCTGCCCAGGTGATGGAGACCCGCCGTGACGCCATGGCCGCCACCACCCCCGGGGTCGAGCCCGCAGCGCGCTGGGCCTTCGCCGTCTTGGCGCTGACGGTCTCAGCCGTGGCGGGGTTGCTGTGCCTGTGGTGCGGGGTGGTGGCTGCCCAGGCGATCGGGTCCTCGCTTCTGTTCGGTGACAGTGACTCGGCGTTCTTCGCGGGTCTGCTCGACAAGCTGGCCACGTGGTGGGACTTGCTGGGACCGACAGGGCAGATCCTGGTCACGGCGCTGGGCGTGACACTGCTGATGACAGCCGGATCCACCTTCGCCCTGGCCATGGGAGCCACCGGCGTCCTGACATGGGCCGCGGCCCACGGCCACGGCCTGGCCTCCTTCATCCACAACCCTGCGGCGGCGACCTCCTCCTACCTCAGCAACGTCACCGCCGGCCAGCTAGCCTGGGACCTGTTCGACTTCGCCCTGACCTTCATCCCCGGATCAGCCCTGGGAGCCGGCGCCCACACCATCGCCCGCACCACCGCCAGAGACATGGCCGCCACCCGCACCGCCCTAAGACAAGGAGGCAAGAAAGCATCCCAAGCCACCGAACAAGCAGCAGCCAGAACCGAAGCCAGGCCAGCTGCTGCAGGAAGCAGAGGCGCCCCACCAAAGAAAAACGGAAGTCACGCTCACAGCAGAAACAAGCCACGCCCCGGAGGTCCGTTCCCCGACGTTCAGAGCATGCGAGGACGCCCCGCCGAAGATATTCTCGATATCATTCCGGACGATTGGATTGTTGGCACGCCCAAGAAAGAACCCAATGGGATTAAATTTGAGAACCCTCATGTTCGAGGGGAAGTAATTATGTATGAACTCGGCTGGCCGGATGCGTGGGACCCGGTTCACGCTGGACCATATCTTCGAGTTTCTGAGGGTGGACGAAAGTATAGGATTCCACTGAAAGGAAGTCCAGCACTATGACTCATTCTACTGTTGCCGAAGTGCTTTTTATGGGAATGGAGGGCGAGACAAGCGGGTTGGAAGTCCTCACTACTGTTCAATCTATGGAGAATCTCGATGAATATGCCGCCCTACAAAGAGCGTGTGAGATTCTTGAGTACCTAACTGCGCACGCCATGATCGATGTGTGGCTGGGGGATCCTGTAACCCGAGATCCACTTCCTCGACTTGGCGACCCTAAGGGGGTACAGTTGATTACGCCCGAGCGGGTCAAAGATATCGTCACCTCTGACGATGATCGGATGTTGGTCTATGACACCACTGCCCGCGGTGAGCCCTTGGTTGAGGCTGAGATGGGGATCAAGAGAGCTCAACGCGAGAACGATCTACACCAGAACACCTGATCTCACGGAAGTCGGAGGCCAGCCGTTCTCACAGATGCACGAGATCGCCCAGGTACTCCAGCAATCCGTCAACATCCTCTAGACACCAAGAGACAACCATGCCCCCACACCAGGCTTCCGGGCCTACTCCACCGAGCAGGCAGTAGCCATCATCCGCACCATCGCCGAGCACAGATGACCCATGACCATCAACGAGGCATTCGTCCTCCGAGACCAGTTCAGCTGGAAACCAGCGCCAGACGATGGGAGATATTTCGTTACACCAGTCAATAGCGGTGATGAAGACGGAAGTATCGGCCGCGACATCACAGATAGAAGTCTCGTGTCCGAAATCAGCTTCAACTTGAGCACCACCTTTCGCCAGGATGTTCCACCTGAGATACAGGCGATTGTTCAGGACACCTATATTTCCTACGTCAATGCACTCAACTCCCTGTACGGAGCAGGAGACTCTGAATCTGATCAGACCGTAGCGTCAACGCAGTGGATTCTTCCGTCACGAGTTAGTGTGATCATTTCGGCCACCAGAGGGGTCGTGTCTGCCGTCGTTGAGTCTCCTGCGATGTTGGATCTAACTGAGGCTGAACAGCATTACTTCGATGAAGGCGGAGAGTTCTAAGACGTCTTCGTATTCTGCTTGCTCGCGCGATGTTGTCGAAGGCTGTGCGGCTACCTAGCGGGGCCGCGCCTCGACATTTTCTCAAATCCTCGTCAGCACTCAGTGCAGCATAATCGTGATGTACGACAACTACTCCCAAAGCACGCCTTCAGGATTGCTATCGCCACTGCCTCCCCGACCACCGGATTGTTGTACATCTGGAGCGGGATGGCGACTGCCCAGGCGATTGGCCCATCGGTGCTGTTCGGCGACAGCGACTCGACGTTCCTTGCGAGTCCAAACGACTTCGCCCTGACCTTCATACCCGGATCAGCCCTCAGCGCCGGCACCCACAACATCGCCCGCACCACCGTCAGGAACATGGCCGCCAGCAACACCGCCATGAGACAAGGAGGCAAGGGAGCCGCCGTAGCCACCGAACACGCAGCAGCCAGAACCGAAACCCAACACGTCGCAGAATCACAAGCAGCACACACACGAGCCGTAGGACGCGTTAAAGAGGTGAACCGCAGGCGACGTTAAGAGCACAAAACAGTGTCATCCGATAATGTTGCAGGAAGCAATGACGCCCTTAGTGGCTGGAGTCGAGGAAGGCGGCCAGACGGTTTCCAAAGCCCCAATGTCGACGACGTCTTTAAAGTGAGTGTAGAAATGGAACACCCTCGCCCCCCACCACAACAACATGGGCACGAAAGGTCGTTATTTTATGTCGCACGCAGAGCGACATAAAGCACTGACCGCAAAATATCCCGAAATCGGCGCATCAAGACCCATGCGCAGTGACTGCACAGATTGGCTTCATCGTTTCGCTCAGTACCAAAAACAGGACAGGTGCGTCACAGACCCCGAAGGAACATGGATTTTTAAAACCGACGGCACAACTATGGCATATGACGGAACTGTAGTGCCTCCGGGGCAGCCCCTCCCTGGGAACTTGTTCTGAAGTTACAGCCAAAACACGGGGAAGTCAAGATGGATAACAAAAATGCAACAGCAGACGCAATTAAGATCGGCCGCATCGAAGTTGCGAGCGACGCAAGAGGAATTCTAACACTTAAACGCAGAACACAGATTTGGGAAACGATGTTGAACTCATGGGGGCGGAGTAAATTTTATTACCAACTAATGTATTTGCAGATTAATTCAGTGCACCACGTTCACACCATATGGGATCGCACATTCCCGGAAGATCCTGGTGTTTTAAAAATGCTGGAACTAGCTCAATTGGTCATGGAAGAAAAAGTAGACTCTGAATGGGCAATAAATTCTGCATTTAAGTTCACGCAGAAACTGGATACAACAATCCCGCAAAATATGACGTACAGCCCAGCACTATTCGTCGCTGACGCGGCAGCCGGCACTGTGGTTCTAGCCGCTCACCGCGATATGACTGATATAGTCACTGATCCAATTGATGACGATGATGAACTCGCCCCTGAGGGATTCTATCCAAGTTATCAATGTGCTAGTGCCGCCGCGGGAGGCATGAACTGGATGCCTGTAGATCAGGTTAACGTTGAAGCGCGTCGCGCTTTCTGGATGTGGTATCTTGATGAAGCCATTCCAGCATCCCTCAGGAATTAAGTTAGCCCTGTGTAACAGGTTGACTCGCTATGAACGGACAGTGTTTGGAGTTGAATCAATCAATGTCAGCAATGAGAGGACAGCGGTTTCGCGTCTACTCTGTTGAAGAGGGGATAGCGGTCATCCGTGCTATCGCCGAGCACAGATGGCCCATGACCATTAACGAGGCATTCACCCTCCGAGACCAATTCGGCTGGCGACCCGCTCCGGACGACGGAACTATCTTCACCACTCCCGTCAGTAACGGTGAAGAAGACGGATACGTTGGCTACGACGTCTCCAACGCAAACCTTGTGTCTAGAATAAGATTCAAGCTAACTTCTCGAGTCTCTGGAGAACTTGCAATCAGAGAAAATCAGAACCTCAAAAAGCTTTATTTATCATACGTTGACTCCATGGTTTCCATCTATGGAAACGGAGACCATAGTTCCGACACCTTAGTCGCAACTTCAGAGTGGATTCTTCCATCACGGGCTAGCGTGCTCATAGGGGCTACTCAATATTTTATATCTGCAACTATTGAATCTCCTGCAATGATGGATCTGACTGAGACTGAACAGCGTTACTTCGATGAGGGCGGAGAACTCTAAAACGTCTTCATACTCCGCTTTCTCGCGCGATGTTGTCGAAGGCTGCGCGACCACCTAGCTGAGCCGCACCTCTACATTTTCTCAAATCCTCGTCGGCACTCAATGCAGCATACTCGTGATATACGACGAATACTCCACAAGCACGCTTTCAGGATTACAATCCCCACTGTCTCCCTGACCACCGGATTATTGTGCATCTGGAACGGGACGGTGACTGCCCAGGCGATCGGCTCGTTGCACCATCTGGTGTCTGTCGGGGTCCGAGTCGGCGTTCTGGGCCAGGGCCTTGATGCCGGTGCCGGCCCCGGTGTAGCCCTTGTGCACGGCAGTGCACAGTCCCAACGAGGTTGCCCGACACAACACCGGCAGTGCGTGAGCCCAAGCAGTGGTAATGTCATGGGGCAAGCTGGGCTTCAGGGGCACGATCCACGCCGGAAACCAATGTGATAGATCAGAATCTGCACGTGGCCGTTGAAGGCCTTTTGCCTATGAGCACCACAGGTGGTTGCCGACAGTACGGGTTGCGGCCCTGCCAGCGCCGTACCAGGACGGACTGGCCCCAGGTGGAGGCGATCCGTTGATGGGGTCGGCTGTCGTAGGTACGGGCGTTGGGTGGTCAACCAGCCGCTGATGGCGAGCGCAGTGGCGATGGGTACGTCGAGAGTGGAACGATAGGACAGCAGACGGAGTCTTTCTTGCGGGCAGGTCCACCTGGTCGACAATAACATTGACGCTTGACTAAGCGTACACCCGCTCCAACACACCTCGCCCCCCTATCCACTCTTCTCAGCCATCCAAGCACTCAATCCATCAGCACCACCGCCCCGGTGAGAAAACCTCAATAGAATATAAAATGGGTTTGGATCATGCCAAACTGCCCAACCCTGGGAAAATGTTGGAGTTGAACACTAGGACTTAAGAGGGATAAGTTATGATCGATATCCAAATGCTTAACGAGCAATTACATGCCGGTAGAACTGAAGTGACAAACAACCCTAAGGGGATTCTTTCGCTAGCGAGACGGCTATCTATTTGGAGGGCAATGATTGATGATGACAACCCTGAATGGTCGTATCAAACTCGAGTTCGCCTCAACTCATTGTGCGTACATCACGTTCAGCACGTGTGGTACCAAGTTTTTCCTGAACACTCAGGGATCAAAGACATGCTGCAACTTGCACACGCGGTTACCGAGGGGAGAGTCAACCCAGATCACGCTCAAGAACAAGCAAGCCAGTTTCTTCAAGACGTCCTATTCGAGACCGAACTCAACACCACTACAGAACCGGCCACATTTGTTGCCGATGCTGCAGCAAGCGCCGTAATTTCTGCATGCCACCGAAATCCGTATTATGAAGTAGAAATGGATGGAGACCTAGAGGATGATGACTTACTTCCCGATTCTCTGGATCTAAGTTACTGCTGTTCAGCTGCATTGGCACGTGGACTAAATTGGCAGGGCGCCGAAGATGTTGACGTCGAAGCTCGACGTGCGTTCTGGCTGTGGTACCTTAACGAAGCCATTCCAGTAGTTCTCAGGAACTGAGTAGGTCCTGTTAAACTGAATGATCTCTCATACCTGGCATACCGCTTGGAGGCGAATCGGTTGATGTCGACACTGAGAAGCCAACATTTTCGCATCTACCCTATTAAGCAGGGATTGGCCGCCGTCCGAACAATCGCCGATCATAGTGACACCCAAAGAGACATTCACCCTACGAGACCAGTTCAACTGCAAACCTGCATCAGATAATGGCTGCAATGATTGACACAAAGGCGCTTGCAACCCAGATAAAAATCGCCCAGGTGGAAGTAGGTGACGACAGTAAAGGAATTCTGGCCATAAGGCGACGCATGAGGATTTATGCTGCAATGATCGACACTCAAGACGCAGAACGCTCTTACCGACTTCGCATTTCTTTACAGGAGAAGTGTGTGCGCCACGTCCAGCATCTATGGACCACATCATTCCCCAACAATCCCTCATTAGAGGATATGCTAACATTGGCTCACCAGGTCGTCGAACGACAAGTTAGTGCCGATCGAGCGGAAATAGAAGCACACCGCTTCTTCCAAAGTTTAGACAGAGCCGCCACAAATCCTGCAAACCATCGTGCCATCATGGTCGCCGACGCGGCTAGACAACTCATTGCATCAACCTGCTATCGAGACCCGTACGCCGACATTGATGAAACTATAGAGGATGACGACGAGCTACTGCCAGATTCCTTGGACTGCAGTTATGCATGTGCGTGTGCGGTCGCGGGCGGCATGAATTGGAGACCTGCTGCAGAAGTAGACGTTGAAGCGCGTCGAACTTTCTGGATGTGGTACCTTAACGAAGCCATTCCATCAGCCCTTAAGATTTAAGCGATCCCCACAAAACAGGTTGACTCGCCATCAACGGACGGTTTTTGGAGTTGAATCAATCAATGTCAGCAATGAGAGGCCAGCATTTCCGCATCTACCCTGTTGAAGAGGGGCTAGCGATGATCCGTACTATCGCCGAGCACAGATGGCCCATGACTATCAACGAGGCATTCGCCCTCCGAGACCAGTTCGGCTGGAAACCATCACCGGACGATGAACGCTTTTTCGTCACCGCGGTCAGTGGTGGCGAAGAAGACGGAAACATTGGCCTGGATCCCGACGACCGCTCTATTGCCTCTGAAATTAACTTCAACCTGACGACTCGACTTTACAGTGATGCAGAACCTCAAATCTATCACATTATTCGCTCGCAATATAAGACCTACGTTGATGCACTCAACGGTCTGTACGGTCAAGGCAGTACGGAATCGAGCACTGTCGGCGTATTGAACACGTGGAACCTGCGCTCCTGTGTCAGCATCATCCTCGGAGGCACCCGCAGGTTCATTGATGTTGTTATCGAGTCTCCTGCAATGACGGACCTGACCGAGGCCGAGCAGCGCTACTTCGATGAAGGCGGAAGGCTCTAAGACACTCTCATGTCACCTCGTCGACAGATCCACCGCCACCCAAATGGCAGCCTCTCGGCACCTTCTTGGCACCGTCTCAGTGGTCGTACTCGCGGTGGACGCCGCCTCCGACGCTGGCCGCCAGGATGCCGCGGCCCCGGGCCAACAGCCGGGCCCCCTTGGCCGCATGCCGGGGGCTGCCAATGACGGTTCCAGTGGCGGTTCGCAGACCACCGACGACGATACGCACCAGGCCACCGGCAGCGGCCCGGGCCCGGATGGCCGGCTGAGCCCCGCCACCGGCCAGGGCCAGCTCGACGCGCACCGACGTGGCGGCGTGGGAACGCTGCCGCCGCAGAATCCAGGGACGGGTGAGGCGCGAGGCCGGCACGTGGTCACGCACGCGCGCCTCATCGCACCAGCGGATGACGCCGCCGGCGGCGCTCAGTCGGCGGGTGAAGAGCGTGTCCTCTCCCCCAGTGGCACCGAAGGCCTCATCGAAGCGCAGCCCGGCCCGGCGCACGAACCCCAGATCCAGCAGCAGGCAGTTGGAGGCCGCCACCGGGCGGACCGTGCCGGTGGGCCAGGTCCTGCGCACGAAGAACTCTCCCTGACGCACCCACGCCTCCGGTTCGACCTCGTAGACGGGGATGACGGGGCCGGCCACCGCCTGGCAGCCGGTGGAGGCCCACAGCCCCACGAGGGCAGTGAGCCAGCCGGGCTCGGGCTCCTCGTCGTCGTCAATGAAGACGAGCAGGTCGCGCCCGCCGGTCTCGTCGAGGGCGCGGTTGCGCACCGCCGCCACGCCGGGCCGCTCCTCAACGACATAGCACAGGCTCACGGTCCCAGGCTCCATCGGTCCCTCCACGGAGAAACGCACCTCCGCCCCGGCCTCAGCCGCCGCGGCGAGGGCGGCCTCGCGCCCGGTGCCCTCGGCGTCGTTGTCGATGACGAGGACCTCGACGTCGCAGACGCCCCTACCGGCCGCCCTGTCCGTACCCGTCGCGTCCGCAGCATCACCCTCAGGTTCGCCGGCCTCGGCGCTCAGGCCGCCGACCAGCTCACCGGCCTGCTCCAGGACCCCACTGACGGCCCGCTTCAGGTCCTCCGGGCGGCGGAAGGTGGGGATGGCGATCGTCAGCCGGCTCATGCGCTCCTCCTGCCGGCCGGCGCCGCGCTCCGCCGGCGGCGGGGGCGGCCGTACTCGCGCACGTGCCCACCCAGCGCACCCACGACCATGCCCAGTCCCCCGCGTGAGGAGACCTCGTAGCGGGCCTGGGCAGGCACGTCACCGCGGATACGGGCCACGCCGGCGCGCACCCCGTCGACACCGGCCTTGGCCAGTCCCTTGGCACCGTATCCCAGGCGCAGTCTGAGACGCGCGAGCCGGCCGGAGGCACCGCCGTCGGCGGGTCCTGCCGTGTCGATGCGCACCCGGGCCCAGGACGAGCCCGAACGCAGGGAGCGCTCCAGCACCCAGGTGCGCCGGGCGCGGGCCGCGGGCACGCGCTTGGTGACCACCGCCCCGGCCGCGAAACGGATGACGCCGCCGGCGCGGGTGAGCTGGCGGGTGAACAGGGAGTCCTCGCCGCCGGTGAGCCCGTAGCGTGGGTCGAAGCGCAGCCCCAGGTCCTCGACGACGGCCAGGTCCAGGAGCAGGTTGCCGGTGTCGGCGCTGCGGACCTGGGCGCCGTCGGCGGCCTCCCAGGAGTCGAAGGCGCCTGAGGCGGTGACCCACGGGGAGGGGTCGACCTCGAAGGTCGGCGGCGTGGGGCCGGTGACGGCGGCGCAGCCCTGGTCGCGCCAGGTGCTCACGAGGGCCTTGAGCCAGCCCGGCGAGGGGATCTCGTCGTCGTCGATGAAGATGAGGGCGTCAGAGCCGTGGGCCTGGCTCAGGGCCCGGTTGCGTCCGGCCACGATGCCCGGCTCGGGCTCGTGGACATAGACCAGCCTCGACGTCGCAGCCGCGGTGACCGTATCAGCCCGCCCTGCTGGCTCCGACGCCTCCGCCTGCTCGCCTGCAAGCGCAGCCCGGGCTGCCTCGACGACGGCCCGAGCCCCGGCCTGCGGGTCGTTGTCCACGATGAGCACGCTCGCCGTCGTCTGCGCGTCGGAGACGTCGTCGGCCTGAGCCAGCAGCTCGGGGATCACCTGGGCGAGGTAGTCGTTTCGGCGGTAGGTGAGCATCGCGATCGTCAGGTGCACGTCCAGCCCCGTCCTTCCTCCCGCCTGCCGGCGGATCGCGGCGTGATATCAGGGTCTAACGGTACTATCACGAACCGGGTGCGCCCCACGGCGAGAGCACCCGGGACACGACGTCGCACCACCGGCCCCTCGGAGGCGTGACGCCCGCAGCAACCGATCCCGCCTGCACCACTCCGACACCGTCCTGCACCAGGAAGGCTCCTGCTCCGATGACCGCCACCCCTGACCCCGCCCAGGGCACCGACTCCGCTGAGAACTCCGAGCCGACCGGCCCCAAGACCAGCGCTCCGGCCAAGACAGTCGAGATCACCGAGGCGTCCGGCGGGCTCTCCGGTGGCGAGCTGCTCTCGCGCACGGCGGTCATCGTCGTCAGCTACGACTCGGCGGCGCTGCTGGAGCGCACGCTGGTGCGCGTGGCCGAGGACTCCCCCGAGGCCCGCATCATCGTCGTCGACAACTACTCCACGCCCGCCGCCCGCGAGGAGTTGGTGGCACTGACCTCCTCACGGGGCTGGGAGGCGGTCCTGCCGGAGACGAACACCGGCTTCGGCGGCGGCATGAACCTGGGGGCGGCCAGGGCCCGCGAGCTCGGCGCCGACCTGCTCGTCCTGCTCAATCCCGACGCCGTCATCGCCCGGGCCGACCTCATCCGTCTGGCGGCCAGGGCGCACGCGGACAGACTCGCCCTGGTGGCGCCGGTGCTCAAGGACTCCGGAGGCCGCATCGTCTCCGACGGGATCGTCGTGTGCCTGGCGGACGGCTCGATGCGCTCGCGCCGCTCACCGCGCCCGATTCCCCCGGGCGGTACGCAGCCGTGGCTCTCGGGGGCCTGCCTGGCTCTGTCGGCCGACCTCTTCGAGGCCGCCGGCGGCCTGGACGCGCGCTACTTCCTGTACTGGGAGGACGTGGACTTCTCGGCCCGGGTGCTGGCGGCCGGAGGCAGCCTGGCCCTGGTGCGCGACGCCGTCGCCGTCCATGACGAGGGCGGGACCCACTCCGAGGGCGACCAGTCCGATCGGGCCAAGTCGGACATCTACTACTACTACAACGTGCGCAACCGGCTGCTGTACGCCGGGCTGCACCTGGACCGGGCCACGCAGCGCCGGTGGGTGGCCACGGCGGGCCGGGCCGCCCGCGAGATCGTCCTGCGCGGTGGCAGGCGCCAGCTCCTGAGCACTCGCCGCCCGCTCCTGACGGCGGCGCAGGCCACCCGTGACGGGATGAGGCTCCTGCGTGCCGCCCGTCGCGGCGAGCTGCCCGACGTCGACGAGCCCCTCATCCGCGGCTGACTCAGCCGCTGCTTCGGCGTCCCGCCGCCGGCTCGACGCCGACGGCGGGACGCCCCTGGCTGTCCGCCCGTCTCACAGGTAGTGGGCGCGCAGGTCCTCAGGAGTCGTGGGCGAAAGATCGGCGAGCGTCACGTCGAAGACAGTGCGCGCACCTGACTCGCCGCGGGCGGCCAGCCTCGCCACCGCACGCGCCGTGGCGACCAGGACCGAGCCGGTGAACTCCGGGTTGGAGCCGAGCTGCAGCTCGAAGCTCACGGTCTCGGCGACGCCCTCGGAGGTGTGCCCGCGGCGGATGACGGAGCCGCCGTGCGGAATCCCGGAGTGCTCGGCGGCCAGCTCCTCGGCGGTGATGAAGGTGACGGTGGTGTCGTAGTCGGCGAAGTAGTTGGGCATCTCCACGATCTCCCGCTCGATGCGGGCCAGGTCAGTGCCCTCCTCAGCCACCACGTAGCAGTCGCGCGTGTGCATGGAGCGGGTGGTCAGCTCGACGTCGTCGCCGGCCTTGACCGCGGCGACGGTGGCCTCCACCGGGCGGGTGTACTGCTTGGCGTCCACGACGCCGTCGATGCGGCGCAGGGCGTCGGAGTGCCCCTGAGAGACACCGGGCCCCCAGAACGTGGTGGTGGCGCCGTCGGGCAGGACGGCCTCACCCAGGACCCGCAGCATGGAGAACAGACCCGGGTCCCAGCCGGTGGAGATCAGGGCGACGTGACCGGAGGCCTTGGCGGCGGCGTCGACGGCGGCGAAGTGCTCGGGGATGCGGGCGTGGGTGTCGAAGGAGTCGACCGTGTTGAACAGGGCCGCGGCGGCCGGGGTCTGCTCGATCAGGTCGGTGGCCGAGCCTCCGCAGTTCAGGCAGACGTCGACCCTGTCGGCCCAGGCGGCCATGTCATCGACGTGGGCGACGGGAGCCCCTTGGGTGGCGACGGTGGCCGGGTCGCGCCGGGTGAAGACGACGGCGATCTCCATGTCCGCGTTCTTGGTGATGGCCTGCTCGACGCCGCGGCCGAGGTTGCCGTATCCGTTGATCGCTACCCTGATCATGGTTCCTCCTAGTGGGTTCTCGCTACAGGGTGATCCTAGGGACGCACCGTGTTGCCTCCGTGTGACATGTCGGGGAGTGGCCACCTCTTGGACGCCGGGGCCGCGGATACAGCACGCACCGACACGGGGCGGGCCGGGAAGCTCCTGAGATCTTCCCGGCCCGCCCCGTATGCGCACTGCGCTCGACGGCGTCAGCGCTGCTTGATGGTGACCTTGTCGACCGCCAGGGTCACGGTCTCCGGCCCGGCCGAGCTGGACATGTAGGTGGTCAGCCCCACGGTGCCGGCCTCGTTGAGGGTCTTGTCGTTGTCGACGGCCTCGATCCCCCACTCGGCGGGTTCGGCGTCACCGGCCCAGAGCTTGGCCTGGATGTTGGTCGACTCCGCACCGTCGACCACCATGCGTAGATGGAGCGGCTGACCGGCCGTGTAGGGCTGCGTCAGCACGTAGGAGCCCAGGGAGGTCTCCCGACCCTTGACCACGCGCGAGACCGTGACCACCGGGTTGCCGGTGCTGCCGATGCGGACCGTGGCCTGGTACTGACCGGCCTTGGTCGTGCGGGCGGCGTAGGAGATGAAGGCACCGTTCCCGGACGGCACCGCGTCCAGGGAGAAGTCCACGACGGCGTCGGTGGAGGTCGACTTGATCGGATCGGAGATGATCGATGCCGAGGAGCGCGGACCGGCCATGGCGATCCGACCGCTGGTGCCGTCGACGGAGAATGCCGCCGCGTTCCAGGTGGTCTTCCACTCACCGCCGGCCTTGGCCTTGCCCCAGCCGCCGTTCACGCTGCGCTCGAAGGGGTCCTCCAGCAGAGCGCTGCCCTCGGGCTGCTTGTCCTTGCCCTTGTCCTTGCCGGCGTTGTCCTTGCCGTTGTCCTTGCCCTTGTCCGGCTCGACCTGCTTACCGGTGGCGGCGGTGTAGTGCTCGGCGATCTGCCGTGCGGACAGCGGCGTGCTGTAGACGGCGGCCTCGTCGATGTCGGCCTGGATGTTGGTGTTGGAGGGCTGGCCGTTGACTCCGCTGAGGGCGTCCCCGCCGATGCGCCAGTAACCGGAGTAGCTCTGTCCCTCAGTCATGGAGCCGTCGAAGGCGGCGAGGTTGCCGTCCACGTAGAGCATGGCGCCGGTGGTGGGACTCATGGAGGCCACGATGTGGTGCCACTGTCCGTCGTTGTAGCTCTTGGGAGTCGTGATGGTGGTCAGCTTGCCTGGATAGAGCATGAAGCTGAGCGTGCCGTCATTGCGCATGTACACCATGCGGTCACGGCTCCACGACTGGTTGGCCGCAGAGGAGCCGTAGCCCATGATATGGCCACCCGAGGTGGAGTTCGTGCGGACCCACGCCTCCATGGAGAAGGCGGTGGGAGCCTGGGAGGCGACGCGCGTCGCGGCGTGCGACTTGTTCCCACTGTCCGAGGTCAGGCCCAGTGAGGCCCCCGAGTCCAGGACGGACTTGCTTCCGCGCTTGTAGGCCTGGCCGCGGATCGTCAGGTTGCGCTGGCCCACGAAGTCCTCGGCCTTGTCGCCGTCGGTCTCGTCGAAGGACCAGTAGTGGGCGGCGCCGTCGGCCAGGACGCGGGCACCGTACTTGCTCAGGCCCTGGCCCTCACCGGCCTTGACCGTCACCCAGTCCGAGACCGTGGAGGCCCCCCACTGGTCAGTCACCTGGACCCGGTAGCGGTGGGTGCTTCCGGGCTCGACGACGTCGGTGGCGCTGAGATCGGAGCGCTCCCAGAAGCCGGCGCTCACCGTCTGGCTGGTGACCGGCTGACCGTTCATGGCGTCGCGGTAGACGTTGTAGGTCAGGGCCTTGTCGTCCCTGTCCCAGTTGGCCTTGAAGGACAGGGAGACGACCCCGGCGCGCGGCGAGGAGCCGGTGACCTTGAAGGCACCGCCCTTGTCCATCGGGCCCTGCTTGTTCGGGGCGATGTCGCGGCGGGCGAATCGCACCAGCCCCTGCTGGGCAGCGCCGTTGACGGCCAGGAACTCGCCGCCGTAGACGACGTACTTGTCGTTGCCCTCAACGGTCCAGGTCGCCTGGATGGCACCGGAGATCTTGCCCGGCGTGAAGTCGGGGTAGAAGTTGAGGTTGGTGGTGGCGTTCTGCCCGGCGTAGTTCTTGTAGCCCGCGGCGCTGTTGTCCTTCACCGTTCCAGTGGCGGCGTTCGTGTAGGCCACCGCGTTGTGGTAGTGGTAGGAGACGTCCGGGAAGCCCCCGATGTTGGAGCAGTCGTGGGAGTGGCTGGCGGCGTAGACGACGTCACCGGCGGGCAGGACGTCGTAGGAGTCGCCGTGGCAGTCAGCCATGTAGTCGATGTCCCCGGTGGTCCAGTTCAGACGCATGACGCCTTCGAAGGTGCCGAGCCGGGAGTAGCTCGCCGCGTACAGGCCCTGCTCGTCGGCCTTGACGCTCATGACGGAGGCCTCGGCGCCGGCGCCGCGGACCACGCTGGAGACGTTGTTCTTGCGCAGGCTGCCGTCCTTCTCGAAGATGGCGATCCCGTGACCGGGCTTGTCGCTGCCTCCGACGGACTCGAAGGCCCCGCCGATAGCCACGGCCGAGCCGTCAACGGCTTCGACGATGCTACGCACGTAGTAGTTGTCGATCTTCGGCGCGAAGTTCGTCAGCTGCTGGCTACCCAGGTTGAGCGCGGCGACGCGCTGGCGGGCCGAGGAGTTGATTTGAGTGAAGGCCCCACCGATGTACAGGGTCTGTCCGTTAGGGGAGACACTCAGGGCCTTGACGCTACCGTTGGCCGAGGCGCCCAGCGGAGCGCGCTGACCGTCGGAGGTCCTGACCGCTCCGACGCGCCAGGCCGTCTGGTTGTTCAGTGTCGTGAACTCGCCGCCCAGGTAGAGGGTCTGACCATCGGCGGAGGCGGCAATGGTGTTGATGGTGCCGTTGGTGGTGGGCGCCCAGTCGACGATCTCACCAGTGTTGATGTTGTAGGCCATCGCGTTGCCGCGCGGTGTCTCGTTCTGACCGGCCGGCGATCCCGCCGGCCTCGCCGAGGAGAACTTTCCGACGGCATAGACGATGTCCCCGACCACGACCTGGTCCCAGACAATGCCGTTGATCTGGGCGGTGGGCAGGGCGTCGGCGGAGACGGTGCTGGGAGTGCCGGCGGCGCCGGCGGGAGCCGGATCCGCGGAGGCGGGGGATGCCGGAGCGAGCGTGACGGCACCAATGGGAACGAGAGCCGCGGCCAGCAGGCCGCTCAGGAGTCGGCGGGGGAGCTTCACAGGTATTCCATTCAGAACATACTCAGATCACGGACACACAACCTTACGAATGGCTGGTATTCCGCGCCCGGCCAGGGTCGACGGGCGCGCTCATCGTACACCGTCAACAACTTGCTCACCGCCCTTTTGGCGCACACCACAGGTCGGAACAATCCCGCAGCACACCGACCCTTCGCTCAAATGGCGCCATCATCCATACGTTTCAAGGAATCGGGTACACCCATAAGACCCTTCCATCGGAACTACCTTCTATATAGACAAGACTCAGGTTGCCTTCAGGACCGATTCATTTCATGTCACAGCGAGGCAACAGTCGAGAACCTTCACCCGAGCTGTCCGAGCGGGTCGCGCGTCACACCAAGGCGCCGTCCGTTGCTCATGAAGGTGAGCAACGGACGGCGCCTTGATTGCAGACAAGAGGGAAGAGAGACAACGCCCTCAGAGGACTCGTCCCGGATCAGCCGGCAGACCCCCTGAAGGTGGCGGCCCCGCGGTCCGCACCCAGGTCGACGACGACCTTGACATTTCCTCGCTCCTCCGCCGGAATGACGAAGGCGCGATTGACGGTCACCGTCTGTCCGGCGGCAAGCGTGGCCGGCACCGCATCCGAGGCCGAGACGATCTCGCTGGCAGGCGTACCAGTACCCTCGCCGTAGTTGACGGTGGTGGACAGCACGCTGGCCAGCGGCATGTCCTGGCTGGACCTGTTCGTCACCTTCACCGGCACCAGGACTCCAGAGCCCCCCACCTCACCGGGCCCGCTGGCGAAGTCCTTCGCCTGCATCTGCCCCAGAGAGACCACCAGATCCCCGTCGACACGGACGGACTTGTCCAGACCCACCTCAGGATACTCATCCTTCGACAGGTCACCGGTCTCAACGGCCTTGGGGTCGATCGAGGAGGCGTCCGGGGTGGAGACATCGTCCGAGGGAGACGGAGGCGCTGCCGTCGGCTTCGCGGTCTGAATCGTCGGCGTAGCGACATTCGAGGGAGCAGCCTGAGCAGAGGCCGAGCCACTGGCGGAAGCAGAGGCAGGGGCGGAGGGGCTGGCAGTGCTCTGGGACTTCCCGCTTCCACAGGCGGCCAGCCCCAGACCCAGCACCAGGATGGCGGGGAGGATCAGCATTCGAGTTCGAGACACGTGCCGAAGCGTACGACCTCTGCCGTGCACGACGCCGCCCTCTGCGGTCACTGAGTTCGGGAGCACACCACCACTGGCCATAGAACCGGATCGTTCAGAGGATAAACCGCAACGATCCGCCGACCCGACGGGCCTCATGGTCACCACCACCACCAGCCGTCGCCCTGGTTGTTCTCCTGGTCATCCTGATCCCAGCCGTCCTGGTTGTCCCAGTCGTCCTGCTTCTTCTTGTTCTTCTTACCCTTCTTGTCCTTGTTCTTCTTATCCTTCTTGTCCTTGCCGCCGTCGTTGTCGCCGTTGTCCCCGTTATCGCCGTTATCCCCGTTGTTGCCGCCCTCATCACCGGGGTTGGCGGCGTTGACATCGCCTCCACTCATGGAGAAGCGGACAATGCCCTGCTGCCGGGTGCCGTTGACCGCGACGAACTCACCGCCGTAGACGAGGTACTGGCTGTTGCCCTCAACGGTCCACACCGCCTGGCTCAAGCCGCTGTACTCTCCGATCTGGAAACCCGGCAGGAAGCCGTTGTACTGCGTGGGGGCGGGCAGTCCCGCATAGTCGCTGTAGCCGGGGGCCGTGTTGGAGCTCACAGTGCCCGTCGCCGTGCTGGAGAAGCCCACGGCATGGTGGTAGACCCCCTCCGTTTCGGAGCGATCGGAGAAACCACCGATGTTGCTGCAGTCGTGAGTGTGGCTGCCGATGTAGATGACGTCATTGGTGGGCAGCACGTCGTAGGTGTCACCGTGGCAGTCGGCCATGAGGTCGATGTCCCCAGTGGTCCAGCTGGCACGGAACATCCCCTCGAAGGTCCCCTCCTGGGAGTATCCGGTGCCATAAAGGCCTCGGGAGTCCGATTTGAGGCTCATGATCCCAGAGTCCGACCCCGCGTTGCGGATGACGCTGGAGATGTTGGTGTGCCGCAGAGATCCGTCCTTCTCCAGGACGGCGATGCCGTAGGCGTCGGAGGATCCTCCCACCGAGGTGAAGGAGCCACCGATCGCCACTGCGGAGTTATCAGTGGCCACCGTGATGGAGCGAACCAGGGAGTCGTCGACCTGAGGGGCGAAGCTGGTCACCTTGTTCGTCTTCAGATCCACAGCACCGGCACGCTGACGCGACGCGGAGTTGACCTGGGTGAAGGAGCCGGCCAGGTACAGGGTGGAGCCGTCGGGTGAGACCTCCAGGTCCATGACAGTTCCGTTGGCCGATGCACCCAGCGGCTTGCGCTTGCCCGCGGCGTCCACCGCTGCCACCCGATAGACCGTCTCATCGTTGACGGAGGTGAAGTTGCCGCCGAGGTAGATGGTGGACCCGTCGGCCGACGCCTCGACCGCATTGATCTTGCCGTTGACCTTGGGGGCCCAGTCCAGCAGCGCACCGGTCGTGATGTCGAAGGCCATGGCGTTGTAACGAGGAGACTCGTTCTCACCGGCGGCAGCGCCGGCGGGGCGAGCGTTCTTGAACTCTCCGACGACGTAGACGGTATTGCCCACAACCGCCTGATCCAGGACGATGCCGTCGATCTGAGCGGTGGGCAGTGGCTGCGGGGAGGCGAGCATGGTCTGCCCCGGGGCGGCAGCAGCCGGGGGCGCAACAGTAGGGGCGACGAGCGCACCAAGAGCAAGAGGGAGGGCGGTCAGGACCGCCCCCACACTGGAGACAGCGCGGGAAGGATGCACGAGTGCTCCGTTCTTAAGACGTGAGGGAACCTGGGTAAGTGGCGCGGTATGACGGGGCGGCCTCGCCGCAGCGAGACCGGCGCCGGCACGAGGCTATTACAGCGGTAACGCTTTGATAACGGTTCCGAGAGCCTTTGTTCCACCTCCCGTTGTGCAATCAATCACTTCTCATGCGAGGAGGTGCCTCCTACCCACTTTTCTCACAGATAGCCTCTCATTAACCGCCGCTGGGTTCCACACCTGATTCTTGGCAGGAATACTCAGTCCGCACCCAGGTGGTGTGGACCAGTCGATCGCGGCCCCTCCACCATAGTTCCGGTGCGCCGCCAGCGCGCCGCCCAGACTCAGCTTTCCAGGGCGCCGGAGGTAATAACGGGATGACTCGTTCGGCGCCTATCGGAGGCCACCTGCCTCTAGACTTCTGACCGAGTGTGCCGCGTGTCCACGACGCAGCGAGTCCGCAGAAGCCTGCGAGCTCGAGGGCGAGAGCCCAGTATCTCGTCTCCGCGCCAATCGCCTCATCATCACTGTTACCACCGTCATCACCGCCTCCCCCGTCACCCTCATCGACAATCCTCGATCCTCCGCCACTGCCGTGACCGGTGGTCGCATCGATCGAGATCATTGGTTCCCATCCCTTACCGGCTCCGCCGCTCTTCGAAAGGACTCCGTTGACTGCTGTGAACCCCGACAGGCTCCGTATCGCCATGATCGGGACGCGAGGCGTCCCCGCCCGCTACGGAGGTTTCGAGACCGCCATTGAGGAGGTCGGCCGGCGCCTGGCCGACCGCGGTCATCAGGTCCTCGTCTACTGCCGCAACCCTGAGCCGGACACCCCGCTCCCCCGCACCTACCTGGGGATGCGGCTGGTCGAGCTGCCCTCGGTCAAGAACCGCAGCCTGGAGACCCTGTCCCACACGGCCCTGTCGGTGGCCCACCTGCTGCGTCGCACCCACCCGGACGCGGCCTTCGTCTTCAACGCGGCGAACTCCCCCTTCCTACCGGCCCTGCGCGCCGCGCGCATTCCGGTGGCCACCCACGTCGACGGCCTGGAGTGGCGCCGCGGCAAGTGGGGCCCCACCGGTAAGCGCTACTACCGCGCGGCTGAGGCCCTGGCCGTGCGGTACTCCGACGCACTCATCGCCGACGCCCAGGGCATTGCCGACTACTACACCGACGAGTTCAACGCCCCCACCGATCTTCTCTCCTACGGGGCACCCCGCATCTCCGCCGATACCTCGCGCCTGGCCGAGCTGGACCTGGCCCCCAAGGGCTTCCACCTGGTCGTGGCCCGCTTCGAGGTGGAGAACCACGTCGACGTCATCGTGGACGGGTACGTGCGCTCCGGGGCCGCGCTGCCGCTGGTCGTCGTCGGCTCGGCCCCCTACGCCGACGACTACACCGCCCGCATCGAGTCCCTGGCCGACAGCCGGGTCCGCCTGCTCGGCAGCCTGTGGGACCAGGAGCTGCTCGATGCGCTCTACTCCGGCGCCCTGGTCTACTACCACGGCCACTCCGTGGGCGGAACGAACCCCTCGCTCCTGCGCGCCATCGGCGCCGGGGCCGCGGTGGATGCCTTCGACGTCTCCTTCAACCGCGAAGTCCTGGGCGGGGCCGGACGCTACTGGACCTCGCCGGATGAGGTGGCCGCCCTGGTCGTCTCCGCCGAGTCCGACGTCGAGGCCCAGGCCGCACGCGGTGAGGAGTCCCGCGAACGAGCGGCCCTCTACGACTGGGACGAGGTGGCCTCCGGCTACGAGGCCCTGGCCCGGCGCCTGGCCCTCGAGGGCCCCACCCGCCGTCGCCCCTCCGGGCGCCGCACCGGGAAGGTGAGCCGATGAGCCGGAACGGGGCGGGCGGTGTGCGCACCAGTGCCGCCCGGATCCTCGTGGCCCACCCCTCCCCCGACCTTTACGGTTCGGACTGGCAGCTGGTGGAGACCATTCACGGACTCATCGAGACCGGTCACGAGGTCCTCGTGGCCCTCCCCCAGGACGGCCCCCTGGTCGAGGTGCTGCGCGACGCCGGCGCGCGCGTGGCCGTCATGCCCTTCACGGTCCTTCGCAAGGCCCTGCTGAGCCCCACAGGTCTGACGAAGCTGTCCGCGCAGGCCGCCCCGGAGATCGCCCGCCTACGGGCGGTCATCCGCGCCAGCCGCGCCGAGGTGGTCCTCACCAACACGGTGACGATCCCCTGGTGGCCGGTGGCCGCGAGCGCGGCCGGCGTCCCGGTGCTGGCCCACGTGCACGAGGCCGAGGACACCCAACGACGGATCATCCGCGCCGGGCTCAACGCCCCGCTTCTAGCGGCCTCCCGGATCGTGGCGAACTCCGGGGCGGCCCGCGACGCACTCCTGGACGCCCAGCCGCGCCTGGCCTCGCGCACGGAGGTGGTCCATAACGGGGTCGCCGGACCGGACCGGCCTCTGGAGCCGCTGCGCCCCAGGCAGCCCGGTGACTCCTTCCGGATCGCCATGGTGGGCCGGCTGTCCCCGCGCAAGGGGGTGGACGTGGCTCTCGACGCCGTCGGGCTGCTGCGCCGCTCTGGGGTGGATGCCTCCCTGAGCGTATGCGGCTCGGTCTTCCCCGGTTACGAGTGGTACGAGGCCGAGCTGCGTGAACGCGCCGGCCAGGAGGACCTGAAGGGGCATGTCGAGCTGCTGGGTTACGTGCACCCCACCTGGCCGGTGCTGGAGGCCGCAGACGCCGTCGTCGTGCCCTCCCGGGCCGAGCCCTTCGGGAACACGGCGGTCGAGGCGATGCACGCGGCCCGACCGCTCGTGGCCTCCCGGGTCCAGGGACTGGCCGAGGTCGTCACTGATTCGGTGACCGGTCTGCTCGTGCCCGCCGACGACGCGCAGGCCCTGGCCGACGCCCTCGGCTCCCTGGCGGCCGACCCGGCCCTGGCCGGTCGGCTGGCCCAGCAGGGCGAGCGCGAGGCCGCCGAGCGGTTCTCCGTGGCCGGGTACCGCGCCACCATGACCCGGATCGTCGACGAGCTCCTCAAGCGCTGAGGCCCCGGGTTCATCGGGTCGGGCGGGAGAGCTCAGCCCGCCCGACCTCACCGGCAGACGTCCCGCCCGCTGAATGAGCCGCAGGATGTCAGCGCTGGGCGGGGCGCAGCGGGTCCTCGGCCAGTCCCAGGGACAGGCTGAACTCGCCGTCCAGGGGCTGGTCGGGCCGCTCGAAGGGGACGACGCCGTCGCACAGGAAGACGGCCATCTCCACGAAGCTGGAGAAGGAGGCCCCGATGAGGTGCTGGGAGCTGGCCAGCAGGTAGAGGTCGACCAGGCCCGAACGCACGCCCTTGACGGTGTTGTATCCGCCCTTGTCGGTCAGGAAGACGCAGCCATCGAACTCTCCGGCCAGCTGCTCCTGGGCCTCGGGGGTGTCGCAGGACAGGAAGAAGGGGACGTCGGGGTGGTCGGCGCGGATCTGGCGCATCCGGTTGGCGAACCACTCCACTGGTGAGGACTCGATGGTCTTGGCGTGGGAGACCGCGTGGGTGCGTACCTGGATGCCGACGTAGGGGCGTCCCCGCAGGTGGGCGTCGTAAAGGGAGAGGACCTCATCGGCGATCTCGTCGACGGGGGTGAGCTCGCGCAGCCGCTGGGTCCAGGGGCGCGGCCCGGTGGGTGTGCCCTCCTCGTCGCCCCCTCCGCTCCAGGACGGGTCCTCCCAGGTGACGGGCAGCCCGTGGGAGTGGATCTGCCACAGGTGGCGGCGGCGCAGCTCGGCGGTGATCCGGACGCCCTTGGGCTGTCGGTACCGGGCCAGGGGAAGGAGCGCCCGGGAGGTCAGGCGCGATACGGGGCTGCCCCCTTCGAAGCGCCACAGCTCATCCATCCGGGGGCCGAAGTACTCGTCCGTGCTCCACACGTAGTAGAGGTCGCGGTCCTCGACCCGGGCGAGCTCCTGGGCGGACAGCAGCGCGCGCACGCGGTTGCCCAGTCCATCCTTGCGTCCCGTATAGACCAGTAGCGCCTTGCGGCCGGTAAGCAGAGACATAAGATTCCTTAACAGACGATTGAAGGAGGAGTTTTGGTAGGGATCTCAACAGGAGTGCCGGCGAGGCGATGAGCTACTGGAGGTCGTTGCGCAGGTCGCGGTACCACTTGGGCAGGGCCAGGGCCACGTAGCCGGTGTACCCCAGAAGCATGATGCCGTACACCCACAGGAAGGCCGTGGGGACGAAGCGGGTCATGAGCACGAAGCACATGAGTCCGTAGTCCGTGGGAGCCGACAGGACCGACTTGATGATGCCGGGACGGGCCTCATCCTTGGCCAGAGGAGTACCGCCGTGATAACGCAACTGATATGTCAGAATGTAACTGAAGAAGTGAATATTCTGAATCGCCCCGAAAGCGAGCGGAATAAGCAGAACCTGGGGCGGCAATTCCGTGAAACGGAACAGCGAGATTGCAATGGCTCCATGAATTGTCGAGAGCTTAATAACGTCGGCGACATGGTCGAGCCATTCACCGGCTTTTGACCCTCCATTGCGCAATCTCGCCAGCTGTCCGTCTGCGGCGTCGAGGGCATATCCGAACATGAGCAGCAGGGCGGTCGCCACGGCGGACACGGCTGTAGGACGCCACAGGGCGATGAGGGCGATGCCGCTGTAGGTGCACAGTGCCGACAGGACCGTCACCTGGTCCGGGGTCGCGCCCAGCCGGTGGGCGATGGCGGCCAGGACCCGACCTGCGGGGCGGTTGATGATGCGGGAGTAGAGGGGGGCACCGGCCTTGGACTTCTGAGCCCGGGACAGGGCCCTGATGTTCTCGGCGATGGTGGGGGAACCAGCAGGGGAGCTCATGAGGCTTCTCCTTGAGCGGGGCCCGGGGAACCGGGCCGGGTGTTGGACTGATGAGGAACGACGAGACGAGGGAGTCGGGGGACGTCGGGGAGCGACCGGACAGGAGAACGCGGCGCCGGCACCCAGGTGGCACGAACCGACTCGGCGCCGTCGGCCGACGAGGAGGGGATCACTGCCGCGCCAGCTCTCGACGACGCCTGGCCACGTCCCGGCGCACCCACCAGGCATACGGGATGATCTGGCACAGGATCACCGAGATCACCGAGCCCAGGATAGGTCCGGCCGCATCGTAGCGCCCAATGAGGGCCCAGGAGATGGCGAGGTTCATCGGCACCAGGACGAGCACCGGGACGACCTGGAACTGCAGTCCGCGCGGGTCGGTCATGTACATGCCCAGCGGCTGCTTGCCGGCCTCGACGGCGACATAGGCGGCGAAGGCCCACACGAGCGCGGCCGGCAGGACGATCTTGCCGTGGGACATGACCCGGGCGGCCCAGGGGGTGACGGCGACGAGGGCGAGAGCCAGGAGGAAACCGCCCCCACTGAAGACGATGGCCGGCTTGAAGGGGCTCTCGATGCGCTTGTCGGCCCGAGCTCTGGCGAACATGGGCCACATGGCGACACCGGCCGCCATGACCGTCTGAGTGAGCATGTTGAACAGGTTGTTGGCCAGGTTGTACTCGGCCAGGGCCTGCGACTGCCCCAGGTGGGACAGGAGGAGCCGGTCGGTCTGGAAGGCGATCGGGATGGCCAGGGACTGGAGCAGCTGGGGGCCCGCGGTGTTGACGATGCGCACGCCGCGCACGCTGCGGACACGCGGCACGTCCCTCAGGGCTCCTTTGAACAGCGGACGAGTGGCGCGCCAGGCGACGACGATGCAGATGACCGACACCAGGGCGTTGGCGATGTAGGAGTAGATGGACACGGCGTTGCCACGCCCCAGACCAGTGACGATGGCCAGCAGCAGGAAGCAGGACATGGCCGGGGAGACGACCCCCTGACTGATGACCTGCGTGGTCGAGCGCCCCAGGCCGATGATGACTCGCTGCCCCACGGACAGCGGCAGGGCCGCGGCGTAGATGATGAGACAGACGGTGGCGGTGAGGCCGCCGCCCTCCATGAGCTTGTCGCCCAGCAGCCAGGGCCAGGCGCCCAGCAGCATGATGACGATGCCGACGGTGCTGATGACCAGGGCGGAGCCGAGCAGCACCCGGACGGCGGTGGTGATCGTGCGCCGCACGGTCGAGTCGTGGGCCGGGTCGGTCGAGCCCGCCACCGTGTTGAGGATGACCGCGCCGATGCCCAGGTCGGTGAAGGGCATGAGGGTCGGGAAGGTGGCCAGCAGACCGTATTGGGCAAAGGCGTCGACCCCAAAATGCCTGATGATGAGACTGGTGTTGACCAGCCCGAAGAGGCCCGAGACGCCCATGACCACCACCTTGGCCACGGCTGTGGTTCCCACAGACGACCAGCTGGCGCCCGACGACGACCCCCGCCTGAAGGCCCCGCCGAGCCTCCTCAGCGGCGAACGACGAGGAACCCGGGGCGGGATCGCCCCACCACTCGCCTCAACCGTCGAGAGGCTTGCGGCGCCTGAGGTGCCCACAGGTGGTCGGCGGTCGCCGGCGCCCGACGGGGCGTCACCGGCCTCCGCCTGAGGCGAGGCCGGCTCGGAGGCCGGCACAGACGCCGAGGAACTCGACTGGGTCACATCGCACTCCTGATGTTGTAGGAAGGTCACAATCCGGCATCGGAAAGATCCTCGAAGACAGGCACGAGAGTAGACGCATCAGGATCGGCGACCTGCTATCTTTTGTTTATCGTCTTGTGACATAGACCGTCCCCCACCCAACCCCCCTTGGCACAACCCCAGCAAACCGGCTCTGATCAGCCAAAACACTGCCTGCTGGAAGAACCCTGAAAGGTCTCTTACAGGTGCATTGACGTCCCCATATCGTTGCTCACCTGTAACATACAGATACCTCAGAAACATCTCGACTCCTCATCTTGCCCCTGCGATCTTGGCCACTTCCCACAAATAACGTCCACTAGAGTTAGTAGCATTCTAAAACGCTGCTGTTCACGACGTCCCGTCAGCACTAGCCGACCAGTTATTGCCCACCCTCGATCATCCCTGCGGAGTCCACCTTGTCTAGTTCGACCCTGACACTGCCCCAGCGCGAGCAGCACCGGCGTCCCTCGACAGCAGCAGCCGACGCCACCTCCCCCACCGCTCCGCGCAGTCCTTGGGCACGCACGCGCCACGACCTCGTCATCTGGCTCGTCCTGTCCGACCTCTTCGCCGTCGCCGTCCCCTTCTGGCTCGCCCTCCTGGGTGGCCACCTACCACTGGTCTGGTCTACGACCACCGTGGGCATCACGATGGTGCTCGTCGCCTGGTTCCTGGGAGCTCTCGGCATCGACGCCGTTGAGCAGGCCGGGCCCGGTACGGGCCGTTTCGTCGCCGCGGCCGCCGTGAGCCTCCCGGTGGCCCTGCTGCTGGCCGACCTGTCCGGAGTTGCCCGGACCACTCTGCTGGCCGCCCTGGCGGCCCAGCTCCTTCTGGCCGTCACCGGACGCTCCATCGAGTCCGGGTGGCTGCGCCGCCGCCGCCTCGAGGGACACGCCCTGCGCCGCACCCTCATCGTCATGGGGTCGGGCTCCCAGCCCATGCTCACCCAGCTGCGCCGTCACCCCATGGACGGCTTCCTCATCGTGGGCTACCTGTCCTCCGGGCAGGACCGCGCCTTCCACTCGGCCGAGCCCGTACGCAGCCCTCAGCACATCGCTCAGACCCTGCACGCCGAGCGCATCGACGCCGTCATGACGGTCGGATCGGTCCTCCCCGAGGACCTGGTCACCCTCATGCGCGGTCTGGAGAACACTCAGGTTCGGCTCGTCGTCGCCCCCGGACTGCAGGACGTCGTACC
The DNA here is from genome assembly GCF_001937665.1 of Actinomyces oris. Lineage (GTDB taxonomy): Bacteria > Actinomycetota > Actinomycetes > Actinomycetales > Actinomycetaceae > Actinomyces > Actinomyces stomatis. The sequence continues at coordinate 10,128 of NZ_MSKL01000003.1, read as the reverse complement.
CGGGCGCATGCGGGCCCTGACGGTCACTCACGGCTGGACCGGCCTCATCGCCGTCAAGACCCGCCGCACCCGCGCCGTGGGCAAGGCCCTGTTCGACCGCCTCGCCGGCGCCATCGGCCTGGCCCTCATCTCGCCGCTGCTGGCGGCCACCGCGCTCGCCATCCGCATCGACTCCCCCGGCCCGGTCTTCTACACCCAGACCCGCGTGGGGCAGGACGGCAAGCCCTTCACCATGTGGAAGTTCCGCTCCATGTACATCGACTCCGACGCTCGCCGCGCATCGGTGGTCAAGGCCGGTGGCGACGCCGGCAACGAGGTCATGTTCAAGGACCGCCAGGACCCGCGCATCACCCGCGTGGGCCGCTGGATCCGCCGTCTGTCGATCGATGAGCTCCCCCAGCTCATCAACGTCGTGCGCGGAGACATGAGCCTGGTGGGGCCCCGCCCCGCACTTCCCGTGGAGGTCGCCAAGTACGACGCCGAGGCGCTGCGCCGTCTCCTGGTCAAGCCCGGGCTGACCGGTCTGTGGCAGATCTCCGGACGCTCGGACCTGTCCTGGGCCTCGACCGTGGCCCTGGACCGTCACTACGTGGAGAACCGGGGCGGGGCCCTGGACGCGAAGATCTTCGCTGGAACGCTGCGCGCGGTTATCGGCGGAAAGGGAGCCTACTGATGATCACCGGCTACGTCCCCGGCGGCTTCGACATGCTGCACGTAGGGCACCTCAACATCCTCACCGAGGCGGCCAAGCGCTGCGATCACCTCATCGCGGGGGTCGCCACCGACGAGTCGCTGGAGCGGATGAAGGGACGCGCCCCCATCGTGCCCCTGGCCGAGCGCATGGCCATGGTGGCCGCCCTGCGCATGGTGGACTCCGTGGTTCCCGACTACGACCAGGACAAGCGCCTGGCCTGGAAGCGCTCCCCCTTCGACGTGCTGTTCAAGGGCACCGACTGGGAGGGGACGGACAAGGGCCACCGCCTGGAGGCCGAGATGGCCGAGGTCGGGGCCTCAGTGATCTACCTGCCCTACACGCCCACCACCTCCTCGACGATGCTGCGACGCACCCTCGTCCAGGAAGTCGCATCCCGTAGTCCCCAAGGGGCCCAGTGACCACTTCACGTAACGACTTCGAGACGCCCGACACCCCGTCGAGCAGCATCGACTCCGCCGCAGCCGCCTCCGGTGCCGGTGACGGCGGAAGCAACCGTTCCGACTCCGGCACCCCTCAGACCGAACCGTCCGCCACGGACCGCCCCGGTCTGCTCGCCCGCGCCGCGAGCGCCCTGCGCCCCCGGCGGCGGAGCAAGGCCGCCCAGTCCGATGACTCCGGTCAGGACGTCGGCTCGGGTCTCACCTCCGGTACCACCACCTCCCGACTGGCCGCGACCTTCCGCATCCCCCAGTCGCGCGCCCAGCGCGTGCGGCTGCGCAAACGCATGTCGTCGCTGGCCGCAGCCGTGTGCGTCGCGGCCCTGGGAACGGCCGCCTGGCTCCACGAGGGCGTGGCCCAGGCCGACCTGCACCTCAACGACGGCGGCGTATGGGTCACCTCCACCTCCAAGCACCTGGTGGCCCGCCTCAACTACCCCTCCCGCGAGGTCGACGGAACGATCCGCACCTCCTCGTCCTCCTTCGACGTCACCCAGAACGCCGAGGACGTCCTGGTCCCGGACTCCGGTGACGCCTCCGTGTCCTCGGTCGATCCCTCCCAGGTCGCCTTCTCCGGACGCACCCAGCTCACCAAGGGCGTGACCATCGCTCAGGGCGGGGACCGGGTCATGGCAGTCGACAAGGTCCAGGGCACCATCCGCGCCGCCAAGACCAAGTCGGCCGGCTCCCTGACCGCCGCCGCCCCGGTCGTCACCGGCATGCCCGACGTCGTGGCCGCCATCGGCAAGGACGGCGCCATCCACGCCGTCTCAGCCACCAGCAAGTCGCTGGTCTCCCTGGAGACCAGCGACAAGGGCTGGAAGGAGGCCACGAACACCTCCCTGAAGCTGACCGCCGGCACCGATCTGGCCATCACCGCCGTCGGGGACCAGCCCGTGGTCCTCGAGCGCAGCACCGGCATCCTCCACCTGCCCGAGGGCAAGTCCGTCAACCTGGGGACCTCCGGCCTGGTGATCCAGCAGCCCGGCCCCGAGGCCGACTCGGTCCTGCTCGCCTCCCGCAACGAGCTCATCTCCGTCCCCCTGGACGGGGGCAAGGTCACCAAGACGCCGTCGGCCAAGGAGGGCCCCGCCCCTGAAGGGGTGCCCGCCCAGCCGGTGCGTCTGGGCAAGTGCGTCTACGCGGCCTGGTCCGGCTCGGGCCAGTTCGTGCGCAGCTGCTCGGGACTGTTCGACGGCGGCACCGACACCGTCCACGACGACAAGCTCGCCTCGTCCTCCGCCCCGGTCTTCCGGGTCAACCGCGACGCCATCGTGCTCAACGACCTGGATACGGGCTCAGTGTGGCTGCCCAACGAGGACCTCGTCCTCATCGACGACTGGACGGACAAGACCGCCCAGACCGACGACAACGCCGATCAGAAGGACGACTCCGCCAATACCTCGGACTCGCAGACGCCCCCGGAGCGCACCGAGGAGAACCACGCCCCCAAGGCGACCGATGACAGCTTCGGCGTACGCCCGGGCCGTTCCACGCTCCTGCCCGTGCTGGCCAATGACACCGACCCCGACGGTGACGTCCTCACCGCCACCCCCCAGGACAACGGCGGGTCACTGAAGGCCACCAAGGCCCAGGGCGGACTGGCTCTGCGCATGGACGTCCCGGACAACGCCTCCGGCAGCTACTCCGTGCCCTACACGGCCGACGACGGCCGCGGTATGAGTGACTCCGCCGTCGCCACCGTTGACGTCCACGGCTGGGACGTCAACGGCGACCCGAAACAGATCACCACCCCGACCCTCACAGTTGCCGAGAAGACCTCCGGCTCCCTGGACGTGCTGGGGCACTGGCTGGACCCCGACGGGGACGACCTCTACCTGGTCTCCGCCCAGGGCGAGGGGCTGGACACCAAGGTCTCCAACGAGGGCACCGTCACGGTGCGCGAGCTGGGCGCCGGCACCGGCACCCGCGACCTGACCGTCACCGTCTCCGACGGCCGGGAGACCACCTCCGGCGTGGTCAAGGTCGACGTGCAGCCGGCCCAGTCGGCCAAGCCGATCGCCAACGCCGACCACGTGCGCGTCGTCGCCGGCTCCAAGGCCGTCGTCTCGCCCCTGGACAACGACACCTCGCCCTCCGGGGGGACCCTGCGTCTGGCCGCGGTGCAGGAGGCCCCGGCCGGGACCTCGATCAACGTCGACCAGCAGGCCGGTGTCTTCACCTTCTCCACCGAGGCCAACGCCCAGGCCCAGACCTACTACCTCACCTACGACGTCATGGACGGGGCCAACACGGCCCAGGGCATCGTGCGCGTGGACGTCACGCCCAAGGCCGACGCCACGGTGCCGCCCGAGGTCGAGAACGACACCGCCCTGCTGCGCAACGGCGGTTCGACGACCATCGCCCCGCTCAACAACGACTTCGACCCCTCCGGGGGGATCCTGGTCCTGCAGTCGGTCAAGGCCCCGCCGGACTCCGGAGTCACCGTCACGGTCGTGGACCACTCCCTGCTGCAGATCACCGCGGCCAGCACCGTCCCGGCCAATCTGACGGTGGACTACACCGTCACCAACGGCACCTCCAGCGCCACCGGGAAGATCTCCATCGTCCCGGTGACCCAGTCCCAGCCCCAGCCGCCAGTGGTCACCAACGACACCGCTGTCGTACGAGCCGGCGACGTCGTCACCGTGCCGGTCCTGGACAACGACTCCTCCCCCGCGGGTCTCAACCTGTCGGTGGACTCCCAGGTCAGTCTCGTCGGCGACGAGCTAGGCACCGCCTGGGTCAGTGAGAACACCGTCCGCTTCCGCGCCGGCAGCCAGCCCGGCCGCACCTCCTACGCCTACACGGCCAAGGACGATCAGGGGCAGACCGCCTCGGGCATCGTCACCGTGGAGGTGCGTGCACAGGACGCCGAGCACAACTCCGCGCCCTCACCGCGCAACCTGGAGGCCCGCACCCTGGCCGGCTCGACCACGAACATCACCGTGCCGCTGGACGGCATCGATCCCGACGGCGACTCGGTGAGCCTCGTGGGCCTCAACCAGGCCCCCTCCCTGGGCTCGGTGGAGATCAACTCCTCGTGGCTGACCTACACGCCCTCCGAGGGTGCCACCGGCACCGACACCTTCACCTACGTCGTCGAGGACCGCTTCGGGGCCCAGGCCACCGGCACGGTCCGCGTGGGCGTCGCCCAGGCCTCACCGCTCAACGTGGCCCCGGTGGCCACCGATGATCTGGTCGTGGCCAAGCCCGGGCGCACCGTCGCCGTGGACGTCCTGTCCAATGACCTGGACACCGACGGCGACAGCCTGTCCCTGGAGGGGGACCCGGTCTCCAGCGACCCGTCTCTGGGTGTGTCCACCCGGGCCGGCCGCCTGGTGCTCGACCTGCCGGAGAAGGAGGGCAACCACTCGGTCACCTACACCGTCTCCGACGGACGAGGCGGTACGGACACCGGCACCGTCACCGTCCAGGTCTCGAGCAACGCTCCCCTGGCCAATCCGGTGGGCGTGGACGACTACGTGACCGTCGACCAGGTCGACGCCAACGGCCATGTCACCGTCCCGGTGCTGGACAATGACAAGGACACCGACGGCTCGCCGTGGGACCTCAAGCTGTCCTCCTCCGACCCCGACGTGGAGGTGGGCAAGGACTCCCTGAGCCTCACGGTGGGCGAGACCCAGCGGCTCGTGCTCTACACGATCACCGACGCCGACGGACTGACCGGTCACGCCGTGGTCGTGGTACCGGCCCGCTCGGCCCTGCGGCCCCGCATCAACCCCTCGGCCGTGCCCGCCCGCGTGCTGGCGGACAAGACCACGGACATCAACCTGTCCTCCTACATCCTCACCCGTGAGGGCACCAAGCCCGTCATCACGGACACCTCCTCCATTCACATGGCCAAGGGCACCAAGGACGCCAAGGTCGCCTCGGGCGGGTCGGCACTGTCCTTCACCCCCGACTCGGGATTCACCGGGCAGACCTCGGTGACCTTCACCGTGGCCGACGGCACCGGCTCGGACGCCCTGAGCTCAACGCTCACACTGCCGATCATCGTGCAGTCCTCATCGAACAGGCCGCCGACCTTCACCCCCACCGAGGTGACGGTGGCGCCAGGCGAGGGCGCCGTGACGGCCAACCTGGCGGCCATGGCCACCGACCCCGACCCGGGTGACAAGCTCTCCTTCCAGGCCGGTCCCGCCCCCGCGGGATTCGAGATCTCCTTGAGCGGCTCGACGCTGTCGGTCAAGGCCTCCGACAAGACCGCCGAGGGCGCCACGGGCTCCATCCCGATCACGGTCTCCGACGGCGTCAACCCGCCGGTGAGCGCCTCCCTGCCCGTTCGGGTCAGCGCGTCCAACAAGCCCCTCATGACCACGGCCCCCATCAACCTGGAGTCCCGCAACGGCGAGGCGGTCAGCGCCGACGTGTCCAAGGCGGTGAGCAACCCCTTCCCGGACAAGCCGATCACCCTGTCCGGCACTCCGACGATCACCGCCGGCCAGGGCGCGATCAGCGTCTCCGGCACGACTGTGACGATCACGCCGAACAGCGGGTTCCACGGCACCATCACCGCGCAGTACAAGGTGCTCGACTCCACCGGCTCGGAGTCCCGGGCCGTCACCGGCACCATCACCGTGCAGGTCGGCGGGGTGGCGCCCGCAGCCCCCTCCGGGGTGAACGTGGCTCCGGTGGACGCCGACTCGGCGCGCGTGTCCTGGACCGATGGTTCCGCCAACGGCTCCCCCATCACCGGTTACAAGGTCAGTGTCAACGGCGCCGAGCAGACCTGCTCGACCTCGAACTGCCTCATCAGCGACCTGGCGCCCGGTCAGAGCTACAACATCCAGGTCGTGTCCACCAACAAGTACGGCGACTCCGAGGCCGCGACGGTGTCCTACCAGCACAATGCCACGGCCAAGACCCCGGCGGCGCCCACGCTGACGGCCGGCTCGGGCAGGCTCACCGTCGGCTGGACCGAGGTGGACGATCCCTTCGGGGGCGCGACGACCTACGACGTGCGCCTGTCGGACGGAACCGTGCAGACGGGCATCACCGGAGGATCCGCATCCTTCGACGTCGCCCCGGGACGCGCCTATACCGCTCAGGTGCGCGCCAGGTCGAGCCAGGGGACGGTCTCGGAGTGGTCCTCCTCCTCCAACTCGGTGACGCCCTACGGTGAGCCCGGAACCCCCGGGACCCCCGTCATCACCCCCAACGGGGACACGGTCACCGTCAGCTGGCAGGCGGCCAACGGCAACGGCAGCCCCGTGAGCTACACGCTGCACTACTCCAACGGGCACACCAGCGACTCCAAGGACGTGGGAGGCTCCACCTCCACCACGGTCTCGGTCTCGCGCGGAACCTGGACCTTCTGGGTCGAGGCCGACAACGGTCACGGCTCCAAGACCTCGGGTCAGGCCAGCTACAGCTACAAGCCGGCCCCGCTGACGCCGTCGACCCCCGCCGTCAAGGCCACCGGCAACAGCGGCGAGCTGTCCGTGAGCGCCTCGCCCCGGGCCGGCAACGGCTGGAGCGTGGGCGAGCTGATGGTGGAGTACTCCGTCGACCAGGTCACCTGGACCAGCTCCTCAACCATCCGGGGGCTGACCGACGGGCAGGCCTACACCGTCTACGCCCGCACCAACGGTGGCGGGCAGTACTCCGACGTCGTCGCCTCCTCCCCGGTGGCGCCCTACGGTCCGCCGTCGGCGCCCTCGGTCAGCTGTGAGCTCACCGGCAAGAAGCAGAAGAAGGTCTCCTGCTCCTGGAGCCCCGGGGGCAACAACGGCGCGAGCGCTGAGTACGAGCAGACCGATGACGGCGGCAAGTCCGTGGAGGGCGTCGAGATCGGCGACACCTACGACGGCAAGCTCAAGCGCGGTGAGTCGCTCACCTGGTGCGTGCGGGCAAGGACCAACGCCGGCACCTCCGAGTGGGGCTGCGACACCGTCACCAGGCCGTCCAAGCACGACAATGATGACGACGACGATGACGACGACGACAAGAAGCAGGCGTTCCCAGTCGGCACCGAGAAGCAGTTCTATGTGGACCACTCGCAGAGGTGCCGCCCCTTCGGCCCCTGGGGCGCCTGCTACCAGATGGTCTTCGACATCACCGGCAACCCCAATAGCACCATGTCCTGCGGATACTGGTACTGGGACACCTGGAACTGGCAGCCGGCCTGGAATGAGGAGGAGGTCACTCTCGATAGGAACGGCTACGCCCGGCACAAGTTCCCCCACAGGACGCCGCACTGGAACCAGTCCATCACCTGCACCCAGCAGTAACCGGATCATTAACCGGATCGATGCCCAGTACGCAACAAGTCACACACTCACCTCTCTCCACCCGAAGGATCATTGATTCCATGCCGATGACTCCCGAGAACGCGACATGGTTCGCTGACGCCTTCTCCACCATTGTCAACAACGTCGGTCAGGCGCTGCTCGACAAGGAAGACGTGATCAAGCTGGCCCTGACCACCATGCTCTCCGAGGGGCACCTCCTGCTCGAGGACGCCCCCGGAACCGGCAAGACAGCCCTGGCCCGGGCTCTGGCGGCCTCGGTGCAGGGGACGCACTCGCGCATCCAGTTCACCCCCGACCTGCTGCCCAGCGACATCACGGGCGTGACGATCTACGACCAGAAGACGGGCACCTGGGACTTCCACGCCGGCCCGATCTTCTCCTCGATCGTCCTGGCCGACGAGATCAACCGGGCCAGCCCCAAGACCCAGTCAGCCCTCCTGGAGGTCATGGAGGAGTCCCAGGTGACGGTCGACGGCGTGCGCCACACGACTGAGCGCCCCTTCATGGTCATCGCCACCCAGAACCCCATCGAGCAGGCCGGCACCTACCGCCTGCCCGAGGCCCAGCTCGACCGCTTCCTCATGAAGGCATCCGTGGGCTACCCCAACCGGGAGGCGCTCACCCGGATCCTGTCGAGCTCGGCCCACCCGGACCGTTCCAAGAACCTGTCCGCGGTCGTGGCCTCCAGCGTCGTGGCCTCCATGGCCGACCTGGCCGCGTCCAACCACATCGAGAACTCGGTGCTGGACTACATCGGGGCCCTGGTGGAGGCCACGCGCGCAGCCGAGGAGACCCGCATGGGCGTGTCCACCCGTGGTGCCATCGGCATGGCTCGGGCCGCCCGGGTGTGGGCGGCCTCCCAGGGGCGCAACTTCGTCCTGCCCGACGACATCAAGGATCTTGCCGAGGTCGTGTGGGCCCACCGCCTGGTCATGGACCCCGACGCCGAGTTCAGCGGCGCCACCGCCTCCGGCGTCATCACCGCCGCCCTGGCCCAGGTCCCCGCCCCCACGACCCGCGATTGAGTCGTATGACGCCTCAGACGACGTCGCAGAATCCTGCCCGCCAGGCCCACCCGGGTTCGGCGGGCGGGTCCGGTGCATCCGCCTCTCCCGCCGTACCACCGAGCGCCTCGGGGGCGTCGGCGTCCTCGCAGTCCACGGCATCAGCTGCGTCGTCGGCCTCCGCGAACGAGGCCCTGACCGCCAGGCCCTCGCAGTCCCGGCTGACCGCAGCGGCCGCAGTGCTGCTGCGGCCGCTGCGATGGCTGCTGCACACCGTGACCCCGATCGGGTGGGGCAGTCTGGTGCTGCTCGTGGCCTGTGGGCTGGTCGGAGCCGTCATGGGCTGGCAGGAGGCATGGAGCGCCACGGTCGTCGTCGGCATCATCGTGGTGAGCGCCTGGCTGTGGCTCATCCCCCGCCGCGGCTACTCGGTCAACCACAACCTGCTCGAGTCCCGCGTCACCGTGGGCGACCACGCCCTCATTCGCCTGACCGTCACCAATCCCCGAACCCGGCCGCTGCTGCCCTCGCGCATGGAGATGCCGGTGGGGCCGGGGCGCGCCGTCTTCGTCGTCCCGACCCTGACCCCCGGGGCCGTCCACGAGCGCGGCTTCGTCCTGCCCACGCAGCGTCGAGGCGTCGTCACCGTGGGGCCGGTCCTGGCGGTCCAGCGCGACCCAGTGGGCCTGCTCCAGCGCGAGCGCTCCCTGAGCACCCCGCAGGACATCCACATCCACCCGCGTACCGTGCGCCTGGGCACGGTCCTGCACGGCGTCCTGCGGGACATCGAGGGCGCCGTCACCCAGGACCTGTCCAGCTCCGACGTCGCCTTCCACGCCCTGCGCGAGTACGTACCCGGCGATGACCGACGCAACGTCCACTGGCGCACCACGGCCCGCACCGGTCGGCTCATGGTGCGTCAGTTCGAGGAGACCCGTCGCTCCAGCCTGCTCGTCCTGCTGTCCACCCGCCAGGACGACTACGCCGGGGAGGAGGACTTCGAGACCGCGGTATCCATCGCCTGCTCACTGGCCATGGATGCGATCCAGGACGGGCGCGAGGTCCGCTTCATCACCCAGATCGGGGCCCTGCCCACCTCCTCCGCCCTGCGGATGCTGGACACGTCCTGCCTGCTGAGCACCGGTGAGGACGACATCAGCTGCGACCTCCTGGTGCGACACGCCTGCACGGCGCACCCCGATGCCTCTATCGTCGTCCTTGTCACCGGTCAGCAGGTCGACCGCGCCGTGCTGGCCCGGGCTCACGGCTTCGCCCCCCTGCCGATGGTGGCCGTCGCCTTGCGCGCGGGCCAGCACGGCCTGTCGCGGCACCACGCCGGAACGATGCCGGTCGTGGACATGGACCGTCTTGAGCAGCTTCCCACCGCCCTGAGGCGAGCACTATGACCCCCACGACGACCCCCACCACCATCTCCCCACGCACCGCGAGCTCCCCGCTCTCCGGTGCCTCACCCGCCGGGGCGTCCTCTCCGGCCGAGGCTCCCTCGCGGACCACCGCGGAGTCCTCCAGCAGCACGACCGAGTCATCCTCCTCCTGGTCGACGGCGACGTCGTCGCGCACACGCAGCCTCTCCAGCAATGAGACGACTCGTCGGGCCCGCTCGATCACCGGCGCCGGCCCGCTTCTGGCACGTCCGTCCCGACCGGCGCTCTCCGCCCGCCGCTTCCTGCCTCCCC
>NZ_MSKL01000002.1 GCF_001937665.1 Actinomyces oris | reverse complement strand
CGAGGAGGCAGCTGGGCGGGGGACGCCGGTGTGACGGGGCGTCACCTTCCGACTCCGGCGAGGGTGAGTGGGTGGACGGCGGCCGGCTCATGGCCGGAGGCGACCAGCAGCAGCTCGTGCCAGGCGGTCAGGTGGGGACCGAGGTAGGGGGTCGTGGGGGACCAGGATGCGCGAATCTCGGCGTGGGCGCAGGAGTCGGTGAGGGTCAGGCCGCCGAAGGTCTCGGACAGGACCCTGGTGACGGTTCCTACCAGCGAGTGGTAGCCGGCGCGGGAGTCCTCAAGTCCGTCGGTGAGCCAGCTCCAGGCGGCGGACTCGAAGACGGGGTCCATGCCGACCTCGTCGTCGATGCGGGCGCGCGCCTGAACCACGATGCGGAAGTCTCCGTCCCACGTCTCCTGACCGTCGGGGTCGTGGAGGACGACGAAGCGTCCCGTGGCCACGGGGGTGGCGCCGACTGTCTCAACGGTCTCAGCGCTCAGGGCGGCGGAGTAGGGGGCCAGCTTCTTAGGGGCGGGCACCTCCTCCATGAGGAGCCCACGGGGGCGGGGCGCGTCACGAAGGGACAGGAGCGCTTCCTCGAATCGTTCGGGGATGGCACCTGCCTCGTTCTGGCGCGGCCTACCGTTGACAGTCACGGATGCCACGCTAGTGCGCTACCGCAGCAGGCACATGAAGCCACGCCGCGCAGTGGGTTGCATTGTGTCAACGAGGTGCCTGCCTTTCTGAACGGATGTGCATCGGTCGTCTGCGGTGTGGTGGTATGCGGTCGGCCGAGATGTCGCCCGGCGGGGCTCGTCAGCGTCGGGCGATGAGCGTCTGCCCGGGAGACAGACAGGGCGGGTCGGAGTCAACCGGCTCCCAGGACAGGAGCACCGTTGCCAGATCGGGAGCGGGCCGCTGCTGCCCGGAGAGGTTGACGGCGACGACGATGTCCTCGTAGGTAACCGTGAGAACGTCGTCGGTCTCATCGACCTGCGGCCATGCGGTGCGCTGGGACCATGCCAGCTCGCGGCGCAGGGCGGTCAGCGCCCGGTACCAGGTCAGCATGCGGGCGTGCTCGGACTCCGCCACCTCCGACCAGTTCAGGCGTGATGCCTCGACGGTCCCAGCGGCCTGGGGGTCCGGGATCGCGTCGGCGTCCCAGCCGAAGCCGGCGAACTCCCGTACGCGCCCCTCACTGACGCTGCGGGCCAGATCCTCCTCCTCATGGTCGGTGAAGAACTGGAAGGGGGTGCGGGTTCCCCACTCCTCACCCATGAAGAGCATGGGCGTGTAGGGGGACAGAAGCACCAGGGCGGCAGTGGCGGCCAGGGCGGCATCATCGAGGCCGGCCGAGGGACGGTCCCCGACGGCTCGGTTGCCGACCTGGTCGTGGTCGGAGCCGAAGACGACGAATCGTCTGGGGTCGGTGCCCTCGGGCACGGGGGCGCCCCAGATCCTGTCCCTGAAGGTGGACCAGGTGCCGTTGTGGAGGAAGGCTCCGCCGTAGGCCTTGGCCCACGCACCGGGCTCGGCGAAGTCCCCGTAGTAGCCCTGGTCCTCCCCGGTGATCCGTGCGTGCAGGGCGTGGTGGACGTCGTCGGCCCATTGAGCGGTCATGCCCAGGCTGGGAGCCGTGGCCGGAGGCTCCTGGTCGGTGGGGGTGATGACCCCGACATCGTTGAGGTCGGCCTCAGCCACCAGGCTCAGGGGACGGCCCAGTTCGGCGGACAGGGCGGCCACGGCGTCCGAGAGCTCGGCCAGGACGTGCGCCTGGGGCGGGTCGGCGGCCTCGGCATCGTCCTTGATCTCATGGATGGCGTCCAGGCGCAGGGCGTCGATGTGGAAGTCGCGTAGCCAGCGCAGGGCCGAGTCGATGACGAAGGCGCGTACCTGATGGCTGCCGTCGTGGTCGTAGTTGACGGCCTCACCCCAGGGCGTGTGGTGGGTGGGGGTGAAGTAGGGCCCGAAGACGCTGAGGTAGTTGCCCGAAGGGCCCAGGTGGTTGTAGACGACGTCGAGGCACACGCCGATACCGGCGTGGTGGGCGGCGTCGACGAAGCGCATGAGGGCCTCGGGGCCTCCGTAGGCCTCGTGGACGGCCCACAGGCCGACTCCGTCATAGCCCCATCCGGCTCTGCCGGGGAAGGCCGCCAGCGGCATGAGCTCGATGATGTCAACGCCCAGCTCGGCCAGGTGACCCAGACGGGAGATGGCGCCGTCCAGGGTGCCCTCGGGGGTGAAGGTGCCCACGTGGAGCTCGTAGATGACCGAGCCGAGCAGGTCCTTGCCCGTCCAGTCCTGGTCTGTCCATCGCCAGGCGCTCGGGTCCACGGTTCGCGAGGGGCCGTGGACGCCGTCGGGCTGCAGGGCGCTTCGGGGGTCGGGACGGTCGGGGGAGCCGTCGACACGGAAGGCGTAGTCGGTGCCCGGCTCCAGGTCGAAGGGGGCGGTCCACCAGCCGTCCGGGGCCGGCACCATGTCGACCAGTCGGTCGTCGCCGGGCAGGTGCAGCTGGACAGTCCTCGCCGCCGGGGCCCACACGGGCACGCGGGGGCCCACGGGGAGGGCGGGCGAGCTCCAGGCCCGGGGGTCCGTCGGGCTCATCGGACGGCCTCCTCGGCGCAGTGGGCGGAGTCGGTCTCGCAATCCGGGGAGACGACCTTGGCCAGGACGACCACGGGGTCGTCCCCGACCACTTCGGCCAGAGGCCGGTTGCCTCCCTCCACGGTGCCGTTGCGCAGGACGTGCTCCCAGGTACCCTCCGGCAGCACGATGCTCTCCTCGCGCCATCCCCCCAGCTGCTCGAGTCGCCGGGACAGGCGCCTGACGATGACGACGACGTCGGGGATCTCGTCGAGCAGGCGGGTGTAGGCGAAGGCGAAAGAGGTGGTCACCGGGATCGTGCGGTAGCCCGAGCGGGGGCCGACGAAGGTGTGGGGGCGGGAGGCGCGCAGTCGCGCCAGACGCGAGGTGAGGAAGAGCTTGTCCTCGTCGAGACTGCGTGGGGCGGCTCCGGAGTCGAGGCGCTCCAGGGCATTGACGAGGCCCGAGGGGCCGGTGTAGTCCACCGTGCGGCGGTTATCGGGATCCACCAGCGAGGTGCGGGTGGTCTCGCTGCCCTGATAGATGTCGCTCACGCCCATCCAGGTCAGCGCCAGTGCCTTGCCGGCGAGGATGGCGGTGCGTACGGACCTGGCCGTCAGGGCCGCGAAGGCCTCGAGCTCGGCGGAGACCTCCTCACTGTTGAGCAGGTGGGTGGCGTAGTCGGTCAGGGCCTGCTCCCGAGCCAGGTCCGGGGCGGTCCAGGTGGTCCAGATCTTCTGCTCCCGGGAGGCCTTGATGAGGTAGGCGTTCAACCGCTCGGGGGTCATGGGATCGTCACTGTCGGGCGCCCAGGTTCCCCACAGGGTCTGCCACAGCAGGTTCTCGCTGCGTCCGTCGAGGTCCAGGGGGCGAACCTGGGCGGTCAAGGCGCGCAGACGGTGGATGAGGTCGCTCCACTCCTCGGCGTAGGAGGCCAGCACGTCCAGGCGCGCGCGCACGTCCTCGCCGCGCTTGGTGTCGTGGGTGGTGGAGGTGACCATCGTGTCGGGCCAGGTGTTCTGGACCCGGTCGGCCCAGGCGTGGGCCTCGTCGGTACTCAGCGCGAAGCCGGCCGGGTTGCCGCCGACCTCGGTGAGACTGGTCAGATGGGTCCAGCGGTAGAAGGCCGTGTCCTCCACGCCTTTGGCGGTGACGGCCCCGCACACCTGCTGGAAACGGATGATGGCCTCGGCGCGTTCAGGGGACTCCGACAGGCCTTCGGAGCCGACGGCCTCGCCCAGGAGGATGGCCACCACGAGGTCGAGGGTCTCTCCCTGGTCTGGTTCGAGGCGCTGACGGGCCCGCTCGGCGTCGGCCTGGAGGACGGCGGCCGTCTCCGGGCCGGGAGGCGTGCCGGGAACGACGTAGACCCGGTACTGGTCCGCGGCCACGAGCAGCTCGACGACGCAGGCCCGTAGGTCGCGCAGGGTGTGGTCGCGCAGGCGCACGTCCTGTGAGATCAGGGAGTCCAGGATGCGGGCCAGACGATCGACCTCCGCGGCCAACGATCCGGCGATGACCTCGCGCTTGGCCTCCTCGACGATGCGGTCGTAGTCCACGGGTGCGTCCCCGGTGATCTCATGCATGAGGGCGCCCAGCCGGGCGGCGCCGGCAGGGTCCACCTGGAGCTGGTCGATCCGCCAGGCGGCGTCGTAGCCGGTGGTTCCGGCGACCGGCCAGGAGGTGGGCAGGGACTCGCCGGGCGCCAGGATCTTCTCAGCGGCGATCCACGCCCCGTCTGTGGCCTGAGCCAGCTGGGTGAGGTAGCCGCCGGGGTCGGCCAGGCCGTCGGGGTGGTCGACTCGCAGGGCGCTGATGACTCCGGCCCGCATGAGCTCAAGGATGAGACCGTGGCTACCGGAGAAGACGTCAGGCTCCTCGACCCGGATCGCGGCCAGGGTGCCGACGTCGAAGAACCGCCGGTAGTTGATCTCCTCGTCGCCGACCTTCCAGTAGGCCAGGCGGTAGTGCTGGCGCTCGACAAGAACGTGCATCGGCAGCGACTCGGTGCCCTGTGCGACGGGGAAGGCGTGGTCGTAGTAGCGCAGGACCCACTGCTCGCCCAGGTCCTCCTGCCCCGGAACCACCATCTGCTCCAGGGTGAGCTCCTCCTCGGCCAGGACGGCGCCGATGCGCTTGCCCAGGATCGGCATGAGGATGGGCTCGTCGAGGGAGAGGTCGAACCAGGCGGCGTAGGGGGAGTCCGGTCCCTCTCGCAGCACCGACCACAGGGGCAGGTTGTGCCAGCCCGGGGTGGGCACGGCCATGTGGTTGGGGACGATGTCCACCACGACGCCCATCCCGTGGGCATCGGCCTCAGCGGCCAGGGACTCCAGCTGCTCCCGTCCGCCCATAACGGCCGAGACCCTGCGGTGATCGACGACGTCGTAGCCGTGGGTGGATCCCGGCGCGGCGGTGAGGATCGGGGAGAGGTAGAGGTCGGTGACTCCCAGATCGGCCAGGTAGGGGACCAGGGCCTTGGCGTCGGCGAAGGTGAGGTCCTCGCCCAGCTGGAGGCGGTAGGTGGTCACCGGAGTGCGGTGCTCAGGCGCCGGCACGTGACCCGACCAGGGTGCGTAGGCGGGTGTCTCCGCCGAGTCCGCTGAGTCAGCCCTCTCCACTGCTGCGTCCACTGCGTCGGTCATGTCACTTCCTGAGCTCGTCTGGTCTGCGTCGGGTGGTGCTGCTGATGGATATGTGTCCGGTTGCGCGTCGGAGTGCCGCGGAGAGCCCCTACCGCTGGTGCCGCTCCGTGGTGGCGTCGGACTCGGGGGCGTCCATGAGGAAGAGCATGGAACGGGCCTCGACCACGACGGTCTCATCAGCGGCGAGAACCGGGTCCGAGTCCCCGTCCACCGCAGGAGCCGTGTCCAGCGCGACCTTCCAGGTGGGGGCGTACCCCTCGCCCGGGAGGGTGAAGGTGATGTCCTCGTCGGAGGCGTTGATGAGCACGAGGAAGGAGTCGTCCACGATCCGCTGGCCCCGCTCATCGGGCTCGGCGATCGCCTCCCCGTTGAGGAAGACCATCATGGCCCGGGCGTACCAGGTGGTCCAGTCCTGGTCGGTCATGGACTCACCGGCCGGAGTGAGCCACTCGATCTCGCCGAGCTCGCTCTCCCCGCCGTGACCGGCGTCCCCGGTGAAGAAGCGCCGACGCCGCATCACCGGGTGGTCGCGACGCAGCCACATCATGGTGCGGGTGAACTCCAGCAGGTCATTGTCCTGCTCACTGAGATCCCAGTTGATCCAGGTGATCTCGTTGTCCTGGCAGTAGGCGTTGTTGTTGCCCCCCTGGGTGCGCCCCAGCTCGTCGCCGTGACAGATCATGGGCACGCCCTGACTGAACAGAACGGTGGCCAGGAAGTTGCGGGTCTGGCGCTGACGCAGCTCGTTGATCGCCGGGTCGTCAGTGGGTCCCTCGGCGCCGCAGTTCCAGGACCGGTTGTTGTTGTCGCCGTCGGCATTGCCCTCGAGGTTGGCCTCGTTGTGCTTCTCGTTGTAGGAGACCAGGTCGTGCAACGTGAAGCCGTCGTGGGCGGTGACGAAGTTGATGCTGGCCACCGGGGTGCGTCCGGCGTGCTGGTAGAGGTCGGAGGAGCCGGTGATACGGGAGGCGAACTCGCCCAGGGTGGAGGGCTCCCCTCGCCAGAAGTCTCGCACGGTGTCGCGGTACTTGCCGTTCCACTCGCTCCACAGGGCCGGGAAGCCGCCCACGTTGTAGCCGCCGTCGCCCACGTCCCAGGGCTCGGCGATGAGCTTGACCTGGGAGAGCACCGGGTCCTGGTGGATGATGTCGAAGAAGGCGCTGAGCTTGTCCACCTCATGGAACTGGCGGGCCAGGGTGGAGGCCAGATCGAAGCGGAACCCGTCGACGTGCATCTCAGTGACCCAGTAGCGCAGCGAGTCCATGATGAGCTGGAGGACTGCCGGCGAGCGCATGAGCAGCGAGTTGCCGGTGCCGGTGGTGTCGAAGTAGTGGGTCGGCGAGCCGTCGACGAGCCGGTAGTAGGAGCTGTTGTCGATGCCGCGGAAGGACAGGGTGGGGCCCAGGTGGTTGCCCTCGGCCGTGTGGTTGTAGACGACGTCCAGGATGACCTCGATGCCGGCCTCGTGGAAGGCCTTGACCATGGTCTTGAACTCCTGAACCTGCTCGCCCTCGGTGCCGTAGGCGGCGTAGGTGTTGTGCGGCGCGAAGAATCCGATCGTGTTGTAGCCCCAGTAGTTCGACAGACCCTTCTCCTGCAGGTGGGTGTCGTTGACGAACTGGTGGACCGGCATGAGCTCGA
The DNA here is from genome assembly GCF_001937665.1 of Actinomyces oris. GTDB lineage: Bacteria > Actinomycetota > Actinomycetes > Actinomycetales > Actinomycetaceae > Actinomyces > Actinomyces stomatis. The sequence continues at coordinate 102,206 of NZ_MSKL01000002.1, read as the reverse complement.
TGGCCGTGACACCCAGGTTCTTGAGGTGGTCGATGACGGCGGGCTGAGCCAGGCCGGCGTAGGTGCCCCGCAGGCTCTCGGGAACCATCGGGTGCAGCTGGGTCATGCCCTTGACGTGGGCCTCGTAGATGATCGTCTCGTGGTACTCGTGGCCCGGGGGGCGGTCGTGGCCCCAGTCGAAGTAGGGGTTGATGACCACCGAGCGCATCGTGTGTCCCGCCGAGTCCTCCTCGTTGCGCACCTCCGGGTTGTCGAAGGAGTAGGAGTACAGCGTCTGGGACGGGGTCACCTCGCCGGAGATCGCCTTGGCGTAGGGGTCCAGCAGCAGCTTGGAGGGGTCGCAGCGGTGACCGGACGCCGGGTCGTAGGGGCCCGCCACCCGATAGCCGTACTTCTGGCCCGGCGAGATCCCTGGGAGGTAGGCGTGCCAGACGTCGCCGTCGACCTCCTTGAGCGCCAACCGCTCCTCATGGCCCTCGTCATCGAACAGGCACAGGTCGACACCGCTGGCGGCCGAGGAGTAGAGGGCGAAGTTCGTTCCCGAGCCGTCGTAGGTCGCCCCGAGCGGGTAGGGGTGGCCCGGCCAGATCTGGCGCTGGGGGGCTTCCTGAGGTTCCTGTGCGGCCTGAGGCGTCGGTGTCGTCGGCGTGGTCATGGGGACTACCCTGCCATGACTGAGGTGCGAAGGCAGGAGAGTGGGAGAAAGACATGTCACGTCGTGCCGCCTTCCGAGACGTCCTCGGGTGCTGTCCGGAGATCGAGGCGGGGGCCGGCGGGGCGTGAGACACCTCATGAGGAAACGGGCTCGGGTGAGTTTTGCCTCCGAGGGATACCTCTGCTAACTTTCTTCCCGCACCCCACAAGGGTGTCACGCGGATGTGGCTCAGTTGGTAGAGCATCACCTTGCCAAGGTGAGGGTCGCGGGTTCGAGTCCCGTCATCCGCTCGGGCGATTGGCGCAGCGGGAGCGCGCTTCCCTGACACGGAAGAGGTCACTGGTTCGATCCCAGTATCGCCCACCAGATTCGATGGTCGGACTGAGCCCGGAGCCCAGCGCTCCGGGCTCTTGTCGTCGTCGGAACAGGTGGCCGCACCCAGCGCGCCGGGTGGCATGTGTCACCGAGAAGCCGCGATTTCGTCGCCGAGTTCAGGACAATCGCCCGGAATCCTGCCGGATTCCACATGTGGACCGGTAGCGGTCGACGTCGACCGCGTGTCCGGATCGTGATGTCCCCATGATGGTCGGGAACGGGGCGTCCCGGTGTGCTCTACCATCTGGGGGAGGAGTTGGTCCCTGCGGCAAGAAACGGATGGATATGACGGAACGCTTCAGGCACCTGCTGCCCGTGGTCCTCGGTGGAGACATCGGCGCTTACGCCCTGGCACGGCAGCTTCACGAGGTCACCGGCACGTCGGTGACGGTCGTGGCCTCGGATCCGATCGTGGCGATCTCCGAGTCGGTCTACATCACCGTTGTCCACCAGGAGGCCGGCGCCCCGCCGGAGCGGACCATCGCGCTGCTGCGGAAGCTGGCCCAGGGCAGAGGGCCCCGCAGTGCCGTGCTCATGGCCAACACTGATGCCGCGGCCGCCATGATCTCCGCTCACCGCAGCGAGCTCGAGCCCACCTATGTCCTGCCCTTCCCGGACATCGACGTGCTCGACGCCGTCAGCGACAAGGCATCCTTCTCCCGTCTGTGCGCCGAGGTGGGGGTGCTCACGCCCCGGGAGGTCGTCGTCGACCTGGCCGACCCCGACTGCGAGCCTCCGACCAGTGCCTCCGAGCTCGGCCTGGAGTTCCCGCTCGTGGCCAAGGCCGCCATCGGCGCCGACTACGACCGCATCTCCTTCCCCGGCAAGCGCAAGATCTGGTTCATCGACGACGCGGCCGAGCTGGCCGGCATGTGGCGGAGCCTGAAGGACGCCGGCTACCGCTCGACCTTCCTGGTTCAGGAGTGCATCCCCGGTGACGACACCGCCATGCGCTCGGTGACCGCCTACATGGACTCCACCGGCGAGCTGCGCCTCATCGGCTCGGCGCGCGTCCTCCTGCAGGACCACGCGCCCACCATGATCGGCAACCCTGTCGCCATGATCACCGAGGCATTCCCCGACCTGTGGGACGCCACGAGCCGCCTGCTGCGTCACGCCGGCTACCGCGGATTCGCCAACCTCGACATCAAGGTGGACCCCCGCGACGGGCGAGAGCTCTTCTTCGAGGTCAACCCCCGTATCGGCCGAAACTCCTTCTACCTGACCGCCGCCGGTGCCAACCCCATGGCCGTCATGCTCAAGGACCTGGTCCTGGACCAGCGCGATGAGCCCGTCGAGGTCACCCGGCAGGTCCTCTACTCCCTGGTTCCCGATGGCGTCATCGCACGTTACGTGTCCGATGAGGCGCTGCGCCGCAAGGCCAAGAGCCTGGAGCGGGGCGTCGACCCGCTGCGCGACCCGGCCGAGCGCTCGCTTCGCCGGCGCGCGACGATCGAGCTCCAGCGCCTCAACCACTACCGCAAGTTCGCCCGCAACTATCCGCAACGAGTCGACAGGTCCCGCTGAATGCCCGAGAACGAGAACATGCCCGACAGCACCACTCCCGACGCCACGACTGACGCCACGGCCGAGACTGCCGCACCAACCCCCGAGAAGGCTCAGACGGCTCAACCGAACGAGAAGGGGCAGAAGGACAGCCGCCAGTCCGAGCAACCCGAGCAGAAGGTCGACACGACCGACAAGCCTGCCAAGACTGACAAGGCTGACAAGCCCAAGGCCTCTCGGCCCACGCACCCCGAACCGGTGCACTCCACCCCGGACCGCTCCGAGACCCTGCGGCGGGTCGACGGGCGCGAGATGCGCCTGGCCGTGGGCAACAGTCCCTTCCCGGTTGAGCAGACCGAGGCCTGGGAGCGCTTCGAGGTGGCCATGGGCCGTCCCCTGTGGGGCCGCTACCTCTATGAGGACGAGGGCAAGCCTGTGGCCGCCATCGCCCTGTACCGCTATGAGATGGGCGGCCAGACCTTCCTGTGGGCCAAGCACGGTCCGGTCTGGCTCAAGGAGCAGTCGCCCGAGCGCGAGGCGCACCTGCGCCGGCTGCTGCGCTCCGTGGTCAAGGAGCGCGATCGCTCCGTGCGCTTCATCCGCATGCACGTCCGTTACCGCGACACCGACCTGCGAGAGCTGCTGTCCACCATCACCTACGACCGCACCTACGTCATCGACCTGACGCCCAAGACGCCGGAGAAGATTGCCGCGATCATGCCCAAGGACGGCCGCCGTGCGGTCAAGCGTGCCGAGCGCGTGGCCCGGGAGGCCGGCTGCACCATCAGTGACGAGACCGGTCTGAGCCGCGAGGAGTTCGACAAGGTCTACGAGGTCCTGCGTGAGACCGCCGAGCGAGACGGCTTCAAGCCCCACGACGCCGAGGTCTACTGGACCATGCTGACGTCCCTGGGGGAGAAGAACGCCCGCTTGTTCGTGCTGCGTAAGGACGGCGTCCCCCATGCCTGGGACCTCATCCTCACCTCGGGCAAGGACTCCGTGGCCTACTACGGCGCCTCCTCCAACGAGTCGCGCACCTTCCGCGGAGCCGAGGCCCTGGACTGGTGGGCCGCCTGCACCCTGGCCCAGGAGGGCTACCGCGGCCTGGACCTCATGGGCGCCGGCTCCACCCGCGTCCCCTCGCTCTACACGGTGGGGCAGTACAAGAAGCGCTACGCCCAGCACGTCACCGAGGTGGATGGAGCCTGGGACATCCCGGTCTCCCGGGTCATCTACTCCGGGATGTGCACCGCCAAGCGCCTGCGTGACGCACTGCGCGCGCGGCGTGGCTCACGGGAGGACTGAGCCTACTCGCCCACGACGTAGACTCGCGGCCGAACCGGGGTGCACCAGTACAGCGCCCCGCACCAATGCAGCAGAGGAGACGAGCCCGTGTCAGACCAGCCCATGATTGAGATCACCCTCGACGGCGCGCCCCGCACCATTGAGGCGGGCAGCACGGGGGCGCTCCTCCTGCAGGACGCCGTCAAGAAGGACGGCGTCGTCGCGATGCGCGTCAACGGCGAGCCCTGGGACCTGGAGCGCCAGGTGCCTGCCGGCGCCGTCGTCGAGCCCATCACCCTGTCCAGCGAGGACGGCCTGAACATCCTGCGCCACAGCGCCACCCACGTCATGGCGCAGGCCGTCCAGGAGATGTTCCCCGACGTGAACCTCGGTATCGGCCCCTTCATTACTGACGGCTTCTACTACGACTTCGGCGCCATCGACGCCGTCACCCCCGAGATGCTGCGCGAGATCGAGAAGCGCATGAAGCGGATCGTCAAGGAGGGGCAGCGCTTCGTGCGCCGCGACATCACCGAGGCCCAGGGGCGTGAGGAGCTGGCCGACCAGCCCTACAAGCTCGAGCTCATCACCACCAAGGGCGCGGGCGCCGAGGGCGCCTCGGTCGAGGTCGGCGCCGGCGGGCTCACCATGTACGACAACGTCCGACGCGACGGCAGCGTCGCCTGGACCGACCTGTGCCGCGGCCCCCACCTGCCCTCGACCCGCCTCATCGGGCAGGGCTTCGCGCTGACCAAGTCCTCGTCCGCCTACTGGAAGGGTGACCAGTCCGGCGACTCCCTCCAGCGGATCTACGGCACCGCCTGGGCCAGCAAGGACGAGCTCAAGGCGTACCAGACCCGCCTGGCCGAGGCCGCCAAGCGTGACCACCGCAGGCTCGGCGCCGAGCTCGACCTCTACTCCTTCCCCGAGGAGATCGGCCCCGGCCTGGTGGTCTTCCACCCCAAGGGCGCCATGCTGCGCCACCAGATCGAGCAGTACGTCGTCGACCGCCACCTGGACTACGGCTTCGACTTCGTCCACACCCCCGAGATCTCCAAGGGCGGGCTCTTCCACACCTCGGGCCACCTGCCGTACTACGCCGACACCATGTTCCCCCCCATGCTCGCCGACGAGGAGCGTGACGCCGAGGGCAATATCACCAAGGCCGGCCAGGAGTACTACCTCAAGGCCATGAACTGCCCGATGCACAACCTCATCTTCCGCTCCCGAGGACGCTCCTACCGCGAGCTGCCGCTGCGCTTCTTCGAGATGGGCCACGACTACCGCTACGAGAAGTCCGGCGTCGTCCACGGGCTCACCCGCATGCGCGGCTTCACCCAGGACGACTCCCACACCTACTGCACCCCGGAGCAGGCCGGTGAGGAGATCCGCGCCCAGATCGACTTCTTCCTGTCGATCCTCAAGGCCTTCGGGCTGACCGACTTCTACCTCGAGCTGTCCACCCGAGACGAGGACGGCGCCAAGAAGGACAAGTTCATCGGCTCCGACGCCGACTGGGCCGCCGCCACGCAGGCCCTCCAGAACGCCTGCGACGCCTCCGGGCTGGAGGTCGTCCCCGACCCGGGCGGCGCCGCCTTCTACGGCCCCAAGGTCTCGGTGCAGGTCAAGGACGCCATCGGACGGACCTGGCAGATGTCCACCATCCAGTACGACTTCAACCAGCCCGAGCGCTTCAACCTGGAGTACACGGCCGCCGACGGCACCCACCAGCGCCCCATCATGATCCACTCGGCCAAGCTGGGCAGTGTGGAGCGCTTCATCGGAGTGCTCACCGAGCACTACGCAGGCGCCTTCCCCGCCTGGCTCTCCCCGGTGCAGGTCCGTCTCATTCCCGTGGCCGAGGCCTTCGACGCCTACGTCGACGACGTCGCCGCCCAGCTGCGCGCCCAGGGAGTGCGAGTCGAGGTGGACCACTCCGATGACCGCTTCGGCAAGAAGATCCGCAATGCCTCCAAGGACAAGATCCCCTTCACCCTCATCGCCGGGGGAGAGGACGCCGAGGCCGGCGCCGTCTCCTTCCGGTTCCGTGACGGCCAGCAGACCAACGGAGTGCCCGTGAAGGAGGCCGTGGCCCACATCGTCCGTGTCATCGACGCCCGTATCAACGAGCCGGCGGGGGAGAAGCTGCACAGTGACTGAGGAAGCGACTGGAGAGACGATCAGCACCCCCGGAGTCGGCGACGACGTTGAGATGGAGGCGCCCTTCTACCACGAGGGCGCTCCGCAGGCCTTTCAGCGTCTGTGGACCCCTCACCGCATGGTCTACATCGGGGGGCAGAACAAACCCTCGGACGACACCCCCGAACAGTGCCCGTTCTGCACGGGGCCGGATCGCCGTGACGACGAGGCTCTCATCGTCCACCGGGGCGAGACCAGCTACGTCATCATGAACCTCTACCCGTACAACACCGGCCACCTGCTGGTATGCCCCTATCGGCACATCTCCGACTGGACCGAGGCCACCGCGGCCGAGCGTCAGGAGATCGGTGAGCTGACCGCCACCGCCATGAGTGTCGTGCGCTCGGTGAGCCGCCCCCACGGATTCAACCTGGGTATGAACCAGGGCGAGGTCGCCGGTGCGGGGATCGCCGCTCATCTCCACCAGCACATCGTGCCGCGCTGGAAGGGAGACGCGAACTTCATGCCCATCATCGGTCGGACCAAGCCCGTGCCCCAGCTGCTCGGCGAGCAGCGGGACATGCTCGCCGCCGCCTGGCCCGCCCGTACCGGGCAGCCCGGGGACTGATCCCCCTGGCCCTCCTCGGTGAAGTCCGTCAGGCTGAGGGCAACCCCGTCCGTCTCAGTCCCGCCCGCTCCATCACGGCTCGTCTCTCCGACTACTCACCCGAGACCTAAGGACCTCATGCTCGGCAACCATGGCCGCGGCCTGACCAAGGCCCTGTTCACCCGCCCCGCCCTCGCGCTCGGGCGGCTCGGGGTGACGCCCAACATGCTCACCGTCACCGGAACGGCCCTGTCCGTGACGGCAGCGGTCACCCTGCTGCCGCAGGGGCACTTCGTGGCCGGACCCCTCGTCCTGCTCGTGGTGCTGGTGGCCGACTCCTTCGACGGCATTCTGGCCCGAGCCACCGGGAAGAGCTCGGTCTTCGGAGCCTTCCTGGACTCCACCATGGACCGCCTGGCCGACGGCGCCGTCCTGGGCTCCCTGGCGGCCTGGGCGGCACTGTCCATGCCGGCCGGCGTGCTGCGCACCGTGACTGTCGTGGCGGCCCTGGCCGCCGTCGTCACCGCGGCCACTGTCCCCTATGCCCGAGCGCGGGCCGAGTCCATCGGCGCCACCGCCTCCGTGGGGATCGCCGAGCGCACCGACCGGCTCCTCGTAGCGCTCGGCGCCACCTTCATCGTGGGGCTCGGGGCCCCCCAGTGGGTGCTCACCATCGGGCTCCTCTACGTGGCGGTCGCCTCCTTCATCACCGTGATCCAACGCGTGCGCACCGTCCACCAGCAGTCCCGGCAGGCGGGTGATCCGGCATGAGGCTGCGCCTGTCCGCCGTCTCCGGCGCCTACCGCCTGGCCTGGCGAGGTACTCGACACCTGCCTGCGCCGGTGGGCTACGGCCTGGCGCACACCGTTGCCGACGCGCTGTGGGTCTGGCAGCGCCTGAGGCGCAGCACCACCGGGGTGGGACAGCTCGAGCGCAACCTGTCGCGCATCCTCCCTGCGGGGACGCCGCCACGTACCCTGCGCCGGGCCACACGAGCAGGAATGCGCTCCTACATGCGCTACTTCTACGAGGCCTTCGCCCTGCCCGGAATCACGCCGGAGCAGGTCCTTGCGCGTGTACGCACCGACGTCGACCCCCGGCTGCATGAGGACGTGCGCGAGGGCAGCATCGTCATGGCGCTGCCGCACATGGGCAACTGGGACCTCATCGGAGCCTGGGCATGCCGCGAGCTCGCCACCGTTCTGACCGTCGCCGAACGTCTGGAGCCCGAGGATCTCTTCGAGCAGTTCGTCTCCTTCCGTCAGTCACTGGGCATGCGCATCATCGGTCAGGCCCACGGGGAGAAGGTCTTCGACCGTCTCCTGGAGACGGCGAGCCAGGGACACTACGTCGTCGCGCTCCTGGCCGATCGAGATCTGTCCTCGGCCGGCATCACAGCGCAGCTGGGCGGTGCCACCGCACGGGTGGCCGCCGGTCCCGCGGCGATCGCCCAACGCCTGGGGCGTCCCCTGTACGCCGCCTCGATCCACTACGAGCCACTGACCGGTGAGCGGCGCCGTCGCGCGGGATCGCCCTGGGGACTCGTGCTGACCGCCCGCAGGGTTCCGGCGCCGCAGAATCTGGAGGGACGCGAGCAGGTCGCGGCGCACACTCGCGCCTGGGTCGCCGAGCTGGACCCCTTGATCGCCGAGCACACCGAGGACTGGCACATGCTCCAGCCCGTCTTCGACGCCGACCTGGATCAGGAACGCCTCGCTCGCAGCCACGCCCGTGAGCAACAGGCCGTCCACGAGGAGGACGCATGAGGATCGGTATCGTCTGCCCCTACTCCTTCGACGCTCACGGAGGAGTCCAGGTTCACGTCATGGACCTGGCCGGTGAGCTCTTCCGGCGCGGCCACGAGGTCCAGGTCCTTGCACCGGCCTCCCAGGACACCGACCTGCCGGACTGGGTCACCAGCGCCGGTGACTCCATCGCCATTCCCTACAACGGCTCGGTGGCGCGACTGAACTTCGGCGCTCTCGTGGCCAGGCGGGCCCGACGCTGGCTGGAGGCCGGGAACTTCGACATCCTTCACATCCACGAGCCCATCACCCCCAGCGTGGGGATGCTGGCCCTCCAAGCCGCCACCGGACCGGTCGTGGGCACCTTTCACGCCGCCATGGACCGCTCACTCGCCCGTGAGCTGCTGAGCCCGGCGACGGTGCCGCTCATGGAGAAGCTCTCGGCCCGTATCGCCGTCTCGGAGGAGGCCCGCCGCACCCTCATCCAGTACCATGGTGGCGACGCCGTCGTCATTCCCAACGGCGTCAACGTGAAGCCCTTCGCCGACGCTCCCAAGGACGACCCCCGATTCCGGGGTACGGATGAGATCCCCACCATCTCCTTCCTGGGGCGCCTCGACGAGCCCCGCAAGGGACTGCGAGTCCTGGCCGATGCCATCCCGGCGGTGCTGGAGTCGGTGCCGGGTGCGCGCTTCCTCATCGCAGGTCGTGGGCAGGCCCAGGAGATCCGCGACGAGCTGGCCCACTTCGGTGAGTCCGTGGTCTTCCTGGGAGGAGTCAGTGATGAGGACAAGGCCGCCATGCTGGCGTCGGCCAGCTGCTACGTGGCTCCGCAGACCGGAGGGGAGTCCTTCGGCATCGTCCTGGTGGAGGCCATGGCCGCAGGTACCCGGGTCATCGCCTCCGACCTCAAAGCCTTCTCCGACGTGCTCGGCGAGGGCCGTTACGGGGCGCTGTTCCGCAACGAGGACGGCGATGACCTGGCCCGGGTCATCATCAACACCCTGCAGGACGTGACGGCAGCCCGGGCCCGCACCCAGGCGGCCTCCCAGGTGGTCGGGCGCTATGACTGGTCCGCGGTCACCGACGAGGTCCTCGATGTCTACGACATGGCCCTGTCCACCGCTCACACCCGGGTGGAGCCCGCCCCCGGTTCGCGCACCATGCTGGGTCGTCTGCGCGATGCCCTGGACGACTAGAAGCTGATCTCAGGAGTGATGAGGAACCGACCATGGCAACCATGACGACGGCCATGACACAGGCCATCGATATCCCCGCCGGTGCAACGACGGCAATGCCGGCGGCTTCCTCCACGGGGGCCGGCGCGATGACGGCTCCGATATGGAGCATTGTCGTGCTGCTGGTCGGGCTGGCCGTGGCCATTGGGTGGGCGCTCTACGCCAGGGCGGTGCGGGTGGACCGGCTGCACCGGCAGGTACTGGGCTCCCGGGCCACGCTTGAGGCTCAGCTCGTTCACCGGGCCGAGGCCGCGGCGGAGCTGGCCACCGTCCCGGCGCTGGATCCGGCCTCCGGACTGCTGCTCAGCAGGGCCGCTCGCGAGGCGCTGGATGCCGAGGGGCCTATCGTCGACGACGGTCTGGACAGCTCCGCGCCGCTCGAGAGCACCCCCCATCCTCATCCTGCTTCCGGCGGCGAGGCGCTCCCTGCGCCGACCACCCGCAGTCGAGCCCTCATCGAGTCCGACCTCAGCCGGGTCCTGCGGACAGTGGTGTCCGAGTCCGCGCGTCGCGACCTGTCCGCTGACCCGCTGAGCGTGTCGGCACTCAACCGTCTGGACCGGGCCTGCTCACGCCTGGTCCTGGCCCGCAGGTTCCACAACACCCACGTCAGCGAGGCCCAGGTGCTCAGGGCGCGCCTACTTGTTCGGATGTGTCACCTGGCTGGGCACGCCCCCATGCCCCAGACCTTCGATGCCGACGACGACACCACCCCTGAGATGCAGCCGGACCACGACGACGAGGTGCAAGTGAGGTGAATCGATGAGCATGCCTCCCAGTCCCTGGGCCCCCCGCCCCGGTTACCGGCGCTCCAGCGCCCTACCGCAGACCCCGGCCGACTCCGGCTCCCTTTCCGGATCCGGGCAGCGTTACCAGGTTCATCGTGAGAGTCGTGATGCGGATCGTTCACGTTCCTCGGCTCCTGAGGACGGCCCGCAACAGTCCGAGCAGGTGGCCTCTCTCATTCCATCCGGCATCCCGGCGATCGTCGGGGCGATTGTCATGATTGCCGCGATCATTGTCTTCTCCCTGTGCACCCTGTATGTCTTCGCAGAACTCCGCAGGGACTTCGGCCCGGTCGTGCTCCCATCGTTCCAGCTGGCTCTCATCCCGTTAGCCGGGGTGCTTGTGGCCACGATGCTTCTAGCGGGAGTGTTCTGGTACGTCCGCTGGGAGCCCAGGCCCCCCGGTCTGTTCACGGCGGTCACTCTCATGGTGGCATTCCTGTGGGGGACGAGTGTCTCCACCCTCTGCTCGTTGGTGGTCAACGTCTGGGTGGCTCAGGTCATTACAGAGGCCATGGGGGATCCGGGTGCGGCCGGGGTGATTTCAGCACCTCTGGTCGAGGAGATGACCAAGGGGCTGGGCGTCCTGTTCGTCTTCCTCATCTGGCGCCGGACGATCAACGGCACGATCGATGGGGTCGTGTACGCGGCCTTCACTGCCGCAGGGTTCGCCTTCGTTGAGAATATTCTCTACTTCGTTCAGGGATGGGAGTACGTGGGGAGCATCTTCGTCATGCGGGGAGTCTTGTCCCCGTTCGCTCACCTGACGTTCACTGCCTGCACGGGGGTAGCCATCGGCGTTTCCTCTCGCCGCCGGTCTCAGTACGCGTGGGCGTGGATGGCTCCCGTGGGCCTGGTCGGTGCGATTCTGCTTCACGCGACCTGGAACGGGTTCGTCGCGGTGAACTTCGGGGTGTATCTGCTGCTTCAGTTCCCGTTCTACGCTCTGTGTGCCGGACTGGTCTCGTGCCTGCGCTGGAGTGAGCGTCGGTCCATGCGCCGTGGGATAGAGGACTACGCCCGCGCCGGCTGGTTCTCCCCGGCCGAGGTTCAGATGCTCGCCACCGGTGCAGGGCGTCGGGCGGGCAGACGGTGGGCCGCCACCAGGGGGCCACGGGCCTCAGCGGCCATGAACACCTTCCAGAAGGGTGCCGCGGAGCTCGCCCAGCTGCGCCAGCAGGCCGTGGACAGTCATGATCGAGGTGAGCTCTCCGTCAAGGAGACCGAGCTGCTCGACCGGATCAGCTCAGCGCGACGAACCTTCCTCGGAGCCGGGTAGAAGGCGGCAGGAGCCAACGGATGTCTTGTGACGGTTCGGGTCTCACTGCGTGAGCACCTGGGGTCGTTCGGGAGGCACGGGGTAGCATGCGTGGCATCAGTATCTTTTCACGGAGACGTCGCTGCCGCCCCGGTGCGGAGGCGACGGCTCACGACCGGAGGACCACGATTGAGTACAGAGCAGACCACCCCCAGCACCGGAACCCTCACCGTGAAGCGCGGCATGGCGGACATGCTCAAGGGCGGCGTCATCATGGACGTCGTCACGCCCGAGCAGGCCCGTATCGCCCAGGACGCGGGAGCCGTTGCCGTCATGGCCCTCGAGCGCGTCCCCGCCGACATTCGAGCCCAGGGCGGCGTTGCCCGCATGAGCGACCCCGACCTCATCACAGGCATCATCGAGGCTGTCTCCATCCCGGTGATGGCCAAGGCCCGTATCGGCCACTTCGTGGAAGCGCAGGTCCTCCAGAGCCTCGGTGTGGACTACATCGACGAGTCCGAGGTCCTCACCCCTGCCGACTACACCCACCACATCGACAAGCAGTCCTTCACCGTTCCTTTCGTCTGCGGAGCCACCAACCTGGGTGAGGCGCTGCGCCGCATCACTGAGGGCGCGGCCATGATCCGGTCCAAGGGTGAGGCCGGCACTGGGGACGTCTCCAACGCAGTGACCCACATGCGTACGATCCGCGACGAGATCCGCCGCCTGACCTCGCTGCCCGAGGACGAGCTCTACGTGGCCGCCAAGGAGCTCGCCGCCCCTTATGAGCTCGTCGCCGAGGTCGCCCGCACCGGGCACCTGCCCGTCGTGCTGTTCACCGCCGGCGGTATCGCCACTCCGGCCGACGCCGCCATGATGATGCAGATGGGGGCCGAGGGCGTCTTCGTGGGCTCGGGCATCTTCAAGTCCGGCGACCCCGCCAAGCGGGCCGCCGCCATCGTGCGCGCCACCGCGCAGTTCGACGCCCCCGACGTCATCGCCGAGGTCTCACGCGGACTGGGAGAGGCGATGGTGGGGATCAACGTCGACGAGATCCCCGAGCCCCACCGCCTGGCGGAACGCGGCTGGTGACCGGCTCCCCGCAGGGCGCCGGACACCCCGCCGATGACGCGGACTGCGGCTCCGCCGGCGGCCTGGTCGACGGACGTCACCCGGTGCTGGTCCCCGAGGACTGGGACCAGCACCTCGACAGCGCCGAGTGGAGCCTGGGCGACGACGGCCTGCCCTTCAGAACGGCTGCCCGGGTTCTGGCCGTGACCCAGGACGGCGAGGTACTGCTGCTGGTGGGGCATGACGCCGCGAACCCGAGCCACAGCTGGGTCTTCACCCCGGGAGGAGGACTCCGCAGCGGCGAGGACCCCCGTGCCGGAGCCGTGCGTGAGCTGGTCGAGGAGTCCGGGATCGAGGTCGCCCCCGCCGACCTTGAAGGGCCCATCGCCCACCGGGAGGCGGTCTTCCGCTTCGCCTCCGTCACATGCCGCCAGGACGAGCTCTTCTTCCTCCTGCACCTGCCGACCACGCGCCCGATCAGGAAGGACGGCTGGACCTCCCTGGAGCGAGACGTCGTCGACTCCATCTCGTGGTGGAACGTGGAGCAGCTGCAGGCCGCCCAGGAGCGGGGACAGGAGATCTACCCGGTGCGCCTGCCCGAGATCGTGGAGGAACTCGCCTCCGGCTGGAACGGCCGGCGCTTCGATCTCACGGATCCGGTGGACTGCGAGGTCCTGGCCGAGCTGGCGAGCACCCCGGACCGTCACTGCGACCCCACCACCGAGGAGTCAGATGACTAACCCGAATCACTCCCACCACCCGACTCACACGATGGATGCCCGCCACCCTCGGGCGCTCTTCCCCGCACTCGTGCCGCCCGACTCCCGTCCCACCATCGGGGTCCTGGCCCTTCAGGGAGACGTACGCGAGCACTCCTTGGCCCTCGAGGCGTCTGGAGCGCGCCCCGTCGTCGTACGCCGCGCCACCGATCTGGGGCGGAGCCCGGGAGACAGGATCGACGCCCTGGTGATCCCCGGCGGGGAGTCGACCACCATGAGCACGCTGCTGGTCGCCTTCGGCATGCTTGAGCCCCTGCGCGAGCTGATCGGCGCGGGCCTGCCCGCCTACGGGTCGTGCGCCGGGATGATCATGCTGGCCGACCGCGTCGAGGGGGCGCAGAAGGGACAGGCGTTCCTGGGCGGCATCGACATGACCGTGCGCCGCAACGCCTTCGGCCGTCAGGTGGACTCCTACGAGGAGGACCTCACCGCTCCAGCACTGGGCGCGGGGCAGGACCGACCGTTGCGGGCCGTCTTCATTCGGGCGCCCTGGGTGGAGGAGGTGGGGCCGGACGTCGAGATCCTCGCCACGACCCGCGCAGGACGTGCGGCTGGGGTCGGTGGGGCCGACGGCGGTAGGATCGTCGCGGTTCGTCAAGGGGCCCTGCTCGCCACGTCCTTCCACCCGGAGGTCGGAGGTGACCACCGGGTTCACGACGTCTTCGTCTCCATGGTGACGCGCCGGGCCTGAGTACGTTCGGCCGCGCCCTCATCATCGACTCCCAAGGAGCACTTATGTCGGGTCACTCCAAGTGGGCCACCACCAAGCACAAGAAGGCCGCCATTGACGCCAAGCGCGGCAAGCTCTTCGCACGCCTCATCAAGAACATCGAGGTCGCCGCCCGTACCGGCGGTGGTGATCCCACCGGTAACCCCACCCTGTTCGACGCCATTCAGAAGGCCAAGAAGAACTCCGTGCCGGCGGACAACATCACCCGCGCCGTCAAGCGCGGCAGCGGTGAGGAGGCCGGTGGCGCCGACTGGCAGACCATCATGTACGAGGGCTACGGCCCCGGCGGGGTCGCCTTCCTCGTCGAGTGCCTCACCGACAACCGCAACCGGGCCGCCTCCGACGTGCGCGTCGCCTTCTCCCGCAATGGCGGGAACCTGGCCGACCCGGGCTCGGTGGCCTACAACTTCACCCGTAAGGGCGTCGTCGAGGTCGCCAAGGCCGACGGAGTGGACGAGGACTCCATCCTCATGGCCGTCCTGGACGCCGGCGCCGAGGAGGTCGAGGACATGGGCGAGTCCTTCGAGATCTACTCCGAGCCCAGCGACATCGTCGCCGTGCGTACCGCTCTGACGGATGCGGGGATGGACTACGACTCCGCCGAGGTCCAGTTCGTCGCCGGAACCAAGGTGGAGGTCGACGTCGAAGGCGCACGCAAGGTCTTCCGCCTCATCGACGCCCTGGAGGACTCCGACGACGTCCAGAACGTCTACACCTCGGTGGACCTCAGCCCAGAGGTGGCCGCCGAGTTCGCAGGCGGCGAGGACTGAGCCCCTGGACGTCGCCGGCTCTCGGCCGCGTTCGGCTCGCGCCGTCGTCGCCCAGCAGCGGGTCCTGGGAATCGATCCCGGGCTGACCCGCTGCGGTCTGGGATGCGTGGACGTCGACCCTCGCCGTCAGGTCCGTCTGGTGGAGGTCGGCGTGGTTCGGACTCCGCCGTCTCAGAGCCCCGAGCTGAGGCTCCTGACCATCACGGAGGCCATTGAGGACTGGATCGCCCGTCTGGGTCCCTCCGTGGTGTCCATTGAGCGGGTCTTCGCGCAGGACAACCTGCGCTCCGTCATCGGGGTCGCCCAGGTGATGGGCACCGCGATGGCCACTGCGGCGCGCGCAGGGCTGGAGGTCGCCCAGCACACGCCCAGCGAGGCCAAGGCCGCCGTCACCGGCTCGGGGACTGCGGACAAGACCCAGGTCCAGGCCATGGTCACCCGCATTCTCGGCCTTGATGCGCCGCCCCGGCCGGCAGATGCCGCAGACGCCCTGGCCCAGGCGATCTGCCACGGTTGGCGCGGAGGCGGGACGGGAACGGATGATGCCACCGAGATGGTCTCCGCCGGGGGAGCGGTGCGCGTCTCGGCCCGCACGCCGGCTCAGCGTCAGTGGGCCGCCGCCCAGGCGGCGGCCCGGCGCACCGGCGCCGTCGACCCGCGACGGGTGCGGCGCTGAGGACTCTGCCGGACCCGGGCTGCTAGGATCCGAACGTCTGTTCGAGTCCGTCCTCGTCCGCCGAATCGGCACAAGACCGCTCGACCCGCTGAGAACATCCAGGAGAAGCTGCCCATGATCGCCTCCCTGCGCGGCACTGTCCTCAGTGTCGGCCTGACCGGTGCCGTCATTGAGACCGGCGGTGTCGGCATGAGCATCCAGGCCACACCTACCACGCTGTCCGGCCTCAGGGCCGGTGAGGAGGCCCTCGTTCACACCGAGCTGGTCGTCCGTGAGGACTCGCTGACGCTCTTCGGCTTCGCCGACACCGATGAGAGGGACAGCTTCCGCACCCTGATGAGCGCCAAGGGGGTCGGAGCCAAGCTGGCGCTGGCGATGCTGGCCGTCCACACCCCCAATGCTCTCAGGCGGGCCATCGCCTCCCAGGACGTCGCCGCCCTCACCCGGGTGCCCGGCCTCGGCCCCAAGGGCGCTCAACGCGTCATCCTGGACGTGGCCGACAAGCTGGGCCCCGTCACCGGGGATGATCTCGGCGCCGCCCGTGCGGCTTCGGAGACTGCTGGAGGGCAGGAGAGCGCGACCGACGGAGGTCCGGAGCCCCACGCCGACGTCGTCGCCGCCCTGGTGCAGCTCGGCTGGAACGAGGCCAGCGCGCGCCAGGCCGTCACCTCCGTGACCTCCGATGCCGCGGCCGACCAGGAGCCGGACACGGCGGCAGTGCTGCGGGCCTCCCTGAGATGGTTGGGAGGCGGGCACCGTGGCTGAGCCGGATGAGCTCGACCGGCAGCGCCTGGTCGGTGGTGGTGCCGATGCCACCGAGCGTGCCGCCGAGGCGGCCCTGCGGCCCAAGCGTCTGGAGGACTTCACCGGGCAGGAGGTGGTGCGCGGCCAGCTCTCGGTGGTGCTGCGCTCCGCCCTGGCCCGCGGGGTGACGGCTGACCACGTTCTCCTGTCGGGGCCGCCCGGGCTGGGCAAGACCACGCTGGCCATGATCATCGCCGCCGAGGTGGACGGCTCCCTGCGCCTGACCTCGGGGCCGGCCATTCAGCACGCCGGAGACCTCGCGGCCATCCTGTCCTCCCTGGAGGAGGGCGACGTGCTGTTCATCGATGAGATCCACCGCCTGGCGCGGACCGCCGAGGAGATGCTCTACCTGGCGATGGAGGACTTCCGTGTCGACATCGTCGTCGGAAAGGGACCCGGCGCCACCTCCATCCCCCTGTCCCTGCCCCCCTTCACCGTCGTCGGAGCCACCACGAGGGCAGGGCTGCTGCCCGCCCCGCTGCGAGACCGTTTCGGCTTCACCGGCCACCTCGACTACTACGGGCCGGGCGAGCTCACCCGGATCCTCACGCGCAGTGCGGGGCTGCTGGGCGTGAGCCTGGAGGCGGACGCCGCCAAGGAGCTGGCCTCTCGCTCACGTGGCACGCCTCGTATCGCCAACCGGCTGCTGCGGCGCGTCCAGGACTGGGCGGAGGTCCACGGACAGCCCGGCCGACTCGACCTGGTGGCGGCCCGCGGCGCCCTGGACGTCTTCGAGGTCGATGCCCTCGGGCTGGACCGCCTGGACCGGCAGGTGCTCGAGGCCCTGTGCACCCGGTTCGGCGGTGGCCCGGTGGGGTTGACGACGCTGGCGGTCAGCGTGGGGGAGGAGCCCGAGACGGTGGAGACCGTGGCCGAGCCGTACCTCGTGCGTGAGGGGCTGGTGGTGCGTACCCCACGGGGACGGGCGGCCACGCCGGCGGCCTACAGCCACCTGGGACTTGAGCCCCCAGCCGACGGATCATTGTTCTCCTGAGCGACAACCGGGTAATGTGATGATTTTGTAACCGGTTGGTACCCAGTTGTGCCCGACCACTCGCCGACGGTAGGTAAGCGTCTGGCCCGCGTGCCATAGACTCGCCACCGCCGGCCTGTGACAGTCGTAGGTCTGCATCAGCCGAGACTGCCTAGTCGAAACGGAGAGGCCTCCATGTCGTCGTATTTCATCTGGATCATGCTCATCGGGATGCTCCTGATGATGTGGTTCGTCAGCCGCAGGCAGCGCGCGATGCAGGAGGAGCAGAAGCGCCGCACTGAGAAGGGTCTGGTTCCCGGCAACTGGGTTCGCACCATCGGCGGCTTCTACGGGACGGTCGTCGAGGTCGACGGTGACGTGGTCACCCTGGCCACGCCGCTGGGTGACGAGACCCTCTGGAGCAAGCGGGCGATCGCCGCCATCGAGGAGCCTCCCTTCGGCTCCGCCTCCGCCCACGAGGAGCCCGGCTCCGACGTCTCGCAGGCCGGTGACGACATCCGTGAATCCGAGCAGGACGCGGCCGAGCCGCAGTCCTGATATCGGCGAACCGACCACACTCCCACGACGTCGGCGTGACAGCGCTTAGCGGCGCCCTACAGACTCCGCCGGCGCTTGGTGACCCGTCTCGCTGAGTCCGTCGGACTCGGTGCGCCTCTCGGCGGTGTCCGCCAAGCATCCCAGCCCCACACTCACCTCAGCCTTCGGGCCATGCGCTCGAGTTCACTCCACCCCAGGAAGGGACCACGTGTCCAGTAAGCAGCGAACGCGCCCAGGGCGCCGCCTCCTGATGTTCATCCTCGTCCTCGTCATCGGTTTCGGCGCTCTGGTGGTGGGAAACATGAGGCACAAGGCCTCACTCACCCCCGGACTCGCCCTCGATCTCGAGGGCGGTACCCAGCTCATTCTGACGCCCACGACCTCCGACGGCTCGGCGATCAGTGACAGCGATGTTGAGCAGGCCATCGAGGTGATCCGCCAGCGCGTGGACGCCTCCGGCGTCTCCGAGGCCCAGATCTCCCGCCAAGGCGGTCAGAACATCGTGGTCTCGCTGCCCGGAAAGCCCAGCCAGGCCACCCTGGAGCTGGTGCGCACCTCTGCCGTCATGTACTTCCGCCCGGTCCTGCGCGTCCTGGAGGGCAGCGCCCAGCAGGCTGCCAAGAACATCGCCAGCCAGAACCCCTCCGGCGCGCCAACCCCGGCGCCGACGAGTCAGCCCAGCGCCCAGGCCCAGGCTCAACCAGACCCCAACGCCGGAGGCGAGGCGACTCAGCCGGCAGCGGACTCGGCAGGTGCCGAGGAGGGCTCTGGCGAGGGCGAGCAGCCAACGGCGACCCCGGCCCCCACCGCACAGCCCACGGCCCAGTCCACGGCGCAGCCCAGGACCCCCGAGGAGATCGCCAAGCAGCTGGCGGACGTCAACCAGGACGGTGTCATCTCCTCTGACCCGCTCCCCGCCCAGGACAAGACGAACTCATCGGATTCCTGGATCACCGAGAAGCTGCTCTACGACGGCTACATGACCGACTGCACCGACCCGAAGAATCTCACGGGGCAGACGCAGGATCCCAAGGTCGCCGTCATCTCCTGCTCCAAGGAGGCCGGTTCCCAGCACCGCGGCGCCTACATCCTCGGCCCGGCTGAGATCAGCGGAACCGAGCTCAAGAGCGCCAACTCGGGTCTGGAGACCGACTCCCGCGGTCAGGCCACCAACCAGTGGGTCGTCTCGTTGGCCTTCAACGCTGACGGCACCAAGAAGTTCTCCGAGCTGTCCAAGCGGCTGCTGACCTACCGCGACCAGGCGAGTGCCGCCGGTGCGCAGGGCGCTCAGAACCCACAGGCCCAGCACATCGGGGACAAGGCCCAGTTCGCCATCGTCCTGGATGGCCTGACCGTCATGGCCTCCGGTTTCAATGAGTCTGTCCACTCGCCGATCACCGACGGCCGGGTCCAGATCACCGGCAACTTCAACCAGAATCAGGCCAACACGCTGGCCAACCAGCTGTCCTTCGGCTCGCTGCCGCTGAGCTTCACGGTTCAGTCCGAGCAGCAGATCTCCGCCACGTTAGGAACTGAGCAGCTGCGCAACGGCCTGATCGCCGGGCTCATCGGCTTCGCTCTCATCATCCTCTATCTGGCCTGGCAGTACCGCGGCCTGGCGGTGGTGGCCGTGGCCTCTCTGGTGGTGGCCGCAGCCGGCACCTACCTGGTCATCGCGGCACTGAGCGCGACCATGGGCTACCGCCTGTCCCTGGCGGGAGTGGCCGGACTCATCATCTCCATCGGCATTACGGTCGACTCCTTCATCATCTACTTCGAGCGAGTCCGTGACGAGGTGCGTCAGGGACGGACTCTGAGGACCGCGATCGATGAGGGGTGGAAGCACGCCAGGCGCACGATCCTCGTCTCCGACGCCGTCAACCTCGTGGCCGCGATCGTCCTGTACTTCCTCGCCGTCGGCGGGGTGCAGGGATTCGCCTTCACCCTGGGAGTGACCACGTGCGTGGACCTGGCCATCATCATACTCTTCACCCACCCGTTGATGGAGTGGATCATCCGCTTCCGCTTCTTCGGTGAGGGGCACCGGCTCTCCGGTCTTGACCCCGAGCACCTCGGGGCGACGTCCTCGACCTACGGCAAGGGGCGCGAGGCCGTCGCCGACCGCATGGCCGGGTCCCTGGCGCGCCGCAAGGCCGAGGCCCGCAGGAGCGCCGAGAGCCCCGACGGTGCCGCTGATGAGGCCGACGGCGAGACCGTCGATGATGAGGTCGAGCAGCAGGAGGCCGACGCGGTCGATGCCACGGCCGACAAGGGAAAGGACGGTGAGACGAAGTGAAGTCTCTCGCCACGCTCGGTAACGAGCTCTACTCGGCCAAGACGTCCATCGCCTTCGTCGGCAAACGACGGATCTGGTACCTCATCGCCGTCGTCATCATCCTCGGCTCGGCCACGCTCCTGGCCACCGTAGGACTCACCCCGGGAATCGACTTCAAGGGCGGATCGGAGATCACAGTCACGGGACTGTCCACTCCTTCCGAGCGTCCCGCCAACGAGGTCCTCTCCAAGAGCGACCTGGCGGCCAGCTCCTCGGTGACCACCATGGGGTCGACATCGGTACGGGTGCAGACCAACCAGCTGAGCAAGCAGCGCCTCGACTCGCTGGCCGGTGAGCTCGCCACCGCCTACAAGACCGACGCCTCCAACGTCTCAGCGACGACCGTGGGGCCGACCTGGTCCTCCGACGTTACCAAGAAGGCGATTCGAGGACTGGTCCTGTTCTTCATCTTCGTCGGACTGCTCATCTGGGCATACTTCCGCACCTGGAAGATGGCGGCGGCGGCCCTGCTCGCCCTGTGCCACGACATCGTCGTCACCGTGGGCATCTACGCCCTGTCCGGATTCGAGGTCACCCCGGCCACGATCATCGGTGTGCTGACGATCCTGGGATACTCCCTCTATGACACTGTCGTGGTCTTCGACAAGATCCGCGAGAACACCGAGGGCTTCGAGTCCCAGAGCCGATCCACTTACGCCGAGCTCGCGAACCTGGCGGTCAACCAGACCTTCATCCGTTCGATCAACACCTCCGTGGTCGGTGTGCTCCCGGTGGCCTCGCTTCTGTTCGTCGGCGCCTTCATCCTGGGCGCAGGAACGCTGCGCGACATCGCTCTGACGCTGTTCATCGGCATGATCGCCGGCACCCTGTCCTCGATCTTCCTGGCCACGCCTCTCCTCGTGGACCTGCGCTCACGCGAGAAGCGCATCAAGGACCAGGCCGCCAAGGTCGCCGCAGCACGCCAGCACCGTCGGGAGGAGGCCGGCGACGACGTCGAGGAACTGGCTAAGATTGACGCGGCTCCGGCCGCCTCACCCGTCACCCCCGGCCACCACCTCGGCGTGGCGGCTCAGCCAAAAAGGAAGAAGAAGCGCAGATGACCGCTCCCGTGGCCCATTCCGAGACGGTTCCCGAGTCTCTGACCAGGCTGGTCATGAGCCACCTGCGTGAGATTCCCGATTTTCCCGAGCCGGGGGTCCTCTTCCGGGACATCACTCCGCTCCTGGCCGACGGACCTGCCTTCGCCGGTCTCGTCGACGGCCTTGCCGATCACTATCGCAGTCGGATCGATGCGATCGCGGGACTCGAGTCGCGCGGCTTCATCCTGGCGGCGCCCTTGGCGGTTCGGCTCGGGATCGGGATGATCACGGTGCGCAAGGGCGGCAAGCTGCCCGGACCGGTCATCGGCGTGGACTACTCCCTGGAGTACGGCACCGCCCGGATGGAGCTGCGGCCCGAGACCGTCACCCGGGGCGCACGCGTTCTGGTCATCGACGATGTTCTGGCCACAGGTGGGACGGCCGCCGCGTCCATCTCCCTCATTGAGCAGGCCGGCGCCTCGGTGGAGGCCATCTGCATGCTTCTGGAGCTGGCAGATCTCGGCGGTCGCCGACAGCTCCAGGGGCGTCAGGTCGACTCGGTCGTCATCTTCTGAGACACGAATCGAGCGGCTCATCCGCTTCCTGCTTCCCCACACCCACGGCTGATTCCTGTGTGGTGTCGCGCCGCCCTGCCGCGCGACACCACACGGTCGGCTGCAGTGCCGGCACGCCTCGGTGTGCCGGCCGCTATATGATGCGTCAATGACGGAGACGAAGAGCACCCCGGACACGTCAGGCGACAGTGTTGTCCCCGGCTCGCGCGTGCGCAGCCGTCTGGCGTGGTTCGGCTCCCGGGGACACTCCACACCAGCGGCCATCGAGCCGCTGCTGCGAGCGGTGCGCGCCAACCACCCCAAGGCGGACACGAGCCTCATCGTGCGCGCCTACGAGGTGGCTGAGAAGGCTCACTCCGGCCAACGACGCAAGTCCGGGGAGCCCTACATCACCCACCCGGTGGCAGTGGCGACCATCCTCGCCGAGCTGGGGATGACGGCCCAGACCCTGGCGGCGGCTGTCCTGCACGACACCGTGGAGGACACCGACTACACCCTTGAGCGCCTGCGCGCCGACTTCGGTGACGAGATCAGCCTGCTCGTTGACGGCGTCACCAAGCTCGACAAGCTCCAGTACGGGGAGGCCGCCCAGGCCGAGACGGTGCGCAAGATGATCATCGCGATGTCCAAGGACATCCGGGTCCTGGTCATCAAGCTCGGCGACCGTCTTCACAACGCCCGTACCTGGAAGTACGTCTCCGCGGAAAACGCCGCGCGCAAGGCCAAGGAGACCCTGGAGATCTATGCGCCCCTGGCCCACCGCCTGGGAATGAACACGATCAAGTGGGAGCTGGAGGATCGTTCCTTCAAGGCCCTCTACCCGGGCGTGTACGAGGAGATCGAGCACATGGTGGCCGAGCGGGCCCCGGCTCGCGAGGAGTACCTGCGCCAGGTCCGCCTTCAGATCGAGGAGGATCTGAGGGTCAACAAGATCAAGGGCGCCGTGACCGGGCGACCCAAGCACTACTACTCGATCTATCAGAAGATGATCGTGCGGGGGAAGGACTTCGACGACATCTACGACCTGGTCGCGGTCCGGGTCATTGTCGACACCGTCCAGGACTGCTACGCGGTGCTCGGTTCCCTGCACTCGCGCTGGACCCCCATGAGTGGGCGGTTCAAGGACTACATCGCCGTCCCCAAGTTCAACCTCTACCAGTCGCTGCACACGACTGTCGTGGGGCCGGGGGGTAAGCCGGTGGAGATCCAGATCCGTACCCACGAGATGCACCGCATGGCCGAGTACGGCGTGGCCGCGCACTGGCGTTACAAGGAGGATCCCAACGCCTCGGGCCCCAGCGCCCTGGGAGGCAGACCCGGGGACTCCGACCAGGGCGACATGGGCTGGCTGCGCCAGCTCGTCGACTGGCAGAAGGAGACTCAGGACCCCTCCGAGTTCCTCGACGCCCTGCGCTACGAGATGGCCGGGGACCAGGTCTACGTCTTCACCCCCAGGGGTGATGTCCTGGCCCTGCCCGCTGGAGCCACTCCGGTGGACTTCGCCTATGCCGTCCACACCGAGGTCGGCCACCGCACCGTGGGGGCGCGCGTCAACAGCCGGCTGGTGCCCCTGGACACGCGCCTGGAGAACGGTGACACGGTGGAGGTCTTCACCTCCAAGGCCATCAACGCCGGTCCCTCGCGTGACTGGCTCACCTTCGTCGCCTCGACCCGGGCCCGCAACAAGATCCGTTCCTGGTTCTCCAAGGAGCGCCGCGAAGAGGCCATTGAGGAGGGCAAGGGCGCCATTGCCCGAACCCTGCGCAAGCAGAACCTTCCCCTTCAGCGCCTCATGAGCCACGAGACTCTCATGAACGTGGCCAAGACCCTCGACAAGGTCGACATTGACGGCCTGTACGCGGCAGTGGGTGAGGGGCACGTATCCGCTCAACATGTCGTTGACACCCTGGTGGCCACCATGGGTGGGGAGGACGGTGCCGAGGAGACTCTTGCGGAGGGGATCCTGCCCACTCGGGCGACAGCGCACCGGCGTCCACGAACAGCCGATGCAGGAGTCGTCGTTGCCGGCATGGATGAGGGCGACGTCTACGTCAAGCTGGCGCGCTGCTGCACCCCCATGCCGGGAGATCCCATCGTCGGCTTCATCACCCGGGGCTCGGGTGTCTCAGTGCACCGGGCCGACTGCCAGAACGTCGATCAGCTCCAGCGCGAGCCCGAGCGCCTCATCACCGTCTCCTGGGCGGATCACGCCCAGTCCGCCTACCTGGTCCAGGTGGAGGTCGAGGCCCTGGACCGCGGGGGCCTGCTCGCCGACATCACCCGGGCGCTGGCAGACAGCCACGTCAACCTTGCGAGCGCCAGCATCGCCACGAGCCGCGACCGGGTCGTCACCGGCCGGTTCGTCGTCGAGCTGGCCGAGGTCGGGCACCTGGACCACACGCTGGCGGCGCTGCGACGCATCGACGGCGTCTTCGAGGCGCGCAGAAGCCTGTCCACGACGCGCCGTCGATGAAAAGGACTGAGGACGAGTGGTGCCACTTGACGACGGATCGTTACGCGGCATCTAGCCTGGCACCACTGAATCTTCGTAAATAGGACTTGCCAGAGCCATCGGCAGCTGCCTCCATAACGGCAAGCCGGTCGAATTCATCCAATAAAGACGGCCAACGATTCTTGCGAAGGCGAAAGGCGATGACGGATGTCACATGCTCCCCTTTGAAGCCTTCGGGAGAAAACTTAATCCTGCGTCGATCGGAAGAAAGTATGACAAGGCTGTCGGCCCGCCATAGATTGCTTAAATAATTATGTGAGTATAAGTATTTAGGTGAGTATAAGTACGACTCGATGTCTTCGAATTCGATTCGGGTTGTCCCGTCAAGGAAGGAATGATTCTCGATGTATCCTGGTCCGACCTCGATGTAATTAATGCTTGTTTGGAGGAATACTCCACCTCCTAAAGTGATGAGTATGATGGCAATCACGAGCCATATGGTGGCGACGCCGGTGTCGTCGTCAGAAAATGAAGGGTTGATCCATCGCCTGCAGCCGAGCCAGAGGGCGACTAGGCCGATAAATAACACTCCTCCGCCGCCGAGCAACTGATATTGTGGCGGTTTTGATCGTGCAACGCCATCTTCTGTCATGGCGGAGCCGGTCACTCGATCGAAGTGGTCCAATCCCAGCCTGATGATGATGCCGAGTATCATAGCAAGACCAAGAGGGAATGGAATATTCTTCACGTTGACAACGTTAGTTTCTTCTGCAGGGAGTTGTGAACGGCTTCACTGAAGGCGTAATGAAGGCTATGACTGGTGCCCGCGGTGGTGACTCGAATCAATTTTCTTCGAAAATGTGTCGCTGTTTACTGGTGGAATACGACGGACTCGATGATGTGCCGCGCCCGCGGGCAGCCTCTGCTGGCTGCCCCACGACAGTGATTGAGCGTCAGCAGGAGACGGACTCGACTCACTCCGTGGTCGCGGGCGGTCATGACGGCTTGCACGGCCTGCACCGGTGGCCCCAGGCGAGCGATGTCGACGGCGGCTCGGGCGATCGTGGCGCAGGTGATGCCACCGATCACGGTCGTGTCGCAGTGGGGCAGTCTGCCTCGTCTGGTCACCAGGTAGGGCAGCCGGCTTCGACGACCTCCGGGTAGACACACCTCCAGCGTGTCGGGCGGAGTGCCACCGACGTGCACCCACAGGGCGGTGCCGGCCAGAAGGACGCCCCGGCAGGGCAGGGCGGCGGCAACGGCCCGCATACGTCCCTCCGCCGAACGCAGGGTATCGGCCGGTTGCAGGTTGCCCAGGACGTTGACTAGCAGTCGGGCGTCAAGTCCGGCGCACCTGAGCACCTGCATGTCCTGGGCCGGAAGCGTGCCCAGAACGGGGGAGAGCGGGCGGGCGGACAGGTGGGCCACGGCGGCGTGACCGGGAACCGGGACGAAACGAGGCATAGGCCATCGTGGACTTCTCCCGGTTGCCGGCGCCACAGCGAACCGGCCGCCTGTGGATAACCTTGTCGTGTATGTGAGGAGTTGACCCTCACGCGGCGGGAGGCATCACGGTGGACAGGATGCACTAGGACACCAACCAGCCGGAGCAGGCGCTGAGGAAGGAGACACGGTGAAGGATTCCGAACGGCGTCACAACGACGGAGTTGGGAGACGTGACACAGCAGCCGACACCGTGGACAACGCCGCGTCCAACGACGCGGACATCGCCATGACGGTCGGTGAGGTCTCAACGCTCCTGGGCGTCAGTGTCCGGGCGCTGCACCACTGGGACGAGTCCGGTCTGGTGCATCCGTCTCGACGCAGTGACGCCGGGTACCGGCTCTACTGCGAGACGGACATCATGCGCATCCAGCAGGTCCTCGTCTACCGGCAGACCGGCATGAGCCTGGCCGACATCAAGACAGTCCTTGATGAGCCGTGCGCTGACGCGGTCACGCACCTGCGCCGTCAGCGTGAGCTGGTGCAAGGACAGATCTCCCACCTGCAGCAGATGCTCAGCTCGATTGACATGGTGATGGATATACAGCAGTCGGGAGCGAGGATCTCCGTGGCTGAGATGGCGGAGATCTGGGGGACCGACTGGGACCCCGTCTATATCGAGGAGGCCCACGCTCGGTGGGGTGACACTGAGGACTGGGCCGAGTCCCACCGGCGCAAGGCCCGGATGTCTCGCACCGACTGGGAGCGGGCGCACGAGGAGACTGTCGCCCTGGAGACTGCGCTGGCCGAGGCGATGCGCAGTGGCGTCGAGCCGGGCAGCCCCGAGGCCAATGCCCTGGCGCGGTGGCACCGCAAGGACTTCAACCGGTGGTTCGAGGTCTCCGCCTCCAAGCAGGTCATCATCGCCCGCGGCTACGTGGCGGACGAGCGCTACGCCCGGTACTACGACAAGCGCGCGCCAGGGCTGGCGGCCTGGCTCAAGGACGTCATCGACGCCTGCGCCAGGTCTGAGGGACTGGACCCCGCGACCGCCGCCTGGGAGTAGCAGTTATCCCGACGACGGACGCCAGGACGAGACAAGAGGCGGGGCCGACACCAGCGGGTGGTGTCGGCCCCGCCTCAGGCGCTCCTTGAGTCTCAGAGCTGAGCGGAACGTGCTCGGGTCAGGCCTTGGCCGAGCGCAGCACCTGCTCGAGCCAGGCCCGGCGAGCCGTCAGAGCGGACTCGGCCTCGGCGATCTTCTTGGCATCGCCGGCAGCCCGGGCGGCAGCCAGGTCCTTCTCCAGGCCGGCAATCGCATCCTGGAGCTGACCGGCCAGGCCCTCGGCGCGGGCCTTGGTCTCCGGGTCGGTGCGGCGCCACTCGGCGTTCTCGGCCTCGCGGATGGCGTCCTCGACGGCGCGCATGCGGCCCTCGATGCGGCGCACGGCTCCGCGGGGGACCCGCCCGGCCTCCTCCCACGCGTCCTGGATGGGGCGCAGGGCCTTCTTGGCGGCCTTGATGTCCTTGATGGGCAGGAGCGCCTCGGCCTTGGCCACCAGCGCCTCCTTGACCTTGAGGTTCTCGGCGAACTCGGCGTCGACGGCCTCGTCCTTGGCGCGGCGGGCGTCGTAGAAGACCTGCTGGGCAGCCCGGAAGCGGGCCCACAGGGCGTCGTCCTCCTTGCGGGAGGCGCGTCCGGCCTTCTTCCACTCGGCCAGCAGGTCGCGGTACTTCGCGGAGGTGCCGGCCCAGTCGGTGGAGTTCTGCATCTCCTCGGCGCGCTTGATGAGCGCCTCCTTGGCGGCCCGCACCTGCGCTTGCTTGGCGTCCAGCTCGCTGAAGAACTGGCGGCGGTGACGGTCGAAGGTGGTGCGCGCGTGGGAGAAGCGCTTCCACAGCCCGTCCTCGGTGGGACGGTCCAGGCGCGGCCCGCGCCGCTGCGCGGCCTTCCAGGACTCGAGCAGCTCACGCAGCTCGGCGCCGGAGTTCTTCCACTGCGTGCGGGCCGGGTCCTGCTCGGCGATGGCCTCAGCGCGCTCGACGATCGCCGTGCGCTCCTTGAGGGCCTGCTCCTTGGCGGCCGCACGCTCAGCGGACACGGCCTCGCGTCGCTCGGCGGCCACCGTCTTGAGCGCGGCGAAGCGGGCCCGCAGTCCCTCCAGATCGCCGACGGCGGCCGGCTCGGTCAGAGACTCGGAGATCGAGGACAGGGTCGAGTCGATCTCGCGGACGCTGAGCTGGGGCAGGCGGGTGGCGAACAGGTCGATGGTCGCCTTGAGATCCAGATAGCGGCGCACGTAGAAGGCCATGGCCTCGGCGATGGGAGCATCGGGGAACTGGCCGACCTCGCGCTCGGCGCCACCGTCCTGGACGTAGACCCGGCCCTCACCGTCGACGCGCCCCCACTTGGCGGCGTCCATGGCCTCCTGCGGGTCAACGGCCGGTTCGGCGGGCGCCGTGGAGGCCGCCGCCGGGGCGGGAACGTCGGCCGGGGTCGGTGTGTTCCCCTCCTGCGTGGTCTCCGTGGGCTCAGGATTCTCAGCCGACTCGGCCAGCCGCTCGTCCTGGGGGGTCTCCTTTGACCCGGAGTCGGCGGAGACCGGCTCGGCGCGCTCCTCAGTTGGTTCCTCAGTGGAATCGCCGGAGGGCTCATCGGTTCCCGACTCCGTCGGGGCGGGAGCCGACGACGTCTCCGAGGTGCTGTCGGTCGCCGCGGGCGAGGTGGACTCGGCCTCCGGAACGGGGGAGGTGGCGGCTTCAGGCGCCTGCTCCGTCGGGGTGGGCGCTGCCGACTCCTCGAGGACGGTCGGCTGGATGGTCTGCTCAGTGTCGGGCTGGTTCCGCTCAGTCACGGGATGCTCCTTCATGGGTTGACGGGGAGGGAGCGGCGTGACCGCTCCGTTCCGTTCGCGCCCGGCTCTCAAGCCGGGTGGTGGTGACGTGCCGTCGGAGGACGGCAGTGCCGAGAGTCTACGTTCCTGCCGGCAGCATTCACCATCCTTCGCCCCACCGATTTCAGTTGATTCGTTGAGCGCCGATGCCCCTGACGAGCGGGCCGGTGTCGGCTCCCCAAACCTCAT
This sequence comes from Actinomyces oris, assembly GCF_001937665.1. Lineage (GTDB taxonomy): Bacteria > Actinomycetota > Actinomycetes > Actinomycetales > Actinomycetaceae > Actinomyces > Actinomyces stomatis. The sequence continues at coordinate 73,325 of NZ_MSKL01000002.1, read as the reverse complement.
CGACGCCTGGCGCTGTTAGCATGTGACCATGCTCGCGTGACTCGCCCCCGTGCCCCCACCGCCTCATGCCAAGGACGAGTCATGCCTGCGATCAGTTTCTCCCATGTCAGCTTCTCCTACACCTCCGCCCCCTTGCTGGAGAGCATCAACCTTACGGTCTCCGACGACGAACGCGTCTGCGTCGTCGGCCCCAACGGATCGGGGAAGTCCACGCTCCTGCGCCTGGCCACCGGCGAGCTGTCGCCTGACCACGGGACTGTCAGCATTCCCGAGCATCATGGCCCGCCGGCGGCCGACTCGGCGGAGTCGACTGCCACGTCGATCGAGGGCTACCTCGACGCCGCCTGCGCTGAGACCCTGGACGCGCTTGATCGTTTCGAGCGCATGGGCGAGGCCATTGCCCAGGCCGGAGCTGAAACCGGCTCCCTCGCCGAGGAATACGACTCGTTGCTGACCCGGCTTGAGTCGCTCGACGCCTGGAACCTGCCGGCTCGACGGGCTGAGGCGCTCGCCGGGCTGGGACTGGGGCAGGTGGACACAGGCCGCCTTGTCTCCTCCCTGTCACCGGGGCAACGGGGAAGGCTGGAGCTTGCCGCCCTGCTCCTGGTCTCTGGTCAGGCTCTGGTGCTCGACGAACCCACCAACCACCTGGATGCCGGTAGCAGCGACTACCTGAGCCAGATGGTGGTGTCATGGCCCGGACCGGTCCTGTTCACCACCCACGATCGTGCCTTCATCGACGAGGTGGCCACCGCCGTCGTCGACCTCGACACAGCGCCGTGGCAGGCACTCGCCACCGCCTCCGGGGACAGCGGCCCCATGGGTGCCTACCGGTGCGCGGGGCGATACAGCGACTACCTCGTGGAGAAGGCGCTCGCCAGGTCGTCCCACCGCAGCCTTCACCAGCGTCAGCAGGAGCAGCGGCGCAAGCTCGCGCGTCACCGTCGCGACTCCGAGATCGTTGGGCACAGCGGGGCAGCGCCCCGGACCGAGGCCCGCATAGCCCGCAAGTTCTACGCCGACCGCGCCCAGCGCGTCTCCACCCGGCGCCAGACGCAGGACGACCGCCGGCTGGAGGCGCTCGCTAGTACCGAGGTGCGCAGGCCACGCTCCTACGAGCTGCGGCTGCGCCTGACTGAACCAGCACCGCGAAGAGGAATAGCGGTCTCGGCCCGGTCGGCCGCCGTACACGGGCGCCTTGCACCGGTCACGGTCGACGTCATGGCCGGCGAGCACCTGCTGGTCACCGGCGTCAATGGGAGCGGGAAGTCCACGCTTCTGGCCTGGTTGGGTAGGCGGTCGGCGCCCACGGAGGACTCCAGCGGCAGCCTCACGGTATCCGGCTCGGTGTTCTGGATACCCCAGCACCTGCCGCGTCTCGGCGACCCTGGGGTGGATGAGGACGTGTGGACCGAGGGGATCGGGGACCGTGGCCGGGGCGCTCTGCACCCGCGCCTGTGGAACCGTCCCCTCAGCGAGCTCTCCGACGGCAACCAGCGCCGCGCCCAGCTGGCCCTGGCCGCTGCTGCCGGGCCTGAGGTGCTTGTCATCGACGAGCCCACGAACTACCTGGACCTGGACGCCCTCGAGATGCTCGAGGCCGCTTTGAGGACATGGACGGGCACGCTCATCGTCGCCAGCCACGACCGCCGGCTCATCGAGCACTGGTGGGGGCGACGGCTTCACCTTCGGTGAGCCAGCCGGGTCCTGTGGACCTGAGCAGCGCTTGGAAACGTATTCGCACCAGGTACCAGGTGATCCAAGTTAGGGTGGGAGGCATGATCTTGGAGCGCACCATCGCACCCGTGTTCGCAGCCAACTGCTATGTCCTGGCCGCAGGCCCGGGTGAGCCCGCCCTCGTCGTCGACCCCGGAGCCGGCTCCGTTCGCGGCGCCATGGCCCTCCTTCGGTCCAACCAGCTCACCCTGAGCGCCATCCTGCTCACCCACGGTCACGCCGACCACGTGTGGGACAGCCAGGCGCTCATCGAGGCTGCCCACGGTGAGGGCCTGCTCACCAGTGATGACGCCGTCGACGTGCCGGTCTACATCCCCGAGCGAGACCGGTACCGGCTCGAGGAGCCCGACATCACCACCGGCATCAGCGCCAACGGCATGAGCTTCACCGACATGGCCGGTACTGAGTGGAAGCAGCCCACCGACATCCGTCTCTTCCCGGGAGACGGCTTCTCCCAGGCCGTCGAGCTGGTCCCCGGTATCGCTCTACGCGCAGTCCCCGCTCCGGGCCACTCGGAGGGGTCCTCACTGTTCTTCTTCGAGGCCCGCCTGGCGGACAACGCCTTGCTGTACGAGGCCGAGGTCATTGAGGGCGACCCCTCTGCCGCCGACGAGGAGCGCACCTACCTCATGGCGCTCGACGGCGACGTCATCTTCAAGGGATCCGTGGGACGCACCGATCTTCCCGGCGGAGACCAGGTGCAGATGCTCGGTACCCTGCGGTTCCTGGCCAGCGCCGTCGACCCGGCCACCATTCTTCTGCCCGGGCACGGTGCAGTGACCACCATGGAGCACGAGCACCACGGCAACCCATACCTCGCCGAGGCCAAGATCCGTGGAGGAGACCTCAAGGCCTGACGGCGGTGCGCGGGCTCGCTGCCCGTCATGACACAATGCGGACCATGGCACAGGTACGACAAGCCCTCTCCTCACTGTCCGGCTTCCCCGAGTGGCTCCCCGCGGGCCACATCGTCGAACAGCACTTCGTCGACATCCTGCGCCGCACCTTCGAGCTCCACGGCTTCAGCGGCATCCAGACCCGCGCCGTCGAGCCGCTGAGCGAGCTGACGAAGAAGGGGGAGACCTCCAAGGAGGTCTACCTGCTCAACCGCCTGCAGGCGGATCCTGCCGAGTCCGAGTCCGAGACGGATCCGCGCAAGCAGCTGGGGCTCCACTTCGACCTGACCGTCCCCTTCGCCCGCTACGTCGTCGACAATGCCGGGCTGCTGACCTTCCCGTTCAAGCGCTACCAGATTCAGAAGGTCTGGCGCGGGGAGCGGCCTCAGGAGGGAAGGTTCCGCGAGTTCATCCAGGCCGATATCGACATCGTCGGCGATGGCGCCCTGCCGCTCCACCACGATGTCGAAGTCCCTCTCATCATGCACGAGGCACTCAGCTCCCTGCCGGTGCCCGCGGTCACCATCCACGTGTCCAACCGCAAGGTCGCCCAGGGCTTCTACCAGTCCATCGGCATCGACACGGACCGGCTCATCGAGGTCCTGCGCGTGGTCGACAAGCTCGACAAGATCGGTCCCGAGAAGGTGGCCGCCGAGCTCACCCAGAGCGTCGGCATCAGCGCGCAGCAGGCGGCACAGGCCCTCAGGCTCGCCACCATCACCGGAACCGAGGGCCAGGACGTCTCCGGGCAGGTCCTGCGGGCACTGGCGGGCGCCGAGCCCAGCGAGCTTCTCAACGAGGGCCTGGCCGAGCTGACCGCACTGCTCGAGGCCGCCGGACGACGTCGCCCCGGTGCCGTCATCGCCGACCTCAAGATCGCTCGCGGGCTGGACTACTACACCGGCACGGTCTACGAGTCCTTCATGGCCGGCCACGAGGATCTCGGCTCAGTGTGCTCCGGAGGCCGCTACGACTCCCTGGCCACCAACGGCAAGCGCACCTTCCCCGGTGTGGGCATCTCCATCGGTCTGTCCCGGCTCCTGGCCCGTGTCATCGGAGAGGGGCTCGTGGAGGTCAGCCGCTCCGTGCCCACGGCGGTGCTCGTGGCCGTGACTGACGAGGCCCACCGCTCCGCCTCCGACGCGATCGCCGATGCGCTGCGCGCCCGCGGCATCAGCGCCGACGTGGCTCCCAGTGCCGCCAAGTTCGGCAAGCAGATCAAGGCCGCGGACAAGCGCTCCATCCCCTTCGTGTGGTTCCCCGGTGCCGATGGCGCCCCTGACTCGGTCAAGGACATCCGCTCCGGTGAGCAGGTCGAGGCCGACGCCGCCACCTGGCAGCCGCCCACCGACGATGCCGCTCCACGGATCACCATCAGCCGGGTTGCGGCCTGCTCGCAGACCGGTGGCGAGGACGGCTGCGAGGTCGACTCAGCCTCATGACCATGAGCCGGAGCGAGTCCAGCAGCACGCACAACGTCCAGCAGGCGACGAGGGCGCTGTCCGCCCTCCGGGACAGCCTGACGACCTTGTCCATGCCCTACGTCCTTCAAGGAACCGCCGCCGCCTCGGACAAGGCCACGCTCATCCGTGACCAGCTCGGCGACTACATCCTTCCTCGCCTGGCCAGCCTGGACGCTCCGCTGCTGGCCGTGGTCGGCGGCTCGACCGGGGCGGGCAAATCGACCCTCGTGTCCTCACTCGTTCGCCGACACGTGGCCAGGGCCTCCGCGATCCGCCCCACCACGCGCCGTCCCCTGCTGCTGCACGCACCGACCGACGCCGCCTGGTTCGACACCGACCGGGTCCTGGGCTCCCTGTCACGACTGCGCGTGGCCCCCGATGCTCCAGCGAGCCCGGCCACCGACCACACGCCCAGAGAGCTCGAGCTGCGATCCTGTGAGGGACTCCCCGAGGGGCTGGCGATCGTGGACGCACCCGATGTCGACTCCGTGGTCGAGGACAACCGGGACCTGGCCGCGACGCTCCTTGCCGGTGCGGACCTGTGGATCTTCGTCACCACGGCAGCGCGCTACGCCGATGCCGTCCCCTGGGAGCACCTGCGGGCCGCGGCCGAGCGGCACATCACGGCTGCCATCGTCCTGGACCGGGTACCGGACGGTGCACAGGCAGAGGTGGAGGCCGATCTGCGTCGCCGGCTCGCGGAGGCTAACCTGGCCGAGGCTCCCGTCTTCACGATTCCTGAAACCACTCTGGACGACGACGGTTTTCTGCCCGAGTCCTGCGTCTCGCCGCTGCGCCAGTGGCTGGGAGCACTGGCCTCAGACGCCGCCGCTCGCCAGGACGTCGCGCACCGCAGCCTGACCGGGGCCATCGGTGCCGTACTGGCGCAGAGCGAGTTGCTCGCCGTCGAGCTGGACTCCCAGGAGGCCGAGCACGCCGAGCTGCGCCGAGCAGCCACCTCTGAGCACGACGACGCTCTTGAGCGCGTCATCGAGGCCACTGAGGACGGTTCCATGCTGCACGGCGAGGTGCTGACCCGCTGGCAGGAGTTCGTGGGTACCGGGGATCTGTTCCGGTCCTTGGAGGTGCAGGTGGGGCGGGTCCGCGACCGTATCACGTCGCTTCTGCGGGGGCGTCCGGCCCCGGCCAAGCGCGTTGAGCAGGCGATCGGCTCCTCCCTGGTCGAGCTCCTGGTCGCCGAGTCCCAACGGGCCTGCCTGGCCACGGAACGCTCCTGGAGGCGGGCCGGCACCTCCCAGCAGGCCCTGAACCGGGCGCTGGCGGAGGTGCCCACCCAGACCGGCCTTGAGGTCATTGCCGCGGCCCTTGTCCACGACTGGCAGCGTCAGGTTCTCACCCTCGTTCGAGCCGAGGGGTCCGACAAGCGGCTCACCGCCCGCCTTTTGTCCCTGGGGGTCAACGGAGCCGGAGTCGTCCTCATGATCCTCGTCTTCGCTCACACCGGTGGACTGACCGGGGGAGAGGTGGGGATTGCGGGCGGGACCGCCGTCCTCGCCCAGCGGGTCCTGGAGGCCGTTTTCGGAGACCAGGCGATGCGCGGCATGACCAAGACGGCCCGGGAGGACCTCAGTAGGCGTGCCACCGGTCTGTTCGCCAACCAGGCGAAGTGTTTCACTGATGCTCTTCCGGTCCCCACCCCCAGCGCAGAGACGCTGCGAGAACAGCTTCGGGCCTGCCAGGAGGCGGCCACGTCGTTGCGCGCCCTGCCTGCCGCCCGCAGTCGCCGGACGGCTGGGAGGAGGGTCAGGTGACCACTGATCGCTCCGGCGCACTGGACCTGGCACTGGTTCTCGAGGGCCTGGAGAGGGCCGTCAACCTGGGTGAGCAGCTCGGTCTGCGTGAAGAGCTCACTCAGGCCAGGGATGTCCTCGCACAGGCCTCCCACCGTCGGCGTCTGGCGCCGGAGACGACGGTGGCGGCCCTTCTCGGGGCGACAGGGTCGGGCAAGTCCAGCCTCACCAACGCCCTGACCGGCTCCGAGGTGTCCCGTACCGCCCGCACCCGTCCGACGACCACCCAGCCCCTCGCCGTCGTCCCGGATACGGCCGTCGAGGCCACGGAGCTGTTGGACTGGCTGGCCATCAGCCACAGGGTGCGCGTCGATGGCGGCTGGGCCCTGGGCGAGACCACGGTGCTGGTTGATCTGCCCGATATCGACTCCGACGAACCCGCGCACCGGGCCATCGCCCAGCGTATGGCGGGCAAGGTCGACGTCCTGGTCTGGGTCCTCGACCCGGAGAAGTACGCCGACGGCGTCGTTCATCGCGACTTCCTCATTCCCATGGCGGCACACGCCGACGTCATGGTCGTCGCCCTCAACCAGGTGGATCGGCTCGACTCTGAGAGCCGGGACGCAGTACTCACCGACCTGAGGAGGATCCTGGACCGTGAGGGTCTTGGAACCGTCTCGGTGGTGCCCGTCAGTGCCCTGACCGGAGAGGGCGTTGAGACCCTGGCGCACGCCGTGGCCTCGGTCGCCTCGAACAGGCTGGCCAGTGCCCGAAACCTCGTCGCCCACGCCAGGCGCGCAGCCAGCGACATGGGAGAACGGACGGGGCTCATTGCCCCATCCGCTTCACTCGCCGGTGCGCCGGATCCGGCCGCTCAGCAGGCCCCGCAGGTTAGTCAGTCCCTGAAGGCGCTCAGGCAGGCGGCCGCGCGCCTCGCCGGAGTCGACGTCGTCTCGCAGGCGGTCGAAGGATCGGACCGTCACCGGGCACACACTCGAGTCGGCTGGTTCTGGCTGCGGTGGATCGCGCACCTGCGACGCGACCCGCTGCGAGCCCTCCACCTGGGAACCAGGCGCCCACCGGCACCAGAGGCCGGAGACGCTGAACGATCCGACGGCGCCACAGGGGCCGGTGTCATCGACCTCAGCTCCTTGCCCCCCGCAGGACCTGCGGCAACGGGCAGGCTGCGCAGCAGTGCTCACGTCTACGCCGTAGCGGCCTGCTCCGGGTTGCCCGGTGATCTGGCGGCCCAGGCCGTTCTGCGCAGTGACGAGCGCGCTGAGAAGCTTGCCGAGCCTCTGGATCTGGCTGTGGCCCAGGTGGACTACGGGGCGTGGAAGCGCCCGGCCTGGTGGAGCGTCGCGAACGTGCTGCAGTGGGTGACCGCACTGACGGCGCTCATCGGTGGGCTGTGGCTGGCAGCCATTCACGTTCTGGAGGACTACCTCCTGATCATCAGCATCGACGTTCCTCGCTGGGGGAGAGTCCCCTGGCCCACCATCCTCCTGCTCGGAGGTCTGCTGATCGGACTCGTCCTTGCGTGGGTGGGTACGTTCCTGGCCCGACTTCAGGCCAGGCGTCACAGCAGGCGGATCAGTGACCACTTGCGCCGGGCCACCGACGAGGTCATCGACGCCGAGCTCATCGAGCCGCTCAGGACCGAGACGCACGGATGGGGGGAGCTCGCGCGGATTCTGGAGCGAATCACCTGAAACGGCTCGAGGCGCGCTGTCAGAACCGGCCGGTGCGCCGCGCCCACAGCCCCAGGCCCACCGCCAGGATGAAGGCGTTCGGAATGACGCCTACCAGTGGGGAGACCAGCAGCTCCCAACCCGGCGTGATCGGCAGTCCACCCTTGCTGAGGGGGATCTGGCTGAGGTTCGCGATCGAGTGCGCGACGAGACCCGGCCAGATGCTGCCGCTGAGGATCCGAAGCTCGGTGAACAAGGGCGCCCAGCAGATCATGATGGGAACTGTCATAAGGGCGTAAACGATCGGAGGGACGTCGTAGACCGCGCGGAGGAGCGCCTCGTCCATGAACCACGCGTAGTAAGGGATGTGCCACAGGCTCCAGATCATCCCGGAGATGAACCAGACCCAGGGGTCGGACAGCTTTCGGCCGAAGAGTGCAGGTGCCAGGTATCCACGCCAGGCGCCCTCCTCGGCGACGTTCTTGAGCACGGTCCCCAGCACGCCTGCAGCCACGACGCCTCCGAACGCTCCCAGCCCGGCGGGGGTCAGCCATCCCACGGCCCAGCCGACGGCAATGGCGATGGCGAAGGACAGTGGGAAGACGGCGAGCGCCACGCCATAGGTCCGCAGCCTGCCCGGTAGCCACGAAGCGGCGTAGGAACGGCGCAGTGACGGATCGCTCAGAGCCATGACAGCACCGGTCAGGAGTGGCGTCATGATCCAGATGAGGGTACCCGGTGCCTCCATGGAGTGGGGGTTGCCGAGTGCATTATCGACGAGGAGTCCGACCCAGCCGGAGCCCAGGGTGATGACGCTGAAAACGACGAGACGGGTCAAGGAGCTTTCGGCAGCTGCACCGGTGGAGGGAGATGCTTCATCCATACTCATACTATGCAATACGAGTATTGGATGATGCAAGTATATAGACGTCGACGCGTCTCCTCAGCGACCGTCCTCATCAGCGGTCTTGGCTCCCTCGGCGGCTCCCGACCGCGTACTGCTGGCGTCCGCGGCGATAGTGCGCCGGGTCTGGGCGAGCCACTCCAGCTGACTCTTTGTGCCGTCAATCCCAGCACGAAGGACTGCGGCCTTCATGGCGGTGTCGAGATCCACCACGTCGATATCGATCGCCTCCAGTTCCTCCAGCTCCCGGCGGAACCGCTCCTCGGCCTCGGACAGGAGTGCATCCACTCTCTCGTGACCCAGACGGGCCGCGAAGAAGACGCGTGCCAGCAGGGGATCCTTCACCGTATTGGGTTCCAGTGGGCTCATCAGCCAGGCATCGAGCTCGGCGCGACCCGACTCCGTCAGGCTGTGCAGCCGCCGGTCCGGCCGACCGCTCTGAGGAATGACCTGCGTCGAAATGGCGCCATCAGCTTCAAGGCGGTCAAGAGTGCGATAGATCTGGGACTGGTCGGCGTGCCAGAAGTAAACGACCGAGCTGGTGAATGCTCGATTGAGGTCATAGCCGCTCTGTGGTTGATGGGACAGCAGCCCGAGGATGGCGTGTCTGAGTCTCATGCGCACACAGTATGCGAAGAGGATCCCGCAGCGCCGATCGCCTCACATGACCGGCTGCGATGATGGGTGGGGCGGCAACGTGTGTTGCCGCCCCACCCATCGTGTCAGTGAGCCGCCGGGGACTCAGCGGTCGCCGCGTCGTCCGCGGAAGCCGCCCCGGTTGCCGCCGAAGCGGTTCTGGTTGCGCTCACCGTAGCCACGGCGGTCATCCCGGTAGCCGTCGCGGTTGTAGCCGCGACCGTCCCGGTCCTCGCGTCGACCGCGGAAGCCGTCCCGTTCGCCACGGCGCTCGTCCCACCGGCGGTTGTCGCGGCGGTCCCCGCGCTCCGAGCGGTCGTAACCGCCCCTACCGCCGCGTCCGTCACGGTCCTTCCAGCCGCGCTCGCCGTCATCACGGCGGGGGCGGAATCCGCGCTCCGGCCGTTCGCCGCGCTCACCGCGGTCCTTGCGGTCGTCCCAGTCGCGCCGCTTGGGACGGCGCTCTGCGCCGTTGGGGCCGGACCAGCCGTGACCCGGACCCTCGTCGGGGCGGATCCGCAGCTCGCGGCCGGCAAAGGTCGCCCGCCCCATGACGCTCAGCTGCTCGGGGCTGAGATCGGCGTAGATCGTGACCAGGGAGAAGGACTGAAGGATGTCGATCTTGCCGATATCGGAGCCCTCGATCCCGCCCTCATTGGCCAGAGCGCCGACGATCGCGCCGGGAAGGACCCGGTCTCGGTGCCCTACCTCAACGCGGTAGACGGTGCCGGGGCCCTCGTGCTCGCGGCGGCCGGACCGCGTGGCCGAGCGGCGGCCCTCGCCCCGTTCGCCGCGACGGTTCTTCTCGCGCCCGCCTTCGAAGGAGGCCGACAGGAAGGTCCCCTCGGAGTCGAGGTTCTCCTCACGGCGCGCGCGCTGGGCACGCTCACCGCCACGGTCCTCGCGCCTGCGCGGTCCCTCGTCTCCCACGGCCAGGGCCAGCAGCGTGGCCGCCAGCTCCTCGACGTCAATGTCCAACTCCCGGGCGGAGTCGGCCACCAGCGGCAGGTACATGTCCAGACGGCCGCGCTCGTGGCGGGCGGCGGCCTTGGACAGGAGCTTGCGGGCACGGTGCTCGGAGACGTCCGCGGGAGACGGCAAGGTGATCTCCTCCAGACGGCTTCCGGTGAGGCGCTCGATCTGGCGGAGCTTGCCCTTCTCCTTGGGGGTCAGGAAGGTGACGGCCTCCCCGTGGCGGCCGGCGCGGCCCGTGCGACCGATACGGTGCACATAGGCCTCGGCCTCACGGGGCACGTCGAAGTTGACGACCAGGCCGATGCGGTCCACGTCCAGTCCGCGGGCGGCAACGTCGGTGGCCACCAGCACGTCGAGGGTCCCGGCGCGCAGTCGCTCCACGAGGCGCTCGCGCTCGCGCTGAGGCACGTCACCGGAGATGGCAGCGGCCTGGATGCCCCGGCCCGCCAGCTCGATGGCGACGTCCTCGGCCGTGGACTTGGTCCGCACGAAGACGATGGCGGCCTCGGCGTCAGTGACGGCCAGGACCCGGGAGACGGCCCCGATCTTGTGGCGGAAGGGAACCACCGCGTAGGTCTGGTGAACGGTGGCGACGGTGGAGGCCGGCCTGGAGACCTCGACCTGAACGGGCTCGTGAAGGTGCTGGCGCGCCACGGCCTGGATGGCCGGAGGCATCGTCGCGGAGAACAGGGCGGTGCGCCGATCGGTGGGAAGGGACTGAGCAATCGTCTCGACGTCCTCTGCGAAGCCCATGCGCAGCATCTCATCGGCCTCGTCCAGGACGAAGTAGCGCACATCGTCGAGCTGGAGAGCGCCCTTGTCAATGAGGTCGATGACGCGTCCGGGAGTGCCGACGACGACCTGGGCGCCGCCCTTGAGAGCGCCGATCTGGGGACCATAGGGAGCGCCGCCGTAGACGGCCACCACGTCGAGGCCGCGGGAGCGGGCGGCCATATCGGTGATGGCCTCGGCGCTCTGGAGCGCGAGCTCGCGGGTGGGGGCCAGGACGAGTGCCTGAACCACGCTGTCACGGGAGTCGACGGCGTCGAGCAGCGGCAGTCCGAAGGCCGCCGTCTTGCCGGTTCCGGTCTGGGCGACGCCGACGACGTCGCGGCCGGCCAGCAGGACCGGGATCGCCTCCTTCTGGATTGCGGTCGGGGTCACGAAGCCCATGTCGGTGATGGCCTTGAGCAGGTCCCCGGGAAGACCCAGGTCGGCGAAAGTGATCTCGTCGTCCTCGCGACCCGCCTTCACCTCGTCCTCGTCCCGGTTGCGCGGGGACGTGGCGTGCTCGTCGGCGTGCCGGTGGCCATCGGAATCAGTGTCGGTGTCGATGAAAGGAGTGTGGCCGTCGACCTCGTCCTCATCGATGTCGACACCGTCGTCCTCATCGGGGTCGTCGACCCCGTCCTCCGGGTCGGCCTCGGGGAGGTTCCGGTCGACGTCGTCCGCCTCGTCCTCGTGGTCGACGTCCTCAGGGTCCTCAGGGGAGTCGGAGGAGGCGGGAGTCGCGAAGTCCTCAGGGGAGGAGGTGGCGTCGTCGGAGTGGTGCGGCGCGGCAACGTCGTCGTCGGTCTTGGTCGGCCGGCCGCCGGAGAGCTCGGCGGAGAAGAGCGCGTCGAGACTCAGGGGGCCGTTGCTGTCGGTACTCCGGACGTCGTCGGAGGCACCGGGCACAGTGCTGCTGGAGGAGGTAGTCATGAAGTTTTCCCATATCTGTCCCCATGAAGATGTCGGGGACCGCGGCGGAGTGTGGGGGAGGACCTTTTGTCCTCCGCTCTTTGCCGTACCTGGCCCACCACACTCGCCCCGCACCCGGACTGGCCGGGTGACTCATGGGCTAACACGCACAGACTCACGGGATGCTCATGCCGCACACCGGATGCGGCAGGACCCGAACGGGGTCAACAGGGCACGGATCGCTCCTGAGCCCAGGCTACGGGAGAATCGGCGGCATTCTGTGCTCCACGGTCTGGATCACAGGTGAGGTCGGTCTCGTGGCCATGTCAGCAGCCCTACGGATCGAGCCCCGCAACGTCATCATCCGGCTACTCGCCTCACGGAGGAGTCGACCACGGCCGGCACCGCGTCAGGAGCTGACCTTCGCTGCACCGTTGCCAGGCCAGTGCGGCGCCGCTGTAGAGTCGGCGGGGTGAGTGAGGCGCGTAGCCGCGAGCCATCCGCACCGCGGGCTCGGTGGCGAGAGCTGGTCCCCACCCCGTTGGCGCCGGACGGGGGCCCTGTTCGGATGACTCCGGCGTGGTGGCCTCAGGCTCCCGACGATTCAGCCTTGGCCGCCGCTGCGGCCGGTGGCTGTCCTCTCCTGGGGGAGAGCCGTGTCGTCGACGGGGTCGAGATGGTGGAGACGACCTTCCTGTGGCGCGATGACCAGCAGCACGGCGCCAGTCCGAGTGTTCTCATCCATCTCAACACCCTGACCGACAACCATCGCACCCACATCGCGCCGGCGCTCGCCGTCCGGGTTCCCGGAACCGGCTGGTGGGCGCTTCATGTCCTGCTGCCGCAGGATGCGCTCCTGGGTTACCGAATCGTCGTGACTCAAGCCCCGCTGCCTGACGACGCCGGGGCCCGGCGCGAGTGCTGGAAGCGTGTTCACGCGCTGGGGCGGCCGGATCCTCTCAACCCCGACCGACTGCATGACGGCTTCGGCCTGGTCTCCTCGATGTGGCTGGGGCCCAAGGCCCTGCTGCACCCGGACTGGAGGACCGGTTCGGGGGCTCTGGCGGACCAGGCGCTGAACCGTCCCCATGATGAGCGCGACGGGTACGACATCAGGTTCGACCTGGAGGACGAGGCGTTGAGGGACTTTGATGAGCCGCACGATCCCAGGCGCCGAGTCACGCTGTGGCGCGGGTGCCGTGTCCCGGAATCCTCCGGTGGGCGGTACGAGCGCGGCCTGCTGGTCCTGCTCGACGGAAACATCTGGCGCGGTAACGACGCCGTCGATCACCTGGCCGCCAGATCCAGCCGCTGGGATCTGCTGCTCATCGACTCCGGCGGCCTGGCGATGCGCTCACGCGACCTGGCGGATCCACGACGCAGCAGAGAGCTGCTCCACCGTTGCCTGCAGGCGGCACGACGGGCGGCCGGCGACCATGGGCGCGCGACCGACTCACCTTCTGACGGTGTTGGTGTGCACCCATGGTCTCCGCATCGGATCGTGGTGGCCGGGCAGTCCTTGGGAGGGGTCGCAGCAGCCGACTTCGTTCTGCACCATCCCGAGCTGGCCACCCGCGCGGTTGTCCAGTCCGGCTCCTTCTGGCTTGGCTCGGAGTGTCGTGGTGAGGGCGAGGGGGAGCTGCTGACCTGGCTGCGCCGCCGTGCTGAGACTCGCAGCGACTCCATCGGATCGTGGGGGCAGGAGGAGCTGGATGCCCGCAGCGGTGGCGGTCTGGAGGCTCGCCTGGTGGTGCAGTGCGGGGTCCATGAAGGCGGCCTGCAACGCGCCGCTCGAACAGCGGCGGTGTTCCTCGAGCAGGAGGGGGCTCTCGTCGAGTACCGGGAGGAGCGCGGTGGCCATGACTACGCCTGGTGGCGTCATGGTCTGTCGCGGGGACTCGATGCTCACGAGCAGGACCTGGGACTCCAGCAGCCGGGCACCTGAGCGCGCTTTCACGGGTGGCCGTCGGAGAAGAGAGGGGCGCGGGGCGGGGCCCCGATCTGCTGCACGAATAAAACCGTGACTCAAAAGAAATCTTGGCCACAACGGGATCACGTATACTGATTTAGCGTTACCAACGCTTGAGTTTCCCTAAGAATTCCGGTTCTGAATGATCTCATCCCGACCGATCGTAGGGTTATCCGTGTGTATACTTAACCAGGAATCGACGACGCGGACGATGTTTTCTGGTGATAGCGGATTCTTAGAAAGGGGGCGTCCGTCTATCATCGTTCGCGAAAGGCGGCCGCGCCTGCTTCGCGGTGCGTCCTTTCCTCGTGCATCTCGGTTGTCAGCCATTTGCTGTACGAGTAAGTCCATCTGCCCCCGCCCATGAACGAGACCACGTCATGCAATACGCTCAGCGGCTGCTTGCGGCCCTCCCTGCGACCAGGGTCGGTGTGCGCGCAATTCTTGCTGTTCTGACAGCCTTTGGCATTGTTCTGGCCACCGCCGGTGTGGCCGCCATGCCCCTCCTGAACGAAGGCAAAGCCGCTGAGGATTCCGAGAACGGCTCGGCCTGCCACCCCGCAGCCAGAATGGTCTACCCCGAGGGCCAGTCGGAACCCGAGTATGTGGTTCCGGTCTACGAGACTGGATTCGGCGTGGGAGTTGAGTCAATCCTGTCGGACTGGTGCAGTACCGCAGGAGAAGTCCTGGAGGACCCCGCCATCACGCTCAACGTCGTCGAGGGAAGGACCGTCACTCCGTACCTGCTTCCTGGTCTCAATGCCGAGCTCGAGCGACCGGCTCCCGCCAACGGCGAGCAGGACGTGTTCATCCCGACCGACTATCTCGTCAAGGGTATGCGTCAGGTCACCGGGGACAGCGGCTGGGACGTCGGCACAAGGGTCTTCAGCCTTACCTACACCAGCGGAACAGTGAGTGCGACAACAGGCCTGTTCTCCTTCGTCAAGCAGGACCCGAATGTCATCAACCCTCCGGCCCCCGAACCAACACCGGAGCCGACTGCTGAACCGACTTCCGAGCCGTCCGCCGCACCCACCGCGGAGCCGAGCGCTGAGCCCACGCCGGAGCCGACTCCTGAACCAGTGCCGGACCCCTCCGTGTCTCCTACGCCGACTCCCACACCGACTTCCTCAGCGGCCCCCAGCTCACCGGCACCCCCCACACCGACTCCCTCCGCAGCACCCAGCGCGTCTGCCAGTCCTTCCATGACTGCCTCACCCAGCTCATCGCCCTCGCCTACAGGGGCGCCTCTGCCTGAGCCGACTGCGTCCGCTCAGCCGAGCGCATCCCCGAGCGCCGCTGTTGAGACGTGCCAGGCCAAGCCCACCGTCCAGGTGCTCAGCTCCGACGGCTCCGACCCTCAGGGGGGCGAACCCGCCTACGACCCAGAGAACGCTGTCAGAGTCCGGGGTTCGGGTTGGTGCTCCCAAGGGACGATGCTCGATGGCGAGAAGTCGGTCGAGATCAAGGTCGCGGCCTACGGTGGGTACGTGATTCCGGGGACGCTCTCGGTCCCCGTCACCTTCCACCACGGGTCCTTCGACGCCCAGCTCAACCTGTCGGCGCTCTACACCGCAGGCAACGCCGATAAAGGACGCTACTACGTCCAGGTCTCGTCCATTGGTGCCGGGCTGACGGCCGGCACCAACATCTTCACCCTCAGCAAGGCCGTTGCTCCACAACCCAAGCCGGATCCGGCCCCCGCGCCGAGCCAGGCCCCCACTCCGAGCGCTGAGCCCTCGGCCACCGGGGCGCCCACCAGGGAACCCGCGCCGGAGCCGACTGGTTCACCCTCCGGCCCTGCTCCCACCCTCTCGGCCGAACCCAATCAGAACGCTCAGAAGCCGAATCCGGATGACGGCGGGCGCCCCGGAACGGATGGCGCCCCAGGCATCAACCCGGGCGACACGGGTTCCGGTACAGGTGCAGGAGCCGGCACAGACGCCGGTGCAGGTGTCCAGGGCGACTCCTCCGCACCTCAGGCACCCGGCACCGGATCGGACTCACGCTCCTCGGCCTCGCAGGACGGCTCCGCCCCTCAGCAGGCAAACGCAGGAGCTGCTCCCGCCCCGAGCGCCGGCGGCTCAGGAGACGTACGCGCACAGGCCCCGGAGGACTCCGCGGCTTCGACGCAGGGCTCGCCCGAGCCCGACACGTCCTCTCAGCGCACTGTCCGTCCTGACCGGAGCCCGGTGCCCCCGGTGGCCAGCGCCGCGCACCTGAGCGCGGACAATGCCGGCTCCTTGTCCGGCTCCCGCCAGGGCAACATCGTCAACCTCGTCCTGCCCAAGTCCAAGGTGCAGGCGGGCGAGTGGGTGTCGGTGTTCGTCTTCCCCGGAGCCACCACCAAGGGCTGGGTGCAGGTCGACGACGCCAACAGCGTCTCCATCGACATCTCGACATTCGAGTCCGGCTCCTACGAGTTGGCGGTAGCCGATCGTGACAACAGCCTGCTGGGATGGGCGAAGCTGGAGATCTCCTCCGCGTCCTTCGATCCTCGCAATCCGGCACAGGCTCAGCTCCTGCCCCTCCCGGACAAAGCGGCTGCGTCCACGAAGGGACTCAGTGCCAACGACATGCTCCTGGGCAGCGCTGGAGGACTGCTGGTCGTCGGTGCCGTGAGCCTGCTGGTCGCTGCGTTCTCCGGCATGCCGCTCGGCGCACCCCGGTCCGCCCCGCAACTGCGGATGCCGCGCAGGCGCTGAGACGGTGCGGTAGAGATCGTCAATGACATCGTCACGGGGCCGGAACACGCGGCCGTGGAAAGGAGGTGGGAGCAGATGATCCGGACGTCCCGGATGACAGAGCGCATACGTCGAGATCGGCGTCCTGCACCGGCTTGGCATCGGACCGGCTTCCGCTGCCTCCAGGGCTCGACGCGCGTGCTCATCGTCGTCTGCTCCGTCCTCCTCGCATCCCTGGCAGCCCTGGTCTCCACGAGCCCCGCTGCCAGGGCGGACACCAAGACCGGTCCCTCCACCACAGGAACCGCCTCAACGGTGAGCCCCTCGACAGTCGCCGTCGGAGGAACGATCATGTACACGCTCTCGGGATTTCCCAGTGGCGTGACGGTCCAGGTCCTCGTCGACGACGGCGCGCTGGTCGCCTCTCACCCCACGGAGTCCGAGGTGGTCGCCACGATCACCGTCAAGAAGGACGGCACCGCTGCGGGCTCCTTCGAGCTTCCCGAGTACGTCGAGCAGGGAAACCACTGGCTGCGATTCCGGGTCTCCGGGGCTCAGGGGGAGAGCGGCCAGGAGAGCAACGCGGCGGACTACACCAACAAGAGCCCCTACTTCACTGTTTCGGGCGTCACGGTCATCGGAGGGTCCACCCCTCCCACCGTTCCGCCCGCTCCGACGCCACCACCCCGTCAGGTCGCGGCCGTGGGGCGGCCCAATGGTGCCGGAGCCTCCGGCATCCAGGCCGCTGGTCCAGATGGCGGGTCAACCGGTTTTCCGATCATCGGTGCCTCCATCCTCGTGCTCAGCGTGATCCTGGTCGTGCTGTCGGTGCTCGTGGCGATCAACCGTCGCAGGATGGCGGCCTACCAACGCCGTCGGGCCATGGCCTGACGCCCGAGTGCCGAGCTCCTTGTAAACTGCCGCCGGCGCCCACCCGTCTCGTGGTGCGCCCCGACGGGCACCGGCTCAGTGCCCCACACGGAAGGAACTCAGCACCGTGCTGCGAACTCGCACCGCAGGCTCCCTGCGCGCCTCAGACATCGGCCAGGTCGTGACCCTCACCGGATGGGTGGACCGACGGCGTGACCACGGAGGCGTGGCCTTCATCGACTTGCGGGACGCCTCGGGTATCGCCCAGGTCGTCATCCGGGAGGAGATCGCCCACGACCTGCGCGCCGAGTACGTCCTGGCCGTCACCGGTGAGGTGAGCGCCCGCCCTGAGGGCAACGCCAACCCGAACCTGCCCACCGGCGAGATCGAGGTCGTCGTCTCCGACGTCGAGATCCTCAATGCCTCCGCCCCGCTGCCCTTCCAGGTCTCCGACCACGCCGAGGACGCCGGACAGGTCGGCGAGGAGTCCCGGCTGCGTTACCGCTACCTCGACCTGCGGCGCAGTGCCATGCAACACGCCATCCGCCTGCGTGCCAAGGTCAGCCAGGCCGCTCGCAGGGTCCTGGACTCCCATGACTTCGTGGAGATCGAGACCCCCACCCTGACCCGCTCCACCCCGGAGGGAGCCCGCGACTTCCTGGTCCCGGCTCGTCTGGCACCGGGCTCCTGGTACGCCCTGCCGCAGAGCCCGCAGCTGTTCAAGCAGCTGCTCATGGTTGCCGGTATGGAGCGCTACTACCAGATCGCCCGCTGCTACCGGGATGAGGACTTCCGCGCCGACCGCCAGCCCGAGTTCACCCAGCTCGATGTGGAGATGAGCTTCGTCGAGCAGGACGACGTCATCGCCGTCGCCGAGGACGTGCTGCGCGAGGTATGGGCCCTCATCGACTACGACCTGCCCACGCCCATTGCCCGCATGACCTACCGCGACGCCATGGAGAAATACGGCTCGGACAAGCCCGACCTGCGTTTCGGCTGCGAGCTGGTGGACCTGACCGACTACTTCAAGGACACCACCTTCCGGGTCTTCCAGAACCCCTACGTGGGTGCCGTCGTCATGCCCGGCGGGGCCTCCCAGTCCCGACGCACCTTCGACGCCTGGCAGGAGTGGGCCAAGCAGCGCGGTGCCAAGGGCCTGGCCTACGTCACCGTCGCCGACGACGGGACCCTCGGTGGCCCCGTCGCCAAGAACATCACCGACGCCGAGCGCGAGGGCCTGGCCCAGGCCGCCGGTGCCGAGCCCGGAGACTGCATCTTCTTCGCCGCGGGTCCCGTGGACTCCTCCCGCGCCCTGCTGGGCGCCGCCCGCCTGGAGATCGGCAAGCGCTGCGGCCTCATCAACGACGACGAGTGGTCCTTCGTCTGGATCGTGGACGCCCCCTTGTTCAAGCCTTCCGCCGACGCCAAGGCCGACGGCGACGTGGCCCTGGGCAAGTCCGCCTGGACCGCGGTCCACCACGCCTTCACCTCGCCCAAGCCCGAGTGCCTGGAGACCTTCGACACCGACCCGGGCAACGCCCTGGCCTACGCCTACGACATCGTCTGCAACGGCAACGAGATCGGCGGTGGCTCCATCCGTATCCACCGCAGCGACGTTCAGGAGCGCGTCTTCAACGTTATGGGGATCGGTGAGCAGGAGGCTCAGGAGAAGTTCGGCTTCCTTCTGGACGCCTTCACCTTCGGCGCCCCACCGCATGGCGGTATCGCCTTCGGCTGGGACCGCATCGTCTCCTTGCTGACCAAGGCCGACTCCATCCGTGACGTCATCGCCTTCCCGAAGTCCGGTGGCGGCTTCGACCCGCTGACCGAGGCGCCTGCTCCGATCACGCCCGAGCAGCGCAAGGAGGCCGGGGTCGACGCCGTCCCGGACGACGAGTGACGAGTCCGGCTCTGCGGCGCAGGGCAAAGAGGACGGGATGAAGCAGAGCTGAGTTCGAAGGTCGCGTCGTCAGGCTAAGACTTGCGGATGGGGTGCCGATCCCGGTGTCGCGGATACACCCGGGGGCCTCGGCCCCCGGGGAGCACCGAACTCGACGACTTTCGCCACAGGCCCTGGAAGACCTGCCCTCATCGGAATCGATGAGCTCAGCCGGGGCCGATGCGAGCACGGAGCTCGTGCGCGCTCTTCGCCTACACTCGACGAGGTGACGATGCTTGCGCTGCACGAGTGGGGCGCCCCGGCGGATCCGCCGCTGCTCTTGGTCCACGGCCTGACCGAATCGGCTACCGCCTGGCCCGACGCCGTGGCCCGCTGGTCCTCCCGGTATCACGTCCTCGCGATCGATCAGCGGGGGCACGGGGCTTCCCCGCGGTGGGATGACGAGACCCTGGCCCGGGCGCCGCAGACCATGCAAAAGGACCTTGAGAAGACGTTGGCCCTGTTCTCGGAGCCGCCGGTCGTCGTGGCCCACAGTCTGGGAGGGCTCATGTCGCTGCGGGTGAGCGTCGCCTGGCCCGAGCTGGTTCGGGCACTGGTCCTGGAGGACGTCGCACGTCCCACCGGGCACTGGGCCCCTGCCCCCTGGTTCGTGGAGCATCAGGAACGGTTCCTGGACGCCTTCGCCGACGGCGGCGCGGCCGAGCGGGAACGCATGAGGCGCGAGACCTCATGGAGCGAATCCGAGATCGAGGGCTGGGCCGCGTGCAAGAAACGGGTCGACCGCCGTTACATCCGCGAGGGCACCTATCTCGGCGAGGCCGACCTCGTCAGCGCCATCAACCGGCTGAGGACGCCGACGCTCTACCTGGCACCCCGCCGCGGCGACATGGCTCCTGACCCCACTGAAGTGACCAATCCGCTCGTGCGCCTGGTGCTGCTCGACGGCGTCGGCCACTGCGTGCGGCGGGACGCCCCGGAGGCCTACCACCGGCTCGTCGATCCCTTCATCGAGGAAGTCTTCGCCAGCACCGGCCGGTGACCCGCCCCTGGGCCTGGCCTGTTTCAGAGTCTTGCGGTTCGTGGTGGTACTGGTGCGTCGCGCCCACCGCCCGTGGCCAGTGTCAACCGAGGAGATGGGCGGGACGTTCTTCCACGGCAGATCCTTCAGAGTTCGGTGCAGGGTCTTCTGATTGCCCTCGACGATGAACGCGTAGTGACTACCCCGCCAAGAGATGCGGAACCGGGTCCTTGTCGGTGCGGGCCCCGTGCACGGCGGGGCGCGTGAGACCGCTGCAGACCTACAGCCGGCCCAGAACGCAGGCGAAACCGCGATTGCCCGCTTCCCACTCCTGATCACTGGGACCGAGCGTATTGATCGAGTAGCTGGTGGACAGGTCGAGTCCGTAGCGCTCCGCGTAGGTGCTGGTGCAGGTGACCTTGACCTGCGGGTCATCCGTTAGCGCCTCGGAGGCGCTGGAAGCGGTCGTGGCCGGGTCGAAGGTTCCGCCGGCGAAGACGATCCAGTCGGCCTGGGAGCAGTCGACCTGGCTGACACTCGTGCCGCCCACGACCGAGGTCGTCCGGCTCAGGCAGGTCCCCAGAGGCCACGGCATGTCGTCGGAGTAGGGGATGCCCTGGGCGTTGACCTGCGCGGGAGTCGGGGCGGCTGTCGGGGAGGGCGAGGCCTTCCGGGAGCCGGGGACGGTTGCCCGGGCCGTAGCCGAGGGGCGGCTGCCGGCGCCCTGCTCCGCTCGGGCCCCCGCATGTAGGACGGGTGAGGCAGAGGCCCGCTGGGCTGCCCGGTTCGCTGACGGCACCGAGTCGATGAGCCTGACGGCGCCCAGCACAGCGGCGGAGATGACGACGCCCGCTGTCACCCCCAGTGCCAGGAGCATCAGTGCCCTGCTCGAGCGGCGCGATCCGGCTGTGGGCGTCGAGATCGCCGCAGGCAGGGGGTGGGAATCCCGTAGCGCCGAGTGAGGGGTGCTGAACGCGCCGTTCGAGAGCCCGCCGGCCCGAGTCAGTGCTTCGGTCAGCTCGTTGCCGTCGCGGTACCGCTGAGCGGGGTCGGGGTGCAGCGCCCGGTCGAGCAGCGGACGTAACGCCTCGGGGATACGTGTGTCCGAGGTGTCCACGGGTACGGACAGGTGGTTGATGATCTCCGGTAGGCTTCGGGCCGTGCCGTCTGCGGTGCGACGAGGACCTCGGCCGGTCAGGAGCGTGAACAGAACGGCCCCCATCGACCACACGTCGCCGCTGGGTGAGGGCTCAGCCAGGGTGAAGGCCTCCGGCGGAGCGAAGTCCGGTGTCATCGTCTCCAGGGTGACGGAGGACTCGATGCCCTCGCGCTGGATGGCGGCAAGGCCGAAGTCGCTCAGACGCGGGCTTCCGTAGGCGTCAATGAGGATGTTTCCGGGCTTGATATCGCGGTGGAGGACCCCGGCTTCGTGAGCGGCTCCCAGCGCGGCGGAGACGGCCGTGACGATGCTGACGGCCTGGGCGGCACTGAGCTCGCAGCGCTCGAGGACCTGGGCCAAGGAGCCTCCGTCACAGCGTTCCATGACCAGGTAGGGACGTCCGTCGGGAAGCACTCCGGAGTCGATCAGCGAGACCGCGTTCGGGTGCCCGCTGATCCGGCTGGCGGCCGCCATCTCCCGCATGAAACGTCGGCGGTTGCGCTCGTCGTGCAGCGGCCTGGAGTCGATCTTGACAGCCACTGGGCGCCCCAACGAGACCTGCTCCCCGGCGTAGACGGTGGCGAATCCTCCCTGACCCAGCACCTGTCCCAGACGGACACCGGGCACAGGCGGTGCGACGTGCCCAGAAGCACCGGAAACAGGCAGGGGACTGCTCATGGGCACATGATCGTTGCGCGTGCGCATCGGTGCAAACTCGCCATTCCCTGAGCCTCATCGTCCAGGGGCCTCCCGCTGACCGTCTGCGTCGGGCGCCGTCGGCTACAGCGTTGCCGCAAACCGTGAGGGCCTCCTGCCGACATACGTCATTCGGCAAAAGGCCCTCACAGGGGCGCACCTCCTGAAGGCGGAGCCCGTCCAGGGGTGACTGACTGAGTCGCTCAGGCGGCGTGCGTGCAGGTCGGGCAGGTGCAGTCCTCGCAGGTGCACGAGGAGCAGGAGTCCGAGCAGTGCTCGCACGAGCAGGTGTTGTGGTTGCAGGTGGGGCAGGTGCAGTCCTCGCACTCGCACACGGCGCAGGGGTCCGAGCAGTGCTCGCACGAGCAGGTGTCGCACTCGTCGTAGTGGCCGTTGTCCTCGTGGTGGGCGTGGCCGTTGTGAATGTAGTCCACGTGGTCTCCGTGGATGACGGCCAGGTGCCCGCAGTCGGGGCCGTGGGTGTGCTGGTGGGCCTCAGCGGGGCGGTGCTCAGTGGTGGCAGTCATGATCGTGCTCCTTCGTGTGCTCGAGGGTGTCGATGAAGATGGATGCGACATGGTCGTCAATGAGGGAGTAGCTCTGGCGCTTGCCGTCGCGGACCGACTCGACCAGGTGGGCGTTGCGCAGGACCCGCAGGTGGTGCGAGACCAGGGGCTGGGAGACGCCGAGGAACGTCACCAGCTCGGTGACGTCAGCCGGTGAGCTGATGAGGCGGTAGACGATGCTCGCCCTCATGGGGTGAGCCAGCGCCTTGAACAGCTGCACCACGGCCGAGTCCTCCCCAAGGGGGGCCTCCGGTGGTGTGGCGACCTTTCGCATACAAGGGATTTTATATCAACTCGCCTTGATGTCAAAGCGTTCTTCCGCGGAGTGCGTTCGTGCGGCTCATGTAGCATTCCGGCCATGTCATCGGTGACCTCAGACAGTGGTGGGTGCGTACGCGGAGACGAGCGCATGATCTTCGGGCACCGGGGCCTGAGCTCGCTGGCCCCGGAGAACACCATGGCCGCTTTCCGTTGTGCGATGGATCATCAGGTGGCGTGGGTGGAGGCCGACGTCGACATCATTGCGGACGGAACAGTCATCATCTGCCATGACTCGACCCTGGATCGGACCACGAATCGCACCGGTCGGTACGACGACCTGACGGTGGACGACCTGGAGGGGATCGACGCCGGAGGCTGGTTCTCCCCTCGGTTTGTGGGTGAGCCGCTGCCCACCCTGAGGGAGCTCATCGACCTCATGAATGACACCGGTCTCAACGCCAATATCGAGATCAAGCCCAATGAGACCGGCAAGGAGGCGACTCTGCGCCTCATCGACGGCGTCATCACACAGTTCGAGCGCCTGCGTCCGGACGTCAAGGTCATCGTCTCCTCCTTCAGCCACCTCCTGCTCCACCTGTTCAAGCAGCGCGCCCCGGAGGTGCCCGTGGGGTGCCTCTATGAGAGTCGTGCGCTGTCGGGTGACTGGAGGAGCACGCTCGAGATCGTGGGTGCCGACTACATCCACCCCGAGGACTCCGGACTGACCCGGCAGCAGGTTCAGGAGTTTCGGGCCGAGGGCTACGGCGTCAACGTCTGGACCGTCAACTCGCCGAGCCGAGCCAACGAGCTCTTCAACTGGGGCGTGACCGGTGTCTTCTCCGACGTCCCTCACCAGATCCCTCGCGGCTGACGTTCTCCTGCCTTCGGAATGCTGTGTGAGACCTGTCACTCGCGGTAGGGTGGGGGCATGGCACGTTACATCGAGCTCCACCCCGTCAACCCGCAGGTGCGTCTGGTTGAGAAGGTCGTCGACACGTTGCGCGACGGCGGCCTGGTCGCCTACCCCACCGACTCCGGATACGCCCTGGCCTGTGCGCCGGGCAACAAGGAGGGGCTGGACCGGATCCGCACCATCCGCCAGCTCGACGGCAAGCACAACTTCACCTTCGTGTGCGCCGACTTCGCCCAGGTCGGGCCGCTGGCCATCGTGGGCAACAACGCCTTCCGGCTCATCAAGCGGCTTACCCCGGGGCCGTGGACCTTCATCCTCAAGGGCACCAAGGACGTGCCCCGGATGACGCTCAACCCCAAGAAGCACACGCTGGGCGTGCGCATCCCCGACCACGCCATCACCCAGTCCCTCGTCGCCGAGTTCGGCGCTCCCATCCTGTCCTCCACCTTCATCCGCCCCGGCCAGGAGGAGCCCGAGACCAACGGATGGGAGATCCAGGATTCGCTGGGGCACCTCATCGACGTCGTCATCGAGGGGCCGGTCGGACAGGGGGAGCCCACCAGCGTCATCGACCTGACCGACGACGTCCCCGAGGTGCTGCGCGAGGGCGCCGGAGACGTCAGCCTCCTGTGACCGACTCGGCCGCCGCCGTGCTCACGGTGCTCGCCGGGTCCGATTGGCGTCGGACCCGGAGAGGAGTCGTCGTAGCCACCTGGGCGACCAGTGGTTCCAGTGGAGTCGGGAGCGGGGGAGGATAGGGTCGGCCCATGGACCTGTTCGAGTCGGCCGGCACGGATGACGCCGGGATCCCCGTGGACTCCCACGCACCGCTGGCAGTACGGATGCGTCCGCGCACACTCGATGAGCTCGAGGGGCAGGCGCACCTGCTCACTCCTGGATCGCCCTTACGACGACTCGTGGAACCGGCTGGGGCGGACAGGCACCTCCCCGTGGGCGAGCAGGGCGGTGGCGCCGCACGGCCCTCCGGATCGTCCCTGTCCTCGGTCATCCTGTGGGGCCCGCCCGGAACCGGTAAGACAACGCTGGCCTACCTGGTGGCACGAGGCAGCGGCCGCAGATTCGTGGAGCTGTCGGCGGTGACGGCAGGCGTCAAGGACGTACGGGCCGTCGTCTCGGATGCCAGGCGCCGTCTGGCGGCGGGGGAGGAGACGGTGCTGTTCATCGACGAGGTGCACCGCTTCTCCCGCTCTCAGCAGGACGCCCTGCTTCCCAGTGTGGAGAACCGGTGGGTGACGCTCATCGCAGCCACCACGGAGAACCCGTCCTTCAGCGTCGTCTCGCCGCTCCTGTCCCGTTCCCTGCTCCTGACGCTCCATCCTCTGCAAGCCGATGACATCGGGCGACTTGTCGATCGTGCCCTGGATGACGAGCGGGGCCTGGCCGGAACAGTACGCATCAGTGAGGGGGCGCGCGCGCAGATCGTGCGCATGGCCGGTTCCGACGCCCGCAAGGCGCTCACAGTGCTGGAGGCCGCCGCAGGCACGGTCCTGGCGCGCGATACGGGGGAGGAGCCCGTCATTGAGGTCGCCGACATCGAGCGGGCCGCCGACGTGGCTGCGGTGCGTTACGACCGGGCCGGAGACCAGCACTACGACGTCATCAGCGCTTTCATCAAGTCGATGCGCGGCTCGGATCCCGACGCCACGATGCACTACCTGGCGCGCATGATCGCCGCAGGGGAGGATCCTCGTTACATCGCCCGCCGCATCGTCATCCACGCCGCTGAGGATGTCGGGCTCGCCGACCCCACGGTGCTGTCCACCGCCGTGGCCGCGCAGCAGGCGGTCGCCATGATCGGAATGCCGGAGTCCGGCCTCATCCTGGCCCAGGCCGCGCTCGCCGTGGCCACCGCCCCCAAGTCCAACGCCGTCACCGTGGCGCTCAACGAGTCGCTGGCCGATGTGAGGGCCGGCAAGGCCTCGGCCGTGCCCGTTCACCTGCGCGATGCCCACTACGCCGGGGCCGAGGGACTCGGGCACGGCAAGGGCTACCGCTACCCTCACGACTTCCCCCACGCCGTCGTCGGTCAGCAGTATCTGCCCGACGGGCTCGAGGACAGTCGGTACTACCGGCCCACCGGCAACGGCTTCGAGAAGCAGCTCGCCTCCCGTCTCGAGGCGGTCCGACGCATCCTCGATGAGCGGTAGCGCACTCCCTTGAACGGCCGAGCCGGGCAGAGGTTGAGGACCGTCTCACACCGAGCGGTTCCGACATAGGTTTTTGCCGGTGAGCACGCTAGAGTTCTCGAGTTGTCCACATCGAGGACGGCTGATGGCTCCTGCTGGCGCCACCGGCCGATGGCGATGCGGACCTCCTGGGGTCCCGGCCCGAACCGAGGCTTGACCCCGCGCCGTCGGCACCAGCCACGGCGTGCGACCACCGATCCGACAGGAATGAAACACATGAGCTCTTCACGCTCCCGCCGTCAGGTGCGCCTCTCTCGCGCCCTCGGCATCCCGCTGACCCCCAAGGCCGTGCGCTACTTCGAGCGCCGCCCCTACGGCCCCGGCGAGCACGGCCGCGCCCGTCGTCGCACCGAGTCCGACTACGCCGTCCGTCTCAAGGAGAAGCAGCGCCTGCGCGCCCAGTACGGCATCCGCGAGGCCCAGCTCCAGCGCGTCTTCGAGGAGGCCCGTCGCGGTCAGGGCCTGACCGGTGAGTCCCTCGTCGAGCTGCTTGAGATGCGCCTGGACGCTCTCGTCCTGCGCTCCGGGATCGCCCGCACCATCGCCCAGGCCCGCCAGGACGTGGTCCACCGCCACATCCTCGTCGACGGCAAGGTCGTGGACCGCCCCTCCTACCGCGTCAAGCCCGGCCAGACCATCCAGGTCCGTCCCCGCTCCCAGGTGATGGTGCCCTTCCAGGTCGCCGCCGCCGGCGCGCACCGCGACGTGCTGCCCCCCGTCCCGGAGTACCTCAACGTGGACCTCGAGAAGCTCTCCGCGACGCTGGTGCGCCGCCCCAAGCGCGACGAGGTCCCCGTGACCTGTGACGTCCAGATGGTCGTCGAGTACTACTCGCGCTGACCCTCACACTCACCTGACGCCGGGGCGCCCCGGACCCTTGAGAGGTTCGGGGCGCCCCGGCGTGGGAGTACGCTCACCATGGAGCAACCCGACCGGCTCCGAGCCCACAGGCGATTGGTTCCACCGTTTGCACTGTGTACCGGGCCGGCCGGTCGACCACACCACACCGTCCACACGCCCAGCACCCGGCCCGAGGGCCGCAGTGCCCGGGCACACCTCGAACAGGATGAGGACCCCATGCGCACATCCGAGATCCGCAGCCGCTGGCTGGACTACTTCGCCGCGAACGAGCACGAGATCCGGCCCTCGGTCTCCCTGGTGTCTCCCGAGCCCTCCATCCTGTTCACTGTGGCGGGCATGGTGCCCTTCATCCCCTACATCCTGGGTACTGAGGAGGCCCCCTGGCCCCGGGCGGCCTCGGTGCAGAAGTGCATCCGCACCAATGACATCGACAACGTCGGTATCACGACGCGCCACGGCACGTTCTTCCAGATGAACGGCAACTTCTCCTTCGGCGACTACTTCAAGGAGGGGGCCATCTCCTACGCCTGGGGTCTGCTGACAGGCAGCCGGGAGGAGGGCGGCTACGGTCTGGACGGGGACCGGCTGTGGATGACGATCTGGGAGGAGGACCAGGTCTCCTTCGACTACTGGACCCGTGAGATCGGGGTTCCCGCCGAGCGGATCCAGCTGCTTCCCTTCAAGGACATCTCCTGGTCGACAGGGCAGCCCGGCCCCGCCGGCTCCTGCTGCGAGATCCACTACGACCGCGGCCCCGCTTACGGGCCCGACGGTGGTCCCGCCGTCGACACCCAGGGCGACCGCTTCCTGGAGATCTGGAACCTTGTCTTCGACGAGTTCCTGCGTGGAGAGGGCAAGGGGCACGACTTCGAGCTCCTGGGCAAGCTCGACCAGACGGCCATCGATACCGGAGCCGGTCTGGAGCGTCTGGCCTTCATCATGCAGGACAAGCCCAACATGTATGAGATCGACGAGGTCTTCCCCGTCATCAAGGCCGCCGAGGAGCTCTCCGGAAAGGTATACGGCCGCGGCTCCGCCGGCCCCGAGGCGGGCGAGGCCTACCACGATGACGTGCGCATGCGGGTAGTCGCCGACCACGTGCGCTCCGCCCTCATGCTCATCTCCGACGGCGTGCGCCCCGGCAACGACGGTCGCGGCTACGTCCTGCGCCGACTCATTCGCAGGGCCGTGCGCTCCATGCGTCTGCTCGGCGTCGACGAGGCCGCCATGCCCACTCTGCTGACCGTCTCGAAGGACGCCATGAAGGCCTCCTACCCCGAGCTGGAGACCGGCTGGAGCACCATCTCCGAGGTGGCCTACGGCGAGGAGGACGCCTTCCGCCGCACCCTGGCCGCCGGCACCACGATCCTGGACACCGCGGTGGCCTCGGCCAAGAAGGAGGCCGGCCGCACCGGGCGCCCGCTGGTGTCCGGCAAGAGCGCCTTCGAGCTGCACGACACCTATGGGTTCCCCATCGACCTCACCCTGGAGATGGCGGCCGAGCAGGGGGTCGATGTCGATGAGAGCGCGTTCCGCAGTCTCATGAACGAGCAGAAGGAGCGTGCTCGGGCCGACGCTCGCGCCAAGAAGACCGGGCACGCCGACATCCGAGTCTTCCGCGAGCTGGAGAAGGAGATGGGTGGTGGCTCGACCTTCCTGGGCTACACCGAGTCCTCCGCCGAGGCCACCGTCGCCGGGGTCCTCGTCGACGGCGTCCCGCAGAGCGTCGTGACCGCCCCGGCCGAGGTCGAGGTCATCCTGGACCGCACCCCCTTCTACGCTGAGATGGGTGGTCAGCTCGCCGATCGGGGTACGATCCGACTGGCTGACGGCGGCACCGTCGAGGTCGATGACGTCCAGGCCCCCGTCAAAGGGCTGCACGTCCACCGCGGCACCCTGACCGAGGGCACGATCGCAGTGGGGGAGAAGGCCTTCGCCCAGATTGACTCGGCTCGCCGCCTGGCGATCGCACGTGCCCACACCTCCACCCACATGGTGCACAAGGCGCTTCACGAGATCGTCTCCGACAACGCCACCCAGGCCGGCAGTGAGAACTCCCCCTCCCGCATGCGTTTCGACTTCCGTCACGGCTCCGCCCTGGCTGCAGACCAGATCTCCGGCATTGAGGAGCGGGTCAACGCCAGGCTGTCGGAGGACCTGGCCGTCACCGATGAGGTCATGGACATCGACGCCGCCCGCGCCGCAGGAGCCATGGCGCTGTTCGGGGAGAAGTACGGCAAGGAGGTGCGCGTCGTCTCCATCGGCGGTGACTGGTCCAAGGAGCTGTGCGCCGGTACCCACGTTCCCAGCACTGGGCACATCGGCCGTATCGCGGTGCTGGGCGAGTCGTCGATCGGTTCGGGGGTACGCCGCATCGACGCCCTCGTCGGTGAGGGCGCCTACGGCTACCAGGCCAAGGAGCACGCCCTGGTCTCCCAGCTCTCCACCATGGTCGGGGGCCGTCCCGAGGACCTGCCCGAGCGCGTCGAGAGTCTCATGACGCGCCTGAAGGATGCCGAGAAGCGCCTGGCCGTGGCCGAGCAGGCGGCGCTGTCCGCGCGCACGGCCGGCATCGTCTCAGACGCCGTCCGGCTGGGTGAGGTCCGTCTCGCGTCAGCAGACCTCGGGCCCGTCGGCTCCGCCGACGCCGTACGCTCGTTGGCCCTCGACGCCCGCAGCCGGCTCGGTGACGCCGAGCCCGCCGTCGTCGCTGTCGGTGCGGTCCTGGGCTCGCGTCCGGTGGTGGTGGTGGCCACCAATGCCGGTGCCCGTGACAAGGGCATCCGAGCCGGTGCCCTGGTGCGCACCGCCGCTCAGGTACTGGGTGGCGGCGGTGGCGGCAAGGACGACCTGGCTCAGGGCGGTGGTCAGAACCCAGAGGCTCTGGACGAGGCGCTGCGCGCCGTCGCCGAGCAGATCCAGGCCTGACCCGGCGAGCCGGCTCGCCCCGCACTCCGTGGCAGATCACGTGACAGACTCATCGGCTCAGCCTGCCCCGACGGGTTTCCGTCCCGGCGTACGCATCGCCTTCGACGTCGGCAAGGCACGTATCGGTGTCGCTCGTTGCGATCAGGACGCGATTCTGTCGTTTCCTGTGGTAACTCTCAGGCGGGACCGTTATGGTGCAGACCTCGACGAGGCCGTTGACCTCGTCGAGGAGTACGGTGCCTTCGAGGTGATCGTTGGTCTGCCCAAGCACATGGGCGGAGGCAGCTCGAGCTCAACCAGGGACGCCCGCGCATGGGCGCGCGACCTGGCGAGCCGCCTGCCGCAGCGGGTGTGCGTCCGGCTGGTCGATGAACGACTCACCACCGTCACTGCTCACCGGGATCTGCACGCGGCTGGCCTGAAGGAGAGGAGCTTTCGCGGTATCGTCGACCAAGCGGCAGCGGTCGTCATCCTTGAACAGGCCATCACAACTGAGCGGATGTCCGGGGTCCCGGCCGGTGAGCGAGTCCACCCGATCAAGAGAGGCAGAGCGTGAGCCACGACGATTTCTTCGCCGAGCTCGGCATCCAGCGCGATGAGGACGCTGGCGACGCCAAGGACAAACCCAAGAGCCGCAGACAGCGGCGCATGGAGAAGGTTGAGCGCCGTCAGCGAAAGCGGCGCCGGCACTGGCTGACGAGCCTTGTCATTGTCGTCACCCTCGCGGCTGTCGGCGTCCTGGGCTACAAGGCCATCGGGATCATGCGTGACGCCTCTGCCCAGGCGACCCATGCCGAGGACTACAAGGGTGAAGGCGAGGGCGAGGTCACCGTGACGATCCCGGAGGGAGCCTCCGGAGTCGACATTGGTGACATCCTCCAGAGCAAGGGCGTCGTCGCCTCCGGCAAGGCCTTCACCAATGCGGCGAAGAACAACCCGAAGGGCAATACGATCCAGCCGGGCACCTACAAGCTCAAGAAGAAGATGTCGGCGAGCTCCGCGCTCCAGGCGCTGCTCGACCCTGAGAGCAAGGGCGATCACACACTGACCATCCCCGCAGGTGTCACCAAGCAGATCGTCAAGGACCGGCTCAAGAAGGTCGGCAACTTCACCGATGAGCAGATCGAGGCGGCCTACGCCGATACTGCTGGGATCGGTCTGCCCGCGGAGGCCGGCGGCAACGTGGAGGGCTGGCTCGCCCCGGGCACCTACGACGTCGCCGAGAACGCCACTCCCAAGGACCTGATCAAGAAGATGGTCTCCAAGACCGTCACCCAGCTCAAAGAGCTCAAGGTGCCCAAGGAGGACTACCAGAAGGTTTTGACCAAGGCCTCCATCGTTGAGCGTGAGGTCAACAGCGAACGCTACTACGGGCAGGCAGCACGGGTCATTGAGAACCGTCTGGCGCAGACCGATGGAGAGACCCACGGCCTGCTCCAGATGGACTCGACAGTGCAGTACGGCCTGGGGCGTTATGGCGGCATCCCCTCCGAGGCGGAGACTCAGGACGCCAACAACGCCTACAACACCTACGTCCACAAGGGGCTCCCACCAGGGCCGATCGGCAGTCCCGGTGAGGCGGCCATCAAGGCGGTGATCAACCCACCGGCCGGAAGCTGGCTCTACTTCGTCACGGTCAACCTCGAGACCGGCGAGACCCTGTTCGCCTCCACCAATGACGAGCAGAAGGCCAACACCAAGAAGCTCAACGACTACTGCAACAAGAACAAGGAGATCTGCAACGGCGAGAAGAAGAGTGGCTGACCCGATGGCGGCAGTGATCCGCCACCGCGCAGCCGTCATCGGCAGCCCGGTGAACCACTCGCTGTCTCCCGTGCTGCATCGAGCCGCTTACGCCGGACTGGGGCTGGACGACTGGTCCTACGAGCGGCTCGAGACAGCGCCTCCAGAGCTGCCCGGGCTGCTCGCCGAACTGGCCGCTCCGGTTCAGGCCGGGCCGGCCTGGGCGGGCCTGAGCGTCACCATGCCCCACAAGCAGACGCTCCTGGCGCACCTTGACGTCATCGACCCCCTCGCCGAGGCCGTCGGTGCCGTCAACACCGTGGTGGCGCAGCGCAGCGGCGCAGGAGGCGCGCTCCTGGCCGGCTTCAACACCGACGTCGCAGGTATCGTGGGCGCACTGCGGGAGACCGCCGGCAGACAGACATCGGGCTCGCCGGATGAGTACCTCCGGGTCGAGCAGGCCGTCGTCCTCGGCTCGGGCGCCACCGCCTGCTCGGCCCTTGCGGCGCTCGGAGAGCTCCGGGCCGGCCGGATCACCGTTGTGGCACGAAGGCACGCCGGCCCCGGTCGCGCGCTCAGCGCCGCCCACCGCATGGGGCTGAGTATTGAGACCCTCACCTGGAAGCCCACCGACGCAGCCTCCAACATCGAGGCGTCCCGGCGCCTGGCCGCAGCAGACGTCGTCATCTCGACTCTGCCCGCCGGGGCAGCGGATCCTCTGGCCGGTCCGTTGGATGCGCTTGCGGACCGCTCGGGTCGGAGTCGTCCGACGGCGGTCATGCTCGACGTCGTCTACGCCCCCTGGCCCACTGCTCTCACTCAGGCCTGGGGTCGTGCCGGCGGAGCCGTCGCGCCGGGCTGGCTCATGCTCCTGCACCAGGCAGTGCCCCAGGTACAGCTCATGACCGGGCAGCAGCCGGACATCGAGTGCATGCGCGCGGCACTGACCTCGACCTTGGCCGGCACCGACGGCTGATCCGCGCGCAGGGAATCTCGACGTGGGACGCCGGAGGCGACATCGGCGTGTGAGAGTATCTGCCTCATGCTTCGATGGATGACGGCCGGGGAGTCCCACGGCGAGGCCCTGACCGCGGTGCTGGAGGGCATGCCCGCAGGCGTGCGGATCACCAGTGAGGACATTCGGGCAGCATTGGCCCGGCGTCGTCTGGGGCACGGGCGCGGTGCTCGCCAGGCCTTCGAGCGCGATGAGCTGCGGGTCCTGGGCGGCATCCGCCACGGGAGCACTATCGGTAGCCCCGTCGCCCTACAGATCGGCAACTCCGAATGGCCCAAGTGGTCCACGGTCATGAGTGCCGACCCCGTGGATCCCCATGAGCTGCTCATCGACGCCGGGACCGGCGATGAGCGTGAGATCGCCCGCAACCGACCGCTGACCCGCCCGAGGCCCGGGCACGCGGACCTGCCAGGGATGCTTAAGTACGACCTGGATGAGGCTCGTCCGGTCCTGGAGCGGGCATCAGCCCGTGAGACCGCCGCCCGGGTGGCGCTGGGGGCCTTGGCCGAGGCCCTTCTGGCACAGGTCGCCGGCATCAGACTGGTCAGCCACGTCGTGCGGATCGGCTCGGTCGCCCTGCCCGAGGACGCGCCCCCACCGAGTGTTGAGGACACCGGGCGCCTGGACGCAGACCCGGTGCGCTGCACGGATCCTGCCACCAGTGCCGCCATGGTCGCTGAGATCGATGGCACCAAGAAGGAGGGTGACACGCTCGGGGGCGTCGTCGAGGTCATCGCCACCGGTGTCCCAGTGGGACTGGGCACCCATGTCAGCGCCGACCGCCGCCTCGACGCGCGCCTGGCATCCGCGCTCATGGGGATCCAGGCCGTTAAGGGTGTGGAGATCGGCGACGGCTTCGCCGAGGCGGCCCGGCGGGGCTCAGCCGCCCATGACGAGATCGTCTCAGTGACCTCAGGAACGCTCACCAGGCCCACCAACCGTGCCGGCGGCATCGAGGGCGGCATCTCCAACGGCTCCGATGTGCGGGTGAGGGCCGCATTCAAACCGATCTCCACGGTGCCCAGGGCCCTGCGCACCGTCGACCTGGCCACGGGTGAGGCCGCCACCGGGCTGCACCAGCGCTCCGACGTGTGCGCCGTCGTCCCCGGAGCGGTGATCGCTCAGGCCATGACCGCCCTGGTTCTGGCCGATCTTCTGCTGGACAAGACCGGAGGCGACTCGGTCGATGAGGCCCGACGCAACCTCCGTTCCTACCAGGCCCGCATCGCAGAACGGACACAGTGGCGAACCGAGCGGTGAATCTCGTGGCAACTCGCTCTGCTCGGGCGATACTGGTACCACCCACAGCGATCTCAACGGAGAGGCAGACACGATCATGACCTGGAAGCGTGTTCCGACCATCGCTCTGCGCGACGACCAGCTGCCCCTGGTGCTGGTGGGGCTGCCCGGCGCGGGCAAGACCACTCAGGCCAGGCTCCTGGCCCAGGCCCTGGGGGTCCAGGTCACCGACACCGACGCCGAGATCCGCCGGCGCGCCCGCATGACGATCCCCGAGATCTTCGCTTCCGAGGGGGAGGAGTGCTTCCGCGACCGCGAGCACCGGGCCATGCGGGCGGTCCTGGACTCCCCGGCAGCCGCTCAGGGCGTCATCGCCCTGGGTGGGGGAGCGGTTCTGCGTTCCGAGAACCGAGACCTGCTGCGCGGTCATACCGTCATCTACCTGTCCGCCTCCCCGAGCACCGCCGCCAAGCACGTGGGCGACGGGTCGGGGCGCCCTGTCATGGCTCCTGACGCGGACTCCGACCAGGCCCGTGCCGCTCAGCAGCGCTGTGAGGAGCACGGCGAGCACGCGGGCGTCCTGGCGCGGATGGAGGCGCTCCACGCTCAGCGCTCACCGCTGTACTCCGAGGTCGCCACTCTCACCGTGCCCACCGATGGGCTCAGCCCCCAGCAGATCGCCGCTCTCATCCTCGTGGCCCTGGGGGTCCAGACCGCTCAGGCGGTCAGTGTCCTGGCGCCCATGGCCGAGACGCAGGCGGACTCCGCCACTGCCCCGGACGGGCCCGGTGACTCGCCTCGGCGCGTCCGTGTCCGGCCCGTTGCCACCACCGAGGTCTGCAGTGGGGCACGACGGGTCAGCGTTGCCGGAGAGAGCCCCTACGACGTGCTCATCGGCCACGGGATCGTGGCCGAGCTGCCCCGCCTCGTGCAGGACGTTCCGGGGGCGGGTGCGGGAGGTGTCGCCGTCGTTCACGCCAAGGCGCTGGCCGACCGCGCCGCCGCGGCCGAGGCGGCACTGACCTCCGAGGGCCTGCGCGTCCTGCGTCTCGAGGTTCCCGACGGAGAGGCGGCCAAGAAGGCGCGCGTCCTGGAGCACCTGTGGGATCGGCTTGGCTCCTTCCGCCTGGGGCGCGACGGGCTCGTGGTCGGTCTCGGTGGTGGGGCGACGACGGACCTGGCCGGTTTCGCCGCCGCCACCTGGTTGCGGGGTGTTCCCGTGGTGCAGGTGCCCACCACGCTGCTGGCCATGGTGGACGCCGCCGTGGGCGGCAAGACGGGGATCGACACGCCCGCCGGCAAGAACCTGGTGGGTGCCTTCCACCCGCCGGCCGCTGTCATCGCCGACCTGGAGACGCTCTCCACGCTGCCGGCCTCCGAGCTGCGGGCCGGACTCGGCGAGGTCGTCAAGTGCGGCCTGATCGCCGATTCCGTCATTCTCGACCGGGTCCTGGCCGATCCCGCCGACTGCCTGACCTGGGACTCGCCAGTACTGGCCGACCTGGTTGCCCGTTCGGTAGCGGTCAAGGCAGCCGTCGTGGGGGAGGATCTCACTGAGGCCGGCCTACGGGAGGTCCTCAACTACGGCCACACCTACGCCCACGCGATCGAGAAGGTCACCGGGTACTCCTGGCGTCACGGAGAGGCGGTGGCCGTCGGCTGCGTCTTCGCCGCCGAGATCGCCCACCGCAACGGCAATCTGAGCAGTGACGCACTCGCCCTGCACCGGCAGAGCCTCGAGGCGGTCGGCCTGCCGACCCGCTTCCCCGAAGGGGAGGGACGCTGGGAGGAGCTCAAGGAGGCCATGATGAGCGACAAGAAGGTGCGCGGCGGCCGACTACGTCTCGTCCTGCTCGATGACATCGCCAGGCCCG
Source organism: Actinomyces oris (assembly GCF_001937665.1). GTDB lineage: Bacteria > Actinomycetota > Actinomycetes > Actinomycetales > Actinomycetaceae > Actinomyces > Actinomyces stomatis. The sequence goes on along the minus strand of NZ_MSKL01000002.1, from coordinate 37,689 downwards.
TGCGGGTTCAGGCGCCGGCGGAGAGTATTCTCCTGTCGGCTCATGAGGCTGTCACCGGTGGGGCCCACCAAACAGAAGGGCACCGCGGTTGAGTGCCACGGCACCGGGCTCACTCATCCTCACCGGCCCGCCGGGTGCCGGCTGCTCGAGCGTGGCCCGTGCCGTCGGGAGTGCCCAGGGCCTGCCCGTGCTCGATCTGGGGCGGCTCGTTGCCGACGAGCTGGGAACCCGCCCGGACCTGGCGCTCGTTGCGGTGCCGGAGACCGAGTACCGCCGCGTCGAGGCCGACACCGCTGTGAGGCTCCTGGAGCGTGCCCAGACCGGGAGCGTCGTCGTCGCCCTGGGATCGGGCTGTTTGGAGGCTGCTGGAGTACGCCAGGGCCTTGAGCGTCTTAGGCTCGCCAACCGTCAGAGTCACCGCGTCGTGGCCCTGATCTGCGCCACCCGGGCCCTGGCCACCCGTAACGGTCTCGACGCACCCCGGTCCGTGGCCCTGGGAACCATCCACCACCAGTTCGTCCAGATGCTCCACGAACGTCAGGCCCAGTGCCGGGATCTGGCCGACGTCGTCATCGACACCACCACAACCACCCCCGACGAGGCCGGCGAGAAGGTGATGAGCGCCGTCGCAGCCGATTTGTCCCGCCACTCGTGATCGGTGCGACACGCCCGTCACGGGGTGAGCGCGGCAGGTCGCGGTAGGATCAGCGCGTCCCAGATGCAATGCAACAGTGAGGAAACCCTCGTGGCCACGACGAACGACCTGAAGAACGGCATGGTGCTCAACCTCGAGGGCCAGCTGTGGCAGGTAGTGGAGTTCCAGCACGTCAAGCCCGGCAAGGGCCCCGCCTTCGTGCGCACCAAGATCAAGAACGTCCTGTCCGGCAAGACCGTCGACAAGACCTTCAACGCCGGCCTCAAGGTCGAGACCGCCACCGTTGACCGGCGCGACATGCAGTACCTCTACAAGGACGGCGACGACTACGTCTTCATGGACGTCAAGTCCTACGAGCAGACCTACGTCCCCTCGGCCACCGTTGGCGACGCCGCCACCTTCATGCTGGAGAACCAGGAGGTCATCGTGGCCTTCCACGAGGACTCGGTCCTGTTCGTCGAGCTGCCGGCCTCCGTGGTCCTGACGATCTCCCACACCGAGCCGGGCCTCCAGGGCGACCGTTCCAGCGCGGGCACCAAGCCGGCCACCGTCGAGACCGGTGCCGAGATCCAGGTCCCCCTGTTCCTCAATACCGGTGACAAGGTCAAGGTGGACACCCGCTCCGGCTCCTACATCTCCCGCGTCAACGACTGATGACCGAGCATCCCGAGGAGGGCTCGACCCACTCGAGCCCCGCGTCGCGGCACCCGGTCACCGCCCGCACCAAGGCTCGCCGGCGTGCCATCGAGATCCTCTTCGAGGCCGATCAGCGCGGGATGCTGAGCTCCGAGGACACTGAGGAGCTGCGCTCCTTCGCGCAGCTGCGCGCCGTCAGCTCGGCCAACCACACCGAGGCCCCTGCCTACACGCGGGATATCCTCAACGGTGTGTGCGACCATCTGGGCGACGTTGATGAGACGATCCAGACCTACGCCCAGGGATGGACCCTGGGGCGCATGCCGGCCGTCGACCGCGCCATTGCCCGTGTCGCCACCTGGGAGATCGTCTACAACGACGACGTCGATGCTCCTGTTGCCGTGGACGAGGCCATGACGCTGAGCCGGATGCTCTCCACCGATGAGTCACCCAGGTACCTGGGAGGGCTTCTAGGGCGTATCGGCGACCTCGCGGACACGTTGCGCTGAGTCATATGGAGCGAAGGGGCTCACGGCATGGGGTGCACTCCCTATGCCGTGAGGTGCTCCCATCCGACACCGTCGGCCTAGGCTGAGGCCATCCCCTCTGCCGATGCTGGAGCACCCCCGTGAGTCACCTACCTCCCCAGAATCCCAACGACTACCCCTACATCAAGGGCAGTTCGTCGCTCAAGGAGGGGACGTATGGCCCCGAGAGTCCAGCATCGTTACCGTCCGGTCCCGACAACGCCGGCTACCCGTGGAACGGACACATGACAGTTCCTTACGGCCGCTACTACCCCTCGATGGGGCAGACTCCTGTTCCTGGCTTCGGCTGGAACGACCCGGTCCTGACGACGGTTCAGCGCAAGCGCTCCGCAACCCGCAAGGTGTCTCTCTCGAGTGGCGTCGCCGGGATCATCACCATGAGCGTTCAGATGATCACCTCCACCACCTTATTCGTTACTTCCGTCGTCCCAAAGGATCCGTCCCTGGAGTTCACATTCCTTGATTTCATTGGCCTTCTCGCGATGATCTTCACCCCGTTCATCGTTGGCCTCGGGTGGATCGCTACTTTCATCCTTGCTCTCATCGCCTGCATCAAGGCGCATTCCAGGACGCCCAGAGTCCAGCCCGACGGATGGGACGAGGCCAAGATGCCAACGTCGGCACTGCTGGCCGCGAGTATCGTCGCGGGGCTTCCCGCCGTCATCAGCTATGTCACTTTGTTCTTGGAGGGATCGTCCGGCTCCTCTGCTGGGGGCACTGACTACTTCATGGAATCAGTGCTTATCACCTGCGACCTGGTGCAGGCTCTGATCGCAGTGGGGTTCGGCTTTCTCCTCCGCATGAGCAGGGCACTGGACCCATCGGTCAGAGCGCCTCAGGCTCCGGGAACGCAGTTCGCATGATCTGTTGCCGGCACCGAGGAGAACTCGGGTGCCGGCACAGTCCCTCAGCCCGCGCCAACGCGTCCTGGCGAACCGGCCGGAGTGCAGGCTGAGGGCGCCGCATCAGCTACTCGTCCATGGCCCGTACGACGATATAGTCAATATCCACCTGTGCCTGGGTGAAGCCCTCATGGTTCAGCCGGCCTCGGTGAATACTTCCGCTGTGCGTGGTTAAGCAGATGTGGTAGGCGGCGTCGTCACCGAAGCACTCATCGAACTCCTTCTCCGATGTTGAACGCGAGACCTCGTGGTAGGGCTGACCGTCGAAAAGGAAAAGAATGCTCTCGGGGGTCTTCTCCATCCCGTAGGTGTGCCACTGGGTGAGATCGGGCCGCGGCGAGACCCCCAGGTTGCTTCCTGTGCCCCCCGCCTGGCCGAAATGCACAGTCGACTCGGCGATACCGGTGGCGCTGCCGCCACCATAGGTCTCAACGACATCGATCTCGCCTCCGTTGTCATCGTCGTCCGCTCGCAACCAGATCCCGGCGAACAGGCCCTCGGCTGACTGCGGGAAGCGCGCCCTGGTCTCCAAGGAGCCGTAGACAAAGGAGAACAGTCCCTGCGTGGTGACAAATGCCTGGTCGACGTAGCGAAGGGTCGGCTCCTTGTCGAAGCGGTTCTGGAAGCCCTTGAGGGGAGTGGCGCGCTTGCGCCACAGGAGATGCCCGACACCGTTGCTGATGCTGTGGGAGTCATGCGTGAACACCCCCCAGTCATAACTGGTGCAGGACTCGGGCTCCGAGCGGTTGTCGCGCCAACGCGACGGAGAGAAGTCCGTCCCGCTGGAGAACTGCTCATTGAAGATAAGACTGCCGAAATCGTAGGTCGGCTTGGCTGCAGCGGTCGGCGAGGGGGACACCAGACCAGCGGCGGCCAGCCCCGCCCCGGCGCCGAGGCCGGTGATGATCGAACGTCGAGTAGGGAGTGTCATGAGGGCATTCCTTGCTTGAGAAGAAGTCGCTGAAGCGGCAGCAACACCGGACCTTGTCTGCCCCGCGACATCGTTCAGCTCTCAATCGGGCTCAGATGGATCCGGCACTCACTTCTCAAGCTCTCGACATGTTGTGACGATCTCGCAGTCAGCGTCTGGTGACGCCCGAGCATTGGGCTAAGACTAAACATTGTCACGGACGATTTGTAGACGCAAAACACGCCCTGCCGCGACTGGTACCAGGTGTAGAGCCGATTCACTGACATCGACGTGACCTTCGTCTCTGAAGCCCGTTCTGCGTGGGCGAGCGCAAGCCGCTGCGGGTGGCGTAAACTCGCTGGCGACCAACATCCTTTAAGTCCGTCCAGAGAGGCGGGGAAGGAGGCCTGAAATGGCCGAACGTTTGTCAGGCGCCTCTGGCGCATCGATCCAGGGCAAGGAGATCCTCGGACCTCCCGATATAGCCCGCTCCCTGTTCCGTATCGCGCACGAGATCCTGGAACGCAACCACGGGACTCAGGACGTCGTCGTCCTAGGGATCCCCAGCGGGGGAGCGCCACTTGCACACAGACTCGTCGAGGCGCTCGCCGTCGCTTCGAGCGAAGGAACGCAGTGGTCCAAGCAGGCGGGGCAGGTTCAGGCTGCCGCCAGGGTCCCGGTCGGCACCCTGGACATCACCATGTACCGCGACGACCTGGGGCGCCATCCCATCCGCGTGCCCCGTCCCACTGAGATCCCCCAGGGAGGCATTGACGGCAAGGTCGTCATCCTCGTCGATGACGTCCTCTACTCCGGACGCACCATCCGTGCCGCCCTCGATGCCCTGGGTGCCGTCGGCCGCCCCCGGGCCGTACAGCTCGCCACCCTTGTCGACCGGGGCCACCGGGAGCTGCCCATCCGCGCTGACTACGTGGGTAAGAATCTGCCGACCTCCCGCACCGAGAAGGTCGTGGTCTCCCTGACCGAGCTCGGCGCCTCCACCGACGCCGTCACCATTGTTCCCGCAGACGTCCCTACTGAGCGTTCGAGCGAGCGCGCCGACCAGGAGGCCACCCGATGAAGCACCTGCTCTCCGCCAAGGACCTGACCCACGACGAGGCGGTCATGATCCTGGACACCGCTGAGGCGATGGCCGCCACGCAGAGCCAGGCGGTCAAGAAGCTCCCAACGCTGCGCGGCAAGACCGTGGTCAACCTCTTCTTCGAGGACTCCACTCGCACCAGGCTCTCCTTCGAGGCCGCCGCCAAGCGCCTGAGCGCCGACGTCATCAACTTCTCGGCCAAGGGCTCTTCACTGTCCAAGGGGGAGTCCCTCAAGGACACCGCCCAGACGATCATGGCCATGGGCGCGGATGCCGTCGTCGTGCGCCACTCCGCCTGCGGCGCCGCGCACCTGCTGGCCCACGCCGGCTGGATCAACGTGCCGGTCCTCAACGCGGGCGACGGCACCCACCAGCACCCCACCCAGGCGCTTCTGGACGCCATGACGCTGCGCCGCTGGTACGTCCCCGGTGCCGGCGCGACAGCGGACGGCAGTCCCGCCCCGCAGGGGCGCGACCTGGAAGGCGCCCGCCTCATCATCGTCGGAGACGTCCTGCACTCCCGGGTGGCCCGCTCCAACGTGGACCTCATGACGGCACTCGGAGCCAAGGTCACCCTCGTGGCGCCCCCGACGCTGCTGCCCGTCGGCATGGACGACTGGCCCTGCGAGGTCTCCTACAACCTTGATGAGGCGATCGAGGACATCCAGCCCGACGCCGTCATGATGCTGCGCGTCCAGCGCGAGCGCATGAGTGCCGCCGGCGGTGGCTTCTTCCCGAGTCCTTCCGAGTACTCCAGCGTCTACGGCCTCACCTCAGCCCGGCGCCGGGCCATGCCGGAGCATGCCATCGTCATGCACCCCGGCCCCATGAACCGCGGCCTCGAGATCACCGCCGAGGCCGCCGACGACCCCCGCTCACGCATCATCGAGCAGGTCGGCAACGGAGTCTCTGTCCGTATGGCCGCCCTCTACCTCCTCCTCGCTGACGAAGGGAACCAGCTGTGACCTCCCACCTCCTGACCGGTGTCCGCCCCTACGGCGAGGACCCCACTGACATTCTCATCACCGATGGCACTATTACCGCCATCGGCCCTGACGCCGCAGCGAAGGCCCCCGCCGACGCCCAGCGCCATGACCTTGACGGGCTCATCGCCCTGCCCGGGCTCGTCGACATCCACACTCACCTGCGCGAGCCCGGAGGGGAGTCCGCCGAGACCATCTACTCCGGTACCCGCGCGGCGGCCGTTGGCGGTTACACCGCCGTCTTCGCGATGGCCAACACCACGCCCGTCCAGGACAACGCCGGTGTCGTTGAGCAGGTGCTGCGGCTGGGTCGTGAGGCCGGCTGGGTGGACGTCCACCCGGTGGGGGCCGTGTCGGCAGGACTGGCCGGTGAGCACCTGTCCGACATGGGCGCCATGGCGACCTCCGCCGCCCGCGTGCGCGTCTTCTCCGACGACGGCAAGTGCGTCTCCGACCCCGTCCTCATGCGCCGGGCACTGGAGTACGTCAAGTCCTTCGACGGCGTCATCGCCCAGCACGCTCAGGATCCCCGCCTCACCGAGGGCTCCCAGATGCACGAGGGCGTTGTCTCCGCAGAGCTGGGACTGCGCGGCTGGCCCGCGGTGGCGGAGGAGTCGATCATCGCCCGCGACGTCCTGCTGGCCGAGCACGTGGGCTCGCGTCTGCACGTGTGCCACCTGTCCACCGCCGGCAGCGTCGGCATCATCCGGTGGGCCAAGTCCCGCGGTATCAATGTCACCGCCGAGGTCACGCCGCACCACCTCCTGCTGACCGACGAGATGGCCCGTACCTACTCGCCGCTGTACAAGGTCAACCCTCCGCTGCGCACGGCCGAGGACGTGGAGGCGGTTCGCGAGGCCCTGGCCGATGGCACCATCGACGTCGTCGGTACTGACCACGCCCCGCACCCGGTGGAGGACAAGGACTGCGAGTGGCAGGCCGGAGCCTTCGGCATGACGGGACTGGAAACGGCTCTGAGTGTCCTGATCGAGACAATGGTCAGCACCGGACGCATGACCTGGCGCGACATCGCCCGGGCCATGTCCTCGACCCCTGCCCGCATCGGTCGCCTGAGCGACCAGGGATGTGAGCTGGAGATCGGGGCTCCGGCCAACATCACGGTGGTCGACCCTGAGGTGCGCCGCACCGTCGACGGCTCCGCTCAATGGACCAGCTCCACCAACACCCCCTACGCGGGCATGGAGCTCCCGGGTCAGGTCATGGCCACCTTCCTCCACGGCCGGCCCACCGTCCTGGACGGGGCTCCTGTCGAGGCCCCTGCTGACTCGGCTCATGTCTGAGTCGACCCACCGCCCAGCCGCCCTCCTCGTCCTGGAGGACGGCTGGGCCCTGCGGGGCCGCAGCTATGGGGCTCCAGGACGCGCCATCGGGGAGATCGTCTTCTCCACCGGGATGACCGGGTATCAGGAGACACTGACCGACCCCTCCTACCACCGCCAGATCGTGGTTCAGACGGCACCACACATCGGTAACACCGGGGTCAACGACGAAGACGCCGAGTCCGACCGTATCTGGGTGGCCGGCTACGTCGTGCGCGAACCGGCCCGACGAGCCTCCAGCTGGCGCTCCCGCCGGGAGTTGGAGGACGACCTGCGGGCCTCCGGCATCGTCGGGATATGCGAGGTCGATACCCGGGCGCTGACCCGCCACCTACGCGAGGCGGGCGCGATGCGCGGCGGCATCTTCTCCGGGGACTCCCTGCCTGCCGGAGGCACCGACCCCGGTGGTCCCAGCCAGGCCTGTGTCGACATCTGCCTGGAGACTGTGCGCAGCGAGCCACCTATGAGCGGTCGCGCCCTGGCCGCCGAGGTGACCACTCCCTCCGGCTACGTCGTCGAGCCCACCGGACCGGCCGAGGGTCAGGAGCCGGTCGCGGTCCTGGTCGCCATCGATCTGGGCATCAAGTCGCGTACCCCGTGGCAGCTCGCCGAGCGCGGCGTACGCGTACACGTCCTGCCCCAGTCTACCACCCTCTCCGAGATCCTTGCACTCAGGCCTGACGGCGTCCTGTTCTCCAACGGCCCCGGAGACCCCGGGACCGCGGACGTCGAGATCGAGCTTCTGCGCGGCGTGCTCGACGCGCGCATCCCCTTCTTCGGCATCTGCCTGGGCAACCAGCTCCTGGGGCGGGCCCTGGGGTACGGCACGTACAAGCTCACCTACGGGCACCGCGGCGTCAACCAGCCTGTCCTGGACCGCACCACCGGGAAGGTGGAGATCACAGCCCATAACCACGGCTTCGCCGTCGACGCGCCCGTTGACGAGCCCTCCGTGGCGCCCTTCGACAATGGTCGCTACGGCCGGGTGGAGGTCTCTCACCTAGGGCTCAATGACGGCGTCGTCGAGGGACTGCGGGCTCTCGATCTGCCGGCCTTCTCGGTGCAGTACCACCCCGAGGCCGCTGCCGGCCCCCACGACGCCGAGCACCTCTTCGACCGATTCATCCGCCTCATGCGGGAGCACCGCCAGGGCCAGGACCGCGAGGACAAGAACTGACATGCCTGCTCGCCCTGACATCACCTCCGTCCTGGTCATCGGATCGGGCCCCATCGTCATCGGGCAGGCCTGCGAGTTCGACTACTCCGGCACCCAGGCCTGCCGAGTCCTGCGCAGCGAGGGAATCCGCGTCGTCCTGGTCAACTCCAACCCGGCCACGATCATGACCGACCCGGACGTCGCCGATGCCACCTACATCGAGCCAATCACCCCCGAGGTCCTGACCACCATCATCGCCAAGGAGCGCCCCGATGCCCTCCTGCCCACCCTGGGCGGGCAGACGGCCCTCAACGCCGCCATGAGCCTGGTCGAGCGGGGTGTGCTCGAGGAGTATGACGTCGAGCTTATCGGCGCCTCCGCCGCGGCCATCAACGCCGGGGAGGACCGCGACGAGTTCAAGGACGTCGTCGAGCGCTGCGGCGCCGAGGTCGCCCGTAGCGTCATCGCCCACAGCATGGACGAGTGCCGAGCCGGAGTGGATGCGCTGGGCGGCTACCCCGTCGTCGTGCGCCCCTCCTTCACGATGGGGGGTCTGGGCAGCGGCGTCGCCTTCAATGACGCCGATCTGCGCCGTATTGCCGGTGCCGGTCTGGCCGCCTCACGCACCACCGAGGTCCTCCTGGAAGAGTCAATCCTGGGCTGGAAGGAGTACGAGCTCGAACTCATGCGTGACGCCGCCGACAACGTGGTGGTCGTGTGCTCCATCGAGAACATCGACCCCGTGGGCGTGCACACCGGCGACTCCGTCACGGTCGCCCCGGCCCTGACCCTGACCGACCGCGAGCTCCAGCAGCTGCGGGACATCGGTATCGCCGTCATCCGCGAGGTCGGGGTCGACACCGGCGGCTGCAACATCCAGTTCGCAGTCGACCCTGCCACCGGCAGGATCATTGTCATTGAGATGAATCCGCGCGTCTCGCGGTCCTCCGCCCTGGCATCCAAGGCCACCGGCTTCCCGATCGCCAAGATCGCCGCCCGCCTCGCCGTGGGCTACACACTCGACGAGATCCCCAACGACATCACCGCCTCCACACCGGCCTCCTTCGAACCGACCCTGGACTACGTGGTCGTCAAGGTTCCGCGCTTCGCCTTCGAGAAGTTCCGGGGCGCCGATCCCCGGCTCACCACCACCATGAAGTCGGTGGGAGAGGCCATGGCCATCGGCCGTTCCTACACCGAGGCGCTTCAGAAGGCCATGCGATCCCTGGACAAGAAGGGCACTGTCTTCCACTGGGACGGACCTGCTCCCACCGCACAGCAGACCTCCGAGCTGCTGGAGTCCATCGCCACCCCCAGTGAGCACCGGCTAGTCGACCTCCAGCAGGCAGTGCGCGGAGGCGCCACGATCTCTCAGCTCCACGAGGCCACACGCATCGACCCCTGGTTCCTGGACCAGATGCTGCTCCTCCAAGAGGTGGCTCAGGAGGTCGAGGACGCCGAGGTCCTCACCCCCGAGGTCCTGGCCCTGGCCAAGCGCCACGGCTTCTCCGACGTCCAGATCGCCGCTCTGCGAGGCATCGGCGAGGACACGGTGCGCGAGGTCCGTCACGCCTTCGGGCTGCGCCCGGTCTACAAGACCGTGGACACCTGCGCAGCCGAGTTCGCCTCACGTACCCCCTACCTCTACTCCAGCTACGACCTGGAGACCGAGGTTGCGCCCCGCGAGCGCGAGGCCGTCATCATCCTGGGCTCGGGCCCCAACCGCATCGGGCAGGGCATCGAGTTCGACTACTCCTGCGTCCACGCCTCCATGGCGCTGTCCGAGCGCTACGAGACCGTCATGGTCAACTGCAACCCGGAAACCGTATCCACTGACTACGACGTCTCCGACCGGCTCTACTTCGAGCCTCTGACCTTCGAGGACGTCATCGAGGTCTATGAGGCCGAGCGCGCGGCAGGTCCGGTGACCGGTGTCATCGTCCAGCTCGGCGGGCAGACGCCGCTGTCCCTGGCCTCCAGGCTGTCCGAGGCCGGGGTGCCGATCCTGGGCACAAGCCCCGAGGCCATCGACGCTGCCGAGGACCGCGAGGCCTTCGGCGTCGTCCTCCAGCGCGCCGGGCTGCCCGCACCGGCGCACGGCACCGCATTGAGCGATGAGCAGGCCCGCTCGGTCGCTCAGGACATCGGCTACCCGGTCCTGGTGCGCCCGAGCTATGTGCTCGGTGGGCGAGGTATGGAGATCGTCTACGACGCCGGCGGCCTGGACGACTATCTCCAGCGAGCCGGCCGCGAGCCCGGTGGCGTCTACGGGACCGGGCCGCTGCTCATCGACCGGTTCCTCGATGACGCCATCGAGATCGACGTTGACGCCCTTTACGATGGAAGCGAGCTGTTCCTCGGCGGAGTCATGGAGCACATCGAGGAGGCGGGGATCCACTCCGGCGACTCGGCCTGCGTCATGCCACCCATGACCCTCTCCGACACGGAGATCGCGCGCATCCGGCGCTCCACTGAGGCGATCGCCGTCGGGGTGGGGGTGCGCGGGCTGCTCAACATCCAGTTCGCCCTGGTCTCCGACGTCCTCTATGTCATTGAGGCCAACCCAAGGGCCTCACGCACGGTCCCCTTCGTCTCGAAGGCCTCCGGCGTGCAGCTCGCCAAGGCGGCGGCCCTCATCATGGCAGGGGAGACGATCGCCTCGCTCAGGTCCTCCGGCCACCTGCCCGAGGCCGACGCCGCCATCACCGATCCCGATGACCCGATCGCCGTCAAGGAGGCGGTCCTGCCATTCAAACGGTTCCGCACCGCCGAGGGGCGTGTCGTCGATACGATCCTGGGACCGGAGATGCGTTCCACCGGTGAGGTCATGGGCTACGACGTGGACTTCCCCCGCGCCTTCGCCAAGTCCCAGGCCGGCGCCTACGGCGGTCTGCCAGAAGAGGGCACACTGTTCGTATCCGTGGCGGACCGGGACAAGCGCGCCATCATCCTGCCGGTGGCTCGATTGGCCGAGCTCGGCTTCACCGTCCTGGCCACCACCGGGACCGCACAGGTACTGCGCCGCAACGGGATCGACGCCATGGCCGTGCGCAAGATCAGCCAGGGCGTCGGCGCGCACGGTGAGCAGACGATCGCCGGGCTGATTGAGTCCGGCGCCGTCGACATGGTCGTCAACACTCCCAAAGGCCAGGGAGCCCGCGCCGACGGGTACTCCATCCGCGCGGCTACAACCGGCGCCGACCGCCCCATCATCACCACAGTTCAACAGCTCCAGGCGGCGGTCCAGGCCCTCGAGGCCCAGTTGCGCGGACCCTTCCGGGTTCGCAGCCTCCAGGAGCACATTGCCGCCCGCCGATCCCGGCGATGCTCAGCGCCCGAGCCCCACTACGTTGCCGACAAGGAGACTCGATGACCCCCACCGTCCCCAATCAGCACAATCACTCCCGTCGCTCCTTTGGCGCGCGCCTGGCTGATGCCATGGATGATCACGGACCCCTGTGTGTCGGCATCGACCCCCACCCGAACCTGCTCGAGGCCTGGGGACTGGCCGACTCGGCCGCGGGGCTGCGAGACTTCGCTCTGCGGACCGTCGAAGCCGTCGGAGGGCACGTGGCCGCCGTCAAGCCGCAGTCCGCCTTCTTCGAGCGTCACGGCAGCGCCGGCATCGCGGTCCTCGAGGAGACCCTGGCGGCCCTGCGCGACGTCGGCACCCTGTCCGTTCTCGACGTCAAGCGCGGGGACATCGGTTCCACGATGGCCGGCTACGCCCAGGCCTACCTGTCAGACGATGCTCCTCTGGCCGCGGACTCCATCACCGTGTCACCGTACCTGGGCTACGGCTCCCTGACTCCCGTGCTCAATCTCGCGGAGACCAACGGACGGGGCGTCTTCGTCCTGGCCCTGACCTCTAATCCTGAAGGAGCCGCCGTTCAGCACGCTGTCAACGGGGACCGGGCCGTGGCCGCAGGCATCGTGGAGGGAGTGACCGCCTCCAACGCCCAGGCCAGTGGCGAAGGCAGACTCGGCTGCATCGGGCTGGTCATCGGTGCCACCGTCGGAGGAGCGGTCTCTCATCTGGGAATCGACCTGCAGCGTGCCAACGGCCCCTTGCTGGCGCCCGGGATTGGCGCCCAGGGAGCAGGGCCGGCCGAGCTGGAGACCGTTTTCGGGGCGGCGCGCCGTCAGGTCCTGGCCTCCACCTCGCGCGGGGTTCTCCGGGCCGGTCCCTCCATTGAGGAGTTGCGAAAAGCCGCACTGGCGTCTGCCCATGAGGCCGTGACGGCTCTTCGCTGAGCCTCGTGCGCTGTCGCCCACTTCGGCGAGGGTGTGTGCGGAAACACGAAGTCGGTTGTGGAATATGGGCCCCTGCGAATGCGAGTGCACTGGACCCGACTTATGCTTGTGGTGCGGGTCACTGGCATTGGACCGGGAGGAGACACACCATGACGCTTCCTACACTGACACCTGAGCAAAGGGCTCAGGCACTGGAAAAGGCGGCCGCTGCACGATCGCAGCGCGCACGCATCAAGTCCGAGCTCAAGAGCGGGGAGCTCAAGCTCTCCGAATTCTTTACCGCCTCGGAGACCGATGATGTCCTGGGCAAGATGAAGGTCAGAGCACTGCTCATCTCCCTCCCGCGTGTGGGAACCACAACAGCTGATGCGATCCTCGCTGACGTGCATATCGCCGAGTCCCGTCGTGTTCGTGGACTGGGAGCGAATCAGAGGGCGGCGCTGGTGGAGCGCTTCGGCTAGGACAACTGCTCGGATGCGGGCTCGTGCCGACAGCGCCCGGTAGGTCATGATGTGACCATGACCGACGTTGCTGCCGCAGACCCATCCGCTCCCGCGCTCGCCCGCCTCACCGTTCTGGCCGGCCCCACAGCGGTGGGCAAGGGCACCGTCGTCACAGAGCTGCGCAGACGCCATCCAGACCTGTTCGTCTCGGTCTCGGCCACCACCCGTCAGCCTCGTCCCGGTGAGGCTGACGGTGTGCACTACCACTTCGTCAGTGACGAAGACTTCGACTCGCTCGTCGCCGGAGGCCAGATGCTCGAGTGGGCCTTGGTTCATGGCGCGTATCGGTATGGCACTCCCCGTGGCCCGGTCCAGGACCGGCTCGACGCCGGATGTCCGGCACTGCTGGAGATCGACCTGGCCGGCGCCCGCCAGGTTCGTGAGGCGATGCCTGAGGCCCGGCTCGTCTTCCTCGCCCCACCGAGTTGGGACGAACTCGTTCGCAGGCTGGCCGGGCGTGGTACGGAGGACGCCGAGGAGCAGGAACGGCGCCTGGCCACAGCGCGCACCGAGCTGGAGGCGGCCAACGAGTTCGACCACGTCGTCATCAATGACACCGTGGCGAGCGCCACCGCGGAGCTGGAGAGACTCATGGGGCTCGGCAGTTAGAATAACGTGGATCTGAACTATCGAGATTGAACCGGAGGCATGCACATGCTCGGAACCTCTCCCCAGCCCGAGGGCATCACCAACCCGCCGATTGACGACCTTCTGAAGAAGGTCGACTCCAAGTACGGGCTCGTGGTGGAGGCCGCCAAGCGCTCCCGCCAGATCAACACCTACACCCAGCAGCTCGAGGACAACCAGTTCGAGTTCTTCGGCCCGCTGGTCGACTCCGAGGTCGGCGAGAAGTCTCTGGGCATCGCTCTGCGTGAGATCGCCGAGGACAAGCTCGAGGTCATTCCCGGGGACGTGGCCCGCGCCCGCCGTGCCGAGGCCGAGGAAGCCCGTCGGGCTGCCGAGGCCGATATGTTCAGCGACATCTCGCTGGACGCTCCGGTCTCCCTCGAGGGGGGCGAGACTCCCACCAGCCTTGACGACATCCAGTTCTGAGCCGGGCTCGCCATGGACGAGCCGCACACTGCTGTGAGTGAGCGCGCCGCGACCGCATTCGAGGGGCCGCGGCGCGTCGTCGTCGGCGTGTCCGGGTCGATTGCCGCCTACAAGGCCCCCTTCGTCATTCGACTGCTGCGTCAGTCCGGGCACGAGGTCAAGGTGGTGGCCACTGAGTCGGCACTGAAGTTCATTGGTGCTCCGGCGCTGGCAGCGGTCAGCGGCCAGACCGTATCCACCGGTGTCTTCGACGACCCGGCCGCGGTCGAGCACGTGGCCGTGGCGGAGTGGGCCGAGCTCGTCCTGGTCGCTCCGGCCTCGGCGGACCTGCTGGCGCGGGTGCGGGCAGGACGGGCCGATGACATGCTCACCGCAACGATACTGACCTGCCAGGCCCCCGTCGTCCTGGCTCCGGCCATGCACACCCAGATGTGGCTCAATCCCGCCACCCAAGACAACGTGGCGGTGCTGCGTGAGCGCGGCCTGACTGTCATCGAGCCCGACTCCGGCCGTCTGACCGGCAAGGATTCCGGAGTGGGACGGATGCCTGAGCCCGAGCAGATCGTGTCGCAGGCCCTGACTGTTCTGAGACGACCCGCCGCCGTGGCTGCGGAAGCGGAGGACGTTTCGGCTGAGGGTGACGGACGCCTGGAAGGTCGGCACGTCGTTATCTCGGCCGGCGGTACACGTGAGCCCCTCGATCCGGTGCGGTATCTCGGCAACCGCTCCTCAGGGCGTCAGGGCTGCGCACTGGCGGCGGCCGCCGCCGAACAGGGAGCCCGCGTCACCCTGGTCCAGGCGCACGTGGCCTCCGATCTGCTCAACGCCCTGCCTGCGGAGGTGACTGTTGTCGCGGCTGGTACCGCTTCAGACATGCTCCGTGCCGTGCGTGACGGCGCCCGCGACGCCGATGCTGTCATCATGGCAGCAGCTGTTGCCGACTACCGACCCGTCACCGTAGCCACCACCAAGCTCAAGAAGCAGGCGCCCGCCGGAGCGGATCGTCCCGGAGAACCGGCCATGTCCATTGAGCTCACCACCAACCCGGACATCCTGGCCGGGCTGGTGAGTGATCCGCCTCGGCCCGGTCAGATCGTCGTCGGATTCGCCGCAGAGACCGGTGACGAGGACGGCGACGTGCTCTTCCACGGCAGGGCCAAGGCCCGCCGTAAAGGGGCTCACCTTCTGGCGGTCAACGCGGTGGGGGAGGAACTCGGCTTCGGAGACGTCCCCAACGCCGTCGTCGTACTGGATGCTCACGGTACGGAAGTAGCGCGGGGACAAGGGAGCAAGATGGACGTCGCCCGTCTTCTCATCTCCCTGACCGCCGACCTGGTGGACGCAGTCTGACTCCCGGCTCCGCGTTTTCGTGGGTAACGCCACGACGGATCAGTGCTGGTGGTGACTACGATGGGCGGGTGAGTTCCTCCTTGCGTCTGTTCACTTCCGAGTCGGTCACTGAAGGACATCCGGACAAGATCTGCGACCGTGTCTCTGATGCGATTCTCGACGCCATCCTCGAGCAGGACCCCACCGCGCGCGTTGCGGTTGAGACCATGGTGACGACCGGTCTGGTACACGTGGCCGGCGAAGTGACCACAGAGAGGGCCTACGTCGAGATCCCTGAGATCGTGCGCCAGGAGATCTCCGCCATCGGCTACACCTCCTCGGATGTCTGCTTCGACGCCCGCTCCTGCGGTGTCTCGGTATCGATCGGGCAGCAGTCCGCGGACATCGCGGCCGGAGTGGACAAGTCCCTCGAGGCTCGTAGGGATGACACGGACATCGATCCTCTCGACCTTCAGGGTGCCGGCGACCAGGGGCTCATGTTCGGCTACGCCTGCGACGACACCGCGGCCCTCATGCCGCTGCCCATCCATCTGGCGCATCGTCTGGCGGAGCGCCTGGCCGTCGTGCGCAAGCAGGGAATCCTCCCGGGCCTGCGCCCCGACGGCAAGACCCAGGTGACGATCGGCTACGACGGCCACAGGCCGGTGAGCTTGCACAACCTGGTCATCTCCACGCAGCACGATGCGGACCGCACTCGTGCCTGGCTCACCGACGCTCTGCAGACGGAAGTCATTGAGCCGGTACTGGCCGCCGAGGCCCAGGCCGGCACCGAGCTCGACACCGCCGGCACCGAGGTCCTCATCAATCCTTCAGGACAGTTCGTCATTGGAGGTCCGGCAGGTGATGCCGGGTTGACCGGACGCAAGATCATCGTGGACACCTACGGTGGGATGGCCCGCCACGGCGGGGGCGCCTTCTCCGGCAAGGACCCCTCGAAGGTGGACCGCTCCGCCAGCTACGCTATGCGCTGGGTCGCTAAGAATGTCGTAGCGGCAGGGCTGGCCAGAAGATGTGAGATTCAGGTGGCTTACGCCATCGGCTCAGCCCACCCGGTGGGCGTTTACGTGGAGACATTCGGGACGGCGAGCGTTCCCGAGGATCGCATCATGAAAGCCGTCAACGAGGTCTTCGACCTCCGTCCGGCCGCGATCGTGCGGGACCTCGACCTGTTGCGTCCCATCTACCGAGCCACCAGCTCCTACGGGCACTTCGGGCGTCCCGGCTTCAGCTGGGAGGCCACCGACCGCGTTGAGGCTCTGCGCCAGGCCGTCTGAGTCCCGCGCACTCGGGCGGGAGACCTCTGAAGGCTTGTATGGCAACCGGTTACGACGACGCTGCTTCTGCTTCCGGTGAGCCGGATGGACCTGCGTATGGTCTTGGCGTGAGCCGGCAGGGTGAGCTGCTGGAGCTGCCGGAGCCCGGACAGCGCACGGTGACGGTGGCCGGGGTCCACGAGCCCGTGGCCAGGGTCCTCCTGGACTCGCCGATACCGCACCTTGACCGCACCTTCGACTACCTGGTTCCTGCGGCACTGGCCCAGCAGGCCCTGCCCGGCACCCGGGTGATGGTTCGCTTCGGCGAGCAGGAGATGCGGGGTTGGATCTGGGAGCGGGGGGCGACAACGACGCATATCGGCCGACTCTCTGCTCTGCGCCGGGTGGTTTCCGACCTCCAGGTCCTGCCGGAGAGCTCACGCCGCCTCATCGGGGCCGTCGCCTCCCGCAGCTGTGGGACGCGCTCCGACGTTATCCGTCTTGCGGTTCCCACCAGGCACGCCACTACTGAGAAGGCGGAGAGGGCCAAGGCCCCCCTTGACCTTCCCACCTGGGAGCGCCCCTCCTCAAACGCGCACTGCTGGCACCCTTACGACGGTGGTGAGGAGTTCCTGAGACGGTTGGCCGATGGCGAGGCTCCACGAGTAGTCTGGTCCGCCCTACCGGCGCAGCCGCGGCCGCACCAGGCATCGTTGTCCGGCAGCGATGGTCAGTGCGTCCCGGTGGTTGAGCCGTGGGAGGTGTGCCTGGCACGGGCTGTCCAGGCTACGTTGGTGAGCTCCCGCAGTGCGGTCATCGTTGTGGCGACGACTCAACAGGCTGAGGCCCTGGCCGCCCGGCTGGGCCGCGAGCTGGAGGGAGAACCGATTGTGGTGCTCTCGGCCGAGCACGGGCCGGCGCGCCGTTACCGGGCCTTTCTGGCTGTGTTGATGGGGCGTGCGCGGGTTGTCGTCGGCACTCGGGCGGCGGCCTTCGCCCCGGTGCATCGGCTCGGACTGGCGGCCGTCTGGGATGACGGGGACAACCGGTTGGAGGAGCCTCACGCCCCTTACAGTCATACGCGCACAGTACTCGCCCTGCGCTCCACGTTGGAGGGCGCCGGCCTGCTCATCGGCGGGTTCAGCCGGTCCGTGGAGGCGCAGTCACTCGTCGAGCAGGGGTGGTGCCAGAACCTCAGGGCTTCTCGTCACATCGTGCGCGGTGTGGTGCCTCGAGTGGAGGTTCCTGGCCCGGCTGAGTTGGACCGGGAGGGCGCTTCCGGTGCGGCCCGGGTCCCATCGCTCGCCCATCGAGCACTGCGGCGCGCCCTGCAGAATGGTCCGGTGCTGGTCCAGGTGCCGCGCGCCGGGTACGCGCCGTTGGTTGCCTGCGCCCGGTGCCGCTCGGCCGCCCGGTGCACCTTCTGCGGTGGCCCACTGGCCATGGATCGTCAGGGTCGCACCTCCTGCCGTTGGTGCGCTCGTACTGTGGGGCAGTGGGACTGCCCCGAGTGCGGCGGCCATGACGTGAGGATGGCGACGGTTGGTTCCACGCGTACGGGGGAGGAGCTCGGGAGGGCGTTTCCCGGTATCCCTGTGGTGGTGTCGGGAGCGCGGGAGGCCCATGGCGTCGTGGATGAGGTTGACGACGCGCCACGCCTTGTCGTGGCCACGCCCGGGGCTGAGCCGGTGGCCAAGGGTGGATACCGGGCCGTCTTGCTTCTCGACGGCGGGGCCCTGTCCTCGCGTCCCGATCTGGGGGCAGCGGGTGAAGCGCTGCGCCAGTGGTCGAATGCCGTGGCGCTGGCGGAGCGTTCGGCTCGCGTTATTCTCCTGGGCGGCCCGGATCCGGTGGCGGCACAAGCCCTTGTGAGATGGGATCAGGCGGGCTTCGCCCGCAGGGACCTTCTGGAGCGAGCTGAGCTGCATCTACCGCCCGCATGGCGTGTGGCACGTCTGGACGGCCCGGTGCGTGGCGTGGAGTCACTCCTGGCTCAGGCCGACGCTGATGGTTTTGAGGTGCTGGGCCCGGTGGCCCCGCCACCCGTTCGCGGTCAGGTTCCCCCCGGCGTGGCCAGGGCCCTGGTGCGCGCTCCGCTGTCACAGGGCAAAGCGCTTGCAACCATGCTTGGGGTAAGACTGCGAGACCGCTCGGCCCGGCGTGAGGAGCCGATGCGGGTTGAGCTCGATCCCACCCGTTTGTGGTGAGGATGCTTGGAAGAACAAACGAGGAACGAGACCAACGGGGCAGGCCCTAACTGGCGGAGCTACTGGACTTGACCGTGGCGGGCCGTGTCGCATGAGCGGCAGGAGCCGAAGCGGCGCCCACCGTGGCACCTGGCGCCTGGAAGGGCGGCATGCCGTGGGCCAAGGAAATGAGATCAGTCAATAGTCCCGCTGCGGTGGACTTGACGTTCCACCCTTCACTGAGGGCGGTCACGGCCGCACCATCGACGATGGCGATGACCATCTCCGGTTCGAGCGGGCTGTCGAGCTGGCGCAGCACACGACGCAATGCAGCATTGAGGCGTTGGCGTCCCTGGCGGTAGGCGTGCTTGACCGGGGATGCCTGGCTGGCGGAGATGAGTTGAAGATAGTGCCCGAAGTAGGCGCCGTGTGCGGGAAGAGTAGCCTGGAGAATGAACCGTACCCGTTGGGGGAGGTCTGGGACGCCCTTGAATGCCTCAACCCGGTCGGCGACATCTTCCGCACGGGAGGCCCACAGTCCGATGTTGACCAGCCCGGCCTGATGGAGGAGATCCTCCAAGCCATCGAAGTAGTAGGTTGTCGCCGACAAGGAGCACCCGGCGCGTTTGGCGACACTGCGGTGGCTGATCGCGGAAGGACCTGACTCGCGGATGATGGCTGCGGCGGCATCAATGATGGCCTGACGGCGGTCCTCGCCTCGCGGTGTGACTCGGGATTCCGCGCGAGGACCTGCAGGTGCGGAAGCGTCGCTACTCGCTGCATCTCCAGCGGCGTCTGCATCGATACTAGCCATGCTCATCATCTTACGACGACAAGAGGTTCATGTCCGTAACAAGACGGTGATAATGACCTCGTAAAGAGGCAGTCTATATTCGACCTGTCAGCAATTGCTCTGAGTGAGTTGCTCGGGCTCAGGGTTGAGTATGCTCCCCGGTCAGTTCCGACCCATGAATAGTGCGGGACTGGAAGATCGCCACCATGGCGATCAGTGCGATCACCGTAAGATAGACCGCCGGCGCCAGAGGGGAGCCAGTGATCTTGATGAGCCATGTGACAATGAACGGCGTTGTTCCACCGAGAAGTGCGTTGGCCCCGTTGAAGGACAAGGCAAATCCGGAGTAGCGAACGTTGGTTGGAAAAGACTCCGCCAAGAAGGTGGCGAGAGTTCCATCATTAGCGGTCAGCGCTATGGCGAAGACGATCTCACAAAGGATGACCACCACAAGCATGCTCGCGGCCTTCGTCATCACGACAAACAACGGGATGGTGAGGACGATGAATGCAACGCAAGCGGCGATGAGCATCCGACGACGCCCGAAGGAGTCAGACAGGTGCCCCATGAGGAAGATTGCGGCGATATACACCACCAGCATCACGGAGGTCGCCAGAGTGGAGGTGTCCTGAGAGAACCCGAGCTCTTCGTGGACGTAAGTCGGCATATATGTGAGGAGCATGTAGAAGGCAACGGCGTTGAGACAGGAGACTCCGAAGGTGATGAGCGTCTCGTGCAGGTGGTCTCGCAGCAGCAGGCGCAACGGTTCGGACCAGCTGGTTGCCTTCTTCTCCTGTGGCATCTCCGCACGCATCTCCTGGTAGGCGGGGGAGTCCTCCAGGTGCACTCGGATGTAGCGGCCGATGAGCCCCAACGGGCCGGCCAGCAGGAAGGGAACTCGCCACCCCCAGGTGTTCATGGCGTCATCGCTGAGAACCGAGAACATCCCTGTGACCATGAGAGAGCCGGCAAGCAGGCCGCAGGCGGTGGAGGCGGGAACCAGGGAAGTGTATATCCCACGGCGCGCTGGGGGCGCATACTCGGCCAGGAAGGTTCCAGCGCCTGCATACTCGCCTGACGCGGAGAATCCCTGAATCATTCGAAGGACGAGCAGGCCGATGGCGCTCACCATCCCGATGACCGAGTATGTAGGAAGAAGTCCGATGAAGAACGTCGACCCGGACATAATGAGAATCGACCATGACAGTGCCCACCGGCGCCCCCAGCGGTCCCCCCACGCCCCCCACACAACAGCTCCGATGGGGCGCAAAATGAAGGACATCGCAAATACTGCGTATGTCGAAAGCAGCTGGACAGATTTGTCTGCCGCCGGGAAGAAAGCGTGACCAATGACGGTGACCAGGTATCCGTACGAGGCGTAGTCGAACCACTCAATGAAGTTGCCAATGAAGCTCGCTTTCGCTGCACGTCTCAGTGCGAGACTTCGTTCTGAGTCCAGGTGATGGTCGTTCGTGCTTCCTGAGTGGACGGTATGCATAGCCTATGGCTCCGGCTCGGTGAATGTCGACGTTGACGAAATAGGCCTCATGGAGAGACGTTGAAGATTATACATGTGATCCTGTCTGCCTGCAGGAAGTTAACGCAGGCAGACAGGATCACACAACGATCAGGCCTCAGAGGCACGTGACTTTCGGGAGACCGCATCCACGATGATCGGGGCCAGTCCTCCTCCAACAATGAGCAGCCCCCCGACCATTCCCACAGGAGTGAGCTTCTCCGCCCAGACGATGATACCACACAGAATGGCGACAGGGCACTCCCAGTAGGAGATCGTCGAGTATTCCACGGCAGGTAGGTTGCGCCCTGCAACAACCAAGAATCCCAGCGCGAAGAGTCCGCAGACGAGGAAGAGGGCCACGGCCCACATCCAGTTGGTGGCCTTGAAGGACGCAACGCCGTGCCAGGGCTTCAGGATGACCGACATCGCAAGCGTAGCAGAGGCGGCCCAGAAGAAGTTCCAGACACCGCGTACAACCGAGTCCACGTCCTTGCGATAGCCGTAGAAGAACATCGCCAGGCCGTAGAAGACTCCTGACAGCAGGCCAAGAAGGTCTCCCAGTTTCTTCTGAGGGAACTCAGGAGACGAGGCCGACAGATCCAGCCCGAAAGTGAGACTTCCGTTCTTGAAGTCGATGATTCCGATGGTCAGCAGCATGCCGACGAATACCAGAAACAGGAAAATTCCAGAGAGCACGCTGATCTTTTCCTTGCGGAAGATGCGTGCGAGCAGCGCACAGAACAGAGGTCCTGTGTAGATGAGGAAGACGGCGTTGGCGATCGACGTCATCAGCGTCGAAGAGATATAACAGCCCAGGGACAGGCCGATCGCCACTCCTCCCAGGATCACGGTGGGGCTCAGGCGGGTGCGCCGGAACAAGCCGGTCTTCTTAGTGATAACCAGGATAAGAATGAAGCCGAGCAGCCCAACGGTCATACGCCCGAAGGCGAGGAACGATCCGATGACGGACTTGTCGGCGTCAGCGAGGCCGGCGGTCGTGCCACGGCTGATGGTGCCGACGAGCCCCATCCCGGTGGCGGAGAGAAGCATGGCAATGGCGCCAAGCTTCTTGTTCATCACGTACTCTGTGACAGAGGATTCAGCGGACGAAGTCTGTGACATGGCAGTTTTGTCTCCTGAGTTCCCCCGGCATGCACAGCAGATCGGCATCATTGCCGGATCTCACGCGGTCAGTTCGGCCGCAGCCAGTTCAACGGAGTGTCCGCTGACCGCGTTACGAAGAGCAGAGCCGGGAACGGTGCGGGGCGGCAGCCCGATCCATGAGCCACCGCCCCGCACCCCTGAGATCAGACCAGAGTCGGGTCAGCGACCTGGTTGGGGAAGTAGTCCTCGCAGCCGCCCTCGCGGTAGACGTCCGCCGTCGCGCAGTGGAGACCACCACCGAAGGCGTAGGCGTCGCGGAAGGGAACCGGGATGACGTTCATGCCCAGCTTGTCCATCTGCTCCATCTGGTGGACCTCGCTGGCCTCGACACACACGGTCTTGTGATCGATGACGAGGCAGTTCATGGACAGCCAGACGGAGGAGTAGCACAGCGGCGGCGGCACCTCGTGGGCCGGGGGAGCTGCGTCGACGATCTGCCAGTCATTGGCCTCGAAGATCTTGCGCTGCTCCTCGGGCAGGCGGCGGTGCGGGTTGTTGATGATCAGCCCGGGCCGCAGCGGCACGAAGGTGGCGTCGATGTGAATCGGGTAGGGGTCGCCGGGGAAGTTCACCGCGTGCACCCGCAGGTCCGGGTAGTAGCGCTTGAACCACTCCATCGCCTTGCGGTTGGTGGTCAGACCGTGCTGGATGAACAGGTCCTTACCCACACGCATGACGTCCGCGGCGTCCCACATCGGCTCGAACTCGGTGGTCACGAAGTCCTTGGCGGCGGTGCGCTCAAGGCGCTCCTCCAGTGAGATCCGCTCGTCGTAGTAGTTGTGCTTGTAGGACTTGTCCGTCAGCCGAGGACGAGGGGCCTGGGTCCACTTGAACTCCGGGTCCTCCTCGAAGTACTGGTTCATGAGGGGCCAGTAGGCGAGGTACTCGAAGTACCGGCAGCGGAACGAGTTGGCCGACGCCATGATCTCGTCACCGATGGTCAGCAGGATGTCACGCGGGGGCATCTGGGTGAAGCCAGACTCCGTGCGGAAGTCAGGCGTCTGGATGGCCTGGTTCCACTGCAGCGGTGTGGGGCGGTCCACCTGGACGCCCAGCCCCTCGAGGATCTTGACGTAGTTGTCGAGCTGCTCATTGGCGGCCTCGACGGTCGCGGTGGGGCGGGGGCCCCACATGCCGCGCATCTCGGAGTCGATCGGCACCTTCTCAGACGTGGCGGGCTCCTCGGGAGGAATAACCGAGAAGTCGGCGCGTCCAACGATCACGCGCTTGAGAGGGTCGAAGTCGTTCCAAGAATTGACGATCTTCGTCATGAGTAAGTCACTCCTTTGTGCTCGGTGTGTGGTGCGTGAATTAAGACAGGTGATGTGTCTATGGTTCAACGCTGTCATTCTACTCTGAAGGAACCGAAAAAGTGGTCGTAGGAGTATCTGGAAATAAAGAATGATCGCTGAACCGTGGCACGGTCATTGCTGGTTGAGGGTGTTCACCACCTCCTTGAAGGACCGATGCCGTTGCGCCGGTCAGGCCCTACGGATGCGCGTGTCGATCTGCTCGGGAATGGGGGGATGGATATCGTCGGGGCCCCCGTAGTTGCCTCCGGGAGTCACGATGGTCCCTGCCTGGCCCTCAATGATGGAAACGGCGTCCTCAAGACGTCCGATTGCCGCCATGTCACCAGTCAGCTCAACAAATCGGCACACCGCCTCGACCTTTGGTCCCATGGAACCACTGGGAAGTCCCAGGGCCCGCAGTTCTGCCGGCGTCGCCCTCGGAACCTGTGTCTGGTTCTCGGTTCCGAAGTCCTTAAACACTCCATCAACGTCCGTGAGGATGAGAAGCGCATCGGCCTCCAGGGCCTCAGCCATGACGGACGCGGTGAGGTCCTTGTCGATGACGGCCTCGATGCCCTTGATCTTGCCCTCCTCGCTGCGGACGACGGGCACGCCGCCACCACCGGAGCAGACGACGATCGCACCGGCCTCCAGGAGTGAGCGCACCAGGCGGGTCTCAATGACGCGCTGCGGCATGGGGGAGCCGACGACGCGGCGATAGTACTCGCCGTCGGGCTTGACCACCCAGCCCCGCTCCTCGGCCAGCTTCTCGGCCTCCTCCTTGGTATACACCTCACCGACGAACTTGGTCGGATTGGAGAAGGCCGGGTCACCGGCCATGACCAGGGTCTGGTTGACCATGGCGGCCACGTGGCGCCCCGGCAGGGCGTTCTGCATGGCCTGCAGCAGCCAGTAGCCGATCATGCCCTGGGTCTGGGCGCCGAGGGTGTCAAAGGGGTAGGGCTCGGAGAGGCGCTCGTCATTGGCGGACTGCAGGGCCAGGACACCCACCTGGGGGCCGTTTCCGTGAGTCAGGACCAGCTCGTGCTTCTCCGCCAGCTTGGCCAGCTCGCGGGCCGCGATCTCGACATTGCGGATCTGGGTGCTGGCGTCGGGCTTCTCCCCCCGGCGCAGCAGGGCATTTCCTCCGAGGGCAACAACGATTCTCACGATTCAGTCCCACTCTCCGAGGGTCGCGACCATCACGGCCTTGATGGTGTGCATGCGGTTCTCGGCCTGGTCGAAGGCGACGTTGCGCTCGGTCTCGAAGACGTCGTCGGTCACCTCAAGGCCGTTCATGCCGGTCTTGGCGAAGATGTCCTCGCCCACCGTGGTGTTGCGGTCGTGGAAGGCCGGCAGGCAGTGGAGGAACTTCACGTCCGGGTTGCCGGTGGCCTCCACCAGCTTGGCGTTGACCTGGTAGGGCTTGAGCAGGGCGATGCGCTGGTCCCAGACCTCCTTGGGCTCACCCATGGAGACCCACACGTCGGTGTAGAGGAAGTCGACGCCCTTGACGCCCTGGGCGGCGTCGTCGGTGATGAGGATGCGGGCACCGCTCTCCTTGGCCAGCTTCTCGGCCTGAGCCACCACCTCGGGAGGGGTCTGCAGCTCCTTGGGGGCCACCATCCGCACGTCCATCCCCATGAGGGCTGCCGCGATGAGCAGCGAGTTGGCGACGTTGTTGCGGGCGTCCCCGAGGTAGGCGAAGGAGATCTTCTCGATCGGCTTGTCGGCGTGCTCCAGCATGGTCAGCTGGTCGGCGAGCATCTGAGTGGGGTGCCACTCGTCAGTCAGTCCGTTCCACACCGGCACACCGGAGAGCTCGGCCAGGGCCTCGACGTGCTCCTGCTTCTTGCCGCGGAACTCGATGCCGTCGTAGAAGCGGCCCAGGACCCGGGCGGTGTCCGCCACGGACTCCTTGTGCCCCATCTGGGAGCCGGAGGGGTCGAGGTAGGTGACCTGTGCGCCCTGGTCATAGGCAGCCACCTCGAAGGAGCAACGGGTGCGCGTCGAGGTCTTCTCGAAGATGAGGGCGATGTTCTTGCCGGTCAGTCGCTTCACCTCGCGGCCGGCCTTCTTGTCCTTCTTGAGCTGGGCAGCGAGCTCGAGCAGAGAGCCCCACTCCTCGGCCGTGAAGTCGAGCTCCTTGAGGAAGTGGCGGTTGTGCAGGGGGTGGGTCATGAGGATTCCTTCGTCCTGTGTGTGGTGTGCTGACAGTTCTTCATACGTGCCGGCCGGGGCCGGCTCAGGCAACCGGGTCCCGCAGGGTCGGGCAGCTCATGCAGTGCGGGCCACCGCGACCACGACCGACCTCCGAGCCGGGAATGGTCAGGACCTCGATGCCGTGAGAAGTAAGGTACTCGTTGGTGTTGATGTTGCGTTCGTAGGTGACGATGACGCCGGGGGCGATGGCCAGGGTGTTGGAGCCGTCGTCCCACTGCTCGCGGGCGGCGGCCATCGAGTCCTGGGGCGTGATGAGGACGTTGAGCTCGTCAACACCCAGAGCCTGGGCGATGACGCGGTACATGTCCTCGGGGGCGTTGCGCGTGACGCTGATCTGCTTGTCGCCGTCCGGGCGCAGCGTGAGCGTCGGCAGCTTCCCCAGACCACCGTAGACAGTGAACGTGCCGACGTCGACCATGGTCATCACCGTGTCCAGGTGCATCTGGGCGCGCGTCCGGTTCATCTCAACGGCGACGATCTGGTTCACCTTGCCTCCGGCGAAGAGCCGGCTTGCGAGCCTCTCGATGCCCTGCGCGGTGGTGCGCTCGGAGACTCCGACCAGAACGGCGCCATTGCCGATGATCTGGACGTCGCCACCCTCGACGGTGGCGGGGCCGGCCTGCGTGCCCTCGGACCATACCGGGAACTCGGAGCCCGCGAATCGGGGGTGCCAGCGGTAGATCGCCTCGTAGTTGATGGTCTCGCGCTGCCGGGCCGGCATCATCATCGAGTTGATGGACACCCCGTTGTAGACCCAGCAGGACGTGTCGCGAGTGAAGAGGTGGTTGGGCAACGGCGACAGAAGCAGGTCGTCGTCGTCCATGGAGGCCAGCACGAGCGAGTCCGGGCAGGAGGTGCGCTCAAGCAGCTCGGCCTTCGTGATCCCGGCGATGAGCACCTCGGCCAGCTCAGCACCGGACATCCCGTCTGCCAGGGCACGCAGCGGCTCGGCGGCGCTGGGGCCGCTGGTGTTCTCGTTGACGACCCGGTCCAGGACGTACTTCCTGGCCTCGGGAACCTCCAAGGTCTGGGCCAGCAGGTCGCTGAGGTAGAGCACCTCGATATCGCGGTCGGTCAGAACTCGCGCGAACTGGTCGTGCTCCTCCTGCGCCCGGTCAAGCCACAGGACGTCGTCGAACAGGAGGTGGTCCTTGTTCTGCGGAGTGAGTCGGAGCATCTCGTTGCCGGGTCTGTGCAGGATGACCTGGCGAAGCTTCCCGATTTCGGAATCTACGGAAAAATCCATGACTCCCTCTCTGACACAGCACTGTGTCGTTGACGTGGATCATGACGCGGATCACGCGCTCTGACTATTGAAATGGTACGCCCGTACCGAATTGGTACGAGCGTACCAGAGTCTCTGAGGGTTGGAAACCCCCAGGTAGAGAGAAGTTCAGAGCGCGTCGATCGAGCATCTTTCACCGATGCGTGATGTTGCTCCCACCGGGCGCTTCACCACTTCCGGAGGTGCTTTCCAACGCCTCTCACCCACAGGTGAGGTGGCCCAGCACCAGTAGATGACTTACAAACGTCGCGGGCGCTCCGTCCCAGCCGGACTCACCTGAGGCCCTGACAGTGCAGGTGTGGGACAATCCCGGATGTGAACGCGACGATCCCGGCCCTCAAGACCATCGCGCCCTCCGACTCCGTGAGTGCCGTCGTTCTCGACTACGGCAACGTCCTGTACGCCTGGGAGCCCATAGCGGCCGTCGCCGGATACGTCTCGGCCGACGCCTGGGAGGAGTTCGTCGTCGACGGCGGGTTCCTGACCTGGAACGAGCGGCTGGACCTGGGGGAGCCCTTCGAGCAGGTGCTCTCCGACTACACCCGAGCCCACCCGGATCGCCCTGACTGGGCGGAGATCCTCTCCTTGTACCGCCAGCGCTTCGCCGCCTCATTGACCGGCCCCGTTCCCGGTATGGCGGATCTGCTCGATGACCTCCTTGAGGCGGGCGTAGCGCTGTACGGGCTGACCAACTTTGACGCCGCCCCCTTCGAACGGGCCAGACTCCTGGTTCCCCAGCTCGAGCGCTTCGTCGGCATCGTGGTCTCCGGGCGGGAGCACCTGACCAAGCCCGATGCCGCCGTCTTCGATCTGCTCCTGGGTCGTTACCGCCTCCAGGCCTCCAGCACTCTTTTCATCGATGACTCGGCGGTCAACATCGATGCGGCCCGTCGGCTGGGGCTACGCACCCACCGCTTCACCGGCGTAGGACGGCTGCGGGCCGAACTCATCGCCCTGGGCCTGCTCCCCACGCCGGGCCGGCGCTGAACCCCGCACTGGGCGATCCGGAGCCTTAGACTCGGCCGCATGCGTGTGCTTTTCGCCGGAACCCCTGAGGCAGCCCTGCCCACCTTGGAGGCCCTGATGGCCAGTGAGCACGATGTCGTCGGGGTGCTTACCCGTGCGGACGCCCGCCGAGGACGCGGCCGGACACTGCATCCCTCACCGGTGGCGGCCATGGCCCGTGACGCGGGACTCGACGTACGTACTCCGGCCACCCTCAAGGGTGAGGAGGCCGACGACGTGCGCGACTGGCTGCGCGACCTCAGGGTCGACGTCGCGGTCGTGGTCGCCTACGGCCGCCTGGTTCCGGCCGATCTGCTGGACGTCCCTGAGCACGGCTGGTTGAACCTCCACTTCTCGTTGCTTCCCGCTTGGCGCGGAGCCGCTCCGGTCCAGCGAGCGGTCATTGCCGGAGATGACGTCACCGGGGCCTGTGTGTTCCGACTCGAGGAGGGGCTCGACACCGGTCCTGTCTACGGCAGACTCACCGAGGCCATCAGTGGCCGGGACACCAGTGGGGACCTTCTGGAGCGGCTGGCGCGGGCCGGGGCGCCCCTGGTCCTCGATGTGCTGCGCTCCGTTGCGGACGGGAGCGTTCGCCCGGAGCCGCAGGATGACGCGCTGGCCACGCTCGCCCCCATGCTCTCCGCCGCCGACGGCGAGGTCCACTGGGACGATCCGGCACTGATCATTGATCGCCGGGTCCGGGGCGTCAGTCCGGCACCGGGGGCCCACACCACCTACCAGGGGGCCAGGTTCCGCCTGGGGCCGGTCACCCCGGTCCCGGAGGTCACCGACCTCCTGCCCGGTCAGCTGCGCGCCACCAAGCATGAGGTTCTCGTGGGAACCGGGGGCTGCGCCGTCCGTCTGGGGCAGGTGGCGCCTGCCGGGCGCAACTGGATGTCCGCCGATGCCTGGGCCCGGGGGGCTCGCCCGGAGGTGGGCGCCTTCCTAGGGGCGCCGTCTCCCAAGAACGACGATGCTGAGGGAATGAGCTGATGGGGGAGCGATCGGCGCGCCGGAACACGTCAGGCGGCAACGATGAGCGCCGGCGAGGCGGGGGCGGCGGGCGGCACGGCAAGCCCAGAAGACGCAGTGAGCGCGGCGGTCGCCATGAGGGCGGACGAGGTCAGGGGCGGCGGCCCCTCAGGCAGGGCGGCCCATCTGCAGACACGTCACGGCGCTCTGCTCAACGCCGATCAGACCCGGCGCGTCAGGTGGCTCTGGAGGTGCTCACCCGCGTGCGCCGTGACGATGCCTTCGCCAACCTCCTCCTGCCAGAGCTGCTGGACTCCGCCGACCTGGACCGACGTGACGCCGGCTTCGCCACCGCTTTGACCTACGGGACCCTGCGGCTCCAGGGGCGCTATGACGCGATGATCAACGCCTGCACAGACCGCCCCCTGGAGCGCATCGACCCGGCCGTGCTCGACGTCCTGCGCCTGGGGGCACACCAGCTCCTGGGCATGAGGGTGGCCCAGCACGCCGCCGTGAGTACCACCGTGGACCTGGCCACCACCTCCTGCGGACGCGGCGCAGCCACCTTCGTCAACGCTGTCATGCGTCGGCTCAGTGGGAAGGATCTCGACTCCTGGATGGCTGAGCTGCGCCAGGACGCGCCTGATGAGACGACCGCCCTGGCCCGCACCCAGTCGCACCCGGAGTGGATCGTCAAGGCGCTGCGCCAGGCCCTGGTCACCCACGGCCGCAGCGGCGACGAGCTGGAGGCGCTCCTGGTCGCGGACAACGCCGACCCCGAAGTGGCCCTGTGCGCCAGGCCCGGCCTCATCGCACCGGAAGCGCTGGCCAAGGTCGCCCGCAAGGCCGACCGGGCCCACGATGTTGAGCCGCATCCCGGCAGGGTCAGCCCTCTTGCTGTCGTCATGGTCGGAGGAGACCCGGGCAGGATCGAGGCGATCCGCGACTCCCGGGCCGGGGTTGAGGACGAGGGTAGCCAGCTGGTGGCGCTCATTGCGGCACATGCTCCTCTCGAGGGCCGTGACGAGCGCTGGCTCGACCTGTGCGCCGGGCCCGGTGGCAAGGCTGCCCTGCTCGCTGCGAGGGCCGCTCAGACGGGCGCTCAGCTGCTGGCCAATGAGGTCAGCCCCCACCGGGCCGATCTGGTGCGTTCCTCGCTGCGCGCGATCCCGCGGGAGGTTGCCCGGGTGCGATGCGGCGACGGGCGTGATCTCGGGCGCGATGAGCCCGGCGCCTACGACCGCGTCCTGGTCGACGCCCCTTGCACAGGACTCGGTTCACTGCGCCGTCGCCCGGAGGCCCGTTGGCGCCGTGCACCGGGGGACGTCACCGTTTTGGCCGAGCTTCAGCGCGAGCTGCTTGCCAGCGCCCTGCGCGCCGTGCGCCGCGGGGGAGTGGTGACCTACGTGACCTGCTCACCGCACGCCCTTGAGACGAGCCTCGTGGTGCGGGACGTGACGCGACTTCTGGAGCGGGAGGGCCTGCGCACTGAGCTCCTGCACGCCGGGGACGTCGCCACCCGTCTGGCCCCTCAGCCACCGGCCGGATCCGACCGGGAGACGCTTCAGCTCTGGCCCCACCTCGACGGCACCGACGCCATGTTCTGCGCCTTGCTGCGCCGCATCGGCTGACTGACAACCACACCAGCGCATCATGAGGAGCACCTCGATGACGGCCATCCACCCCTCGATCCTCAACTGCGACATCGCCCAACTGGCCGACGAGCTCGGCCGGGTCACGGGAGACGATGGCGCCCCAGGTGCCGACGGGATCCACGTCGACGTCATGGATAACCACTTCGTGCCCAACCTGTCCTGGGGGCTGCCGGTGGTCGAGGCGGTGCTCGCACATTCCTCGCTGCCCGTGGATGCCCACCTCATGATCTGTGACGCCGACCGCTGGGCGCCGACCTACGCCGAGGCCGGCTGCCAGATCGTCACCCCCCACGCCGAGGCCACGACAGCACCCGTGCGTCTGGCGCGTGAACTCCACCGACTCGGCGCCGGCGCGGGCATCGCCCTGAGGCCCGCCACCCCCCTGGAAGCGGTCGCCGATGTGCTGGGGGAGTTCGACCTCCTCCTGCTCATGACCGTGGAGCCGGGCTTCGGCGGGCAGTCCTTCATCGAGTCGATGCTGCCCAAGATCCATCGTGCTCGAGAGCTGGTCGGCACCAGAGGGCTCGACCTGCGAGTACAGGTCGATGGCGGCATCACCGCCCAGACGATCGAGCGCGCCGCCGAGGCAGGTGCCGACGTCTTCGTCGCCGGGTCGGCGGTCTACCGGGCCGACGACGCCTTGGTCGCCATCTCCGAGCTGCGTGAGGCGGCCTCCTTACACCTCCATGGCACTCGCCGTGGCCACTGACGACACAGAGAGGGCTATGACCGTGGTCGCAGGAGCCCCTCGTCAGAGGAGGTGCTCATGATGCAGGTGTGACAGCCGATGCGCAGAGACCCTCCACCTCATCGGCCTTGTGGGAAACCTCAAAGACGCTCTCGGAGCAGGAAGCACCTTTGCGAGGCCCCCGTTATGCCGCCCCATTACTGGGGTCTCGACTGTTACACCAACGCAACTCTTGGTCTTTGTGAGGTTTCCACAAATGGAATGTGGTGCCCTGACCACGTAACGTCGTTGTCCAGTGGATCTGCC
Organism: Actinomyces oris; assembly: GCF_001937665.1. Classification (GTDB taxonomy): domain Bacteria; phylum Actinomycetota; class Actinomycetes; order Actinomycetales; family Actinomycetaceae; genus Actinomyces; species Actinomyces stomatis. Next base: position 5,953 of record NZ_MSKL01000002.1, on the reverse strand, counting down.
CTTCAGCGATTGTAGGGAAGGCACGGATCCGCCCCGCCGGCCCAAGGAGGGCCCGCCGCCAGCCCGGCGCCGTCCAGGTAAGGAGACTCTTGGTGACCCTCTCCCGCATCCTCATCGCCAACCGCGGCGAGATCGCACTGCGCATCGTGCGAACTGCTCGCGATCTCGGGGCGACGTCGATCCTTCCGTACACGCCCGAGGACCTGATGAGTCCCGCGGCAGAGCTCGCCGACGAGGCCTACGCCCTACCCGAGGGGTCGTCCTACACCGATGCGGCAGCGCTCCTCGAGCTGGCCCGCACTACCAGCGCCGACGCCATCCACCCCGGCTACGGGTTCCTGTCCGAGGACGCAGGCTTCGCCCGCTCCATCATCGAGGCCGGCATCACCTGGGTCGGTCCTTCGCCCGAGGCCATGGATGCCCTCGGGGACAAGATGAGCGCCCGGGCCACCGCCGAGCGTGCCCAGGTCGCCCCGGTACCGGGTATCACCGACTCGGTCACCGACGCCGACACCGTGATCGCCTTCGCCGCCGCCCACGGCTACCCGGTCGCTCTGAAGCGCACTGACGGCGGCGGTGGACGGGGCATCACCGTCCTGCACAACGATGAGGAGGTCAGGACCACCCCGGCCTTCGAGTCCGCGGCGCAGGGAGGCGGCACCCTCATCCTGGAGCGATTCGTCACGGCCGCGCGCCACGTCGAGACCCAGTGCGCCCGTGACTCCCACGGCGAATTCGCCGTGGTCTCCACCCGCGACTGCTCCCTGCAGCGACGCAACCAGAAGCTCCTTGAGGAGGCTCCCGCGCCCTTCCTGCCCGAGGGCGTTCACGACCGTCTCGTCGAGGCATCCCGTCGCCTCCTGGAGACAGTCGACTACGTCGGAGTGGCCACCTGCGAGTTCCTCCTGACCCCCGAGGGCGATGTGTGGTTCCTGGAGGTCAACCCCCGTCTCCAGGTGGAGCACTGCGTCACCGAGGAGGTGACCGGCACCGACCTGGTCGAGGTCCAGCTGCGCATCGCCGAGGGCGGTCACCTCGGTGAGATCAACGCGCCCCGCGGTCACAGCCTCGAGCTGCGCATCACCTGCGAGGACCCCTCCCGTGGCCTGGCCCCCTCCACCGGCGCCATCACCCGCCTGCGCTGGCCTGCCGGCCCCGGTATCCGCATCGAGTCCGGGGTCACCGAGGGCGATGTCGTCACCCCCCTGTTCGACCCGATGCTCGCCAAGATCATCGTCACCGGCGCCAGCCGGCAGCAGGCCATCGCCCGAGCCCGGCGCGCCCTGCGAGAGACGGTTGTCGAGGGCGTCACCGTATGCACCGCCCTGCACGCCGAGGTCCTGACACGACCCGACTTCACCGCACCCGACAAGGCCGGGCGGCTGGCCGTGACCACGCGGTGGATCGAGAAGGAGGTGCTGCCAGATCTCGACGACACCGCGGCGGCGTCGGAGGCCGACGGATCCCCGGAGACGGTCGCCAACCCGCGTACCCGCTCCAGCTACATCATCGAGCTCAACGGCCGCCGCATGCAGCTCACCCTGCCCGACGGGATCCTCGCCCCCTCCAACCCGGCGCGAGGCTTCAGCCCCCGCAGAAACCGGGCTCAGCCGCTGCGCGGCCGTTCCGGCGGGGCCCGCTCGCCTCGAGGCGCCGCCTCCGGCGACAACGGGGCCGTCGGTGGTGAGCCCGGTGCCATCGCCGCCCCCATGCAGGCCATCGTCACCCGTATCTGTGTGGAGCCCGGACAGCAGGTCTGTCAGGGTGATCTGCTCGTGGTCCTGGAGTCCATGAAGATGGAGAACTACGTCCACGCGCCCAATGACGGCACCATCTCGGAGATCCCCGTCAGCGCCGGACGCACCGTCTCGGCCGGTGATGTCCTGGTGCGCATGCACACCCCCGAGAACGACTCCGAGGAGGCCTGAACCGTGACCACCGATCCCATAACCGGCCCCGGAGCACCTGCCCAGGGAACCACCATGGCCGACTCGGTCGCCACCACCGCCTTCCGCCAGCGCATCGCCCGCATCGACCGGGAGGCCGAGGAGCGCGCCGCCGCCCGCCAGCATGCCAAGGGCAAGCGCACCGCCCGCGAGCGCATCAACGACCTGCTCGACGACTCCACCTTCCTGGAGATCGGCCGCTACTCCGGTTCGGGCGCCGGCGACAAGGCCCGCCCCTCGGGCGTCGTCACCGGCTTCGGCCAGATCGACGGCCGCCAGGTGGCCGTCTACTCCCAGGACTTCTCCGTCTCCGGCGGCGCCCTGGGCACCATCGAGGGGGACAAGATCGTCCGCCTCCTGGACGACGCCCTGCGCCTGCGCATCCCCGTCATCGGACTCATCGACTCCGGCGGCGCCAAGATCCAGGAGGGCGTGGGGGCCCTGCGCCAGTACGGGCGCATCTTCAACCGCACCTGCGCCGCCTCCGGACTGGTCCCGCAGATCAGCGTCATCCTGGGACCCTGCGCCGGCGGCGCCGTCTACAGCCCGGCCCTGACCGACTTCGTCATCGCCACCCGCCAGGCCTCCCACATGTTCGTCACCGGCCCCGACGTCGTACGCGCCACAACCGGCGAGCAGATCAGCGCCGAGGACCTAGGCGGCGCACAGATCCACGGTTCCGTCTCCGGCGTCGTCCACTACGTGGCCGACGATGAGGAGGACGCCCTTGGGCAGGTCCGCACCTTCCTGGCCTACCTGCCCTCCTCGGCCGAGCTCGATGCTCCCATGTACGCCTACGACGACACCGACGCCCAGGCCGACGCCGAGGCCGCCCGTAGCGTCGGCGAGATCGTCCCGGCCTCCACCCGGCAGGCCTACGACGTCGTCGAAGTGGTCTCGGCCGTCGTCGACCACGGCGAGCTCGTCCAGGTCCAGGAGGAGTTCGCCCCCAATGTCGTGGTCGGCTTCGCCTGCTTCGAGGGCCACCCGGTGGGGATCGTCGCCAACCAGCCGCTGGTGGACGCCGGCACCCTGGACGTCGACGCCTCCGAGAAGCTCGCCCGCTTCGTGCGCTTCTGCGACGCCTTCGGCCTGCCGGTGGTCACCTTCGTCGACGTCCCCGGCTACCGTCCTGGAGCCGAGCAGGAGCACGCCGGCATCATCCGTCGCGGCGCCAAGGTCATCAACGCCTACGCCACCGCCACCGTGCCGCTGGTGACGATCGTCCTGCGCAAGGCCTACGGCGGCGCCTACATCGTCATGGGCTCCAAGGCCATCGGCGCCGACCTCAACTTCTGCTGGCCGGGAGCCGAGATCGCCGTCCTGGGTGCTGCCGGCGCCGTCGGCATCATCCACCGTCGCGACCTGGCCAAGGTCCGTGACGAGCAGGGTGAGGAGGCCGCCGCCGCCGAGCACGAGCGGCTCGTTGCCGAGTACACCGACGCCGTCATCAACCCCGACAAGGCCGTGGCCATCGGTGAGATCGACGCCGTCATCGCCCCCGAGGACACCCGCAACGTCATCGTCGACTCGCTGGCCGCGCTGCGAGCCAAGAACGACGCCCGCCCCGAGTCGCCCAAGAAGCATGACAACATCCCCCTCTGACCCCGGCTCCGAGTCCTACTCGCCGCCACGTTCCCCGTCTTCACCCGACCTCAGTTCTGGTAACCGTTCCGAGACCACCGACCACGCCGTCGCAACACCGAAGGACACCACTACCGTGCACACGAACTCGCAAGCCCCCAGCCCCGCGACCACCATCGCAGAGCGCCTGAGTGGAGGCGAGCCCTACATCATCACCTTCGGAGGCCAGGCCACCCCCTGGCGCCAGACGCTGGCCGACCTGGTCTCCCTGGACCACGCCCTGGCCGATGACGTCGTGGCGGTCGACCGGGCCGTGGCCGAGCGCCTGGCCCCTGTATCCACCGATCTGCTCACCGTGACCCCGCGCGGCTCGCGACTCCTGGACGACGAGGCCGCCCCGGTCGCGCCCCAGCACCGCACCGCCGCCGACGGCGCCGACGTCTCCGTTCCCGGCATCCTCATGGCCCAGCACGCGGCCCTGGCCTCCCTGCCCGGCGCCGGTATCGACCCGACCGCCCACACCCCGGTGGGCGCCATCGGCCACTCCCAGGGTGTCCTGGGTGTCAGCCTGCTCCAGGCCGTGCAGACCGGTGACCGCGAGAGCGTCATCGAGGTTCACGCCATCGCCCGCCTCATCGGCGCAGCGGCCACCCGCACCACCCGTCGCCTCGACCTGGGCACGGTGGGGGAGTCCACCCCCATGCTCTCAGTCCGTGGTGTGACCCGCAGCGTGCTCGACGCGGTCCTGGCCCGGGTCCCCGGCGCCGAGAGGATCTCCGTGGGCGTGACCAACGGCCGTCAGGCGCACATCCTCTCGGGGCGCCCAGCCGACCTCGAAGGCGTCGTCACCGCTCTGGAGGCCGCTGCCGCCCGCAGCGCCAAGGCCCGCAAGGACCGCCGTCGCGGTGGCGCCGTGCTGGCCCCGGTCACCGAGTTCCTCACCACCTCGGTCCCCTTCCACACCCCGCTGCTCGCCGGTGCCGTCGACGACGTCGCCGCCTGGGCAGCTGCCTGCGGCCTGAACGAGAAGCTCGCCCGTGAGCTGGCCACCGCCGTGCTCATCGACCCGGTCGACTGGCCCGGCCTGGTCACCGGCGCCCTCGGGACCGGATCGGCCGACCCGGTGCGCACCGTCCTGGACCTGGGACCGGGCAACGTCCTGGTCCGTCTCACCGAGGGCGTCGTGGCCGGTACCGGTACCACCGTCGTGCCCGCGGGGACCGCCAAGGCCATTGACGACCTCGACCGCGCCGGCGCGGCCCCCCGGCCCGGCGTCGACCGCTCCCGCTTCGCCCCGCGCATCACCCGCCTGCCCGACGGCCGCCTCACCCTGGACACCGCCTTCACCCGCTTGACCGGACGCAGCGCGGTGCTTCTGGCGGGAATGACCCCCACCACCGTGGATCCCGCCATCGTGGCGGCCGCCGCCAACGCCGGATACTGGGCCGAGCTCGCCGGTGGGGGTCAGACCACCCCTGCCGTCCTGACCGAGAACCTCGAGGGCCTGGAGAAGGCGCTCGAACCGGGACGCACCGCGGCCTTCAACGCCATGTTCATGGACCGCTACCTGTGGAACCTGCACCTGGGGACCCAGCGCCTGCTGTCCAAGGCCCGCGCCGGGGGCGCCCCCATCGACGGCATCACCATCTCCGCCGGGATCCCCGAGCTCGAGGAGGCCACCGCCCTGCTCGAGCGCCTGCACGCCGAGGGCTTCCCCTACATCGCCTTCAAGCCCGGCACCGTGGACCAGATCCGTCAGGTCCTGGCCATTGCTCGCGCCGTGCCCGACAGCCCCGTCATCATCCAGATCGAGGACGGGCACGCCGGTGGCCATCACTCGTGGGAGGACCTGGACACCATGCTCCTGGCCACCTACGACGCCATCCGCGCCGTGAGCAACGTGGTCCTTGTCGTCGGCGGCGGCATCGGCACGCCCACCCGTGCGGCCGACTACCTCACCGGCCGCTGGGCCGAGGCCTACGGCACGGCCGCCGCGCCCGTCGACGGCGTCATGATCGGCACCGCCGCCATGACCTGCCTGGAGGCCAAGACCAACGACGACGTCAAACAGCTCCTCGTCGACACCCCCGGGATCCCCGAGGACTCCGGGGTTGAGGGCGGCTGGGTGGCCTCCGGGGAGTCCATCGGTGGCATGACCTCCGGGCTGTCCCACCTGCGTGCCGACCTCTACGAGATCGACAACTCCTCGGCCCGGGCCTCCCGCCTCATCCAGGAGCTCGCCGGGGACGAGGCCGCCATGGCCGCACGTCGCCAGGAGATGATCGACGCCCTGGCCAAGACCGCCAAGCCCTACTTCGGTGACGTCGAGGAGATGACCTACCTTGAGTGGGCCACCCGCTACGCCGAGCTGTGCGTCGCCCCCCACGAGGGTCGCTCCGCGACCCGCGCCGACTGGGCCGACG
>NZ_MSKL01000001.1 GCF_001937665.1 Actinomyces oris | reverse complement strand
TGAGCAGCTCCTCACGGCGGGTGCCGGAGGCGGCCACGTCCACGGCCGGGAAGATGCGCTTGTCGGCGAGCTGGCGCGACAGCCGCAGCTCCATGTTCCCGGTCCCCTTGAACTCTTCGAAGATGACCTCATCCATCTTGGAGCCGGTCTCCACCAGGGCCGTGGCCAGGATGGTCAGGCTGCCGCCGCTCTCCACGTTGCGGGCCGCCCCGAAGAAGCGCTTGGGCGGGTAGAGGGCGGAGGCGTCCACACCACCGGAGAGGATCCGGCCGCTGGCCGGGGCCGCCAGGTTGTAGGCGCGCCCGAGGCGGGTGATGGAGTCCAGCAGCACGACGACGTCCTGGCCCAGCTCCACGAGGCGCTTGGCGCGCTCGATGGCCAGCTCGGCCACGATCGTGTGGTCGGAGGCCGGGCGGTCGAAGGTGGAAGCGATGACCTCACCTTTGACCGTGCGCTGCATGTCGGTGACCTCCTCGGGGCGCTCGTCGACGAGCACGACCATGAGGTGGGCCTCGGGGTTGTTGACGCTGATGGCGTTGGCGATCTGCTGCAGGACGATCGTCTTACCCGCCTTGGGCGGGGAGACGATGAGTCCGCGCTGCCCCTTGCCGATGGGCGAGACCAGGTCGATGATCCGCGGGGTGACGGCCTTGGGGGTGGTCTCCAGCCGCAGCTGCTCCTGGGGGTAGAGGGGGGTGAGCTTGGCGAACTCGGGGCGGCGCTTGGAGCGCTCGGCGTCCATGCCGTTGACGGTCTCGACGCTGACCATGGGGTTGTACTTGACCCGGCCGGCCCGGTTCTGACGGCGGTTGTTGCGCCCACCTTGGTGGGGCGTGGAGGACTCGGCGCCCTCGCGGACCCAGCCGGTCACGGCGTCGCCGGCGCGCAGCCCGTTGTCCTTGATGAGCTGGTTGGAGACGTAGACGTCCTTGGGGCCGGGCAGGTAGCCGGAGGTACGCAGGTAGGCGTGCTGGTTGTCGGAGACGTCCAGGATGCCGGCGACCGGCAGGAGGACCTCGTCCTCGCGTGGCTGGTTGCGGTTGCCGCGTCCGGCGTTGCCGTCGCGGCCCTCACGGCCGGAGTCGCGGTCATCGCGGTCGAAGCGGTCGCGTCCACGCTTACGGCCCCGACGACGTCGCCCACCGCGCTCGTCGTCGTAGCCGTCGGAGTCATCATTGCCGTCACGGCCCCGACGCGAGCGCTCCTGGGACTCGACGACGGAGGTTCCGGTGGCATCGGCCAGGTCCCGCATGAGGGCGGCCTTGGCGTCGGCATGATCCTCGGGCGAGTCGGTGCGGGGCTCGCGCGAGGCGCGCTCCTGGTTCTCGGGGGCACCTGCGGAGGCCTGGGCGCGCCGGCGGCCGCGGCGAAGCTGATCGCGCGAGGAGCGCTCGCCCCGCTCCGAGCGGCCGTGGGAGTCGCGGTCATCGCCACCCTCAGCGGCCTCGGAGCGCTCGGCGCGCTCACGCCAGCGGCTGCGTGCGGGGCGCTCCTCGTCATGGCCGGAGCCTTTGGCCGAGTCGCCGCTGGAGGAGTCGGAGCGCTCAGGCAGATCGAGGCCCAGGTCGAGGACCGGCGCGGACCGGCGCTCCTCAGGGGAGCCGGAGGCGGCAGTGGCACGACGGCGGCGGGAGCGCCCTGAGGCGGCGGCCTGGGGCTGCTCCGATGAGGGCTCACCGGTCGAAGAGGAGGAGGAAGAGGAGTCGGCGGCGTCGGTCGCCCCGGCATCGGGCGAGCTGTTCGACGCGCTGTGGGAGTCGGGAGTGGAGGCGGAGGAGCCGCGCGCCTGACGGATAGCGGCAACGAGCTCACTCTTGCGCATACGGGAGGTGCCCTTGAGGCCCATGGAACCGGCAAGCGACTGAAGCTCGGCCAGACGCATGGTGGAAAGCGAGGGCTGGGCGCTGGAGGTCTCGGTCACGAGTGTCCTAACGGTGTGATGACGCTCCGAAGAAGGAGACGTTCAACTGGGGAGACTCCCCCGGAATCGTTCACGGGGGTGGGTCATGCACTGCCGGTTCCTGCTGAGACCTGAGCCTCAGGTCCGGGGCTGGTGCGGTCAGCGGCGTGGTGCGATCCGCGCGGCTGACGGCGCCAGCATAGCAGCCCCTTCGCGCAGTGCCTAACGGAACACCGGCGCGCAACGCCGGGTATGCCGCCGTTATTCCACCTATGACATCTCTCGCCGCCGCCTTGACACCGATGGGGCCGACCATACGCGCGATCGGCCCCACCTGGATGATCGACTCGGGCGCACCCGAGTCGGCTCTTGCCCTTCGAGCCCCCAGGCTCACGGCCTCAGCGACCTGCGAGAAGCACCCCCATGGGCGCGAAGTCGGCCAGCGGGTCGACCGGCGCCTGGCGCGGGAAGCGCTCCATGAGTGTGGCCAGCTCCCGCCCCGCCCGGGCCATACGCTCGCTCAAGGGCGACTCGGGCCTCTCAGAGGATGACGGCGTCTGCCAGGCCGCGCCAAAGTCCTCACTGGCCGCGAAGACAGCGGTCTGCGTCGGCAGGGCCTTCATGTAGGCAACCAGCGGCCGCAGCGCCATCTCGGTGACAAGACTGTGCCGCGCAGTGCCGGCCGTCGCCCCCAGCAGGACGGGGACGCCCTCAAGCGTGCCGGCCGGCAGCACATCCATGGCAGACTTGAACAGTCCGGAGTAGGAGGCCTGAAAGACCGGGCTGACAAGGATGACGCCGTCGGCGGCGGACAGGGCGTCGATCACCTTCTGCAGGTCGGCAGACACCAATCCGCCCACACTGGCCAGGGCGATGTCCTTGACCAGGGGCCTGAGCCCGATGACCTCGATGCTGGCGAGGCGGGAGTCGGACTCCAGGGCCTTGCGAGTCGACTCAGCCAGCCGCTCGGCGAGCATCTGGGAGGTCGAGGGCTCCGAGACCCCGGCGTGCAGAGCCACGATCCGGCTCAGACGCCCCATCTGGGTATTGGCGTAGGCATCATAGGTCGGCGATCCGGCCAGGGACTGGGTGCCCCCGAACGGGGCGACGGGCGCAGCCGTGCCAGTGGTCATGTCGTCCATCTCCTGCTTGTCACTCGTCGTGTCAAAGGTTTCCCGGGCCATCTCAGATACTCACCTTCCGGCCCGTGAGCGGGTCGAACTCGTTGGACAGGGAGAAGGGCTCCTCAGCCGGGGGCTCGGCCCCCTCCAGCAGGGCCCGGTGGCGCGGGTGGAGCGGTGCCTCCGGAACACCCTCGGGCTTGGTGGGCTCCAGCTCGGCGCGCAGTGCCGGGACGATCTCGGAACCCAGGTACTCGATCTGCTTCATGATCTCCTTGTGCGGGACGCCGCCCAGGTCCACGTTGAAGGCCTGACGCTGGTAGTCGCCGATCGCGTCCCGGTAGGTCAGGTACTTCTCCACGATCTGCTCGGGCGTGCCAACGGCGAGAGGCGTGTGCTGCGTCATCTCCTCCAGAGCCGCACCCTGGTAGACGTAGGTGTTGCGGAAGTAGGGGGTGTAGCGCTCGATGGCCTCGGCCTCGCTCCTGGCAGCGAAGATCTGGCCGCCCAGGCCCACGATCGCCTGCTCGGGCTCGCCATGGCCGTAGAAGGCGAAGCGCTCGCGGTAGAGGTCGACCATCTTCTTGACGTGGTCGATGGGCCAGAAGATGTTGTTGTGCAGGTAGCCGTCTCCGTAGTAAGCAGCCTGTTCGGCGATCTGGGGCGAGCGGATGGAGGCGTGCCACACGAAGGGCGGGACGCCGTCGAGCGGGCGGGGCATGGAGGTGAAGTCCTGCAGCGCGGTACGGAACTCGCCCTCCCAGTCCACGTTGGTCTCACGCCACAGGCGGCGCAGCAGGTCGTAGTTCTCCACCGCGAGCGAGATGCCCTTGCGGATGTCCTTGCCGAACCAGGGGTAGACCGGTCCGGTGTTGCCGCGCCCCATCATGAGGTCGACGCGTCCGTCGGAGAGGTGCTGGAGGTAGGCGTACTCCTCGGCCAGACGCACCGGATCATTGGTGGTGATGAGGGTGGTGGCGGTGGTCAGGAGCAGCTTGTCCGTGCGTGCAGCGATGTTGGCCAGCAGGGTCGTGGGCGACGACGGCGCGAAGGGCGGGTTGTGGTGCTCCCCGGTGGCGAAGAAGTCCAGGCCCGCCTGCTCGGCCAGAACCGCCATCTCGACAGTGTTCTTGATGCGCTGGTGCTCACTGGGGGCCTTGCCTGTGGCCGGGTCGGTGGTGATGTCTCCAACCGTGAAGATTCCGAACTGCATGCGACGTCCTCACTGTTCCTGCACTGGTTCTACGTGATCTCTTGTGTACCGATGGAACCGGAGACATATATAGTTTATTTCTCAACTACTTGAGTGTGACGCGCTTCCCACCTGGGAATGTGGCACGCCCACCCCACCGGGGCTCCAGGGCGGACACAGATCGCGGACGCCCCTGGACTCGGGGACGCCCGCGATCAAGGAGGCGGATGAAGAAGCCGTTAGCGCGGATCAGGAGGTCAGGACCGCCCCACGAGTGTCGATCCCGGGGGTGAGCACGCTCCAACCGTGGCTCTCCAGGGCGAAACGGGTCTGGTCGGCCAGGGTGGACAGGACCAGCACCGTGGGGCCCGCGCCGGAGATGACAGCCGGGTAGCCCTGCTCACGCAGGGAGTCCATGACCGCCATCGAGGCGGGCAGGACCCCACGTCGGTACTCCTGGTGGAGCCGGTCCTCGGTCCCGGCCATGAGCAGGTCGGGGCGTCCGGCGAGTGCCAGCATGAGAACGGCGGCACGTGAGGTGTTGAACAGGGCGTCCTCGCGCGGCACGGAGACCGGCAGGACCTGGCGGGCCTCCTTGGTGGACAGGCGCGTCGTCGCCGGCGGGATGAGCAGGCTGACGCCGAGGGAGGCGTCCACGGGCATGGGGGCCATACGCGGGTGTCCCCCACGCTCGACCCAGGCGACAGTGGCGCCTCCGAAGACGGCGGGTGCGACGTTATCGGGGTGGCCCTCGAAGTCGGTGGCCAGGGCGAAGATCCGGTCGTCGCTGAGGGCCTCGGGCTCGGAGATGAGACCGCGCGCCAGCATGAGCCCGGCGACCGCGGCGCTGGCGGAGGATCCCATGCCTCCGCCGTGGGGGATCCGGTTGACGCAGCGCATCTCGAAGCCGGCCTGAGGCGCGCCGACGGCGTCCAGACCGGCCCGCAGGGCCTGCACGACGAGGTTGTCATCGTCAGTGGGGACAGTCTCTGCGCCGACACCCTCGACGATGACGCGGGTGGTGCCGGTGATCGGCCGCACCGAGGCCTCGTCGTAGTAGCGGAAGGCCATGCCGAAGGAGTCGAAGCCGGGGCCCATGTTCGCCGTTGTTGCCGGGACCCGGACGGCGGCGCGCTCGTAGACGATGCGCATGTCACTCACCCTCGACGCGTTGGATGGAGACGATCTCGGCGACCCGCTCCGAGGCCCGCAGCCCCTCGACAGCGGCGTCGAGGTGGAAGACGGGAGCCGGGTGGGTCACGAAGGTGACGACGGCCTGGTCCTCGCTGCCATCGGTGGTGACGTAGGCGCTCTGGCGCACCGAGTTGATGGAGACGCCGTTGTCGGCGAAGACCGTGGCCATGGCGGCCAGCGAACCGACGGCGTCCTCGGAGCGCAGCTGGATCTGGTACCGGGTGACGGCGGCCTCCGGGCCGAGGACCGTCAGGCTCGCGTAGGAGGACTCACGGGGCGCCTGACCGCCATGGACCCGGTGGGCGGCGGCGGCGACGACGTCGGACAGGACCGCGGATGCCGTCGGGGCTCCCCCCGCGCCCTGTCCGTAGAACATGAGGCGCCCGGCGCTCTCGGCCTCGACGAGGACGGCGTTGTAGGCCCCGTGAACACTGGCCAGCGGGTGGTCACTGGGCACGAGAGCGGGGTGGACCCGCACGGAGACGCCTTGGGCGTGCTCGTCGTCGCGGCGCTGGGCGATGGCGAGCAGCTTGAGCTCGCAGCCCGAGGCGTGGGCCTCGCGGATGTCGTCGGCGGTGACCGCGCGGATGCCCTCGACGGAGACGTCGTCGAGGCCCACGCGGGTGTGGAACGCGAGCGAGGCGATGATGGCGGCCTTGGCGGCGGCGTCCAGGCCGTCGACGTCGGCGGTGGGGTCGGCCTCGGCGTAGCCGAGCTCCTGGGCGGTGGCCAGGGCGGTCTCGAAGGACAGGCCCTTGGTACTCATCTCATCGAGGATGTAGTTGGTGGTGCCGTTGACGATGCCGAGAACGCTGGTGACGCGGTCGCCGGCCATCGACTCGCGCAGCGCATAGACGACCGGGATGGCGCCGGCGACAGCGGCCTCGTAGTAGAAGTCGGTGCCGGCCGCCGCCGCAGCGGCGTAGAGCTCGGGGCCGTGGGCTGCGATGAGGGCCTTGTTGCCGGTGATGACGCTGGCCCCGGCCTTGAAAGCGGCCAGGATGAGGGTGCGGGCCGGCTCGATCCCGCCGATGAGCTCAATGACCAGGTCGTTCCCGGTGGCGACGGCGGTGGCGTCATCGGTGAGAAGGTCCCGGGGGACGGAGGCGTCACGCGGCGCGTTGACATCACGGACGGCGACGCCCGTAATCTCAAGACGTGCACCGGAGCGGGCGGCGAAGTCGTCGACCTGCTCGGTGAGGAGGCGAATGACCTGGCTGCCAACGGTCCCGGCGCCAAGGACGCCGACTGTGAGTGTGCGTTGGGCGGGTGAGAGGTCCTGAGCCACGGGATGACCACCTTGCTGTGTGTGCTGTGTTGCGTGCCGCGCGTGGGCACTTCGACTGCGTCATGCGATGAGGCCAGTCACGGCGGGCACGGTCAACCGGCCGCCCACCCGCGCTGGCCATCGCTGCGGGCCAGCATAAGGGGCATCGGCCGTGGAGCGCTTGCATGTCCGCCTGTGGACACACGGCCATCCTGTGCTCCTTGGTCCGATGAGGCCAGGAGAGGCACCTCCAAAACCCGTCAGAGACCGCGCGGACGGAAGGGCGCGCTCAGCGGCGCCAGATGATCTGCTTGAGCAACCGAGCGATCACCCGTCCCAGGCCCATGGACATCGGGGTGGTCGCACCGTCGGAGTACCCCCAGGCCGGGGGCGGCTGCTCCAGGGAGGAGACGAAGGACGTCAGTGAGGACGGAGAGGAGGAGGTCGTTGCGCTCATGCCTTCAGGTTAGAAAAGCATCGCACCGCCTAGCGCCCCCCAGGAGAACGATTAGCGAGGAGAGGGGCCTCCTCCTCATGGCTGAGACGATCCCATGGGTTGTCCTGCTTTCGGCAGGCCTCGGAGCAGGGCCGGCGGAGTGCTGGCGGCCCTGGGCAGAGATGACCAGTGGCCCCGCCCCGGTTGAACCGGGGCGGGGCCACTAGGTGGGCTCTGATGACAGAGTGCTCAGACCCGAGAGGCGGTTACCCGCATTCAGGAGGCCTTGCGGCGACGAGCCACCAGGAGGGCACCGCCACCCAGGCCGGCGCCGGCGAGCAGCAGGAGCGCAACGGCGTTAGCACCGGTGTGCGCCAGCGGCGGGGTACCACCGTTCGGCGTCTTCGGGGTGGAGGTGGGCGGTACCGGAGCACCCGGGGTGCTCGGCGGCTGCTGCGTGGTCGTCGGCGGGGTTGCAGGCGGGTTGGACGCCGTGGGCGGGGCCTGCGTGGTCGTCGGCGGCGTCGCGGTGGTCGTCGGCGGGGTGTCGACCGGCGGGGTCGCAGGCGGGTTGGACGCCGTGGGCGGCATCTGCGTGGTCGTCGGCGGCGTCGCGGTCGTCGTGTTGGTCAGGGAGACCTTGACGAGCTCCTGGTCGCGGATGGTGAAGGTGTTGGTCTTCTGACCGTCCACGGTGAAGACCGGCTCGCCCCAGCTGAAGCCGGAGGCGGCGGGCTGAGCCTTGGAGGTGTCCTCGGTGAGCGTGATCTTGGTGCCCACGGGGAAGGTGCCGTCGAAGGCGACCGGCTCACCCGGCTTGACCGTGACGGAGGAGGTTCCGGAGCGGCCCTCACCGGTGGCCTTCTGGCCCTCGGGAGCCTTCCAGTCCGGGTAGGAGCTGGCTGCGGCCGGCAGCTCGTAGGCGACGTCGACGACGAAGCTGGAGCCGGCGGCCTGTGCGGCAGCGTCACCCTCGACGACCTTGGTCACGTTGAAGCCGCCGAAGCCGGGCTCCATCTGGACCGAGATGTCGAAGTACTGGACGTAGGACTGGCTCTGAGTGCTGGTCAGGTCCGTGCCGTTGAGGTTCACGGTGTTCTCGTAGGAGGTGCCCCGGGAGGCGGCGACGGCGTTGCCGTTGGCGTCCACGAAGGAGACGGGGTACTCCAGGGTGAAGTTGGTGCCGTTCTGGAACGGACCAGTGACCTCGTAGGTCGCAGTGCGGCCGTCCTGGGAGTAGGTGGCCTTGACATCGAAGTCGCCGTACTGGGTGGTGGCGTCCTGGCCGGCGGCGTTGGTGACCGGGATGGACTTGCCATCCGCAGGACGCAGGTTGAGGACCGTACGGGTGGCGTCAGCCTGGTTGAAGGTCATGCCGCCGCCGAGGGTATCGGTGAAGACGATGCTCTGGCGGGAGCCGTCGAAGGTCTTGCCGAGCTTGTCACCAGTGGTCTGGTTGGTCCCGAAGTTCACACCCCAGGTCAGCTCCTTGTAGTTGTTGTAGAAGCTGGAGGCCCACTTGGTGAGCTCCCAGTCGCTCTCCTTGGGGCCGTCGATGCCGCCGCCACCGGGCAGGGTGACGGTCGTGGTCACGCCGTTGACAGTGAAGTCAACGGTCTGCACGTCGGTGGCCTTGGCAACGGCCACCAGGGCGGAGCCGGAACCCTTGAAGTTGTGGAAGCCGGCGGCCTTCAGCTCGTCAACCTTGGAGTTGAAGGTGCAGGTGACGTCCTTGACGGTCAGGGTGCAGGTACCGACCTCGACATCCTTGCCGCCGTACTCGACGGTCATCGGGTGGGACTCGCTGTTCTGCAGGTTGGTGAAGTACTCACCCAGACCGATCGTGAAGGAGTCTCCGGCCTTGAGGTTGGCGTCGACGCCGCTCCAGTCGAAGCTGAGGCGGGCGAGGTCGTAGGTGTTGAGCTTTCCGTCCTGCTCAACGTTGTTGCCGTCCACACGTGTCAGAGACAGGTTGGTGACGTTGACGCTCTTGTTCTCCTCGGCGCTCGCCTGAGGGGCGAACTGAGACATGATCGCGACAAGGAAGAGAGCGAGGATGGCGGCGGCCCCCCTCACCGCCCCTCGCGAGAGGGCCGGCCGAGAGGCGGCGCCCGTGGACATTGTGTTCATGGGTTCTCCGGATTCCTGGCATAGATGACAAGGGTCTGCCTTGTGAAACATCACCGAACGTTCCCACCGTCTGTTCAGGAGAGGGAAAGGTCGCCCCGTGATGACCAAGACCACTGTGTCACAAACCGACTGATTGGGAACAGCGAACACCCAAAACACGCGCGACCTCACAGTCTCATCACATTCAAAACTTACGTTTAATACAATTTATCCCGCAGATGTTTGTAGGTACTACACAAGACTCGCCTCGCTAGACTGTGCTGACGCTGTGCTTCCCCTATCAGACGGACCGCGCTTCAGTTGTGTCGACCCTCCAAAACAATCGGTCGTCAGCCTCGTTTCAGGGCAACCTCACTCAGGCTTCTTTCAGGTTGTCATTGCCTTCAGAACTGACTCACGCTTTCATCAGATTGCATACAGGAGCGCCGTCGTTCCAGGAATTGTTCCTGGAACGACGGCGCTCCTGTGAGGTCCGGGAGGTCTCAACCCTCGAGGCGTAGAAGGTCCTCGATGGTCTCAGGACGCAGGACCCACCCCGACTCGCTCTCACGCACCCAGCGCACACCGGGGCGGGTGAAGAGGTTGTAGTTGGAGGCCATGGAGCGCCCATATGCCCCTGTGGCAGGTACGGCCAGTACGTCGCCGACGGCCAGGTCCGCAGGCAGGTCTACGTCACGCACGACGACGTCGCCGGACTCGCAGTGCTTGCCCACCACCCGGCTGCGCACTAGCCCGACCTGCGGACCGGGTCGGCGGTTGGCGACCAGGGCCGTGTACGCGGCCTCGTAGAGGGCGGGGCGGATGTTGTCACTCATGCCGCCGTCGACGCTCACGTAGAGGCGCGAGGCCCCCTCCCCCAGCTCGACTCGCTTGAGCCCGGTGACCGTGTAGAGCATGACGGTGCCCGGTCCGGCGACGCTGCGCCCGGGCTCGACGGACACGTGCGGGACCGTGTCACCGAGCTCCGTGCACAGCTCGCGCACCGTCTCGGCGAGGGTCCGGGCGACCTCCGCCGGGCTGGGCGGCACCGGGTCCGCGCCGGTGTAGGCGATGCCGTAGCCGCCGCCCAGGTCGACCTCCGGGCATAGGTGCCCCGTGTCCGTGGCGACCTCGTGGCGCAGGCTGAGGACGACGCGGGCGGCCTCACGGAAGCCGGCCAGGTCCATGATCTGGGAGCCGATGTGGGAGTGCAGCCCGTGCAGCTCGAGCTCGGGGGCGGCGATGATCGCGTCGATGGCCTGCCGGGCAGCGCCTCCGAGGACTGAGAGGCCGAACTTCTGGTCCTCGTGGCCGGTGGAGATGAACTCGTGGCCACCGGCGTGCACACCGGTGGTCAGGCGCACCATGACCTTGCCGGTCTCCTCGGGCCCGTAGACGCCGCTGGCGCGCAGATCGCGCACAGCGCGGACGGCGAGCTCGACCTCCTCGAGGGAGTCGAGGACGAGGTGGCCCACGTGGTGGGTGAGGGCGACGGCGATCTCGGCCTGCGTCTTGCCGTTGCCGTGCAGGCCCAGACGGGTGGCGCTGGTGGTGGCCTCCGCCCCGTCCACCTCCTGCAGGGCGGCCAGTCCCGCGGCGAGCTCGCCGCGGCTGGCGGTGTCGATGCCCATGCCCTCCTCGAGGACCCACTGGGCGACCTTGGTGGTCAGGAAGGCCTTGCCGGCGTAGAAGGCCTCTCCCCCGGCCATGCCGTAGCTGGGCCAGAACTCCTCGTGCATGGCAGCGCTCCAGGAGGCGGCGCGGCCACGCAGGTCGGCCTCGTCCAGGACGAAGACGGGGCTGGGGGCGTCGGCGAGGATCTCGGAGACGGTGAGCCCGCCCAGGGCGAGCTCACCGTCGACCGTGCGCCGTGCCGTGGTGGGCCACAGGTCGGGACGGTCCTCGGGCTCGGGGCAGGTCAGAGCCCCCAGGGGCGGCTCACCGGCGGGCACGTGGTCGGCCATCGTCTGTCACATCCTCTCCGGTGCGGTCACGCCCAGCAGACCGAGCCCGTTGGTGAGGACCTGACCGACGGCGTCGTTGAGCCACAGGCGGGCCACGTGCCCGGACGTGACCGGGTCGTCTCCGCGGGGAGTGACGCGGGTGGCGCCGTACCAGGCGTGGTAGGCGGCGGCCAGCTGCTCGAGGTAGCGGGCCACCCGGTGCTGCTCGCGCAGCTGCGCCGCCTGGGTGACGATCGCCGGGAACTGGGCGAGCACGCCGAGCAGTGCGGAGTCCGCCGGGTCGTCCAGCGCCGCTGGGAGGAAGCCGGCCGAGCGGGACACGCCGTGCTCCGCGGCGTTGCGGGCCACGTTGCGCGTGCGGGCGTGGGCGTACTGGACGTAGTACACCGGGTTCTCGCTCGAGGTGGAGGCCAGCAGGTCCAGGTCGATATCGATGGCGGAGTCCATGGACGAGCGGGCCAGGGCGTAGCGGGCGGCGTCCACGCCGACGGCGTCAACGAGGTCACCGAGTGTCACGATGGTGCCGGCGCGCTTGGACATGCGCACGGGCTGACCATCCTTGACAAGGTTGACGAACTGGCCGATGACAATCTGCATGTTGACACCGGGCTCGTCGCCGAAGGCCGCGCACATGGCCATCATCCGGCCGATGTAGCCGTGGTGGTCGGCCCCGAACAGGTAGAGGGCGCAGTCGGCGCCGCGCTCGCGCTTGTCCAGGTAGTAGGCGAGATCGGCCGCGAAGTAGGAGGTGTTCCCATCGGACTTGATGAGGACCCGGTCCTTGTCGTCCCCGAAGTCGGTGGTGCGCAGCCAGGTGGCGCCGTCGCGTTCCTCAATGACACCGCGCTCGCGCAGACGGTCGATGGCGCGCTCGACGGCGCCGGAGGTGTGCAGGGAGTCCTCGTGGAAGAAGACGTCGAAGTCGGAGCGGAATGCGTGCAGCTCGGCCTTGACGGCGGCGAACATGAGGTCGACGCCGCGGGCTCGGAAGACCTCGACGGCCTCGGCGTCGGGCAGAGTGGCCGGGGCGGGGCGGCCGGCAGCGAGCTCGTCGGCGGTCACCTGCTGGGCGATCTCACTGATGTAGGCGCCGCCGTAGCCGTCCTCGGGGGTCTCCTGGCCACGGGCGGAGGCCAGCAGGGAGGCGGCGAAGCGGTCGATCTGGGTGCCGTGGTCGTTGAAGTAGTACTCCCGGGTGACCTGGGCGCCGCAGGCGGACAGGATTCGGGCCAGGGAGTCGCCGACGGCGGCCCAGCGGGCGCCACCCAGGTGCACCGGGCCGGTGGGGTTGGCGGAGACGTACTCGAGGTTGATGTGCTGACCGCTCAGGGAGTCATTGCAGCCGTAGGCCTCTCCGGCCTCGACGATGGAGCGGGCGAGCTCGCCGGCGCTGGCGGCGTCGAGGCGGATGTTGAGGAAGCCGGGGCCGGCGACCTCCACGGAGGCGATGCCGTCGAGGGCCTCGAGACGCGGGACGAGCAGCTCGGCGAGATCGCGCGGCTTGGTGCCCGCCTTCTTGGCCAGCTGCATGGCCACGTTGGTGGACCAGTCGCCGTGGTCGCGGTTGCGGGGACGCTCGACGCGGGGGTCGGGGATCTCGGCGGCGGGCAGGGCGAGGGATCCCTCGGCAGAGGCCTCTTCCAGGATGGTGCGGATGGCTGCGGCAAGCTCTTCTGGAGTCACGCGCGTCAGCGTACCGTCAACGGGCGGGCCGGATCACGAGCGAGACCGGAAACCGCAGGGCATCGTGGGACATGTCGCAGTCTCGCGCCGGTTTCGCTCCGGGGCCAGGACACTGGTACAGTCACGCCTCGGGCCCCGGTAGCTCAGTGGATAGAGCGTCTGCCTCCGGAGCAGGAAGTCGCAGGTTCGAATCCTGTCCGGGGCACCACCTCTGAGCCCCCGCTGCCACCCGCGGCGGGGGCTCGCTCATGCGTGTTGCGGCACAATTCTTCTGGCCAAGGCGGGGCCGAGCGGTTTCCACCGGGTTCCACCAGGCCGTCCGCCGACTCCGGGCTGTTGACGGGTTTCTTCAGCTGAGGGTCTGGACGGCGAGACTGGGTACGTCGGTCATGATGGCGTCCACGTTGAGGTCGGCCAGGCGACGCATCCGCTCGGGATCGTCCACCGTCCAGACGTGGACCTCCAGGCCCGCGGTGTGCGCGGAGGCGACGAAGCGGCGGGTGACCACCGGGACGCCGTGATAGCTCTCCGGCACCTGGACGGCGTCGACCCTGCCACGTGTCCAGCCCCAACGAGTCTGGGGCAGGGGGACGGCCGCCTCACTGCGCAGCATGAGTCCGAGCACGTCGCTGACCCCTAGGGAGGTCATGGCCCGTGGCTCCTGGCGGCGCAGCACGGCCAGCCTCCGGGCGGAGAAGGAGGCGAAGCGGACTCGCTCAAGGGCCTGGGCGTCTCGCACCGTCTGCAGGGCGGCCTGGACGACGCAGGAGTCCTTGAGATCGACGTTGAACTTCATCGTCGGGTGGGCGTACAGGGCGTCATCGAGTCGGACGAAGCCGCGCCCGTCGCCGGAGTCGAGGTCGGCCATCTCGGCCCACATGACCTCTCCGACGGTGCGGGGGTCATTCGCGGTGCGGCGCAGGTCCTCGTCATGACTGAGCACGACGATGCCGTCGGCGGTCAGCCGCAGGTCGGTCTCCATCCACTCCAGCCCGAGCGCTGCCACGTGCTCGACGGCGCTCCAGGTGTTCTCAGGAACCTCGCGTCCCCCGCCGCGGTGGGCGATGACGGCGGGACGGCGGGTTCGTGACGCGGCAGGCGGCACAGTTGGTCTCCCTCAGCTGCAGTTGGTGGTGAGCTCGACGGCGTTGTGCTGCTTGAGCCAGCCCCACGGCTCCACGGTGGACTCGTCGGCGGTGTCGTCCTTGGTGCGCACCTCGAAGTGCAGGTGAGAACCGGAGGACCGGCCCGTGTTGCCCACTCCGGCGATCATCTGACCGGCCGTGACTTTGTCACCGACCTTGACGTGGATGCCGTCCTCGTACATGTGCAGGTAGCTGGTGTACCAGACCTGGCCGTCGATCTCGTGCTTGATGGTGATGGTTCCGGTGCCATCGACCATGCCGGCGGTGGTGACGGTGCCGGCGGCGGCCGCGTAGATGGGCGTCCCCACGGGGGCGGCCATGTCCTGCCCGGCGTGCAGCTTGCGGTAGCCGAGGGTGGGGTGGGTGCGGTAGCCATACTCCGAGGAGATCTCGTAGGTGCCCGGAAGCATCGGGTAGAACAGCTGCGGCTTGGAGCTGAAGGCGCTGGTGTCGCCGGAGGCGCCGGTCGCCGAGGAGCAGGTCTTGGCGGCGTTCTGGAAGGCCTCGCGGATCCTGGCCCGGGTGGCGGCGTCGGGAACGTTGGACAGCTGGGTGTCGGAGGCCGACTCCAGGTCGTCGCTGCCGAGTACGGCGCTGGCCACGGACGAGGACTTCGTCCCGCTGGCGGCCGGGCCCTGCGTGGGGGAGCCGCCGGAATGCATCTTCATGGAGGCCGAGGCCAGCGGGGTGTTGTCGAGGTGACTGGACAAGGGGGCGAGCACTGTGGCCACGGCCAGGACCGACAGGACGGCGGTGCGCCCCAGAATCCCGGAACCGGTGCGACGGCGGACGGGACGCACGGGGGCGGGTCCGGTCGAGGAGTCACGGTGGGTGTCCGGCTTCGATGTTGCCGTGGTCCTGGCCGACGACGTCGGGGCGGCAGCCTCATCTGCGGCCCTGCTCCCCTTGGTCTCGGCGGCCGTCGTCTCGGGCTTGGCCTTCTTGGTGCTCCGGGCGGCCTTGATGGCACGAATGGCCGCTTCGTCTGCCAGCGGCACCCCGGCCTTGCGGGCAGCCATGATCTTGCGGACCTCAGGGACCTCGATGGTCTCAGCGCCACGGAAGTCCGTGATCCGCTGTGAGAATCGGATCTCATGAGGGGCTTCGGGAGCGAAGGGAGTCGCGGTCGCTTGCTCCGTTGGCGCTGACGGTTCGGCCTGGGGTGTCTGGGCGGCGGCGCGGTCCGCCTGCGTGCCGGGGGCTCCGAAGAGGGCGGCATGGTGGGTGGTGGAGGCCACGACAGACTTGGCCGAGGCCGCTGAGGCGGCCGAGACGCCGGTGGGAGCCGCAGCGGCGCGTTGCTGGCGGCGGCCCCCAGAACGGGAGGCAGTCTCCGAGACCGTTCCGGCCTTCGGCTCAGCAGCGGCGGTCTGTCCGGCCGCGTGACGGTGGCGCTGTGTGCTGCTGGGCGAAGCAGAAGCCGTGCCGCCTTCGGCCCACCACGGAGTGGTGCCGGTGGGTTGACTGGCTGTCGGTCCGAGAGCCGAGGTGGACTCGGCCAGTGAGGCCGCGACCAGGGGCGTCAGAGCCGAGGGCGTTGATGGTGCGGCCGAGGGCGCGGCCTGTTCGCCACGATGAGAGCGGTGCTGGTCGTGGCGGTTCCCCGAGCGGACCTCGGGTCGGTGGGACTGGTGCTGCGGTGTGCTCTCGACGGCGGGGTTCTCCCACGTCTGCTGGGTGTCCTCAGGAACCTGGGCCGAGCGCAGGTCCTTGCGGGAGCGCCGGGTGGGACGGGTGTCGTCGGAGCTCTGCGATGAGGAGGAGAAGACGGACGGGGCCGCAGACGCGGCGTTCTGACGCCGGCGGGCCATGCGGCTCATCGGCGCAACGGGCTGCGACTCCGCCGGGGCTGTGGGAACCGAGCGCGACGATCCTCCACCTGGGCGTGTTCCCGTCCGGGCGCCCGATACAGATCCCGGAGGGACCGCCGCTGCCACGGGCCGCTGCGGATGGTTCTGCTTCTGCGGGGCGAGTGGAACGTCCGGCAGAGCCGATGGACTCGGAGCGGTGACGGGACTCGAGGCGGCGCCGCTCTCGGCACGGTGAGCGTGAAGGTCGCGACGTGAGCGGCGAGTGGCACCTGCGACGTGAGTGGTGTGCGTCGTCGACGGTGACGACGGGGCGGCTCCGACCTGCGCCTCAGCGACCTGGCGAGCGGCTTCGGCAGCACGTTCCGCCTCGCGACGCTGGCGTCGACTCATGGGCTGCGGGGTCACGCGGGAAGCCTCCAGGTGGCTGTTGTCATAGGGAAGTCGTTGCTGCCGGCAACCCGGCGATCACGACGTGGCGGCTGCCAGGGCGACAGCCTGGGTTGTACTCGGTTAAAACAGTAGCGGTCTCCTGTGGGTCTCGCCAGGAGAACCAGCACACCTTTGTGTGACCTGTACTTCTCACACAAATATCAAGGTTCCGTCCACAGAGCCGTCCTTGAGCCAGAAACACGTGTCATCCGAACGAATCAGCACCTGGTCACCACTGCCTGCGCAGCGGTCGACGATAGTCTCCCGAGGCGGCCCGAGTTGTGGGTACCCGCTGACTTCACCGCCTAAATCACAATTTAATCACGGCGCTGGTACTCCTCGCGCTGCATGGCGTCGTTGACCTCGCCGACGAGCTCTTCGAGGATGTCCTCCAGGAAGAGGACCCCGACGAAGCGTCCCTGCGCATTGCGCACGTGCCCGAGATGGGCCCCTGAACGTTGCATGGCTGCCAGCGCCTCCTCGACCTCATCGTCGTATCCGACGGGCACGAGTGCGCGTGCGCGCCAGGCGGGTACCGGCTCGGTGCGGTCGGCGCCGTCGGCGTAGAGGATGTCCTTGAGGTGCAGGTAGCCGGTGATGGCCGGTTCCTCTCCCCCGTCGGCTGCGGCCTGATCGGCCACGAGCGGGAAGCGGGAGAAGCCGGTGGAGGCCACGGCCCGTTCCACGTCCTCCGGGGTACAGTCCTGGGGCAAGGTGACGAGCTCACTCAGGGGCACCATGACGCTGCCGGCGGTCTCCTCGGAGAACTCCAGGGCGCCGCTGAGCAGGCCGGTGGAGTCCTCCAGGACGCCTTCGGCCGTGGAGCGCTCGACGATGGAGGCGACCTCCTCGGCGTTGAAGGCGGCGGAGATCTCCTCCTTGGCCTCGATGCCCAGGACTTTGAGGACCCCGTTGGCGAAGCCGTTGAGAGCGTTGACCACGGGGCTGAAGACGCGCGAGCACCACACCAGTGGCGGGGCCAGCCAGCGCACAGCCTTCTCCGGGGAGGCGATGGAGATGTTCTTGGGCACCATCTCCCCGGCGACGACGTGCAGACCCACGACGATGACCAGGGCGATGACGACGGCGACGGCGTGGGAGCCGGCGTGCCCGACGCCGACGGTCGCGAGCAGGGGCTCCAGGGCATGGGCGATGGCCGGCTCGGCGACGACGCCCAGACCTGTGGAGCACAGGGTGACGCCGAGCTGGGCGGTGGCCAGCATGCGCGAGACGTTCTGCAGGGCCCACAGGGCGGTGGCCGCACGGGCGTCGCCGGCCTCCGCCAACGGCTCGAGCTGGCTGCGGCGCGAGGAGGTGATGGCGAACTCGGCGCCGACGAAGAAGGCGTTGCCGGCCAGGAGGATAACGGTGACCACCAGGGCCAGGGGCGTGCTCATCGGTACTCCCCCTCAGTTCCTTGGTCCCTGGGGGCGGCTTCGGGGTCCTTGGGGCGCACGTGGAGGCGGGTGACGCGGCGCCCGTCCATGGCGTCGACGGTCAGGGAGGCGTGAGTCAGCTCGACGACGTCGCCGACGACGGGGATGCGGCCGAGCTCGGTCATGACCAGGCCGCCGAGGGTCTCGTAGGGGCCGTCGTCGGGGACCTGGATGGCGGTGCGGGTGGCGAGCTCGTCGGGGCGCATCCACCCCGGGACGACCCAGTGGCCAGAGGGGTCGAGGTGGGCGCCGGCGCGGCGGCGATCGTGCTCGTCGGCGACGTCCCCGACGACCTCCTCGACGGCGTCCTCAAGAGTGACGACACCGGCGGTGCCGCCGTACTCGTCGACGACGATGGCCATCTGGGAGCCCTGGGCGCGCAGCTCGACGAGCAGGTCGGCCAACGGCATGGTCTCGGGGACTCGGGGTGCGGGGGTCATGAGGGAGGTGGAGGCCACCGGCACGTCGGCGCGCCGCTCGTAGGGGACGCCGATGGCGCGGCGCAGGTGGACGATGCCCATGACGTCGTCGACGTCGCGGCCGATGACGGGAAAGCGGGAGTGGCCGGTGGCGCGGGCCAGGTGCACGACGTCCTCGGCGGAGTCGTCGGCCTCGAGGGTGTGGAGGCGACCGCGGTCGGTCATGACGTCGACGGCGGTCAGCGCCCCCAGGCCGATGGAGCGGGTGAGCAGGGTGGCGGTGGAGGCGTCGAGGGTGCCCTCCTCGGCGCTGTGGCGCACGAGGGAGGCGAGCTCGCCGGCGCTGCGGGTGCCGCTGAGCTCCTCTGCGGGTTCGATGCCCATGGCGTGCAGGACGGCGTTGGCGGCGCCGTTGAGCAGGACGATGAGGGGCTTGAGGAGGGTGGTGAAGCCCATGAGGAAGGGGGCCACGAGGCCGGCGGCGCGCATGGGGTCGGCCAGGGTGGCGTTCTTGGGGATGAGCTCGCCGATGACCATGGAGAAGGCGTTGACGACGATGAGGGCGATGACGACTGCGGCGCCGGTGGCCACGGAGACGGCCATCCAGTGGCTCATGAGGTCGGTGAGCAGATTGGCCAGGGCGGCCTGCATGGTGTAGCCCAGGAGCACCGTGGTCAGGGTGATGCCGACCTGGGCGCCGGACAGGAGGGTGGACAGTCGGCCCAGGGCGCGCCGGACGGTGGTGGCGCGCCTGTCCCCGGTGGCGGCACGGGTCTCGACGGTGGAGAGGTCGAGGGCGACCAGCGAGAACTCGCCGGCCACGAACAGGGCGGTGCCCACGGTGAGGACCACGCCGACGGCGATCATGAGCCAGTCGGTCATGCGGGCCACTCCCCCATGTGGAGTACGACGTGGGCGCCGGAGGCGGACGAGTCGGGGTGGGGGTGGTC
Organism: Actinomyces oris; assembly: GCF_001937665.1. Classification (GTDB taxonomy): domain Bacteria; phylum Actinomycetota; class Actinomycetes; order Actinomycetales; family Actinomycetaceae; genus Actinomyces; species Actinomyces stomatis. Next base: position 38,345 of record NZ_MSKL01000001.1, on the reverse strand, counting down.
AGAGGCGGGCGAGGAGGCGCGGTGCGTGCGGGTGCGGCGCCTGCGGGCCCGGCGGAAAGCCGATCGCATAGTGACCGAACGGTACCACCACGGTCCTCCTCTGAGACTGTCGCAACCCGGACGCAGGGAGGTGTCACAGCCGGGACACGCATGTGTCCTTGGTCCCGCATTTGCTCGCTTGAGACACCCTTCACCTTCTAGGATGTCCGGTGAACACCGCCGTTCCTCCCCGGGGTCCCGCTAAGGCTCCCAGTGCCGGAACGGGAGACTGACGAGCTCCGAGGAGACCCGACGTGCCCACGCAGGACCAGATCAGCCCAGGTTTCGGTGCCAACGAGTGGATGGTGGAGGAAATGCGGGCCGCCTGGTCGGCGGATCCCTCCTCTGTGAGCCCCCAGTGGCGAGAGCTCTTCGAGACCGACCCGAATGCTGGCCTGCACCACCCGAGTCACGGCCCCTCGAACGGCTTCGCGCCGGCAGCCGCCGGTGGTCCGCGCCGGGCCACCATCACGCCTCAGGCCGCCTCTCCCCTGCGCCGTTCCTCCGCCGTCCAGGACGTCACGCGCTCCGACCTCCCGCCGGCCCCCCCGTCGGACACTGCGCCCCCGACCTCCCCCTACGCCCAGCGCCTGGCCGCACACCCCGCGCACGACCAGGACGGTGACACCTGCGAGGACAGCACCACCAGGCTCAAGGGGGCGTCCGCCCGCACCGCCAAGAACATGGACGACTCCCTGTCCATGCCCACGGCCACCTCCGCCCGGGCCGTGCCCGCCAAGGTCCTCATCGAGAACCGCGCCGTCATCAACAGTCACCTGGCCCGCACCCGCGGCGGCAAGGTCTCCTTCACCCACCTCATCGGCTGGGCGGTGGTCGAGTCCCTCTCCGAGATTCCCTCGATGAACGTCTCCTACGGGGTCGACGAGGCCGGCAAGCCGGTCCTGCACGAACCCGCCCACGTGGCCTTCGGCCTGGCCATCGACGTGCCCGGCGCCGACGGGCAGCGCCGCCTGCTGGTGCCCTCCATCAAGCAGGCCGACCTCATGGACCTGTCCCAGTTCGTGGAGGCCTACGAGGCCCTCGTGGCCAAGGCCCGCGACAACAAGCTGGACCTCGACGACTTCCGCGGCACCACCGTGACCCTGACCAACCCCGGCATGATCGGCACCCTGCACTCGGTGCCACGCCTCATGCCCGGTCAGGGACTCATCGTGGGGGTCGGCAGCATGGACTACCCGGCCGCCTTCGCCGGCGCCAGCCCCGACACCCTGGCCCGCCAGGCCATCGGCAAGGTCGTCACCCTGACCTCCACCTACGACCACCGCGTCATCCAGGGCGCCGCCTCAGGTGAGTTTCTGCGCCTGGTGGAGCGCAAGCTCCTGGGACTGGACGGCTTCTGGAACCGGGCCTTCGAGTCCCTGCGCATCCCTCTCGAGCCGGTCACCTGGATGCGAGACACCACCTACGACCCCGAGCTGGAGACCGGCAAGCCGGCACGCGTGGCCGAGCTCATCCACGCCTACCGTCAGCGCGGCCACCTGGCCGCCGACAACGACCCGCTCACCTACCGCCTGCGCCGCCACCCCGACCTGGACATCACCTCCTACGGGCTGAGCCTGTGGGACCTGGACCGCTCCTTCCCCACCCGGGGGCTGGGCGGGCGCGATCGGGCCACCCTGCGCGAGATCCTCAAGATGCTGCGCGACGCCTACTGCCGCACCGTGGGCGTGGAGTACATGCACATCCAGGACCCGGCTCAGCGCGCCTGGTGGCAGGAGCGCCTCGAGCGGGACTGGGAGGACATCGGTGACGAGGAGCGCCGTCGGATCCTCACCAAGCTGGAGCAGGCCGAGGCCTTCGAGACCTTCCTGCAGACCAAGTACGTGGGCCAGAAACGCTTCAGCCTCGAAGGCGGGGAGTCCCTCATCGTGACCCTGGACCGCCTGCTCGACGCCGCCGCCCACGACGGCCTCGACGAGGTCGTCATCGGCATGGCTCACCGCGGCCGCCTCAACGTGCTCACCAACATCGCCGGCAAGTCCTACGCCCAGGTCTTCGACGAGTTCGAGGGCAACGGCGTCATCGAGGGCGCCGGCACCGGGGACGTCAAGTACCACCTGGGCACCGTGGGCGTCTTCTCCGGGACCGACGGCGTGTCCACCCGCGTCTCCCTGGCCGCCAACCCCTCCCACCTGGAGACGGTCGACGGCGTCGTCGAGGGCATCGTGCGCGCCAAGCAGGACCGCATCGGCCTGGGCGAGAAGGGCTACACGGTCATGCCGGTCCTCGTCCACGGTGACGCCGCCTTCGCCGGCCAGGGCGTGGTGTACGAGACCCTCAACATGAGCCAGCTGCCCGCCTACCGCACCGGCGGCACCGTCCACATCGTCGTCAACAACCAGATCGGCTTCACCACCGGCTCGGCCTCGGCCCGTTCCACCATCTACGCCACCGACCTGGCCAAGGGCCTGCAGGTGCCGATCTTCCACGTCAACGCCGACGACCCCGAGACGGTGGCCCGTACCGCCCGCCACGCCTACGAGTACCGACGCACCTTCCACAAGGACGTCATCATCGACCTCATCTGCTACCGGCGCCGCGGACACAACGAGGGCGACGACCCCTCGATGACCCAGCCGCTCATGTACCGGCTCATCGACTCGCTGGACTCCACCCGCGGGGTCTACACCTCCGCCCTCGTGGGGCGCGGCGACATCACCCCGCAGGAGGCCCAGGAGATCGCCAAGAGCTATCAGGACGAGCTGGAGAGGATCTTCACCGAGGCCCGCGTCCAGGTCACCGGGGGCACGGGCTCCGGCGACGCCGGGGAGGCCACCGACGCCTCCGCGCAGGACCTGTCGGACCCCACGAAGGTGGGCATGCCCCTGTCCTCCCTGGAGATCCCCTACTCCCAGCAGGCGGGGATCGGCATGATGCTCGGCTGGACCTCGGCCGTGCCGCGCGACGTCGTCGAGCGCATCGGGGACGCCCAGGTCGCCTGGCCCGAGTCCTTCACCGTCCACCCCAAGCTCCAGGCCATGCTCGCCAAGCGCCGCGAGGCCACACGCGAGGGCGGCATCGACTGGGGGCTCGGAGAGCTCATCGCCCTGGGGAGCCTGCTCATGGAGGGCGTGCCGATCCGTCTGGCCGGCGAGGACGCCCGCCGCGCCACCTTCGCCCAGCGTCACGCCGTCCTGCACGACCACACCTCCGGTCAGGAGTGGACGCCCCTGAACTTCCTCACCCCGGACCAGGCGCCTCTGGAGATCTACGACTCGCTGCTCAGCGAGTACGCCGCCCTGGCCTTCGAGTACGGCTACTCGGTGGAGCGCCCCGAGGGACTGACGATGTGGGAGGCCCAGTTCGGCGACTTCGCCAACGGCGCCCAGTCCGTCATCGACGAGTACGTCACCTCCGCCGCCCAGAAGTGGGGGCAGCGCTCCGGCCTGGTCATGCTGCTCCCCCACGGCCAGGAGGGGCAGGGACCGGACCACTCCTCGGCCCGCATCGAGCGCTACCTGCAGATGTGCGCCCAGGACAACATGCTGGTGGCCCAGCCCTCCACACCCGCCAGCTACTTCCACCTGCTGCGCGAGCACACCTACCGCCGCCCGCGCCGCCCGCTCATCGTCTTCACCCCCAAACAGCTGCTGCGTCTGAAGGCCGCCTGCTCGCCGGTGGAGGACTTCACCTCCGGCACCTTCCAGCCGGTCATCGGGGAGACCGACGACGCCGTCCTGGCCGCGGCGCAGAAACAGGGCGTGGACCGGGTACTGCTGTGCTCGGGGCGCGTCTACTACGACCTGCTGGCCCACCGGACCAAGACCGGGGACACGAGCACGGCCATCGTCCGCCTCGAGCAGCTCTACCCGCTTGAGACCTCGGCCATCGCCGAGGCGCTGGCGCCCTTCAGCGGGGCCGAGCTGGTGTGGGTGCAGGATGAGCCCGCCAACCAGGGCATGTGGCCCTACCTGGCGCTCAACCTGCCAACCGAGCTGACCGGTGGTGTCCTGCCCACGCTGGTCTCCCGGCCCGAGGCCGCCGCCCCCGCGGTGGGCACCGCCGGCGACCACCGCGCTCAGCAGGAGGAGATCCTCCACCAGGCCTTCGCCCGCGACTGAGACGAGGCCGGTCATCACCGGTCCGTCCCCGGTCAGCCCCTCCGAAATGCCGTCAGCCTCCACCGTTACAACCCAAGGTCACGATAATGTCAAGACAGCATGAGGGATCATGAGGCATGAGGAGGCGCTGTCATGCGTGAGACGAGGCTGAGCTTCATCGGCGACGAGCTGGTGGCCGGTCATGGTGACGGGCGCGCCCTGGGATGGACGGGCCGGGTCATGGCCCGCACTCCGCGGGACGCCGACATCCTGTGGACCTCGCTGGCGGTTCCCGGTGAGACAACAGCGCAGATGTCCGACCGCTGGGGTCCCGAGGTGGCCCGGCGCTCCACGCACACCGGCATCAACCGGCTCGTCGTGGGGCTGGGCGTGGCCGACGTGCTCGCCGGCATCTCCTACGCCCGCTCCCGCCTGGCCCTGGCCAACATCCTCGACACCGCCGCCTCCGACCACCGCGAGTGCTTCGTCGTCGGTCCCCCTCCCCTGCCGGAGGCCGATCCCGATGCCACCGCCCAGCTGTCCCAGGCCGCCGAGGAGGTGTGCCTGCGGCGCAACGTGCCCTACGTGGACGCCTTCGAGCCGCTGCGCAACCACGAGCAGTGGACGGCCGACGTCGCCGCCGCCGGCGGCACGCACCCGGGCCAGGCCGGCTACGGTCTGCTGGCCTGGCTGGTCCTGCACCGCGGCTGGTACGAGTGGCTCGGCGTCGAGCGCCCCGAGTCCTGAAGCCTCGATACCCGCCGGTCAGGCAGGCGCCGGGGAGCCTTCGTCAGACGACGACTCGGAGACGGCGAAGATGTCGCCGCTGATCCCCACCAGGCGGTTGGAGACGTGGTTGTTGAAGAAACCGACGATGGGGCCGATGAAGAAGCCCATGATGACCGTGCCCAGGGCGACGATGCCCAGTGAGAGGTCGAACCTGATCAGGAGCAGGGCCAGGAAGATCGTGATGATGTCCTGGACCAGCCGGTAGGCGCGGTAGCTGTAGCGCGGGAAGTGCCGCCTGAGCGAGGGAGCGATCCCGTCATAGGGGCACTGGCCCAGGTCGCAGGTGATGTACATGGAGACTCCCAGGCAGAACAGCGGCAACCCGATCGCCAGGTGGAGGAGCATGCTGCCGACGGAGTACTCGACGTGGAAGAAGCTGCGGTAGATCGGGCGGAAGTGGTCCACGAGGACACCCACGACGGTGAAGTTGATGACCGTCCCCAGGCCGAAGATGGACCGGTCGAAGGGGAAGACGAGGATCAGCATGATGATGTTGACGATCGGGACGATCGCCGCGAAGGAGATCCCAGAGACGTGGGAGATGCCCTGGAGGAAGGCGGTGAACGGGTCGACGCCGCTCTTGCCCTCCAGGCAGATCGCGATCCCGACTGCCGTGATCACCTCCCCCAGGAAGCACACGAGGATGCGCCGCAGGAGCGAGTTGTCAGAGAGTGTCCACTGGTCTGGTGCTGTCAGGGTCCTCAGGTTCATGTCACACCGCCGTCGTTGAGGAGGAGCCGGCAAGGCCATACCTACGAGACACCACCGGGTTCCTCGATGAGAGGTTGAACAGTGCCCCTCACCACGAATCAGGCTGTGTTCCGCGGCTCACACCTCAGCGTCTCATCACCGTCAAGGCCGTAGGCCCCAGGCTGGGAGCGCAAACCGGCGCCTGACCAGGGCGGTTCCGGAACGGCTCAAGAACGACGTCGGCCGGTCACCGCAGTGGTGACCGGCCGACGTCTGTTATGTCTCAGGGCGTTGCGCTCGGCGCGCTACCCGGCTCAGGCGTTGGGACGCTTGCCGTGGTTGGCGCTGGACTTGGCGCGTGCACGACGCTTACGACCGCGCTTGCTCATCACTGCCTCCTCGTGTCTTGACTCGCCCCACGAGGGGGCACGGAACGCCGCTGATTCTCGCACACGGCGACGCGCCCCGGCCAGTCTCGTGCCGCCGACCAGCCGGTGAAGGCGACCACACGTCGCTGCCGCCGCACCCTCAGTCGCGCTCGAAGCGGACGGTCCGTGAGGACTCGACCCGGGACTCCACGACACGCACGACCTGCCCGGAGGCGGAGGCCTGGGTCCGGGTCGTGGTCGACGTCGTCGTCACGCTCACCGCGGTGGTGCGCAGGGCCGACAGGCGCCCCAGGACCCGGGCGCGCAGCTCGGGAGGGGCCTGCTCGGCACACCGCGAGCGCAGGATCTCCCGCAGATGGGTCTCGGCGTCGGCGAGGCGCGAGCAGTGCGAGCAGGAGGCCACATGCTGGGCGAGGCGCTCGGCGAGGTCGGCGGTGCACTCGCGGTCGAGGAAGGCCTCCAGGTGGGCGCGGGCCTCGGCGCAGGAGCAGTCCTGGGAACCGTCTGCTGTCTGGGGGTTCTTGGTGGGCTCGGCGCTCTTGCCGCCGTTGGCTCCCGGTTCCATGCGGTCTCTCATTTCTCCTCCTCCCCGTATCCGTACTCTCGTGCGTAGTCGGCCAGCAGGTCACGCAGCTGGCGGCGCCCTCGGTGCAGCCGGGACATGACGGTGCCGATGGGCGTGTCCATGATCTCGGCGATCTCCTTGTAGGAGAAGCCCTCCACGTCAGCCAGGTAGACGGCCAGGCGGCGGTCCTCGGTGAGCTGGCCCAGGGCGTCCTTGATGTCGGAGTCCGGCAGGGAGTCCAGGGCGAGGTTCTCCGCACTGGGCAGGCCCACCGAGTCGTGGGAGGCGGCCCGGTGCAGCTGCCAGTCCTCGACCGCCTCCGCGTCGGACTGGAGCGGCTCGCGCTGCTTCTTGCGGTAGGAGTTGATGAAGGTGTTGGTCAGGATCCGGTAGAGCCAGGCCTTGAGGTTGGTGCCGGGCCGGTACTGGTGGAAGGAGCCGAAGGCCTTGGCGTAGGTGTCCTGCACGAGGTCCTCGGCATCGGCCCGGTTGCGGGTCATGCGCAGGGCGGCACCGTAGATCTGGTCCAGGTAGGGCAGGGCCTCGGCCTCGAAGCGGGCGGCCCGGGCGGCCTCGTCCTCACCGGCCGGAGCCCGGTCCAGACTGTGCGCGCCATCGCCCGGATCGATCGCCTCGTCCAGGGCGATCTCATCTGTGTGGTCGTCGATGTCCGTCATCATCCATGAGCCTAACGTGCTCCAGGGGTCCTCGGCCTCACCTGCGCCGAGAGCCTCGGTCATCGTTCTGGTCATCGTGGCGGCTCGCCCCGGCAGGCCGCGGTGCCGACGGTGCCCGTCCTGCCGGCCGGGTCGCTCATGGCGACCTCGTGGCCCGCTCGGCGGTGCGCCCCGCCGGCGGGCGGTCCGGCTCAACGACGACGCGGTCGGCTGCTGAGTGCTCATGTCCCGGCCAACACGATGGCGCCCCGGATTCATTCCCCGTCGGCGTTCAGCGAGGCACGCGCCACGTTCGAGCGCCGATATTGCTGGCCCGAGCCGCCCACGTAGGTCAGGATGGGGGCATGAACATTCTGCGCTCCTTCGCCCGCCCCATGCTCGCTGCGCCCTTCATCGTCGATGGACTCGACGCCCTGGTGCGCCCGTCGCGCCACGTGGAGAAGTTCGAGAAGGTCGCCCCCACGCTGGAGCGGGCCGGTCTGCCACCGGTGCTGACCTCCGACGCCCGGCTGCTCACCCGCGCCTCGGGTGCCGTGAGCCTCGTGGCCGGACTGGGGCTGGCCGCCGGCCGGGCCCCCCGGACGAACGCCACCATCCTGGCCGCCCTCAACGTGCCTCTCACCGTGGTCAACAACCCCGTCTGGGCGGTCAAGGGGACGCAGGCCCGCAAGGAGGCCCTCTCCGGGCTGCTGCGCGGGGCCGCTCTGGGAGCCGGGCTCGCGCTGGCCGCCGTCGACCGCCAGGGCAGGCCGTCCCTGGCCTGGCAGGTGCGTAACGCCCGCCAGCAGCGTGAGGCGCTGCAGGCAGCTCAGCAAGCCGTCCAGCAGCGCTACGTGACCGCCTGAGTCGCCTGAGTCGGAACCCGTCGGCGCCAGGCCCGGGTCCGCCGTCGGCCCGTCACCATTCCAAACGCCCCGGCAGCCGTCACCTGGGCGTCACAGGCGGCGGCTACTCTCACCCCGGTCGACCGCCGACCGGTCGCGGCGCCCTGACGCGCCCGCACCACCTCACCACCACGCGCAGACACGTCATCGACACGCAGGGAGCACTCATGACCGTCCAGTCCGCCCAGCAGGCTCAGGCCAGCCAGTCGACCCAGTCGGAACAGACTGCGGAGCCCGACATCGTCTACACCTGGACCGACGAGGCCCCGATGCTGGCGACCCACTCCTTCCTGCCGATCGTGCGCGGTTTCGCCCAGCGGGCGGGCGTGAGCGTGGGCACGGCGGACATCTCGTTGGCGGGACGCATTCTGGCGGCCTTCTCCCTGGCCGACGACGACCTGGCCCGCCTGGGTGAGCTCACCCAGTCGCCGGCGGCCACGATCATCAAGCTGCCCAACATCTCGGCCTCCCTGCCTCAGCTCAAGGCCGCCATCGCCGAGCTCCAGGCCCTGGGCCACGAGATCCCCGACTACCCCGACTCCCCTGCCACGCCCGCCGAGCAGGAGGCCCGCGCCGCCTACGACGCCGTCAAGGGCAGCGCCGTCAACCCCGTCCTGCGCGAGGGCAACTCGGACCGGCGCGCCCCGGCGGCCGTCAAGGCCTACGCCCGCTCCCACCCGCACTCGATGGGGGCCTGGTCACCTGAGTCGCGCACCCGCGTGGCCACGATGGGATCGGGCGACTTCCGGCGCAACGAGCGCAGCGTCGTCGTCCCCGAGGCCGGCACCCTGCAGATCCGGTTGCGCCCGGCCGACGGCGGCGAGCCGCTCGTCCTGCGGGAGTCGCTGCCGGTGACGGCCGGGGAGGTTGTGGACGCCACCTTCATGAGCGCCGCCGCCCTGGACGAGTTCCTCACCCGACAGGTGGCCGCCGCCAAGGATGAGGACCTGCTGCTGTCGGTGCACCTCAAGGCCACGATGATGAAGGTCTCCGACCCGATCATCTTCGGTCACGCGGTGCGCGCCGCCCTTCCGGGCGTCTTCTCCACCTACGGGCGGGTACTGGCCGAGGCGGGTCTGCGCGCCGAGGACGGGCTGGCCTCGATCCTGGCGGGCCTGGACTCGCTACCCCAGGGTGAGGAGATCCGCGCAGCCATCAAGGCCGAGCTCGCCGCCGGGCCCCGTCTGTCCATGGTGGACTCCGACCGCGGCATCACGAACCTGCACGTGCCCAGTGACGTCATCATCGATGCCTCCATGCCCGCCATGATCCGTGCCGGCGGCCACCTGTGGGGACCGGACGGCCAGACCGCGGACACGCTCGCCGTCATCCCGGACTCCTCCTACGCCGGGGTCTACCAGACCGTCATCGAGGACTGCCGCACCCACGGGGCCCTGGACCCGGCCACCATGGGCTCGGTGCCCAATGTGGGCCTCATGGCCCGCAAGGCCGAGGAGTACGGCAGCCACGACAAGACCTTCCTCATCCCGGCCGACGGCACCGTCGAGGTCGTCGTGGTCGAGGGCGCGGGCGCCGAGCCCGGTGCGGTACTGCTGTCCCACGAGGTGGCGGCCGGCGACATCTGGCGGGCCTGCACCACCCAGGACGCCCCCATCCGCGACTGGGTGCACCTGGCGGTCACGCGGGCCCGGGCCACCGGTGCCCCGGCCGTCTTCTGGCTGGACCCCGAGCGTGGCCACGACGCCGTCCTCATCGACCTGGTGCACCGTTACCTGGCAGAGGAGGACACCGAGGGCCTGGACATCCGCGTCCTGGACCCGGTGGCGGCCACGCGCCTGTCCCTGGAGCGCGCCCGCCGCGGCGAGGACACGATCTCGGTGACCGGCAACGTGCTGCGCGACTACAACACGGACCTCTTCCCCATCCTCGAGCTGGGCACGAGCGCCAAGATGCTCTCGGTGGTGCCGCTGATGAACGGCGGCGGCCTGTATGAGACCGGGGCCGGGGGCTCGGCACCCAAGCACGTGCGCCAGCTGCTCGAGGAGGACTACCTGCGCTGGGACTCCCTGGGCGAGTTCCTGGCCCTGGCGGAGGCCTTCCACCACGTGGCCCAGGTCAGTGGCAACGAGCGCGCCGAGGTCCTGGCCGATGCCCTGGAGGCCGCCACGGCCCTGCTGCTGGAGGAGAATCGTTCACCGGCGCGCCGCCTGGGACAGATCGACAACCGCGGCTCGCACGCCTGGCTGGCCCTGTACTGGGCCCGCGAGCTGGCCGGGCAGGAGACCAGCCCCGAGCTCGCCGCCGTCTTCTCCCCGATCGCCCAGCAGCTCGAGGCCTTCAACGACACGATCCAGGCCGAGCTCCTGGACGTCCAGGGCTCCCCGGTGGACATCGGCGGCTACTACCGTCCCGACCAGGCCCTGACCGATGCCGCCATGCGCCCCTCGACCACCCTCAACGCGGTCATCGAGGCCCTCGTATGACCCACGCCCCCGGCACCACCCCGGCCTCCTCAGGTAGATCCGCCGAGCCGTGGCGGGCACCGGTGGCGACCGGGGCGCTGGACGCCGTCGTGGAGCTGCCGGGGTCGAAGTCGCTCAGTGCCCGGGCCCTGCTCCTGGCCGCCGTTGCCGACGCGCAGATGACGCTCAGCGGGCTCCTGCGCTCGCGCGACACCGAGCTCATGCTCGCCGCCTTGAGCGTGCTCGGCGCCCGCTTCGAGGACCTTGACGAGACCGGCACGCGGCTACGCGTCACGCCGGCTCCCCTGCCGCTGCGAGTGCAGGCCGGACCCGACGGCGTCGGCCGTATCGACGTCGGCCTGGCCGGGACCGTCATGCGTTTCGTGCCCGTGCTGGCCGCCCTGGCCGACACCCCGGTCGTCTTCGACGGGGACGAGGCCGCCCGGCGCCGCCCCATGGCGCCTCTGCTCGACGCGCTGGCCGCCCTGGGCGCGGAAGTGACCCACCTCGGTGAGCCCGGCTTCCTGCCTGTGCGCATCGGCCCCGGCGACGGCGCACTCCTGCGAGCCCGGAACACCCGAGTGACGGTCGACGGCTCGGCCTCCTCCCAGTTCGTCTCCGCCCTCCTGCTCCTGGGCGCCCTCCTGCCCGGCGGCCTGGAGCTCACCCCCACCGGGCCGGTGCCCTCGCTGACTCATGTGGCCATGACGGTGGCGACACTGCGCGAGCGGGGCATCGCCGTTGACGAGCCCGCCCCCGGGGCCGGCGACGGCGAGCGCACCTGGCGGATCCACCCCGGCCGCCCCCGCGGCGGGCAGGTGACGATCGAGCCGGACCTGTCCAACGCCGGGCCCTTCCTGGCGGCCGCCCTCGTGGCCGGAGGCCGGGTCAGCGTCCCCCACTGGCCGGCGGCCACGACCCAGGCCGGGGACGCCTGGCGCGAGCTCCTCCCCCGTCTGGGTGGCGAGGTGACACTCGCTGACGGGGCGCTCGAGGCCCGCGGCACCGGGCGGCTGACCGGGATCCACGCGGACCTGTCCGACGTCGGCGAGCTGGCCCCCACGGTGGCGGCTCTGGCCACCCTCGCCGGGGCCCAGGGCCATACCAGCAGCCTCACCGGCATCGCGCACCTGCGCGGGCACGAGACCGACCGCCTGGCGGCCCTGGCGACCCAGATCCGCCTCCTGGGCGGGGACGCCGAGGAGAGCGACGACGGGCTCATCATCCGCCCCGCCCCGTTGCACGGCGCCGCCCTGCACTCCTACGCCGACCACCGGATGGCCACCTTCGCCGCCATCATCGGCCTGAGCGTGGACGGGGTGAGCCTGGACGACGTCGAGTGCACCTCCAAGACGCTCCCCGGCTTTGAAAGCCTGTGGGCCGCCATGCTGGCCACCGCCGCCGGTGAGGGCGGCACCGGACCGGCCCCTGAATCGCGCCTTGAGCCGACCACTCCGGGAGATGGCGCCTGATGGCCCGCCGCGACATCGGCACCGACGACCCGCGCGTGAGGGTCCGCCCCGGTCGGGGCTCGCGCCCGCGCACCAAGCAGCGCCCCAGCCACGCCGACGCGGCGCTGGGCATGGTCACCCGCATCGACCGCGGCCACTACCGCATCCGCCTGGACGAGCCGGGCCTCACCGAGGACTCCAGCGGCAACATCACCGCCATGAAGGCCCGCGAGCTGGGTCGGGGCAAGGTCGTCGTCGGCGACCGGGTCGCCGTCGTCGGAGACACCAGCGGCCGCAAAGGCACCCTGGCGCGCATGGTCCGCATCGAGGAGCGCACCACCCTGCTGCGCCGCAGCGCCGAGGACGGGGACGCCGCCGGCACCGAGAGGGCGATCGTCGCCAACGCGCACAAGCTCGTCATCGTCACCGCCGTGACCGACCCCGAGCCGCGCCCGCGCATGATCGACCGCTACCTCGTGGCCGCCTACGACGCCGGCATGGAGCCGCTCATCGTGCTCACCAAGACCGACCTGGCCGACGCCGCCCCGTTGACGAGTCTCTACAGCCCCCTGGGCGTGCGCTGCCTGGCCACACGACTGAGCCCCCACGGCCCCGGGGCCGGCCCCTCCCAGACCGGCGCCGACGACGAGCGACCCGACGACGGCGTCGAGGCGGTCCGCCAGGCGCTCAACGGCGCATCCTCGGTCCTCGTGGGCCACTCCGGGGTCGGCAAGTCCACGCTCATCAACGCACTCGTGCCCGGAGCCGACCGCGCCACAGGACACGTCAACGAGGTCACCGGCCGAGGCCGCCACACCTCCACCAGTCTTCAGGCCCTCGAGCTGCCCGGGGGCGGTTGGGTCATCGACACCCCCGGCGTGCGTTCCTTCGGGGTTTCCCACGTCGGCAGCGCCGACGTCCTGCGGGGCTTCCCGGATCTGGCCTCCGTGGCCGAGGACTGCCCGCGCGGGTGCACCCACGAGGACGGCGTCGTCGACTGCGCCCTGGACAGGTGGGCGAGCGCGGCAGATGGGCCGGCCGCATCGGGAACCTCCGCCACCCCCGAGGAGCGGCGCGCGCGGGTGGAGTCCTTCCGCCGGCTGCTGGCGCCCTCACTGGAGGCCGAGGACCCCACCCGCCCCTGAAGCACGCCTGGGCACGGGCGTAGCCCTTCCGGGAGCGTCACGGTTTCGTCGACAGCGCGATCCTTAACTCTGAGGGTCGTTTGCCCCGACAACGGGCGACGACCCGGCAGAAACGGCGTCAGTACTGGGTTTTTTCACGTTTCAACGGACTCGCTATTGGACACCGTGTGCTAAAACTCACATCACAGAGCCGTTGCAGGATTCAACTACAGACCGATTTTGACGGTTCCCACAAGCGAAAGCGCGTTAGTCTCATGACATGCACAACCGTCCGACTCCTCCGCTCCCACGCCCCGCCCTGGGCGACCTGTCCGCACGCGCCAACCTCTCTGCGGCGCGCCGGCGCGTCCTGGAGGTCGTGGAGGCTTCCAACGACGCGATGACGGCCGTTCAGGTCGCCAGCGCCCTCAACCTGCACCACAACACTGTCCGTGAGCACCTCGACGCCCTGGTTGACGCCGGATTCGTCACGGTGTCCACCAAGCCGACGGGCAAGCGGGGCCGCCCGGCCCTGCGCTACGCCTCAACGGCACCCGACCCCCAGCAGATGGTCGACGCCTACCTGCTGCTGCTCGACGCGATCGCCGACACCCTGGGCGAGGGCGAGGAAGCCCGCGCCACCGCTCTGGAGATCGGTCGTCGCTGGGCAGAGCTGACCCCCGGAACCGTTGCCGAGCCCACGGTCGACGGCGAGCAGGTGGACCGGGTCACCGCCCTGATCCCCTACCTGGCGGTCATGGGCTTCGCCCCGGAGGTCTCCGGCGACACCGTCGTCCTGCGCTCCTGCCCGCTCATCACGCGCAACCACCGGCCGCGCGACCTGGTGTGCACCATGCACGAGGGTTTCCTACGGGCCGTCGTCGGCCCCGACCCGGCCGCCTACGAGCGCCTCAAGTTCCTGCCCAACGGGCCTGACGGCTGCCAGATCGGCTCTGCTCAGCCCATCCACGAGGAGCCTGACCTCAAGGTTGTCCACGCCGACGTCGCCTGACCGCGCGGCTCCGACAGCACCATCCGTCCATCCATCCACCACTTCTGAGATCGCAAGGCTTCGGCCCCGGGCACAGTCGCCCGGGGCCGAAGCGGCGTTCAGTGGCGCTCCAAGCCGTGGACTGAGGTGTCCGCGGCTCAGGCACTGACCTCCAGGACGCCGTGAGCGCCCTTCTCCATGTCGGCGAAGGAGTGCGTCACGAACACGTAGTGGCCCGGTTCGGAGGCGACGCACTCCACGAATCCGCCCTGCGCCGGCTGCAGGCCGAGGGCCTGGGAGCCACCGGACCAGGCGTTGCCGATCCGGCTCGGGCCGCCGAGGGTCCAGGCCCCCTCGAAGAAGACCTGGTCGAACTGCAGGCCAACGGCGTGGAACGACGTCGGCAGGGAGGGCCCGGCAGCCATGACCCAGAAGCGCACGCGCTCACCCACTTTGGCCTTGAGCGGCTGCTGGTGGTACTGGAAGGCCACCCCGTTGAAGGTCATGAGGTCGGGGGTCTTGGCTGCGATCTTGTCAGTGCTGGGCTCGCCGCCCTCGGGACCGAGGTAGACCTCGGAGGCGACGATGACGTACTCGCGGTCCACGGCCGGCAGTCCCGGCGGATCGATGATGACGGCCCCGTGCATGCCGGCGGCCAGGTGCAGACTCATCGGCGAGGTGGAGCAGTGGTAGAGCCAGATCCCCGAGTGCTGGGCCTTGAAGGTGTAGACGAGGGACTCCCCGGGGTTGATCGAGCGCATCGCTTTGTCGGGCGGGGTGATCCCGGCGTGGAAGTCGAGGGAGTGGCTCATCGTGCCGTCGTTGATCAGGGTGATCTCGAAGGTGTCCCCCACCTTGCCGCGCAGGACGGGGCCGGGGACCTGCCCGTTGAAGGTCAGGCGCCGTTGGGTGACACCGGCCCCGACCTGCATGACCTGCTCCTTGACGGTGAAGGTGTGCCGGTGGGTCATGGGGCCGCCGTCGGGGCTGCTCGGGGCGGGCGGCAGAGCGGCGTCGAAGGCCTTGAAGTCGGCGGGCAGATGGGCGGAGTAGTCGGGGACCGCGTCATTGCCGGAGCTGACCTGCCTGCCCTGGCCGCCGCCGTGCTGGTGGCCGCCGGCGGCCGCCCCGCCTGCGGTGACGTGGAAGACCATGCCCTGGGCGCGGTGGCCGGCGATGGAGCACCAGCCCTCGATCGGCCCGGAAACGACGCCGGCGTCAAGAGTGCCCTTGGCTCTGGCGGCGACGCGGCCGGTGGTCTGGCCGGTGGCCAGGACGAGGTCATGGACCTGGTCGGCGGTGTTGTCCAGGGTGATGACGAGCCGGTCGCCGGGGGTGACGTCGACCGTGTCCGGTACGAACCGCAGCCCCTCCACCTTGATGGTGGCGTTGACGGTGTTGCCGGTGGGCGCGACGTCCTGAGTGCCTCCGCCCTGGCCCCGGTTGCCGATGACGCTTCCTACGACGACGGCCGCTCCCGCGGTGAGCAGTCCCATGAGGATGCCACGGCGGTCGGCGGACTGGAGCAGGCCGCTCGACGACGACGCGGTGGCCCCGCCTCCCGCCGTCGAACCGGCCCCACCAGGCAGGGGGCGTCGGCTGCGGTCGATGGCGGGGGCCGTACCGGCCGTCACCGCGCGGCGGTGGGCGGCCTCGGGCTTGTCGGTGCTCGTCCCGGCGTGCCCGGCAGCGGCATCGCCTAGAGCCGGAGAAGCACTGCTGGCGTCACTGTTCGCGGTTCCGTTGGCAGCGGTGTCCTGAGGGGCGCCTGCAGCAGCGTCCTCAGAAGCGGCGGCCTCATCGGGGGATGGTGCCTGCGCGTCGGGCGTCTTCGTCATCGGGTTCCCCTTCGGGGCTGGGCGGACCGGCGGTCCGCGGGGTCGGAGGTGGGGGCGGCGTCGGCCGGGGTGCGTGGCGTGCGCTTGCGGCGGGAGAGCTCGTGCAGGCTGAGGATCATGCCCACCAGCAGGTAGGAGGTCACCAGCGCGGCCAGGGCTCCGGCGACGACGCGCACCTGCCAGGGCACGCCCGGGCTGAGCGCCAGCAGGAGGCAGGCGTTGGCGGCGGTGACCCGGTAGGCGGCGCAGCGGTCCATGATCGCGTTGGTGGCCCGCGTGGCCGCAGGGCCGCCGCCGAGCATCACCGGGGTGAGGTAGCTCAGGGCCGCCACGAGGATCTGGAGGGCGAAGCCGGCCCCCAGGGGCAGACGCAGGGCGTGAATGACCTGGCGGGCGGCGGCGGCGTCATCGGCCAGTGCCATGCGGGCCCCCAGGACGGCGACACAGCCGACGAACCAGGCCACCGAGGCCGTGGCGGAGGCCGTGGCGAAGGAGGTCGGCGGGACCCGGCGCGCGGTTCGGTACGCGGGCACGAGGACTCCGCAGGCACCACCGAGGTAGACCAGGGTGCCCAGGCCCGCCAGGGGCGGCCACAGCCCGCAGGCGGCCACGAGCGCGGTGCCGCCCACGAGGTAGGGCAGACCGCGGGTGGTCCAGCGCGGCGCGACCGGCTCCATGGGGGTGCGCAGCATCGTGGGCCACAGGACGGTGAGCGTGCCCAGGACCGTGGTGCCCACGAAGCCCAGCAGCATGGTGGTCGTGTGGGCCAGGTAGAAGCCGTCGGCCAGGCCGGAGCGTCCGCGGGCGTTGGACCAGGAGATGAGGAAGCCAAGGAGCGCACCGGTGGCCAGCAGGACCAGGGCGACGGCGTAGTGGACGGCCAGGGCCGCCAGGCGTGGGGCGATGGCGCGCCGGTACTGCACGGTGATGGCCACGACACCGGCAATGGCCTGGGCCATGACGATGACCGCCCCGATGAGCGCCACCACCTGCTGGCCCATGGTGATGCCGGTGAGTACGACGGCGGTGCCGAGGCTGTGGGCGTAGAGGCGCGCGTCCAGGAGGGCTGCGCCGCCCAGGGCCGGGCGGTGCAGGAGGGTGTCGGCGAAGTGGGCCGACCAGATGGTGATGGCGCTGCCGATCCCGCCCAGGAGCAGGGCGTGCAGGGGCAGCCAGGTGCCCCAGGAGGACAGGGGGCCCACGATGGTCAGGGCCGCCAGGACCGCAGCGGTGAGCAACCAGGCCATGACGAGGGCGTTGCGACGCACCTGGGTGGTGCGCCGGGAGGGCTTCTTGGCGGGGCGGCCCGGGCTGCCGGACCGGGCCGCCGGGGAGCCGACGGACAGAGTCATGGCGTCACGGCCTTTCCCCGCTCAGGCTGTGGGCGCCGGCGCCCAGTGGCCTGGCGGATGCTGCCGGAGGTCAGGACGCGTCCCAGGGTGAGGACCATGAAGACGAGGATCGCCGCCACCCCCACGGCACCGCCGACCTTCCAGATCACGGAGGCCTCCGCCAGCAGGCCCGCGACGCGCACCACCAGGCCGGCGTGCAGCAGAACGTAGGGCAGCCACATGAGCCGGTGGTAGGGCAGGGAGCGGTGGACGATCGCGGGGATGATGACCGGGGCGTGGGCCAGGATCATGGAGAAGGCGAAGCCCACCGTGATGCAGTGGATGACGATCTCGTAGGCGGCTCCGTTCAGCCCCTTCAGGCCCCACAGTGACCAGACCGCCCCAGCGACGGCGAGCCACACATAGCCGGCGAGCATGGAGGCCGCCATGAAGCGCACCCCGCCGCCGGCACGGACGGTGCGCCGGGCGACGTCGTAGTAGGCCATGACGACGGCAAGCCCCAGCAGGGCCGGGCCGACCACGAGGTAGGAGCCCTGAGCGATCAGCATCAGGCAGGCGCCCAGGACCGCCGCGCCGGACAGTGCCTCGACGACGGTCTCCACCATCTCATCGAGGAAGGCGATGCGGGCCAGCTCCAGGCGCTCGCCGATGATGGTGAGCGTGGGGAACAGCAGCCACAGCGGGACGACGTCCTCGATGCCGCGGCCACCCAGCCACAGGACGTCTCCCAGCAGGAGGGCGGACGCGCCCATGGCCTCGACGTCGACGGCGGCGCTGGGGGCTCGCCGGTGAACCCGCAGGTAGATGGCGCACAGAATGCCGGCGGCACCGGTCATGAGTCCCCGGCCGACGACGTCGGGCGCGCCGGCCATGAGGGTCAGGCAGCCCGCGGCACTTCCCAGTGGGGCGAGGAAGGCCCAGGGGGCGCGGGCGGCGACCGCCCGCTCCAGGGCGATGACGGTCCCCAGGAAGCCGACGAGCATGAGGGGGCCGTGAAGCGCCGCCAGCTCGGCCCCGTCGATGGGCGCCGGCAGGTTGAGGCGCAGGAGAGCGGCGTTGAGTCCCATGAGGATGCAGGCGGCGCCCAGGGCCAGGGCCACCAGGCGCGGCGCCACCCGACTGGTCAGCGCCCGACCGAGCCGGCCGGCTGCGTTGTCAGCCGCGTCGTCGGCGGCGTGCGCCTTGACCTGCGCATGCGCGGTCGCTGCCAGCTTGTCCGTCTCCACGGCCCAACCGTATCCAACCGCGCTGGAAACACCCGCACTCATATCAACAAAAACGTCACAGACGACACGGTTCCGCGTCGTTGATGAAGTTTCGGTAGGTTTGAGGAGCGCAGGTCGCGCCGCTAGAGGCGGACGGCCGTGCCGGTGGAGATGGACGGCCGTTCCTGCTGGCCCTGCGGTGGTAGTAAGGTCACGCCCACCAGTACGAAACACTCCGAAGGAGACCCCTATGAGCGAGAGCCCCGAGCTGCTGCCCGTCACTGAGAAGAAGTCCAGCTGCGGCTGCCACGAGCACAGCGATGAGCGCCTCACCCTGGACGCGCGCGCCATCCCGCACCGTCTGCGCCACGCCGCGGTCATCGGTGCCGCCTCCTCCCTGAACCCCGGTGAGGGCTTCGACCTGGTGGCCCCGCACGTGCCCACCCCGCTGCTGGCCCAGATCGATCAGCTGCCCTTCACCTTCCAGCACACGCTGCTGGAGCAGTCCGAGGGCTTCGCCCGCGTCGAGATCCTGCGCACCGCCTGATCGGTGCCTCATCACGGCCGGTCGGCGGGAGGTACGCGCGGCTCTGAGCCCTGGGCCATGGGCTCAGGGCCTCATCGGGCCTCACTCCGTGCCACCGGCGCGCTCCCGATATGCTCGACGCATGACGCCAGCACCGCTCGATGCCGCGGTCGTCGGTACGGGCAGGATCCGTGGGACCTCCACGGACCTGCCCATGCCGACGACCCGGTCGGTGCTACCCGAGCCACCTGGACGTCCCGGTCCGCCGGGCTCGGTCCTCCCCGAGGAGACGGCCCCGGTACCGCCGGCCCTGGCTGACGACGACGTCCCCCAGCAGCTGATCGACCGCTACGGGCGCACCGTGCGCGACCTGCGCCTGTCCATCACGGACCGCTGCAACCTGCGCTGCACCTACTGCATGCCCGCGCAGGGGCTCCAGTGGTTGCCCACCCCGGATCTCCTGACCACTGCCGAGCTCACCCGTCTGGGGCGCATCGCCGTCGAGCGCCTGGGGGTGGAGCGCATCCGGCTGACCGGTGGTGAGCCGCTGCTGCGTCGGGACCTGGAGGAGATCATCGGCTCACTGTCCGCGCTCCGGACGTCGACAGGGGTCAAGCCGGACATCGCCCTGACCACGAACGGCCTGGGGCTGGAGAGGCGGGCCGCCGGACTGCGTGCAGCGGGCCTGGACCGCGTCAACGTCTCCATCGACTCCCTGGACCCGCAGGACTACGCCGCCATCACTCGCCGAGACCGGCTCGCCGACGTCCTGACGGGGATCGCCGGCGCCCAGGAGGCCGGCCTGGCTCCCATCAAGGTCAATGCCGTGGCCGTGCCCACCACCGTGGAGCACCGCGCGCCACGGCTCCTGGCCGAGTGCCTGCGCCGTGGCTGGCAGCTGCGGTTCATCGAGCACATGCCGCTGGGACCGCGCGAGACCTGGAGCAGCCAGGACGTCGTCGGCGTCGATCAGATCCTGGAGGTGCTGCGGGAGGCCGGATTCACCCTCACCGAGGTGGGCCGTCCGGACCGTCGTCCGGCTGCGCTGTGGCGCGTCGCCGCCGGAAGCGCGTCGGGCCAGGACTACCCGGCCGGGACGGTGGGCGTCATCGCCTCAGTCACCGCCCCCTTCTGCTCGGACTGCGACCGGACCCGCATCACGGCCGACGGGCGCCTCATGACCTGCCTGTTCTCCAGCACCGAGACCGACCTGCGCGGCCCCATGCGCGCCGGGGCCGACGACGACGAGCTCATCCGCATCTGGGCCAGGGCCACCTGGGGCAAGCCCCGCGCGCACGGCTCGGACAGCCCCCAGACCGAGAGCGACGGCTTCGCCCGCCCGCAGCGCACCATGTCGGCCATCGGTGGCTGACCCGAATCGTAAGGAACCACCACGATGAGTCCCTCCCCCGAGCTGTCCCCCAAGACGGGCGCGCATGCGGGTCCGGAACAGATCTCCGTGACCCTGCGCTACTTCGCCGCGGCCGCTGAGGCCGTCGGGCGCCCTGAGGAGCGTCTGGACCTGCCCCGGGGCACAACGCTGGCGGGTCTGCGCGAGCAGCTGGCCGGGAGGGGGCTGGAGATGGCGCGAGTCATCCCGATCTGCAGCTTCTTGGTCAACTCGGTCTCCACCCCGGCGGACTCGCTCACGCCCTTGACCGACGGCGACGCCGTCGACGTGCTCCCTCCCTTCGCCGGAGGGTGAGTCTGCGACCACGATGCCGCACCGCGCCCGCATCGATCCGGGCAGGTTTCGCGTCGCTCGACCGTTCTTCTTCCCGGGTACGCGAGGAATGCCGGCTCGGCGAAGAAGAAGGAGGGGCGATCAGGCGATGTTGCTCCACTGGGTCGAGCCGTCGGTGAAGGTCTGGCGCTTCCACACCGGCAGGCGCTCCTTGACCTCCTCGACGATCTCGCTGCACACGGCGAAGGCCTCAGCGCGGTGGTCGGAGCTGACTGCGACCGCGAGCGCCGCCTCCCCGACGCTCAGGTCGCCGACACGGTGGACGACGCCGAGGGCGCGCACCCGACCCCGCTGGGCCACGTCCTGGGCGATCTGCTCGACGATCTGGCCGGCCGTGGGGTGGCAGGAGTAGCCGATGCCGGTGACGGCGCGCTCGGCGTCGTGGTTACGGACCACGCCCTCGAAGGTGACGACGGCGCCGGCGGCGGCGTCCTGGACGGCGTCGGCGAGCTCGGTGACGCTGATGGGGGCCTCGGTGACCTCGGCTCGTACCACGCGGGCCGTGGAAGCCGGGAGTGGCCGGCTGGGCTGGTCGGGGCTGGGCGTCACGGGTTCTCCTCGTCCTGGGCACCGGGTTGGGCGTCATCGGGTGGTCGGCCGCGAGCATACCCATGTGGGAGCCTCCGGCTGAACGGGCATGATAGGCCCAGGACGTTCGGGCACTGCCCCGCCCGCGACCGCCCACCCTGAGGTCGCGACTCCCAGGTCAGCTCGTCGAGAAAGGACCGCTATGGCGCAGATGATTCCCCTGGAGGACTATGTCGCCCAGGTGCTTGAGGCCCTCTCACCCCTGGAGGGGGGCCGCCTGGCGCTGGGGCGGGCCCACGGCCGGGTGCTGGCCGAGGACGTGACCGCCGCCGTCCCGGTGCCGCCGTGGACGAACTCGGCGATGGACGGTTACGCGGTGCGCGCTGAGGACACGACCGGCGCCTGCCCACAGACGCCCGTGGTTCTGCCGGTGAGTGGGGATGTTCCGGCCGGTGCCGCACCGCATCCCCTCGCGGCGGGAACCGCCCAGCGGATCATGACCGGGGCGATGCTGCCCGAGGGTGCGGACGCCGTTGTCAAGGTGGAGGACACCGACCAGAATCCCGGCCCGCACCCGATTCCGGAGCGCGTCGAGATCCGCGCCGCGGCGAGTCCCGGTCTCAACGTGCGCCGAGCCGGGGAGAACGTGGCCTCAGGCGACCCGGTCATGGCGGCGGGGACGAGGCTGTCCGCCGCGGCCCTCTCCGCCCTGGCCTCCGTGGGGCTCGGCTCCGTGCTGGTGAGGGCGCAGGTGCGCGTGGCCGTGGTCTCCACCGGGGCCGAGCTGCGTGACGCCGGCCATGCGCTGGAGCCCGGAACGATCCCCGACTCCAATTCCCTGCTGCTGGCCGGGCTGGTCGCCGAGCACGGGGCCGTGTGCACGAGCGTGGCCCGCAGCGGAGACACGGCCGAGGCCCTGGCCGAGGTGCTGCGGCAGGCCGCGGCCGGCGCCGATCTCATCGTCACCTCCGGGGGCGTGTCCGCGGGGGCCTTCGATCCTCTGACGATGCTGGCGCAGGCTCAGCGGGGCGAGGAGGCCTCGGTGCGTCTGGACTTCGTCAAGGTGGCCATGCAGCCGGGCAAGCCCCAGGGGCACGGCTGGGTGCTCGCCGACGACGGTCGGCGGGTGCCGATCATCTGCCTGCCGGGCAACCCGGTGAGTGTCCTGGTGTCCTTCACCACGATCGTGGCCCCGGCTTTGGCCCGTCTGGCCGGGCAGGACACGGCGGACGGCGGTACCGAGCCGCTTCCGGGCCGGCCTCGCCCGACGGCACGTGCGGCGGTGGGCTGGCGGACCCCGCCGGGGCGGCGCCAGCACGTGCCGGTGCGTTTCACTGACGCCCCCACCGGCTCCGACGTCGGCGACGATTCGGGTCACCTCTGGGCCACTCCCACCCACCGGCTGGGTTCCGGCTCGCACCTGGTGGCCTCACTGCACGCCGCGCAGGCGCTGGCGGTGGTGGACGCCGAGGTCGAGGCGGTCGAGGTCGGCGACGAGCTGCCCCTCATCCCGTTGTCCGCCTCGTAGAGCTCGCGGACAGCCGCTTAGGAGCCGCCCGCGAGAGCCCGGACCGCGTCCACGACATGTGATCCCACACCCCATTGAAGGAGCCTCATATGACTACCCGCCCCGAGATCACCCTCACCCACCTGGACGAGGCGGGCGCCGCTTACATGGTGGACGTCACCGCTAAGACCCCGACCGTGCGCGAGGCCCGTGCCAGCGCCTTCGTGGCCTGCTCGGAGGTGATCGTCGACGCCCTGCGCGGGGGTTCGGTACCCAAGGGCGATGTGCTCGCGGTGGCCCGCGTGGCCGGGATCGCGGCGACGAAGAAGGTCCCCGACCTTCTCCCGCTGGCGCATGTCATCGGCGTGCACGGGGCGCGCGTGGATCTGGAGATCGTCGACGGCGGCGTGCGCATCGAGACCACGGTGCGCACGGCCGACCGCACGGGCGTGGAGATGGAGGCTCTCACCGCCGCCACCGTGGCGGGACTGGCGATCGTCGACATGGTCAAGGGAGTGGACCGGGGCGTCGAGCTGCGCGAGGCCAGGGTGGTGGCCAAGTCCGGGGGACGCTCAGGGGACTGGGTGCGCGGTGACGGCGCCTGAGCAGGCGGCCGGCGCCGCTGTGAGCTCCGCGGACTCGGCCGATATCGCTGATGTCGCCGACGTCATCGTGCTGGCCGGGGGGACCGGCAGGCGGTTGGACGGAGTCTCCAAGCCCGACGTCGTCGCCCGGGGGGCGCGTCTGCTCGACCACGTGCTGGCCGGTGTGGAGCGGCTGCGGGAACAGGGCCTTCCGCTCGGGCGCGTGTGCGTTGTCGCCCCGGCGGAGGTCGTGCTGCCGGGCGGCGTCCTGCGGGCGCTGGAGGACCCTCCCCTGGGAGGGCCTGTCGCCGGGATCGCGGCCGGGCTGACGCTCCTGGGAAGGAGCGATCCGGTTGCGGGACTGGCCGGGCTCCTCACCTGCGACGCGCCCTTCTCCTGGCGGGCGCTGCCGGCCCTGCACCGGGCGCTGGCGCAGGCTGGGCCGGAGCTGGACGGCGCCTGCGCCCGCGACGGCGAGCACACCCAGTACCTGCTGGGCCTTTACCACCGCCGGGCACTGGCCGCGGCCGTCGCCCCGGGCGGCGTGCCTCTGCGGGACACCGCCGTGCGCCGGGCCCTCGGGGCGCTCCGTGTCACGGCGATACCCACGACTCGGGACGTCGTGCGGGACCTGGACACCTGGGCCGAGGTCCGCGCCTGGGACGCGGGCGACTCTGAGTAACGGGCCCGCTCAGGCCGATTCGCTCCGTAGCGCCCGGTGGCGCTCAGTGGTCTCCGCCGCCGAGCTGCTCCAGGACGTGGGGCACCAGGGGGCCGACGACGGCGACGGTGTCCTTGACCCCGCCGCGCGAGCCGGGGGCATTGACGATCAGGGCGCCGTCGGCGCCGCGAGAGGTCACTCCGACCAGGCCGCGGGACAGTCCCGCCAGCGGCGTCTTGGTCAACCCGTGGGCGCGGATCTGCGCCTCAATGCCCTCGATGCGGGTCTCCAGCAGTGGCGCCGTGGCCTCCGGGGTGAGGTCTCGGGGGGTGACCCCGGTACCGCCCGTGGTCAGGACCACCCGCGCGCCGGCGGATACCGCCCGCCTGATCGCCTCGCGCACCGGCTCGACGCCGTCGGGCACGAGGTCCACCGTGTCGACGATGACGTCGTGCTCGGCCAGGAGGCGCTGGGCCAGTGGGCCGGAGAGATCCTCGCGCTCACCACTGACGCAGCGGTCGGAGACGGTGATGACGGCGCCCTTGACGGGCTCGGGCAGGGCCGCCAGGCCCTTCTGGACGATGGGGGTCTCACTCATGGGCCCACCGTAGTCCGCATACACCCCGCGCGGCTCCTCCGTCTCCCACCCGGAGTTTCAAGGGCAACACGTCCCGATCCAACCGGCAACCTCAATTAGGCAACTAACATTGAACCTAATTCACCGCCCTTAGTCACCTCTGAGATGTCGGTTTCGCCTCGCATTGCTCAGACATTCGTCCCATGCATGAAGATCTGACCAGTTCATTGCATCATTGAGCACGGTGTGAGTCCGCAGGCTTTCACCGACTCTCTCCAAACAGTCTCAGGTCCAGGGCGCTGTCGCCCAGCGGACCGAGCCCCACAACAGCAGGAGCCCTATGTCCACGCTCGACACCTCCGGTCGCGTCCTCACAGGCTGGAACCCCGAGGAGCCGGAGAACTGGTCCGCGAAGATCGCCTGGACCACCCTGGCCATCACCACCTTCTCCCTCATGCTCGGCTTCACCGTCTGGTTTCTGCCCAGCGCGGTGGCCCCCAGGCTCAACGACATCGGCTTCCACCTGACCAAGAACCAGATCTACTGGATCACCTCGATGCCGGGCCTGTCCTGCGCCGCCCTGCGCCTGATCTACATGTTCCTGCCCGCCACCATCGGCGCCCGCAAGATGATCGGCTGGTCCTCGCTGCTCTACATCCTGCCGATGCTCGGCTGGTTCGTCGCGGTGCAGAACCACAACACCTCCTTCGGTGTCCTGCTCGCCCTGTCCTTCGCCTGCGGTATCGGGGCCGCCACCTTCTCCGGCTACATGCCCTCGACCGGCTTCTACTTCCCCAAGCGTCTGGCCGGCACCGCCCTGGGCCTGCAGGGAGGCCTGGGCAACATGGGCATGAGCATCATCCAGCTCGCCGCCCCCTTCCTCATGAGCATCAGCCTGTTCGGGCTGACCTGGGTCGCCCCCCACCACGAGGGCGCCCCCATAGTCGTCAACGCCACCGTCTTCTTCCTGCCCTGGTCCCTCATCGCGGCCTTCCTGACCTTCCGTTACATCAAGGACGTCCCGCTCAAGGCCAACATCAAGGAGCAGATGGACATCTTCGGCAACCTGGACACCTGGCTCATGACGGTCCTGTACATCATGACCTTCGGCGTCTTCTCAGGCTTCGCCGCCCAGACCGCCAACATCATCAACAACAACTACGGCGCCGCCTCCGACCTGGCCGACCACTTCGCCAAGGGCGACCTGCCCCAGGGGGCCTCCTACGCCTTCATCGGCACCCTCATCGGCTCCTTCCTGCGCTTCGCCTGGGGCCCCCTGTGCGACCGCTTCGGCGGAGCCATCTGGACCTTCGTCTCCGCCATCGGCATGGCCATCACGATGGCCTGGTGCGGCTACCTGGTGGCCGCCGCGGACGACCCGGCCGACTTCACCATCTTCATAGTGGCGCTGCTGGCGATGTTCTTCTTCGCCGGCGTCGGTAACGCCTCGACCTTCAAGCAGATGCCGATGATTATGCCCAAGCGCCAGGCCGGCGGCGCCATCGGCTTCACCGCCGCCGTGGCCTCGCTCGGCCCCTTCCTGGTCGGCATCGCCCTGACCCTCATGCCGACGCACGTCTTCTTCTACAGCTGCGCCGTCTTCTGCGTCGTGTGCGCCGTCATCTGCTGGGTCCGCTACGCCAAGCCGGGCGCCAAGCGTCCGGGCTGATCCGCCCCTCCGGCCCCGGTCGGGATCACCCCGTCGGGGCCAGCATCCGCAACCGACTGACCAGCTCGACGGCGGACGCGACCAGCATTGTGGTCGCGTCCGCCGAGAGCAGCCGGAACCACTCAGGGCCCACGCCCACCGGCTCCTGGCCACCATTGGTCACCAACCACCGCAACAACCATCAGCTTTACGGACCGAAGGACCATTGATGAGCACCACCGGCTCCCAGACCACCGGCCCCGGGATCGTTCCTGGACCCGACCAGCAGGTCGAGAACGCCCCCGGACTGCTCACGCTGGGCTCGTACCTGCGTCGAGGACAAGCCTCTGCCGACGCCCGCCGCCTGTTCCTCACCGGAGGGCGCGAGGCCGACACCTTCTACCGCCACCGGTGGAGCCACGACAAGATGGTCCACTCCACCCACGGGGTCAACTGCACCGGGTCGTGCGCCTGGGAGGTCTATGTCTCCGACGGCATCATCACCTGGGAGAAGCAGATCACCGACTACCCCACCACGGGGCCGGACATGCCCGAGTACGAGCCCCGCGGCTGCCCGCGTGGCGCGGCCTTCTCCTGGTACACCTACTCCCCCACGCGCATCCGCTACCCCTACGTGCGCTCGGTCCTCCTGGACGCCTTCCGCGCCGCGAAGGCCGACAACGACGGCGACCCGGTCGCCGCCTGGGCGCAGGTCACCGGTGACCCCGCCACCGCCAAGGCATACAAGTCGGCCCGAGGCAAGGGCGGCATGGTCCGCGTGGGCTGGGACGAGGCCATGGAGATCGTCGCGGCCGCCTACGTCCACACCATCCGCGCCTGGGGCCCGGACCGGATCGCCGGCTTCAGCGTCATCCCGGCCATGTCCCAGGTCTCCTACGGAGCCGGCGGCCGCCTCCACGAGCTCATCGGCGGCACGATGCTCTCCTTCTACGACTGGTACGCCGACCTGCCGCCGGCCTCACCGCAGGTCTTCGGTGACCAGACCGACGTCCCCGAGGCCGGCGACTGGTACAACGCCCAGTACCTCATGATGTGGGGCTCCAACCTGCCGCTGACCCGCACCCCGGACGCCCACTTCATGACCGAGGCCCGTTACCACGGGCAGAAGGTCGTGGCAGTCTCCCCCGACTACGCCGACAACACCAAGTTCGCCGACCAGTGGCTGCGCGTGGCCCCGGGCACCGACGGCGCCCTGGCCCAGGCGATGGGGCACGTCATCCTCTCGGAGTTCCACGTCAAGCGCGAGGAGTCCTTCTTCCTGGACTACATGCGCCGTCACACCGACTCCCCCTTCCTCATCAGTCTGGACCCCTCCCCCGACGGCACCGGCTACGTGCCCGGGCGCTTCGTGACGGCCTCCGACGTCAACGGCGTCGCCACCGGCGCCCCGAAGAACGAGTTCCGCCCCCTCGTGTGGGACCGCGAGCGCGGCCCGGCCGACCCCGGCGGCACCCTGGCCGACCGCTTCACCCCCGAGGGTGAGGGCAAGTGGAACCTGCTCATGGAGGGTGTCGACCCGGTCATGAGCATCCTGGACCTGCACGGCCAGGGCCCCCAGGTTCAGGCCGCCGAGGTGCTCCTGCCCCGCTTCGACCTACCCGGCTCCTCCACCCCCGAGGGCTCCGTGGGCGGCGGCGTCGTGCACCGCGGCGTGCCGGTCACCCGCATCGGGGAGCGCATGGTCACCACCGTCTACGACCTGCTCCTGGCCCAGTACGCCGTCGAGCGCCCGTCCATGCCGGGCGAGTGGCCCGCGGACTACCAGGACGCCACTGTCCCAGGCACTCCCGCCTGGGCCAGCGAGATCACCGGCGTTCCCGGCCCCGCCATCATCCAGGTGGCGCGCGACTTCGCTCTCAACGCCGTGGAGTCCGGCGGCCGCTCCCAGATCGTCATGGGCGCGGGCATCAACCACTACTACCACGCCGACCAGATCTACCGGACGATCCTGGCGCTGACCTCCATGTGCGCCACCCAGGGCGTCAACGGCGGCGGCTGGGCCCACTACGTGGGTCAGGAGAAGGTCCGCCCGCTCAGCGGCTTCCAGCAGTACGCCTTCGCCCTGGACTGGCACCGCCCGGCCCGGCAGATGATCTCCACCGGCTTCTGGTACCTCACCACCGACCAGTGGCGCTACGACACCACCTCCGCCGAGCGCCTGGCCTCCCCGCTGGGGCCCGGCACCCTGGCGGGCAAGACCACGACCGACGCCATGGTCGAGGCCATGAAGCGCGGGTGGACGCCGTCCTACCCGACCTTCAACCGCAGCCCGCTGCTCCTGGGCCAGCAGGCCGCCGAGGCGGGCATGGACCCCAAGGACTACATCGTCGAGCAGCTGCGCTCCGGTGAGCTGCGCTTCGCCTGCGAGGACCCCGACGCCCCCGAGAACTTCCCGCGCATCCTGTGCTCGTGGCGCACGAACCTGCTGGGCAGCTCGGCCAAGGGCACGGAGTTCTTCCTGCGCCACATGGTGGGTGCGGACAACGACGTCAACGCCGTCGAGACCCCGCCCGAGCAGCGTCCGGCCTCGGTGACCTGGCGCGACGAGGCCCCCACTGGCAAGCTCGACCTCATGTGGACCGCGGACTTCCGCAACACCTCCACCACCCTGCACTCCGACGTCGTCCTGCCGGCGGCCACCTGGTACGAGAAGCACGACATCTCCTCGACCGACATGCACCCCTTCGTGCACTCCTTCAACGCGGCCATCGACCCGCCCTGGGAGGCGCGCACCGACTTCCAGGTCTTCCAGACCCTGGCCGGTCTCATCTCCGCCTGGGCCCCGCGTTACCTGGGCACCCAGACCGACGTCGTCGCCGCGCCCCTGACCCACGACACCCCCGACGCCCTGACGATGGCACACGGTGACGTGTCCTCCCTCCCCCAGGAGTGGGTGCCGGGAGTGACGATGCCCAAGCTGGTACCCACTCAGCGGGACTACACCCAGATCCGGGCCAAGTTCGACGCCCTGGGCCCCCTGGCCGAGAAGCTGGGGCTGCCCTGCAAGGGCATCATGCTCAAGCCCGGGCCGGAGGTGGAGCGCCTGGCCCGCAACCACGGGGTCTCCACCGACGGCGAGGCCGCCGGCCGGCCGCTGATCGACACCGACATCCGCGCCGCCGACGCCATCTTCACGCTGTCGGGCACCACCAACGGGCGCATCTCCACCGAGGGCTGGGACACGCTGTCCAAGCGCACCGGCACCACGCTGGTCGAGCTCAGCGAGGAGGAGGCCGGCAAGCTCATCTCCTTCGCCGACACCCAGGTCAAACCCCAGGGAGTCATCACCTCCCCGGAGTGGTCCGGCTCCGAGCACGGCGGGCGGCGCTACTCGGCCTTCGTGGTCAACGTGGAGCACGCCAAGCCCTGGCACACCCTGACCGGGCGCATGCACTACTACCTCGACCACGACTGGATGCGGGACATGGGCGAGTCCCTGCCGATCTTCCGGCCACCGCTGGACTTCCACGCCCTGTACGGGGAGGCCGCGCCGGGCTCGGTGTCAACGAGCCAGGCGGGCACGGCGGAGGTCGCGGTGCGCTACATCACCGCGCACAACAAGTGGGCGATCCACTCGCAGTACTTCGACAACCTGCACATGCTCACGCTGGGACGCGGAGGCCAGACCATCTGGATGAGCCCCCAGGACGCCGACAAGATCGGCGTCAAGGACAACGAGTGGGTCGAGGCCTACAACCGCAACGGCATCGTGGCGGCGCGCGCCATCGTCTCCCACCGCATCCCCGAGGGCATGGTCTTCATGCACCACGCCCAGGAGCGCACCATGAACACCCCGCTGACCGAGTCCAGCGGCAGGCGCGGCGGGACGCACAACTCCCTGACGCGGATCGTGCTCAAGCCCAGCCACTTCGCAGGCGGCTACGGGCAGCTGTCCTACGCCTTCAACTACATCGGCCCCACGGGCAACAACCGCGACGAGGTCACGCTTATCCGTCGCCGCAGCAACCAGGAGGTGACGTTCTGATGAAGGTCATGGCCCAGATCGCAATGGTGATGAACCTCGACAAGTGCATCGGCTGCCACACCTGTTCAGTGACCTGCAAGCAGGCCTGGACCAACCGCGAGGGCACCGAGTACATGTGGTTCAACAACGTCGAGACCCGCCCGGGTGTCGGCTACCCCAAGGGTTGGGAGGACCAGGACACCTGGCGCGGCGGCTGGGAGCGCACGGCCTCGGGCCGCCTGCGGCCCCGCTCGGGCGGGCGCCTGCGCCGATTGGTCAACATCTTCGCCAACCCGGAGATGCCCACGGTCGAGGACTACTACGAGCCGTGGACCTACGAGTACGACAAGCTGCTCTCGGCCCCCAAGGACTCCCCGGCGATTCCGGTGGCGCGCGCCAAGAGCCAGCTGACCGGCGAGTACATGCCCACCATCAAGTGGGGTCCCAACTGGGATGACGACCTGGGCGGCTCCATGGAGACCCTCCAGCAGGACCCGATCATCGAGGCGATGAGCACGAAGGTGCGCACCGACATCGAGTCGGCCTTCATGTTCTACCTGCCGCGCATCTGCGAGCACTGCCTCAACCCCACCTGCGTGTCCGCCTGCCCGTCGGGCGCCATGTACAAGCGCACTGAGGACGGCATCGTCCTGGTGGACCAGGACGCCTGCCGTGGCTGGCGCATGTGTGTGTCCTCCTGCCCCTACAAGAAGGTCTACTTCAACCACGCCACCGGCAAGGCCGAGAAGTGCACCCTGTGCTACCCGCGCCTGGAGATCGGCCAGCCCACTGTGTGCTCGGAGACCTGCGTGGGCCGCCTGCGCTACCTGGGCGTCCTCCTCTACGACGCCGATCGCGTCTCGCAGGCCGCCGCCGTCAAGGACCCGCAGGACCTCTACATGGCCCAGCGCGAGATCCTCCTCAACCCCCACGACCCGGAGGTCGTGGCTGGTGCGCGCGCCGAGGGCGTCCCGGACAACTGGATCGAGGCGGCTCAGGCCTCCCCCATCTGGGACCTCATCGACACCTACGAGGTGGCCCTGCCCCTGCACCCCGAGTACCGCACCATGCCGATGGTCTGGTACATCCCGCCGCTCTCCCCGGTCGTCGACGAGGTCGCGGCCGCCGGACTGGACGGTGAGAACTACAAGGTGCTGCTCACGGCCGTCTCCGACATGCGCATTCCGCTGGAGTACCTGGCGGGCCTGTTCACGGCCGGTGACACCAACACGGTCGAGCTCGTGCTGCGGCGCCTGGCCGCGATGCGCTCCCACATGCGCGACGTGCGCCTGGGCCGCGAGCCCGACCCGGCCATCGCCGCCGCCGTGGGCCTGGACGGCAAGAAGCTGGAGGCCATGTACCGGCTGCTGGCCATCGCCAAGTACGACGACCGCTACGTCATCCCCACCGCCAAGCCCGAGGTCCCCCGCGGCATGGAGTCCATGGGCAACGACGTCATGACCCTTCTGGGTGAGGGGGCCCCGGCCGGGTGCCACCCTGACGTCGCCTCCTTCCACGGCCAGGGCGGCGGCGCCATGAACGGCGGCCCGGTGAGCCTGCCACTGCCGACCGTGCGCCGCGAGCCGGTGCCGGCCGCAGGTCCGGGCATGCCGCAGGTCGGTGTGCCTGAGCCGGTGGGGCAGGCCCAGGCGGCCGACTCCTCGGCCCGGGCCACCTCGAGCGGCCCGGCGGCCGCGGCCCCCAGGGACCTCTGAGATGGTCTCCTTCGTCCGCGCCCCCCGGGTTCTTCAAGCACCCGCCGAGGTGCAGCTGACACCCTCCCAGCGAGCCACCGTGCACATGGCGGCCTCGCTGCTGCTGGACTATCCGGCCGAGGGCACTCTGGAGACGCATCTGAACGCCGTCGAGGCCGAGCTGGCCACACTGCCGGCGGAGGTGGCCGTCCTCCTGGAGGAGTTCATCGCTCAGGCGCGGCGCCGCGGTGAGCGGGCCATGGCCGAGCACTACGTGGAGGTCTTCGACCGACGCCGGCGCTGCTGCCTGTACCTGACGTACTACACGGTAGGCGACACCCGGCATCGGGGCGCCGCGCTGCTGGCCTTCAAGCAAGCGCTGGCGGCGGCCGGCTACGAGATGGCCGCCGACGAGCTGCCCGACTACCTGCCGGTGGTCCTCGAGCTGTCCGCGCGCAGCGGCGACGAGGTGGCCAGTGCGCTCCTGTCCTCCCACCGGGAGGGCATCGAGGTGCTGCGCAGCGCCCTGGCCGACGCCGCCTCCCCCTACGCGGGGCTGGTGGAGGCCGTCTCGATGACTCTGCCGCAGATCGACGAGGCCACCGCCGAGCGCGTACGCGCCCTCGTGGCGGCCGGGCCGCCCACCGAGACCGTCGGAGTCACCGACACCCTGCCCTTCCCCACCATTCCCGTGCGCAACCCGAGCCTGTCCGGTGCACCCGCCGTGCCGGGCTCCGTACCAGTCGCCGACCCGTCCCCCTCACGAGCAGCCAGGAGAGCATGACATGAGCCCGATTCAGCAGAACCTCATGTGGGTGACCCTGCCCTACGCCAGCCTGGTGCTGCTGGTGGCAGGCATGATCTGGCGGTGGCGCACCGACCAGTTCGGGTGGACCTCCCGCTCCTCGCAGTGGAACGAGTCCCGCATCCTGCGCCTGGCCTCCCCCCTGTTCCACCTGGGCTTCCTCATGGTGATGGGCGGTCACGTCGTCGGGCTCCTGGTGCCCAAGGACGTCACCGAGATGCTGGGCATCTCCCAGCACATGTACCACCTGGGCGCCACCTACCTGGGAACCTTCGCGGCCATCATGACGATCGTGGGCCTGGCAGGGCTCATCTACCGGCGCCTCGTCGTCAAGAGCGTGCGCCTGGCCACCACCCGCAACGACCTGGTCATGTACTGCTTCCTCATCGTCCCGATCCTGCTGGGATCGGCCGCCACGGTCCTTAACCAGCTCGCCGACGCCCACGGCTACGACTACCGCGAGACGATCAGCCCCTGGCTGCGCTCGGTGCTGATCCTCCAGCCTCGCCCCGAGCTCATGGCCGACGTGCCGGTCTCCTTCAAGCTCCACGTCATCGCCGGCTTCCTGCTCCTGGCGATCTGGCCCTTCACCCGCCTGGTCCACGTGGTCTCCGCACCCGTGGGCTACGTGACCCGCCCCTACGTGGTCTACCGTTCACGCGAGGGCGCCACCTCCACTGCACGGACCTCACGCGGCTGGACCCCGGTACGGACCCAGGGAACCGGCAACCAGGGGGTCAACGACGTCACCCCCTCCCAGGGAGCCTGAACCGGCAGCTTCACGAAAGGACACGCATTGGGCATCTCCCGTCGCGCGGCCATCGCCGCCGTCAGCCTGCTCTCCGCCGTCTCCCTGGCCGCCTGCGGCGGCTCCGCCTCCAACAGCTCCACCGGCGCCGCTTCGGGCGCCGCCTCCGCAAGCGCCTCGGGCGGCGTGCAGAAGGCCACCGGCAAGGTCACGGTCCTGGCCGCCGCCTCCCTCCAGAACGCCTTCGAGGAGATCGAGAAGACCGTGGAGAAGGACAACCCCGGCCTGGTTGTCACCTTCGACTTCCAGGGTTCCCAGGACCTGGTGTCCTCCCTGGCGGGCGGTAACAGCGCCGATGTCCTGGCCACCGCCAACAACTCCACGATGAAGACCGCTGCGGACCAGAAGCTGGTCGGGGACCAGACCGAGTTCGCCACCAACGTCCTGACCCTCATCGTCCCCAAGGGCAACCCCAAGAAGATCACCGGGCTGGACTCGTCGCTGGAGGGCGCCAACCTGGTCATCTGCGCCCCCGAGGTGCCCTGCGGTGAGGCCACCAAGAAGCTCGCCGCCGCGCAGGGAGTCACTCTCAACCCGGTCTCCGAGGAGCAGAAGGTGACCGACGTGCGAGGCAAGGTCGAGTCCGGTGAGGCCGACGCCGGCATCGTCTACACCACTGACGCCGCGGCCGCCAAGGACAAGGCGGACAAGATCGACATCCCCGACGGCGGCGTCGTCAACCACTACCCGATCGCCCAGACGGCCGAGCCCAAGAACCCCGCGGGCGCTCAGGCATTCATTGACGCCGTCACCGGCAAGGCCGGTCAGGAGATCCTGGCCAAGCACGGCTTCGGCAAGCCCGGCAGCACCACTGCCAGCGCGAGTGCCGGGGCGAGCTCCAGCGCTGGGGGCGGTACCGCAGCGAGCACCGCCCCGTCCCAGGCCGCGACCGCTGAGGGGTCGTCCGCCCCGGAGGCGAACAAGCCCACCGCGGAGACGACCGCTCCGTGACGGCTTGCAGGCCTGACTCGGCGACCTGGTACACATGATTCTGTGAACCAGATGCCCCCCGTTGCGCTCTCCGAGCAGCAGTCGGTACGACGGCCCGTTCGCGCCCTCCTGGGGCGTGGGCGGGCCGCTCGTTCGCCTTTGCCCGTCCTTGTGACCGCGCTGGCCGTCTTGGGAGGTTGCGCGATCGTTCTGCCCCTGGTGGGCATGGGGACTCGCGTGTCCTGGGGGCAGCTCCCCCAGCTGCTGGCGACGCCGTCGGCGCAGGCTGCGCTGTGGCTCTCGATCCGCACCTGCCTGACCTCCACGGTCATCTGCGTGGTGCTGGGTGTACCGCTGGCGCTGCTGCTGTCCCGCAGCTGGCCGGGTGTGAGGATCGCGCGGATCCTCGCGGTGCTGCCGATGACGATGCCACCGGTGGTGGCCGGTATCGCGCTGCTGTCCACGTTGGGGAACCGCGGCTTGCTGGGAGCGCAGCTGAAGGAGTGGGGAGTTCCCATCGCCTTCTCCACCACTGCGGTGGTCATCGCCCAGGTGTTCGTCTCCATGCCTTTCCTGGTGGTCACCCTGGAGGCGGCGCTGCGCAGCCGCGACAAGCGGGCCGAAGTCACCGCCCGGAGCCTCGGGGCCGGCCCATGGCGGGTTCTGGCGCAGGTGACGCTGCCGCTGGCGACGCCGGCTCTGGCCCGGGGCACCGCCCTGGCCCTGGGCCGGAGCCTGGGCGAGTTCGGGGCGACCATCGCCTTCGCGGGCTCCAAGGAGGGCGTCACCCGTACGATGCCATTGGCCATCTACCTGGAGCGGGAGAAGGACACAGCCACCTCGTTGGCCCTCGCCGCCGTGCTCATCGGGCTGTCCTTCGTCATCGTCGGGGCGACCAACATCGACTGGGGCAGGGTGGCCAGCCACCTGCTGGCCCGCCACGGACACCAGGACCACGAAGCCGCTGCGTCGGAGCCCCAGGGCTCGGAGCCCTCGGCCCCGGGCGGGGATGACCGGACTGCCGAGTCGCCCCAGGGCACCGGGCGTGGCCAGGACCTGCAGGTCGCCTTCAGGCTGCCGGAGCGCGATGTCGCCGTCGACCTGGAGGTGGAGGCGGGGCGCACGACGGCTCTCATCGGTCCTAATGGCTCGGGCAAGTCGACGGTCTGCTCCGTGGTGGCCGGTCTTCTGGATGCTGAGAACGGTCGAGTGGTGCTCGGTGGACGAGTGCTGGACGGCCCTGGGCGCTTCGTGCGGGCGGGGCGCCGCCGGGTGGCGCTGCTCAGCCAGGAGCCGGGCGTCTTCACCCACATGTCGGTGCTGGGCAACGTGCTGTTCGCGCTGCGCTGCCAGGGGGTGAGCCGGGCGGAGGCGACGCGCCGGGCCCGCGCCGAGCTGGCCGCCGTCGGGGCAGGTCACTTGGCCTCCCGTTCGGGTGGCGCGCTCTCGGGCGGGCAGGCGGCCCGTGTGGCACTGGCTCGGGCGCTGGCGACGGGGCCTCGCCTGCTGGTCCTGGACGAGCCGATGGCCGCCCTGGACGTCACCGCCCGCCAGGAGATGCGCCGCCTGGTGGCTCGCCGTTGCGCCGAGGAGGGACTGACCCTGCTGCTGGTGACCCATGACGTCCTGGACCTGACGGCGCTGGCTGAGGCCGTCGTCGTCCTGGACCGGGGCCGAGTGGTGGAGCAGGGGCCGACGGCGAGGGTCCTGTCCGCGCCGCGTTCGGACTTCGTCGCCCATCTGACGGGAACGGCCGTGCTCACGGGGGTCATCGACGGCGGCACCGAGGCTCCGGGGCTGCGGTTGCCGTCGGGGCAGGTCATTCATGGCCGCCCCCGGGAGGATGTGGTTGAGGAACAGGTCGGCAAGCAGGGCCACCGGGACGACCACGACGAGGTCCTTCGCCCCGGAGCGCCGGGGATTGCGCTGGTGCCACCCGACGCCGTCGCCCTCTACCGTCAGGCACCGCACGGCAGTCCCCGCAACGTCCTGACCGGCCGGGTGACGGGGCTGGAGCGCTCGGGGGCGCTGGTGAGTGTGCGCCTGGAGCTGGAGGAGGGGCAGCGGCTGTCGGCGGCGGTCACGGCGGGAGCTGTGGCCGAGCTCGGCATCACTGAGGGCCGGGAGGTCTGCTGCGTGATCAAGGCGGTGCAGGTGCGCATCCTGCCTCGCCGGGGTTGAGGACCACGGTACTGAGACGTTGAGAGAAGAACTGGGTGAGATGAGGGAGGGCGTTGTGAACGCCGTTGATCAAAGCGATCGTGATGGCGTCTGCGGATCGGTGGTCGCCGAGGAGCGTCTACGGCCACTGAGCCGCGATGAGCTGGAGCGCTACCACCGCAACGCGCTGGTACCGCAGGTGGGGGTCGTGGGGCAGCAGCGCATCCGGGCCGCCCGGGTCCTGCTCATCGGTGCTGGTGGGCTCGGGGCGCCGGCGGCCCTGTATCTGGCGGCCGCCGGGGTGGGGACGATCGGGCTCATTGATGACGACGACGTCGACGTGTCCAACCTGCAGCGCCAGGTCATTCATGCCACGGCTTCCGTGGGCCGCCCCAAGGTGGATTCGGCGGCCGAGGCGATCAGGGCACTCAACCCGGACGTTGAGGTCGTCGCCCACCAGACTCGGTTGACCGCGGCCAACGCCCTGGATCTGCTGGGCGGCTGGGACGTGGTCATTGACGGCACGGACAACTTCCCCACGCGGTACCTGGTCAATGACGCCGCCGTCATGCTGGGGCTGCCGCTGGTGCACGGGGCGGTGCTGGGGTTCAACGGGCAGGTGGGGGTCTTCGATGCGCGCCGGGGCCCGTGCTATAGGTGCCTGCACCCCGCTCCGCCGCCCGCAGGTTCGGTGCCCTCCTGCGCGGAGGCGGGGGTGCTGGGGGTGCTGCCAGGGATCATCGGGACGATGCAGGCCGCTGAGGCGCTCAAGCTGGTGATCGGCGGCGGGCAGCCGCTGCTGGGGCGCCTGGCGATGCTCGATGCCTGGGGGGCGCATCTGCGGGAGATTCCGGTGGCGAAGAACCCGGCCTGCCCGGCGTGCGGGGAGAACCCGAGTATCACTGCACTGGTCACGGAGGCTGATGCCTGCGCACTCCCCCGGACTTCTGACGCCGATGCGCAGTCGCAGGCCCACGGTTCCGGGGACGACTCCTGCCGGCGACCAGGGAGTTCCGAGTCCGGCTCCGCTGCGTCCTGCCGGATTCAGCGAGGTGGTGCGGTCCTGGGGTCAGGGGCAGAAAGGGACACTGTCTCCGCTACCGAGCTGAGGAGGCTCCTGGAGGGCGTCGAGCCGCCGGCGCTGCTGGATGTGCGTGAGGACGTTGAGGTGGCGCTCAAGCCGCTGGAGGGCGCGCTGCACATTCCGCTGCGTGAGGTCGTGGTGCGCATGGGTGAGCTCGACCCGGACCGGCCGACGGTGGTCGTGTGCGCCGCCGGGGTGCGCTCGGCCCGGGCCATCGAGGCGCTGAGGGCGGCGGGCTACACCGGGCGGCTCCTCAACCTTGAGGGTGGGATGAAGGCCTGGACGTCTGGCTCATCCGCCTGAAAGGTGCCTGCGGTGTTGGGTGCCTGACTTCTGGGTGTGGAGGGATGCCCGGCTGGATGAGGCCCGCTCACCTCGGCGTATCTGAGACGGCGGGGCTCAAGCGGGGCCAGTAGGGATTCCACCGCGGGGCAGGGACCCACCCCTGGGGGATGGTGTTTTCGGTGTCGTGATGTTTGCTCGCATCACGCGAGTGGAGATGGCGAGATGTGAGTGGAGCAGGCGTGTGGGGGGTTAGTGGCCTTGGGCTTCTTCGGCGTCGTCGGTGAGGTAGGTGATGATGCGGACGAGGTCGTAGGGGGTGGAGGTCTCGGTGGTGGTGATGG